>NZ_RAIN01000003.1:0-565329 GCF_003610155.1 Rhizobium sp. WW_1
GCGGTTTGCGCTGGTGACGCGGGGTGGAGCAGCCCGGTAGCTCGTCAGGCTCATAACCTGAAGGCCGCAGGTTCAAATCCTGCCCCCGCAACCAAGTCTACCTCCCATAAATACAGCCTGATCGCCCGCGCGAAAACTTCATCCTCGATCGCGATGATAGCTCACCCTGCAATTGGAGGCCATTCTTGACGCCGCCAAGATTTGCTTTGTCCGGAGCGGGTTTCACGGAACCAGTACCGAGGCCATCTGCAGTGAGGCTGGTGTCAGCTCCGGCAAACTGTTTCACTATTTTCCGAGCAAGAAGGCGATCATTCTCGCTGTTGTGCACGGGCAGACCCGCCAGACGGAGGCTTATATCCAGCAACTGCTGCGGCGGAGCGATCTTTCGGCGGCGCTTCTGGATTTCCTCGATATTATTCTGCATCTGGCGGCGGATGTGAAGGAGAGGCGGCTGATACTGGAGATCGCCGCCGAAGCGACGAGAGACGAGGATGTCGGCGCGCTTGATGCCGCCGCCGACAGGCTGCTCGCGGGCGGGCTGACCGCGCTTCTAAGCGGGGCGGCCGAGCACGGCCAAATCAGCCCTGTCGTCCCGCTTGAGCATGCCGTCAGGTTTCTGATGATCGTGATTGACGGAATCTTTAGCCGCGCCGCGATCGACGACAGCTTCAATCCTGCAGCGGAACGTGGTTCGCTGCAGATCATCATCCGCAATATTCTGTGCATTGCTGGAGAGAAACCGGATGCGTGACCGTGATCGCATTACCAATATCGATGCGCTGCGGGGATTCGCCCTGTTCGGGATACTGCAGGTCAATATTCTCGCCTTCTCTTCGGTCTACTACGGCACCGATCTTCAGACGGCGGTTGGGTGGTCGTTGCTCGACGCCGGTCTGGCATTTCTGGTTTCGGCTGTCTTCGAGCTGAAATTCTACCTGCTCTTTTCTTTTCTGTTTGGCTATAGCGTCACGCTTCAGATGCAGTCGGCGCAAAGGGCGGATGCCGCCTTTCTGCCACGCATGCTGCGCCGGCAGGCGGGATTGTTCCTGATCGGCGCAATTCATGCGCTCGTTCTGTTTCACGGCGACATATTGACCACCTATGCCGTTCTCGGGCTGCTGCTTCTGGCGTTGAGGGACTTGCGCACCGGAATCAAGATTGGTCTCTCAGCTGTGCTTATCGTCGCAACCGCAGTGCTGTGGCTGATACTGGCGCTTCTTCAATGGAACGCTCCGGATGGGGCCGCCGGCGCTCCGATGATCGACCATGCGCAGATGGCGATCGCCGCCTATCGCGGGACGCCTATCGCCATCATGGGGCAACACAGGCAGGATTTGGTCTCGTTCCTGCCGATGCTGTTGTTGCTTCAAGCTCCCTGCGCTTTGGCCATGTTCCTTATCGGCTTCGTTTTTGGACAGCGGAGGCTGCTGCAAAATCGCGACTTCTATCAGCCATATCTCGGTCGTTCGATCCGCTTGGGATTGGCGGTCGGGCTGCCCGGCGGCATCGCCTATGCCTGCGCAACGCAGTTTGCCCCGGGAACGTCGCTGGAAACGGCCGGCCTGGCGCTTTCGGTCCTCACATCACCGTTCCTGACAATGGCCATCATTGCCGCGATGTTGATGGCATTGGATTCCGGGCGGGCGAGCGGTTGGCGCGATTATCTGGCAAGTGCCGGGCGCATGGCGCTGTCGAACTATCTCATGCAATCCGTTGTCTGCGCGCTGATATTTTATGGCTATGGTTTTGGTCTGATAGACAGGCTCTCTCTCGCTACAACCCTGGCCGTGGCGGTCATTCTCTTTGGTGTCCAGCTTCTCTTGAGCCGATGGTGGCTTCGACGTTTCAACTATGGACCGATAGAGTGGCTGCTGCGCGCTATGACCGTAGGTCATTGGCCCCGTTTGAATTCGAGCGGAAACCGCAATCTTTGAGGGCATGCATGGCCACCCGTGCGACAGTATTTTGCCGCTCTGGATGATGATTGCTGCCATTTACAAAGTAAACTGCCCGTCTTGAACCGAACGGGCAGTTTTTGACGTTGGTTTCATATCACCGAGAGATCAGCTTCTCGGCTTCAAATTCTCCGCATCGTAAAGCGGCTTGTAGCCTACGCCGGCCACTTCCACAGGATAGGTCTCACCAAAATATTCCACCTTCAGCTTGCGGCCTTCCTGGGCATGGGACCAGGGGAGGTAGGCGAGTGCGATGTTCTTGCCGATGGTCGGGCCATAGGCGATCGAGGTGGTGAAGGAGCGGCGGCCGAGTTCGTCGACGAGGGTCTCGCCGGTTTCCGGGTCCATGACCGGGAGGATGCCGACGGGGTAGCGGGCGACGCCGTTCGCGTCGATATTGTTGGTCACGACGAGGGTGCAAAGCATAGCCGGTTGGTGCTCGCGGGCGCGATATTCCATATGCTTGGCCTTGCCGCGGAAATCGGCGTCCTTGACCTTCGGGCGGGCGAGATCGGCTTCGAGCAGATTGTATTCCGTCAGCAGATCGGCATTCTGCAGGCGGAGGCTCTTTTCCATGCGACGGCTGTTGGCATAGGTCTCGACGCCGACCGCGATGGCGCCTGTCGAACGCAGCGCATCCCAGACGGCGAGAGCATCGCCATAAGCCATATGCAGTTCCCAGCCCTGCTCGCCGACATAGGAGATGCGGAATGCGGTGACGTTCTTGCCGGCGATGCGGATCTGCTTGATCGCGGCGAAGGGGAAGTTTTCCTGCGTGAGATTTTCCGGGGCCTCGACCACCTTCTGCAGGTTGGTGCGGGCATTCGGTCCCCAGATGCCGATCGTGACGTAGCGTTCGGTGACGTCGGTAATGGTAACGTCGAAACCCTTGTCCTCGGCAACGCGGCGCATGTAGTGGAAGTCGCGCGGACCGGCATCGGCGCCGTCGATGAGGCGGCAGCGATCGGCCATGCGGATGACGGTGAAGTCGGCGCGCACCATGCCTTCGTCATCGAGGAAGTGGGTGTAAATGCCCTTGCCGATATTGGCATCGCCACCGATCTTGGCGGCGCAAAGCCATTCCAGCAGCTCGACATGGTCAGGGCCTTCGATGTCGTACATGGCGAAATGCGAGAGGTTGATGATGCCGCAATCCTCGCTGAGTGCCAGATGCTCGGCGTTGGAAACGCGCCAGAAATGGCGGTTGTCCCATTCGTTTGCGCGTACGGGAATGCGATCGCCGTATTTCTCGAGCAGGTGCTCGTTGGCGGCGTAGCCATGCGCGCGCTCCCAGCCGCCAAGCTCCATGAAGTAGCCGCCAAGTTCCTTTTCACGCTCATAGAAGGGCGAGCGGCGGATGTTGCGGCCGGTGGCATAGGGTTCGCGCGGGTGGACGGCGGGATTGTAGATCTTTTGGGCCGCCTCGGTGCAGCGGCCTTCGATGAACTTCTCTTCCAGCATATGCGGGTAGAAGCGGGAATAATCGATCCTGTTGTGGTCGATCGGCGTGCGGCCGTCGGTCATCCAGTCGGCGACGAGCTTGCCGAAGCCGGGACCGTCCTTCACCCAGATGGCGACGCAATACCAGAGGCCGCGGACCTTCTGGCTTTCGCCGACGGAAGGGCCGCCGTCGGTCGTGACCTGCAGCAGGCCGTTGAAGGAGTGGCCTTCATTGTAGCCGAGTTCGCCGAGGATCGGCGTCAGTTCCATGGCGCGTTCGAGCGGCTCGAGGATCTGCTCCATGTCGAGATCACGCTGTGAAGGCGACAGGCGGGCCTCGTGCTTCTCGAGGAGATCGCGGGGATGGCAGAGGCGCGGGTTCTTCTCTTCGTAATAACCCCATTCGATCTGGCCACCTTCAGCCGTCTTCGGGTCGCCGGTGTCGCGCATGTAGGCGGAGTTGCCCTGGTCGCGCATCAGCGGAAAGCCGATTTCCTTGCCGGTATTGGCGAATTCATTATAGGGACCGAAGAAGGTCAGCGGATGGTCGACCGGCATGACCGGCAGGTCTTCGCCGACCATTTCTGCAATCAGCCGGCCCCAGAGGCCGGCGCAGACGATCACGTATTCGGCTTCGATC
Source organism: Rhizobium sp. WW_1 (assembly GCF_003610155.1). Classification (NCBI taxonomy): domain Bacteria; kingdom Pseudomonadati; phylum Pseudomonadota; class Alphaproteobacteria; order Hyphomicrobiales; family Rhizobiaceae; genus Rhizobium; species Rhizobium sp. WW_1. The sequence goes on from NZ_RAIN01000003.1 coordinate 4,036, forward strand.
GTGCCGCGATGGGTGACGACGCCGGTGATGCGGCCATCCTTAACGATCAGCGACTGGGCCGGCGTGTTGGCGAAGGATTGCAGCTTGCCGCTCTTTTCGCCCTGATCGATCAGCTTGCCGGCAACGGTCTGCGAGCGGGGGATGACGAGGCCGGCATCCGGGTCCCACATGCCGCCCTGCACCATGCTTTCCTCGATCAGCGGGAATTTTTCCTTGATCTCGGCGGGTTCGATCAGGCTGACGCGTGTGCCGAAGGCCTTGCCCGAGGTGACCTTGCGCTTGATTTCCGCCATGCGATCATCATCGCCGACGCGGGCGACTTCCAGGCCGCCGACGCGAGCGTAGTGGCCGAGCTTCTCGTAGAAATCGATGGAGTAGAGGGTCGTCCAGCAGGAGAGGAAGTCATGGCTGGTCGTGTAGCAGAAGTCGGATGCGTGGGCAGTCGAGCCGATATCCGTGGGGATGCCGGATTTGTCGATACCGACAATATCGTCCCAGCCGCGCTCGATCAGATGATGAGCGATCGATGCGCCGACGATACCGCCGAGCCCGATGATGACGACCTTCGCCTTTTGAGGAAATACTGCCATTTGGTGCGACCCTGATTGATACTGGTGGCGGATTTTATGATGTGTGCGGCGGCGACCAGAGCCTGTCTACGACATATTCAAGATGCTTGCACGACGACCGCAAGGCCTTTCCCATCGACAAAGAGTTGAAGTTCGTGCTGCTGATCGAAAGCCGCCATGTCGCAAAGGCGATGTCTTTGCTTTCCGGGAATGTGCGCGCGCTATTGCGGGATCGATTGCATCATGATCTCGCGGCGCAAGATCGGGCCTTCCTCGCCGAAGTAACCGGTCAGCAATTTGGCGAAATCATCCGATTGGTAGGTCTCGGTCAATGTCTGATCGACGAGCAGGCGAAATGCGGAATCGTCCTGCCGGAGCGCGATTCCGTAGGGCTCATGCGTGAAGAGGCGGTTGCCAATGACAAGCGTGGACGGCTTGTGGGCATGCGATGCGAGGTCGAAAAGCAGCGCGCGGTCGGCAAAATAGGCGTCGATCTTGTGATCTTCGAGCGCAACCAGGCCATCCTGATGCGTCGCGAAGGCCGCGATCCGTGTCTTCGGCACGTCGGGACCGAGTGCGTCCCGCAATGTCGCATCCGTGGTCGTATCGGCACGGACGCCGATTGCGCTTGTCGCCGACGCCTGTCTGGCGGAAACTTGTGCCACCGGCTTATCGAGGAAAAGGGCCTTCAGATAGTCCGGCGAATCCTTGCGCAAAAGGGCGCTTGCACCGGTGATGAAGATCGGCTGCGAGAAATCGACTTTCTCGCGCCGGCCGAGATTGATGGTCAGTGCGCCGCAAAGAAGGTCGACCTGGCCGCTCTTCACCGCATCGAAGCCGTCGGCGAGCGTGGTTTCGACATAATCGCGCTTGAGATTGGTGACCTTGCGCCCGACAGCGTCGGCGATCTTACCGCAGAGATCGAGCGCATATCCGGTCGGGTTGCCATCCTTCTGCTTGAAGGAGAAGGGCTCTTCGTCGCTGATATAGCCGATGCGGATCGTGCCCTTTTGGGCGATGAGGTCGAGCGTCTGCGCGGCGGCGGCCGCACAGGCGGATATGCCGAGAATCATGCCTGCCAGAACCAGTCGTCTCATGCAATGTGCCGGCATGATCCTGATCTCCAAAAGAAAATTGGGCAATCGCAAAGGCTTAGGCGCAGATTATGGCCTGTGAGGCTTTTGTCAACGATGGATTGTCCTTAATCGCTTGCGGTCGAGCAGGGGTGGCGGTCCTTGCTGCCACCAAGATCGGATTTCAGCGAGACAGGCTGTGACGCGCGGCCCAACCCGAAATTGCGGCTGCGATCGCTTCCGGCTGGTCCTCCGGTGCGATGTGCCTTGCCGGCCCACAGCTTTCGATCTCCAATCCGGCAATGTTCTCGCGGCACCAATTCGTCATCGCCGGGCCTATCAGCAGCGTCTCCGTCGGGCCATCGAAGGTCAACAGCAGCTTCGGGATGTCTTCGCTGCGGGCAAGCCAGCTGTCATAGGCTTCGATGCGCGCAACGACACCGGCGGGCTCGCCTTCGATCGGCATCGCACGCGGCCAGGCGAGCAGCGGTCGGCGGCTTTCGCGCGTGGGATAGGGGGCGCGGTAGACGGCGTGATCCTCGGCGCTCAATCCATTCAGGACAGTCGCCTTCAGTGCCTGCTCGATAAAGAAATTCTCGTCCAGAACCTTCGCCTCGCCGGTGCCCGGCGAGCGCAGCACCTCGTAGCGGGTGCGCGCATTCGGCATGTCGTCCCAGGTCAGCGGTCTGACGATCGTTTCCATGAAAGCGATGCCGCGCACGCGCTCCGGATGGCGCGCGGCCCAATCGAAGGCAAGGGCGCCACCCCAGTCATGACCGATCAACACGACATCATCGAGCGCAAGTCCGTCGAACCAAGCCTCAAGATAGCGCGCGTGATCTTCGAACGAATAGGCGATATCGGGCTTTCCCGACCGGCCCATGCCGATGAGATCGGGGGCGAGGCGGCGGACAGGCGCGGCGATAGCCGGCATAATATGCCGCCACAGATAGGATGAGGTCGGATTGCCGTGCAGGAAAACGAAGGGCGTTCCCGTTCCCTCGTCTTCGTAGAAGATCGTCGAGTCCAGCACATCGAGCGAAGGCATGCGGGTATCCTCTCTTGAGAAGAAGTGGTAAGGTACCTGTCTATCTATCACAGTAGTCAGGTGCCTGTCTATATTCATGGAAAACTCAATTCCCGCCCGTTCGTCCCTGGGCCTGCTTCTGCGGCTCGTGCATCAACATTGGACACAGGATGTCGAAGCTGCGCTGGAAGAGGCCGGCTATGGCGACATCCGCCCGCCGCATGCCAATGTGTTCACCTTCATGCGTCCGGAGGGAATTCAGGTGAGCGAGCTCACCCGGCTTGCCCATGTCCGCAAGCAGACGATGACGCAGGCCGTGGAGGAACTGGAGCGTTTGGGTTATGTCGAGCGGCGGCCGGACCCCAGCGACCGGCGGGCAAGGCTGGTCTTCCTGACCGAGCGCGGCAAGGGCGTGCGGCCGATAGCGGCGGCAACCGGCCGTCTTGTGGATCAACGCTGGTCCGACATTGCCGGTTCGCAGGAAATCGAAGGGCTGAAGCAGGCGTTGCAGGCCGTCCTCGGAAAGCTTCGAGGCGATGGAAGCGCCGAGGAGCCGATGGACGAGGCGGCCACGTAGGCGGCGGGATTTACCAGGGATATGGAAGGATTCGGCATACGGCCGCTTCTTATCACGAAGAGTTTCGTTACCCCCTTGCGGTTTCTAGCCTATCTCTCTTGCACCACGGTCAACCGAAGGGAACGTCGATGCAGGAGAGGAACTTCGTCAGCAAGACAAGCGGCGTGGGGCGGAAGGCGGCTTTTGCTTTCTGCGCGGGCTTTGCAGCCTTCACCTTAGCTTTCGGCCCCGCGCTGGCTTCACCGGCGGCAGCGCAGACGATCGTCGACGATTGGCACAAGGTGAAGCCGCCGGCGCCGCCCGAGTTGAAGACCGTCACGGTCGATCCCAAGACGACGGCGCTGCTGGTCCTCGATTTCAATGGTGCGCAGGACCCGACCAAGGGGCCGTGCAATGTGAAGACCAAACCGCGATGCCTGGCCTCCGTGCCTAAGGTCAAAACCCTGCTCGATCAGGCGCGCGCCAAGGAGATGCTTGTCGTCTTCAGCCTGGCCGGTGTTGGCGAACCGCAGGATATCGCAACGGCGCTCGCGCCTTTGGCAAGCGAGCCGATCGTCAAATCCGGGCCGGACAAATTCATCGGCACGAACTTGCGCAACATTCTCTCCGACAAGGGCATCAAGACCGTCATCGTAACAGGCACGGCCTCGGAGGGCGCGGTGCTCGATACGGCAACGGACGCAGCACTGAACGGCATGAACATCGTTCTGCCGGTCGACGGCATGTCCTCCACCGAGCTTTATGCCGAGCAATATGTGGCCTGGCACACGGTCAATGCGCCCGGCGTTTCGCAGAAGACGACGCTGACCAGCATCGACCGGATCAAGTTCTAACCCATCGCGAACCGGATAGAGGATATTCCGTTGTCCTGGGTGGCAATGAGATGGTGCTAGGCAAAGGCCTCGTCGAACAGGTTCAGCAGTCGCTTCCAGTGCCGCTCGGCGCCTGCGGCGTCATAAACGCCGTGGTCCGGCACAGTCCATCCATGCGCCATGCCGACATAGTTTTCGATGGCGTGATCGACACCGCCGGTGCGGAGCGCTTCGGCAAGACGGGCGGATTGCTCCGGCGGAAAGCTGTTGTCTACGCCTGCGACGCCGACATAGACGCGGGCCTTGATAGCGTCGGCGAGCCGGTGCGGGCTGTCTTCGGCCTCGCTTGCGAGATTGCCGCCGTGGAAGCTTGCCGCCGCCGCAATGCGATCGGGATAGGTCGCAGCCGCGGTCAGCGCGCGGCCGCCGCCCATGCAATAGCCGACCACGCCAGCCGCACCCTTGGCGCCGGCTGCCGCAAGCGCATCGAGGAAGGCGGCACTGTCGGCCTTGCTCATTTCTTGCGTCGTGCCGCGTACCATTGTCATGATCGTCTCGCGGGAGGCGGGATTGCCGAAGGCGTTGCCGTCGAAGGGGCCATAGGCGCCGAAGCGATAGAAGAGATCGGGAAGCAGCACGATATAGCCGGCATCGGCCAGCCGCTGCGCCATGCCGTCGAGCGACGCACGCGGTCCCATGGCGTCCATGTAGAGGATCACGCCACGCTCGGCCGACGCGCCGTTGTCGGGGCGGAAGATGGCGGCCTTGGCAGTGCCGTCGATAGTCTTGATTTCGATATCCTGTTTCATCGTCGTTTCCCTTGCGATCTCTTTGATCTGCTTGTGCCGCCTTACCGCGGGCCACTTTGGCAAAGGGCTCGTAGGCCCTCAAGAGCCGCGTCTCTCAAAAGCGCCGTCGTCATCGATCAACATCTCTTGAGTTTCGGCGCCTGTCGTCTGTGACATAGTATCGCCGGTAATCACGTCCACGCGACGACCCCATTGGAGGATACGATTTCATGTCTTTTCGGCAGATGGTTCCTGGCCTGGCGCTGGCTCTTTCGCTGATATCGGCTGCGGCATCCGCCGCGCCGCCGGAGCAAGGCCATGCTGCGCCGGTAGCCGGTGCAAGCGGTGTGCTCTCGCTCCTGCCGCCCGATGCGGTGAGCGACCATGTACTGAATGCCGAAGGCAAGACCATCCCCTATACGGCGACGGCCGGGACGCTCGATCTTTTTGCTCAGGATGGTCAGCGCAGCGCAGCGATCTTCTATACCGCCTATGTCGCCAAGAACCGCGATGCCAACCGGCCCGTGACCTTCGTGTTCAACGGTGGGCCGGGTGCCGCCTCGGCCTTCCTCAATCTCGGACTCGTCGGTCCGCGCATCGTCGATTTCGGCACGGATGGGCGCGATGGCGCGAATGCGAAGCTGATCGACAATCCGCAAAGCTGGCTCGAATTCACCGATCTCGTGCTGATCGATCCGATCGGCACTGGCTGGAGCCGCACCGCCAAGCCGGATGACCAGAACAATTTCTATAGTGTCGACAGCGATGCCGAAAGCCTCGCCAAGGCGATCGCGCTCTATGTCGCCCATAGCAGCCGAGCGGCATCGCCGAAATATATTCTCGGGGAGAGCTATGGCGGCTTTCGTTCGGTCAAGGTCGCCAACAGCCTGCGCGAAGATCAGGGCATCCTGATTTCCGGCATCGTCATGCTGTCGCCCCTGCTGGAGGGCAGGTTCGTCTTCGGCGGCGGCGCGGATGCGCTTGGCGCCGCCTTGCAGCTGCCTTCACTGGCGGCAGCCGAACTGGAACGGCAAAATGCCTTCAGCGAGAAAGCCGTGCAGGATGCCCAGGCTTTTGCTTTGAACGAATATCTGCCTGTTCTTGCCGGGCCACAACTGTCGGGCGATGCCGGGCAGGCCTTCTACGGGCGGGTGGCGAAGCTGACCGGCATACCTCAGGATGTCGTCGTCAAGAATCAGGGTTTCCTCAGCCGGGTCTACCGTAAGTATTCCGATGGCGGCGCTCCGGATGTGGTGAGCGCCTATGACGCCTCTTTCCTGGCGCCGGACCCTTATCCGCAGTCGGAAGCCGAGCATGGCGGCGATCCGGTTCTCGACGGTTTCGTCCGCGCCTATGGCGGCGCCTTCACGGGCTATGCCCGCGACGAACTGGGTTTCCACACCGACATGACCTACACGCTGTTGTCAGATTCCATAAACAAGCAATGGAAATGGGGCAGGCACAATGGCGGCTCGCGTTTGACCGTTGGTGTCACCGATGATCTCAAGGAACTGTTGGCGCTGTCACCGTCCTTCCGCCTGATGATCGGGCAAGGCTACAGCGATCTGGTCATACCCTTTGGCGTCAACAAATATGTGCTTGATCACATGCCGTCCGCCTTAGCCGATCGCGTGGCGCTGAAGCTCTATCGCGGCGGCCACATGTTCTACACCCGGCCGGCGTCGCGTGAGCAGTTCACGAGCGATGCCAAGGCCTTTTATGCGGGGTGGGCTCAGGCGGCGCCGGCAGCGAAATCGAATTGAGAGAACCCACTGACCGGGCTCGGCCTGACACCTAATGGCGTCGCGAGGCTCGTCGTCACGCGTTTCTCGCGACCATCGCCTTGATGGTTTCGAAGAGTTCGTCCTTTGCCTGTTGTGGGGTGATGTCTCCCATCGTTGCGGCGTAGGAAAGGGCTTCGGCCGCACCCAGCATCGCCCATAGGCCGGCCGAAGCAATGGAACGGGAATCGGCAAAGGGCGCAAGCAGCACCCGGCACTTCTCGAGAAAGGCCGCTTCGTAGTCGCGCTTGATCTTTTCGAGTTCGGGGGAGCCCGTGAGTGCGGCGATGATGCCGGGTATCTCGCGGCCCTGATGCAGAACGCAATCGACATAGGAGGCAGCTATCACCTCCGCCCGGCTTGCGAGCGTTGGAGCGCTTGCGTCAAGCGCTTCGTCCATCACCGCCGTCTGCCTGATATCGAACTCGCGATAGAGTGCGGCGAGCAGGCCGGAGCGGGTGACGAAATGGTCGTAGACCACGGGCTTCGTCACGCCGGCGCGCTCCGAAAGCCGGCCGAGCGTCAGGGCTTCCGTTCCCTCTTCCGCCGCGATCTGCCAGGCGACCTCGATGAGCTGCCGGTAGCGCTCCTCCCGCGTCAACCGGCTGCGGGCTTCCTGCTTTCTTGTCCGTATGCTTGACATCGCTATATACCAAAAGTAACTTACTAAAAGTATATAAGACTAGGCCCCGGCCCACAATCTGCCAGCAGGAGTTTTTCACATGCATGCACTCATCGTCGTTGCCAATCCAAATCCTGGCTCCCTCAGCCATAGCCTCGCTGCCGAAGTCGCCGAAGGAGTGGCGCAGGCAGGCCCAGGCGATACGTTCGAAATTGCCGATCTTGCGGCGGAAAGCTTCGACCCGAGGTTCAACGCCGACGATATCGCCGCGCATCTCAGGGAAAGGCCGGCGCCTGCCGATGTCCTGGCCGAACAGGCGAGAATAGATCGCGCCGATGCGCTGGTGCTGGTCTATCCCGTCTATTGGTGGTCCATGCCGGGGCTTCTCAAGGGATGGATCGACCGCGTGTTCAGCAACGGCTGGGCCTATGACGACTTGCCCGGCAGCCCGACGATCAAAAAATTGACAGACCTTCGCGTCCACCTGATCGCTGTCGGAGGAGCCAACTTGCGCACCTATGCGCGTCACGGCTATTTCGGAGCCATGAGGACGCAGATCGACCATGGAATATTCGGTTATTGCGGCGCTCCCGTCATGTCCTCCGAACTGCTCCTGACCGAAACGCAGGACATGACATCTAACCTCCATACAGCCCGCGCCATCGGGCAAAATCTTTTTGCCTTTTCGCTGCCGGAGAAGGCGGCCGATGCGGCCTAGAGCCTTTCCGCTTCCGCTCTCCGGGATTTTTCCAGCTCCACTACTGTAGCTGGAAGAGATGCTTGATGCGCGAGCTTAACGAGCTTACGGGAGCGCCATGGACCAGCATGTCGGCATTGGCGAAAAGATGCTGTTCGGCTTCGATGCGCTTTGCCATGATGGTGCCAAGCTCCTCGGCAAGCGTCGGCCGGTCATGTAGCAGCGGCGCCAGGCAGTCCTCGCCGATTTCATAGGTGACGACGAAGGTCAGGGCGCGAACCGTCCCGACTTCGCCCGATCCCATCAGCAGGCCGTTTTCACCGAAATAATCCCCCGGTGCGAGGCGGGTCAGTTCGATCTGCCGGTGTCCCTCGCGTCGGGTGATGCTGACAACGCCCGAGCGGACGATCGTCAGCGCGCGCAAGCGCACGTCCTGTTCGGCGATTACGGCATCCTTGCGATAGGTTCGGCGCTGCATATGCGATGCCAGATGTTCTTTCTCGTCTTCGGTCAGCGACGAGAAAAGAGGGATATTGCTGACCAGCCGCCACGGCGTTCCCGGAGCGTGTTGCTGCTCGCCCGACGTTTCTGCCTTCTGCTCCGTCGGAAGCATGACGGTGCCGGGAGGGCCGGCGAATTTCAGGCCTGCCGCCTTGGTGTGGCGATAAAGGAGATCATAAATTTCGTTCTTTGCGGCCATCGTCAGCGACATGTCCCGAACGTGAAACGATAACTGCAGTTCGATCGCCTGTCCGTCGATGGCACTGACGGCAACGCTGGGCTCGGGATTCTTCTGGATCGAATTGCAACTGATCAATACGTTTTGCATGACATCGGCGACGATGCGCGGCAGGGTGGTGGGCTGGATGCGCACGGTAACGGTGGCCCCATGGCTCTCATCGGGCGACGAGAGGTTGGTCAGCCGCGTCTTGGCGAGAATGCTGTTCGGGATGACGACAAGGTCGTTGGTGCCGTTCAGCAGTTGCGTGGCGCGCCAGTTGGTTTCGACGACGCGACCCTGAACATCGTTGTCGAGAACGATCCAGTCGCCGACGGAATAGGGTCGCCCGAGATTGAGGGCGATGCCGGAAAAGACGTCGCTCAGCGTACTCTGCAAGGCGAGACCGAGAATGATGGCGAAGACGCCCGACGTCGCGATGAGCGTGCCGATCGGTACGCTGAAGACGTCGCCGACGACGGAGAGAATGGCGCCGAGATAGATGATGCCGACGACCAGATCCTGCACCAGCCGGCCCTCTCGGGGCTTGCGCTCGAAGATCAGGAACAGCCGCACGAAGGCGATCAGCACCCAGGCGCCGTTGAGCCACCAGATGATCTTGGCAATGGCCGTGAAGGTGCGCAATGGCACCGAGTTCTCCGGTGGGCTCGGTTGATAGGGGACGATGCCGTGATAGAGCAGCAGCACCGTCAGGCTGACGAAGAACACGATCTGCCCGATCAGGCGTCCGGCGCGCTTATGGCGCAGCATGATGCGGCTGATGAATGTGCCGATGACGACCAGGATGCAGAATTGGACGATCGGATTGCCAAGAAGTGCAATGGACATGGGGACTTGGCCGCACCTATTCTTTCGGATGGGGGCTAAGTTGACACGAAAGCGGCTGCAAAGCCATACGGGCATCAAGCATGGCCGCAGGTTGCAAAGCCGCCTCGAACCTCCTGCTTATGCCTTGATAATTAGATGACGATTATCATCTTACATCTGTCATTCCATCCTGCTATGTGCTTCAAAGCGTAGAGCTTAACGCTCCAACATCATCAAGGAATTTCCATGACACAGTCTTTTGTGATTAGCGGCGATTTGCTGATCGGCGCGGATTCGACCGGCGACAACAGAACCGCGCGTGCCATCAACCCGGCAACGGGTGCCAATCTGGAGCCGGCTTTTGCGATTGCCGGTGAGGCCGACGTCGCAAGGGCCTGTGAACTGGCTGCCGAGGCTTTCGACGTCTACCGCGCAACCAGCCCGGAGCAGCGCGCTGCCTTCCTCGAAAAGATTGCTGACAACATCATTGGCATCGGCGATGCGCTGATTGAGCGGGCGACGGAAGAGACCGGCCTGCCGGTCGCGCGCCTGCAAGGCGAGCGTGGCCGCACCGTCGGTCAGCTTCGGCTGTTTGCGCAGGTGGTTCGTGCCGGCGAATGGCTCGATCTGCGCGTCGATCCGGCATTGCCGGAGCGCAAGCCGCTGCCGCGCGCCGATCTACGTCTGCGCCAGATCCCGCTCGGGCCGGTCGCCGTCTTCGGCGCCAGCAATTTCCCGCTCGCCTTCTCGGTTGCCGGCGGTGATACGGCGTCGGCGCTTGCCGCCGGCTGCCCGGTCGTCGTCAAGGGCCATCTCGCTCATCCGGGCACGGGCGAGCTTGTCGGTCGCGCCATCCGTGCCGCCGTTGCCGCTTGTGGTCTGCCGGAAGGCACGTTCTCGCTGCTGACCGGTGCCAACGAGACGGGTGCCGCGCTGGTACGCGATCCCCGCATCAAGGCCGTCGGCTTCACCGGTTCGCGCGGTGGCGGCCTGGCGCTTGGAGCCATTGCCGCGGCCCGGCCGGAACCGATCCCTGTTTATGCCGAGATGAGCAGCGTCAATCCGGTCTTCCTTTTCCCGGCAGCACTTGCCGCGCGCGCCGAGGCGATCGGCACGGGCTTTATCGATTCCCTTACGCTCGGCGCCGGCCAGTTCTGCACCAATCCGGGTCTGCTTTTTGCTATAGAAAGCCCCGATCTCGACCGTTTCGTCCAGGCAGCCAGCGATGCGTTGACCGGCCGTGCTCCGGCACCGATGCTGACGCCCGGCATTCACGCCGCCTTCGACAAGGGCGTTGCCGCACTGGCGGAGCATGAGGCTGTCAAGACCGTCGCTCATGGTGCGCCGGCCGAAGGCGTCAACCGCAGCCCGGGCATCTTCTTCGAGACCGATGTAGAGCAGTTCCTCGCCGACGAGCGCCTGGGGCATGAGGTCTTCGGCTCGGCAAGCCTTCTCGTGCGCTGCAAGGACATCGACCAGATGATCGCGGTTGCGGAAAAGCTCGAGGGCCAGCTGACCGCGACGCTCCAGATCGAAGCGGATGATTATACGACGGCCGCCAAGCTGGTGCCGGTGCTGGAACGCAAGGCCGGGCGCATTCTCGCCAATGGCTGGCCGACCGGCGTCGAAGTCTGCCACGCCATGGTGCATGGCGGACCTTTCCCGGCGACCTCGGACAGCCGCACGACTTCGGTTGGTACGCTGGCCATCCGCCGCTTCTTGCGCCCGGTTTCCTATCAGGATCTTCCGGAAGGCCTGCTTCCGGCTGAGCTGCGCGACGAGGGCGTCAAATCGTTGCCGCATCTTCTCGACGGCGTGCGCAAGGGCAGCTAAGCCGCTGTTCTCATGGGATAGGGAAACGTCTTTGGAGCGGGCCATCTTGGCCCGCTTTTTCTTTGTGATGATAAAGCGGTGCAGCTTTTCACGGAAACTCTGAACCGCTCTATCTCTTTATTTTCACGCAATTCCGCACGGAAAACCGCTGCGCACTTTTCCTGGAATTGCTCTCTAGGCGGCGGAGCCTTGAAGACGGGCGTCGAGATGGGCTTGGTAGTGCTGGAGAGAAAGTTCCGCTCCAAGATGGGAGAGCTCGGTGGCGACGGCTTCCGCAGCGTGTTCGGCCGGTTCGATGACGCGTTCGAACATCTCCGCTTCATAGGCTTTGACGGCATTTTTCCAGTCGTCCTTTTCGAGAAGCTGGCGGGCGAGTTCAGCCGCGTCCAGCATGGCTGCGTTCACGCCCTCGCCGCCGAACGGCGACATCACATGGGCGGCATCGCCAAGGAGTGTGATGCCGATACGGTTCTGCCAGTGGTGTCCGACTGGCAGCGCGTGGATCGGCCGCGAGACGATATGGTCGTTGCCGGCTTCGATAAGGCCGACGATTTTCGGCGCCCAGCCTTCGAATTCGGCGGCAAGCCGTGCGCGAGCCTTTGCCGGTGAGGCAAAATCGAAGGCTTTCTCGGCCCAGCCGGTCGGCACGCGGAAGATGGCATAGCCTCTGAGATGGGCATTGCCATTGCGCTGGACGATCAGGCCACGTCCGTCGGCCTCGACGCCGATCTTGCCGCGGCCGACAAGGGCCGCAAGTTCGGGGTGGCTTGTGTCGACGTCGTCGATGCCGAATTCGATGAAGGTGATGCCGCTATATTGCGGGCGGTATGATGACACCAGCGGCCTGACCTTGGACCAGCTGCCATCAGCGCCGACGACCAGATCGAAGGAGCCTGCCGTGCCACTTTCGAAGACCAGCTCGTATGTGCCGTCGTCGAGCGGGCGCACCTCGCGCAAGCCATGGTTCCAGTGAATGGTTTCAGCCGGCAAGGAGGCGAGTAACGTCTGGCGCAAGGCGGTGCGGTCCACTTCCGGCCGGTCCGAATCGTCGGCATCGTCATCGGCGAAGATCAGCGTGCCGTCCTTGTCGTAAAGCCGGCTCCCCTGGTCCTCATAGCGAGCGATCGTCAGGAATTCTTCGTAGAGGCCGGCGCGGCGCATCGCCAGCTGGCCGGATTCGACGTGCAGGTCGAGCGTGCCGCCTTGCGGACGGGCAAGGGCGTGTTCTTCGCGCTCAAAGACGATGGTCGGCACGCCGGCCTGATGGAGAATGCGGGCCAGCGTCAGGCCGCCGGGGCCGGCGCCGATGATGGCGATACGCGGATAGGATCTCATGGACATGGTTCTCATAATTTTGTACATAGGTACCTATATAGATTAACATAGGTACCTATTCAAGTGGTGCGAAAATGACGGATTGGGATTTGTTCGACGCGCCGGCGCCGCTCATCAACATGGCGTCGCGGTCGTTCGCGCGTCTCGGCGAGCGACGTGTGAAGGCATTGGGCTTCAATATCGGCCAGCTGCCGGTGCTCTACATGCTCCGCAATGGCGCCGAGATGTCGCAGAAGGATCTGGCAAAATTCGCCAAGATCGAGCAGCCGTCGATGGCGCAGATGCTGGCGCGCATGGAGCGGGATGGGCTGATCAGGCGCACACCCGATCCCACGGATGGTCGCAGTAGTCTCGTATCTCTAACCGATGCGGCGCGCGAAAGGTTGCCGGCTGCCCGTCAGGCGCTGGAAGAGGGACGCGAGGTTGTTTTGGCCGGGTTCAGCGCGGAGGAGGTTCAGACACTGTTGCGGCTGATGCGGCGGCTCAACCAGAATCTGGACCGAATGGTTGCCGAGGAGGATGGAGCGTAGGCGCGCGCAGGGGCGCGCCTACGATCGTTATCGTTCAGATTTCGGCGTAGACGATGCCGGTGAACGAGCCGGCATGGTGCAGCAGTTCACGTTCGCTTGAGCCGTCGAGGCTTGCGGAATAGAGATTGCCGCCGATGTCGGTGAAGAACATGCGGTTGTTTGGCAGATCGAGCGAGAGGCCGATGCCTTCGTCCAGGCCTTCGAGGACGACTTCGGAGGTTGCGGCGATATCGTCCATCTCTGCGCGGTTGACGGTATTTCCGCGCGGAAGATTGCCGCGATCGGTCCAGTAGATCGTGCGGGTGGCAAGATCCAGCTCGAGATCGATCGGCTCTGGCAGTTTGTCGAGCAGGGTTTCGATATCGTTGCGGCTCGTGGCGGTTTCGCCGGCCGGGATATTGATGCTGGCGCGGAAGATGCGGCCGAGGCCGGCATCCGGCGGTCCCTTCTGGGTCCAGTAGATCTGGCCGAGCGGCAGGTCGAGGGCGATGCCGACGCACCAGCGCTCGATATCGGCGCTGTCTTCAGGGCTGTCGCCGTTCTGCACCAGGGTCTCGATGTCGCTGCCGTCGATATTGGCGCGCATGACGCGCATGCCTTCGCGGTCGCACCAGTAAAGCTTGCCGTTGTCGCGATCGATCTGGATCTGTTTCGGCGTGACCAGCGTGCTGCCCGGCGGGATCAGTGTTACGTGGTTGCCGCCGTCGAGGTCCATACGCTCGATGGAGCCGTCATGGGCATTGTAGTCGTTGCCCATCTCCGTCCAGTAGATCCAGCCGTTCTCGCTGTCGACGAGAATGCCGTCCGGGCTGCGGCCGGCCCGCTGGACGATGAGCTTCAGATCGGTGCCGTCGATGGCCGAGGAGAGAATTCGTCCATCGTTGATATCGAGGAAGAACAATCTTTCGGTCTTGTCGGCGGAGGTGGCAGGCGTCCGTGCTTCTGCTTCAGACATGAGAGCATCCTTTCGAGGGGGCGGATCTGCGGATCACAGCGCGGCAATCATGGCATCGGTTGATGACAGCATCATTCGCCACTGCGATCACGATGAAGATCTGTTGCGCTGCAGCAAAGTCAAGGGCATTGGCGTCGCAACCCGCGCGAAGGTTCGTCAAATAAGTGTCATCGGTCTGATATAAATCCCCTCATTCTAGCGGATATTCCACAAGGGCCTGAAACTCGAAGCTGGAGGTGATTGATATCATGTCGACGCTCCAGAAGGTCGCCTTTCGGGCCGGTTGTTCGGTCGCCACGGCCAGCCGGGTCATGAACCGCAACGGCCCGGTCAGCGACGAAATGGTGCGGCGCGTGCGGCGCGCGGCGGCGGAACTCGGCTATCGCGCCGGCAGCCGCGGTGGTAGCCGTCCGGCGATCGGGGTGCTCATTCCCAGCATCACCAATCCGGTCTTTGCCGCATCGCTTTCCAGTATCCAGAACAGGGCGCTTCATGCCGGGCATAGCGTGCTGATCGCGCAATCGAACTATGATCCGGCGCAGGAGGCCGATGCCGTCGCGTCGCTGCTTCAACAGCAGCCGACAGGTCTTATCCTGACGCTCTGCGATCCCGAACGCAGCCTGCTGCTGTCATCCGCCCTGCCACCGACGGTGCTGCTCGGCAATCTGCCGACGGCCCGCTTTACCGCCGCCGTCGCGACCGACAATTTCGGTGCCGGCCGCGACCTAACCGAGCATCTCCTGTGCAAGGGGCATCGCCGCATCCTGTTCATATCGGGCCATTTCTCGGCATCGGATCGGGCGAGGCTGCGCTATCTCGGCTATGTCAGGGCGATGGAGACGGCGCGGCAGCAGCCCCTCGACGCCCTTGAGATTTCTTTCGTAAACAGCCTGGAGCAGCTCGATCTTTCGGATGCCGTTTCACGCTTCGGCCCGACGGCGATCATTGCTTCCAATGATCTTCTGGCGCTCGGTGTCATGGGTGCGCTTCGGCGTCAGGGTCTTTCGATCCCGCGCGATATCTCGGTTGCCGGCTTTGATGGAATCTCGCTCGGGTTTCTGGGAGAGGTTCCCTTAACGACGGTGGAAATTCCGGACGGGACGATGGGGGCGGCGGCAGCCTCACTGCTGCTCGATATGGCGGAAAACGCCGCGCCGCCGCGTCATCTGACCGTGCCCTATCGGATGCGCGCGGGTGGTACGGTACGCAATCTCGCCACTCAATCTTAACGCCTGTCCGCGAACGGAAACGCCGCCTCTCGAAGAGAAGCGGCGCGCATTGTTCAGGTCGGTTCTAAAGATCAACTGCGCGGCAGCAGGCCTTCGACGTCGGAAGCGGCGTCGTCGAGCGCTTCTTTCGGCGTGGCCGAGCCGTCGACGATACGCGAGAGGTTGTCGACGATGGTCTGCGTGACCTTGACGCCGTTGGAGCCCGGGAAGGCGTACCAGGGGATCATAATCGACATCTGGCTGAGGCCGGCCTGGAAGAGCGGGTTCTTCTTGTAGAAGTCGCCGAGATATTCGGCCGACTTGGCGGCAAGCTCGTTGTTCGGAACATAGCCGGTGCCGGGGACGACGACCGAGGCGCCATAGGGGCCGGCGGCGAACTTGGCGAACTTCCAGGCGGCTTCTTCCTTGACCGGATCATGGGTCAGGATGACGACGGCGTTGCCGCCCGTCGGCAGGCGGCCGTTGACCGGGTCGATCAGCGGCAGCTTGGCGGTGCGCAGGTCGAACTTGGTGCCGACATTCTTGATGGTGTTGACCAGCGCGCCAGTCGTCTGGAATTCGAAACCGACCTTGCCGGCTGCGAAGGCCTGTTCGCCGGCAGCCTTGGTGAAGACCGGCATGCCGCCTTCCTTGACGAAGCGCTGGATCATCTCGACGGCCTTCTGGCCTTCCGGACCATTGAAGGCAACCTTTGTCTCGTCGTCGCTCAGCATCTTGCCGCCGGCGCCGAAGAGGAGGGCGGAGAACATCCAGTCGTCACCCTGCCAGCGGAAGTCCATGCCGTCGACACCGTTGCCGAGCGCCTTGATCTTGCCGGCGAGTGCGATGACTTCATCCCAGGTCTTCGGCGGATTGTCCGGGTTGCCGCCTGCGGCCTTCACCAGGTCGGCATTGTAGTACATGATCGGGTTCGACGTTGCGAAGGCGAGGCCGACCTGCTTGCCCTTGACCTGGGCGAGCTTCAGGATCGTGTCCGAGAAGCCCTGCTCGGCCATGTTGCCCTCTTTCTTGACGAGGGGGCCGAGGTCGACGGCGACATTGCGCTCGTCCATCATGCGCAGGCGGTTGAGGCCGATGAAGGTGACATCGGGCATTTCGCTGGTGCCGGCCTGGCGCAGGATGGTCTGGATGCCTTCCTCATAGGTGGCCGAAGGAGCAGCGAACTGGATCTTGATGTCGGGATTTTCTTCCATGAACTTCTTCGAGATCGTGTCCATCACGTTCTTGAAGAAGCCGGGCATGGGGTAGTGAACCGTCAGGGTGGTTTCGGCGTAGGCCGGGGCCGTCACGACCATCGAAATGGCCGCGGCGGCGAGAATCTGGGTGATATGCTTCATCGCTCGTTCTCCGTTGTCGAGCATGATGCCGAAAAGTGTGATCGGTTTTCGGACAACATCATGCTCTACTTCTTTGATTCTAGAGCGGATTCAGATTTTAGATCGCTTCGATCTAAAATCATCCGTTCTAGGGAACCGGTCAGCCTTTGAGACCGGTCATGGTGATGCCCTCGACGAAACGCTTCTGCGCGAGAAGGAACGCCGCGACGAGGGGAATGGTGATGATGAGGGTTGCCGCCATGAGCGCGCCGTAGTCGTCGCCGGCTTCGGCGGCGCGGAAATACATGAGGCCCAGCGGCGGCGTGAAATAATCCTGCTTGCTGATGACGATCAGCGGCCAGTAGAGGTCGTTCCAGTGCGCGACGACCGAGAAGATCGCGAAAGCGGTCACGGCCGGCCATGCGTTCGGCACGATGACGCGAGCGACGATGCCGAGCTCCGACATGCCATCGAGACGCGCGGCATGGATCAGGTCGTCGGGCATGGCGCGGAAGAACTGCAGGAACATGAAGATCGCGAAGACCGAGATCGAGAAGGGCGCGACGAGCGCCGTGTAGCTGTTCAGGAGCGACAGGCTGTTGAAGCCGACATAGAGCGGCAGCGCCGTCGCATGGATCGGGATCAGCAGGCCCAGCATGATCAGCACCATCATGGTGCGTGCCGCCGGGAATTTCAGCTTCGCCATGGCGTAAGCGCAGGGAATGGCGATCAGCACCTGGAAGAAGAAGATCAGGCCGCAGACAATGACGCCGTTGAACAGCAGTGTGCCCATGTCAACCTTGCTCAGCGCCTTGGCGATGTTCTCGACGTAATAGAAATGCGTCGGGATCAGCTTCAAGGCGGACGTGAATATATCGTCCTGTGCCTTGCCGGCCGTCGAGATCATGAAGATGTAGGGCGCGAGGAAGATCAGCGAGCCCAGGATCAGCAGAGAGAGGCGCAGGATGCGGCCGGGAGTGAAGCCTGTCGAGGTCATGTGTAATGCACCTGCCGGTCTTGGACGCGATATTGCAGGAAAGTCAGCACCACGAGGATGGCGAGGAACACCGTGGTCATCGCCGAGGCATAGCCGACCCGGAGATAGACGAAGCCTTCCTGGTAGATGCTGAAGAGCAGGACTTCCGAGGCATGGTTCGGGCCACCGTCGGTCAGCGCTTTCACGGTGTCGAAGACCTTCACCGCATTGATGATGCTGATGGTGGTCACGAAGAGCGTCGTCGGTCCGAGCATTGGCCAGGTGACGAGCCAGAAGCGATCCCAGGCCGACTTTGCGCCATCCACTTCGGCCGCGGCATAGAGCTCGCGCGGGATGGCGGTGAGGCCGGCCAGGAACAGCACCATGTTGAAGCCGACCGATTGCCAGACGCCAATGATCGACAGGCTATAGAGCGCCGTCGCCGACGAACCGAGCCAGTTCGGGCCAGGCAGGCCGATTTCAGCGAGCATTGCGTTGATCGGGCCGATCGTCGGATGGAAGAGATATTGCCAGACGGTTGCCATCGCGACGATCAGCGAAGCGACGGGGAGGAAATAGGCCGTGCGGAAGAAGCTGCGGCCGATGCCTTCGCTTTCGATCAAAAGCGCGACGCCGAGGCCGAGCACGATCGAGACGGGCGCGACGATGGCCGTATAGACTGTCGTGTTCCAGAGCGATTTCTGGAAGGCGCGGTCGCGCAGCAGATGCGCGTAGTTTTCGAAGGCGACGAAGCGCAGGCTCTTGTCGCCCAGCTGGAAATCCGTGAAGCCGAGGAAGACGACGGCAACGATCGGCACCAGGATGAAGAGCACGATCAGGATGATGGCGGGCAGGGCGAAGAGCAGAGCCGTGCGGGCTTCGCTCCGTTCGCGGGCCGCGGCCCTCTGCAGCGGCAAGGAGGTGGCGGCAATGCTAGCCATGCGCCTTCTCCCGCGTGGCGTCGACGGTCGTCGGTGCGGCGCGCAGGCGGCGGCCGTCTTCGGCGAAGACCATCGCCTGTTCCGCTGAGAGGCCCAACGCCACCGGCATACCGGCGCTAAGGCCGGCAACGTCTGCCGGTGCCAGTTTGACGACCATCGTCTCGCCGATGGCGTCGAGCTTGGCATAGAGGATGACTTCGGAGCCGAGGAACTCCATACGCTCGATATGGGCTGCAAGTGCATCCTGCCGGTTTTGCGTGAGGCTCACGAATTCCGGACGGATGCCGAGCGTGACGTTGCCACCGGCAATGCTGCCGTCTTCCAGTGCAAGCCGGATGCCGCCGAAGGCGACGATGCCGTTTTCAGCCCGCGCCGGCAAAAGATTGATGCGCGGCTGACCGACGAAGCGGGCCACCTCGATATGGGCGGGATCGTCGTAGATCGTCTGCGGCGAGGCGAGCTGCAGCAGCTGGCCGCCGATCATGACGGCGACGCGGTCGGCCATCGACAGCGCCTCGGCCTGGTCGTGGGTGACATAGACGGTGGGCACGCCGGCGCGGCGGTGCAGATCGACGATCTCGCCGCGGGCATGGACGCGCAAATTGGCGTCGAGGTTGGAGAGCGGCTCGTCCATGAGGAAGACGGCGGGACGGCGCACCATGGCGCGGGCGAGCGCCACGCGCTGGCGCTGGCCGCCGGACATCTGGCCGGGTTTGCGGTCGAGCAGGTGATCGATCTTCAGCGAAACCGCCATTTCGCGGACATCGCGGATGATGCCGGTGCGGGCTGCACGCTGGCCGGGGATCAGCGAGCCGATGAAGGGCAGGCGCTGGACGCGCGACAGCCGGCGCATGGCGAGCGGCACGGCAATGTTTTCCGAGGCCGTCAGATGCGGATAGAGCGCATAGGACTGGAACACCATAGCGATGTTGCGATCCGCCGCCGCGACGCCTGAGACGTCGCTGCCGCTAAGGATGATTTCGCCGCTGTCGGCATGATCGAGGCCGGCAAGGATGCGCAGCAACGTGCTCTTGCCGCAGCCGGACGGGCCGACGAGGGCGATGAATTCGCCCGGCTGGACGTCGAGATCGACGCCCTTGAGGATGGCGTTGCCGCCGAAGGATTTGGCAATGCCGCGAAGCGAGAGTGCGCTCATTCAGTCGGCTCCTTCTGTGCCTTGGGTGCTGCCTGCGGATAGACTTCCATGACGACGTCATCGAGGAAGTAGGCGGTCATGCCGGGGACAGCGACGAGTTCGGTCGATACCGTCTCGCCAAGCTCATGGATCGCGGCGCCGAGCAGCCGTTCGCCCGGCATTTCGCGTTCCATCTTGTCGAGGATGAAGGCGCCGGGCGGTGCCCATACGACGGCGGTATCGTTGAAGCGGCCTTCCCAGGTCCAGTGGAGATGGCCGCTGCCGAACAGAGCAACGTCATGGGCCGCGATCAGATCATAGAGGCGGCGGCGCTGGGCCGGGCGCACGCTCCAGTAGCCGGTATCGCCTTCATCGGGCGCATCGACGAAGAGCGGCTTATGGGCAAAGAGGGCGACGCGGCGGTCGCCACGGCTTTCCAGCATGCCCTGCAGCCAGTCGAACTGCTTCTGCTCTTCCGCATCCTCGAAACCCATGAGCAGGCTGTTGAGGCCGATCAGCCGCCAGTTGTCGACATCCTCCGCCCAATAGTCAGGGCCGACGAGACGGCGCCAGCGGTCCAGCCGCTCGGGATTGACGGGCTGGTAGGAGCCGGGCAGGTGGCCGACATCGTGGTTGCCGGGCACGATCAGCATCGGCACGGAAATCTGACGCATCATTTCCATGGAAAAGATGAGATCTTCGTCCTTGTCGGCGCCGTCGACGCTGAGATCGCCGGTGTGAATGACGAGATCGGCGCCGCTTGCCTCGATCCATTTCGCCAGCGGCTCCCAGTTGCCGTTGAAATGCGGCTTGTTGGGGCTCAAATGGGTGTCGGTGATCTGGATGATCTTCAAGGCGCTTCTCCGCAGTCTTTAGAACGGGTGCGCCTGCAGAAGGAATAGCCTCCAAACCAGCGCGTCTCTGCGCTCTCTTTAGAAGGCGGCCATGTCAGTTAGGTAACGGGCCTTTTCAGCTGTTTTTCAGTTTTGTCACATCGCCGTCAAACGAGACTGCCGTCCGCTTCATGCCGGATGGAGGCACTATACGCGGTTGCCACGGTGCTATAGATCGTTACGAAAGGGATCAGACATGTCAGACGAACAGAGCCGCATCACAAAACTCGAAGAGACGGTCGCCTATCAGGCGAAGACGATCGAGGAGCTTTCAGACCAGCTTGCCGAGCAATGGAAGGTGGTTGAACAGACCAGGCAGAAGCTTGACCGGCTGACCGAGCGATTCCTGACGCTCGAGGAGCAATCGCTCGACGCGCCTGCCATTACCAAGCCCCCTCACTACTGATTGCCGCCGTCCCCCGCGTTCACGTTTCGGTGTTACACGCGGCCGTGTGTAACATTGAGGCTCGTCTTCCCGTATCCCCTTCTGACCGGAGCGTTTAGAATGGCGGTCGAGAGGAGAGTGTCATGAAGACTTTATCGACAGATATGATCCGCATTGGTTCGGCGCGGATTGCCCGCCTTGCCGGAGTAACGGCAGCTGCGGTGCTGGTTGCCGCCGTTGCCCTGCAATTTGCCGGCCGCGCTTCGGCTGAAGATGCCCGTGTCATTCCATCGCCGAGCGCGGATGAAAAGGCAGGCTCCGCCAATACCGAGACGACCGTGCTTGCCGGCGGCTGCTTCTGGGGCGTCCAAGGTGTCTTCCAGCATGTCAACGGCGTCATCAGCGCAACGTCGGGCTACACGGGCGGCAGCAAGGCTGCGGCGCATTATGAAATGGTGAGCGATGGCGACACCGGCCATGCCGAATCCGTGCGCATCGTCTTCGATCCTCACAAGATCAGCTACGGGCACCTGCTGCAGATCTATTTCTCGGTCGCGCATGATCCGACCGAACTGAACTATCAGGGGCCGGATAGCGGCACGCAATATCGTTCGGCGATCTTCCCCACCAGCCAGTCGCAGGCGGACATTGCCAAGGCCTATATCGATCAGCTCAATCACGCCAAGGTCTTTGACGCTGCGATCGTCACCAAGATCGAGCCCGCGCGGCAGTTCTATGCGGCCGAGGACTATCATCAGGATTTCCTGACGACCCATCCGAGCTATCCCTATATCGTCATCAACGACCTGCCGAAGATCAAGAACCTGCAGCATCTCTTCCCTGGGGATTATCGCGCCGCGCCGGTTCTGGTGACGGCAAGCGCCAGCGCGAACTGAACGACAGGTGATGGTTTGACCGGCGAGTGATGCCCGCCGGTCACGGCCGCCCTGCAAGAAATGCGCGTTACTGCCGGCTCGTCTGGTGTATTGGTGCCTTCACCATACATTGATCGAGAGTGCGTCTCGCCATGATCGTTCGCGACCGGCCAAATCTCTTCCAGCTTTTCTTCATCGTTCGCGGATCGATCGTTCGGCGCATCCTGCCGCAGATCGTTGCCATTTTCCTGCTCTCCACGCTGATCGTCTGGGGGCACGAGGAGAAGCCGCATCTCATCGTCTCCTTTAACGGCTCGGCGCTGTCGCTGCTCGGCATTGCGCTGTCGATCTTCCTCGGCTTCCGCAACAATGCCTGCTACGACCGCTGGTGGGAGGGGCGACGTGACTGGGGGCAACTTGTTCAGCTCGCGCGTAGCTTTGCCCGGCAGACGCTGGTGCTGGAGGGTGCAGGTGAAGTGGGCGTCGAGGCGCGCAAGAACCTGCTTCGCCTGACCATGGCTTTCGCGCAGGCGCTGGTCTGTCTTCTGCGTGAAGGCAGCGATGAGGGCAAGGTGCTGCGCCTGCTGACGCCAAGCGAAGCCGAATTCTATCATGCTGCCCAGAACCGGCCCGACCTCATTCTGCGACTGATGTCCGCCGATCTCGCGCGGCTGAAGGCATCGGGTGCAATTTCGGATATCCAGTATCAGATGCTGGATATCACAATCGGCCAGATGGGTGCGGCCCAGGCAGCCTGCGAGCGTCTGCGCAACACGCCGCTGCCCTTCGGCTATACGCTGCTCCTGCACCGCACCGCCTATCTCTTTTGTTTTCTGCTGCCTTTCGGCTATGTCGATACGCTCGGCTGGGGCTCGCCCTTTGTCACGGCGCTGATCGCTTACACTTTCTTTGGTCTCGATGCCCTGGGCGACGAATTGGAAGACCCATTCGGCCAGCGTCCCAACGCGCTCGCCATCGGTGCCCTTGCCGATACCATCGAGATCAATCTGCGTGACGCGCTGGGGGAAAAGAACCTGCCGGCGCTGCCGCAGCCCAAAGATTTCCTGCTGATGTAAAAAATCTGCAAAATATTTGCGGGTCGATGGAATAGAATCCGGAGTGCTTCCGTATATAGGTGTATGGAACGCAAAGGACGCACATTCGATGTTTTGGGGCAGCTCGGTTCGCTGAGACGTTACGCCCGCTCGCTCGTGCGCAATGCGGACGAGGCTGAAGATCTGGTGCATGACGCGCTGGTCAAGGCTTATGAGCGCAAGTCATCCTTCCGCCACGGCGGCAATCTGCGCACCTGGCTGTTGTCGATCCTGCACAATGTGCATATCGACCGACTGCGCCAGAAGAAATCGCTGAACCGTCGCCATGAAGAGGCGGCGGCCGAACTTGAAACGGCATTGCCGGCATCGCAGGACCATACGGTGCGTTTGAGCCAGGTCCGCGAAGCCTTCTTCAATCTGCCCGAGGAGCAGCGCGAGGCGCTGCATCTCGTGGCGATCGAGGACCTCTCCTATCAGGAGGCGGCAGCCGCACTTGGCATTCCTGTCGGCACGCTGATGTCCCGCATTGCGCGGGCTCGCGCCAGCCTGCGCAATTTCGAGGAGGCTACCTCCAAGGTTTCACATCTGCGGCTTATCGAGGGAGGCGGCAATGAAAATCGTTGATCCGATCATCGATACCGATCTCGACGCTTATGTCGATGGTGAGCTCACGCTCGCGCGGCGGGTCGAGGTGGAGTCCTACCTCTCGGAGCACCCCGAGACTGCGGCCAAGGTGATGGCTGACATGAGCATTCGTGGCGAGTTGCGCATGGCGCTGGCTGGCGAAGGTCGTGTGCTGAGAGTTGAGACGCGGGAAGCCGCGCGGCGGCTGGAGCGCGGATTGGTCTATGGCCGCATGCTGGGCTCTTTCCAGCGCGTCGCCGCCATCGCCGTTCTGGTCACGACCGGCTGGGTCGCGCATACCTCCTTCGGCGCCTTTACGGCGAGCGAGGTCAGCGCATCGACGAGGCCGCCGGCTTTCGTCGATGACGCGGTGCGCGCCTACAAGACGACCGCCGTCAGGGAAGAGATCAAGCCGCAGTCGGCGGCCGCAAATTACAATCCGGATGAAATCCGCGCATCGACGGCAATCGTATTGCCTGAACTGCCGGGCGACTGGCGCGTCACCGACGCGCAGATCTATCCGTCCGAATTCGGTCCGAGCGTCGAAATGATGGTCGATGCCGGGGAAGACGGACATTTATCACTATTCGCCGTCCGTCCGGGCAATTTCGCCGTCAAGGACGTCAGTCACATCAAGCGTGACGATGTTCAGGCTGCCTATTGGCAGATCGGTGAAGTCGCCTATGCGTTGATCGGCAACGGCAAGGTGGGTCAGCTCGACGGCGATGCCGAAAAGCTTGCCCGCAGCCTGTACTAGTTCGAATTAAAGGAGACGACCATGAACCCGACCAATCCGGGATACGGCTATGGAGCCGGCGCCGGCTCTCAGGCGCTCTTCGACGAAGGTCTGCGCCGGCATATGCTGCGTGTCTACAACTACATGGGCATCGGCCTTGTGGTCACCGGCATCGTCGCGCTGATCGTTGGTACGACGCCGGCGCTCTATGTGCCGATCTTCCAGTCGCCACTGAAGTGGGTCGTCATGCTGGCGCCGCTCGCCTTCGTGTTCTTCTTCTCGTTCCGCATCCAGACGATGTCGGCAAGCACGGCGCAGATGATGTTCTGGGCTTTCTGTGCCGTCATGGGCCTGTCGCTGGCTTCGGTCTTCCTGGTCTTTACCGGCACGAGCATCGCCCGCACCTTCTTCATCGCCGCGACCATGTTCGGCGCGACCAGCCTCTACGGCTACACGACCAAGCGTGACCTTTCCAACATGGGCTCGTTCCTGATGATGGGTCTGTTCGGCGTGATCATCGCCAGCATCGTCAACATCTTCCTCGGTTCGAGCGCGCTGCAGTTCGCCATCTCGGTCATCGGTATCGTCGTCTTCGTCGGCCTGACCGCCTGGGATACGCAGAACATCAAGGAACAGTATGCCGAGAACCATGATCAGGAATCGCAGCAGAAGCTTGCCGTCTTCGGTGCCCTGTCGCTCTACCTGAACTTCGTCAACATCTTCCAGCTGCTGCTGAACTTCACCGGCGAGCGCGAGTAGTTTGAAATTGCCTGCTTGAGCATGGTCTGAGCTAAAGGGCACTCCACGCCTTTGGTGATCATGCTTCGGGAATGCGTCTCCCTGGGGGCTTGTTGAGACGCATGACGCGCCTGCAGTATCTGCGCCGATACTGCAGGCGCAACTTATTTGAGGGCAAGCGAATTTGGCTTTAGGTCCTGGCCGATGTGCCGCGAAGGTCGCGAACTATCGCAAGCTGCATCGGCGGACGATAGCCGGGTTCCATGCCGAAGCTGCCTCCACAACCATCTTCGCCGCCCGGCGGCAAAGGGGGAAGGTGCCGGACCAAGAGAGCACCGTCTAAAGAAAGGGCCCGATAGCGCAGATCTGCTGCCATCGGGCCCTTAATCATTCGGAATGGAAAATTGCCGGCCTTTCAGATGAAGGCCGGACTTTTACCACTCGGCAACGCTGCCATCCTCGTGGCGCCAGACGGGGTTGCGCCAGCGATGGCCTTCCTTGGCGCGCTCGATAACATAGGCCTCGTCGACCTCGATGCCGAGGCCGGGTCCTTGCGGGATCGAGACGAAGCCGTCGGCATAGTGGAACACCTCTTTGTTGGAGATGTAGTCGAGGATGTCGTTGCCCTTGTTGTAGTGGATGCCGAGGCTCTGCTCCTGGATGAATGCGTTGTAGCTGACGGCATCGACCTGCAGGCAGGCGGCAAGGGCGATCGGCCCAAGCGGGCAATGCGGGGCGAGCGCCACGTCATAGGCTTCGGCCATGGCCGCGATCTTGCGGCATTCGGTGATGCCGCCGGCATGGGACAGGTCCGGCTGCAGAATGTCGACATAACCGTCCGACAGTACCGACTTGAAGTCCCAGCGCGAATAGAGGCGCTCACCCAAGGCGATCGGCGTCGAGCAATGGTTGGCGATTTCCTTCAGCGCCTCGCGGTTTTCAGACAGTACCGGCTCCTCGATGAAGAGCAGCTTGTAGGGCTCGAGCTCCTTGGCGAGCACCTTGGCCATCGGCCGGTGGACGCGGCCGTGGAAATCGACGCCGATGCCGATATAGGGGCCGATCGCCTCGCGGATGGTGGCGATGGTTTCGACGGCCTTCTCTACCTTGTCGTAGGTGTCGACGATCTGCATTTCCTCGCAGCCGTTGAGCTTGATCGCCTTGAAGCCGCGGGCGACGACCTCCTTGGCATTGTTGGCGACGTCGGACGGGCGGTCGCCGCCGATCCAGGAATAGACCTTGATCTTGTCGCGCACCTGGCCACCGAGCAGCGAATGGATCGGCTGTCCGAGCGCCTTGCCCTTGATGTCCCAGAGCGCCTGGTCGATACCGGCGAGCGCCGACATGTGGATGGCGCCACCGCGATAGAAGCCGGCGCGGTACATGACGGTCCAATGGTCCTCGATCAGGAACGGGTCCTTGCCGATCAGATAGTCCTCCAGCTCGTGGACGGCGGCCTGCACGGTCAGCGCGCGACCCTCGACCACGGGCTCGCCCCAGCCGGTGATGCCTTCGTCGGTCTCGATCTTCAGGAACATCCAGCGCGGCGGAACGATGTAGGTTGTCAGCTTGGTGATTTTCATAGGAACGCTTCCAGTTCGGCTTTGGCCAGTTGGGCTTCGGATTGCATCAGCGGCGCGGCGCCGCGGATTTCGGGGTATCGGACAATGGTCTGAGGCTATCGCGTGAGCGCCGCTCGACGGCGAGGTCGCGGGCGGCAAGATCGAGCATGCGATGGGCGCAGTCTCGTGCCGCGGTACGGTCGCGAAGACGCAGCGCCTCGACCAGTTCGCCGTGAACCGTGATTGCCTCGACGCGGCTATGAGCGGCGACGTTGGAGGCGTGAAGGGCGTATTTCAGACCGGCGTGCATGGCGCTGGAAAGGCGGCGGAACACCTGGTTGTGACTGGCGCCAAGCAGGACCTTATGGAAGGTTACGTCTGCCTCGGTGAAGCTCTCGGGATCGTCGCCACTGTCGCGCATCTGCTGCCATGCGTTCTCCAGGTCGGCAATTTCCCGGGCGGTGGCGCGCTCTGCCGCATATTCGGCCGCAGCGGGTTCTATGGTGCGGCGCGCTTCCAGGATAGAGCCGAGAATATCGAAATCGGCGATATGGGGACCCATCCATTCCAGCACGTCCTGATCGAGGATGTTCCAGTCGTCCTTGTCGCAGACCGACGTGCCAATGCGCGGCTTGCCCCGCACCAGCCCTTTCGATTCCAGCACTTTGAGGGATTCGCGGATGACCGTGCGGCTGACACCATACATTTCGCAGAGGTCGTTTTCACGCGGCAGGGGCGAGCCGGAGGGATAACGTTCGGCGCAGATGTCTTCCGCAATCGCCGCCGTCACATTCTTGCGCACGCGCGGACGGCGGTCAGGCCGCGCCGATGCGCCGTGCTCCTGCCTTTCAAGCGAGTCCACGCTCTTTCCTCCACTCCACTTCGCCGACTCCGCGAAAACCTCACGCGGCAGAAGACCGTGCATATCCGCTGCATAAGCAGGAGGATAGTCCAATCATCATACATAGGCAATATTCTTGTATGATGATTTAACGTGATGAGATGACCTGCGTTTGGAACAATCTTTCTCCCCAAGCTTTCAGAAATCAGCGGCGCTGCTGTTACCGCGGCGTCGTCTTGGAGGGATAGAAGGATTATGGTGCCGGTGCAGGCGGTCATGCCGCCTGCCACCGGGCACACGGGAAGGCGGGTTCCGCTCCCGAAGCTCATTCAACGACAAGGAGGACGACATGCAGATCAATCGTACAGCTTCGGCTCAATGGTCGGGCGGCTTGAAGGATGGCAAGGGTCAGATTTCGACGCAGAGCGGCGCGCTCAACAACTACCCCTATGGTTTCGCCAGCCGCTTCGAAGGGGTTGCCGGAACCAATCCGGAAGAGCTGATCGGTGCTGCGCATGCGGGTTGTTTCACCATGGCACTGTCGCTGATCCTGAACGAGGCCGGCTTCACCGCCGAGAGCATGGAGACGACGGCCAAGGTGACACTTGAAAAGGTAGAAGACGGCTTCGCCATCACCGCGATCCATCTGACATTGACGGGCAAGGTTCCCGGCGCCGATGAGGCGACGTTCACCGAGCTTGCCAACAAGGCGAAGGCCGGTTGCCCGATTTCCAAGGCGCTTGCCTCCGTTCCGATTTCGCTGGAAGTCCACGCCGCCTAAGCGACCGTTTCGCCTCTCGCGCCGCGCTGGCTGGTGCGGCGCGCTTCGTATATATTAGGCATTCGAGCATTGGGCTGTCATTTCAATCGAAATGCAATGCTCAAGGGGAGGGGCGAATGTCTGGAATACTTTTGATTCATGTCGTCATCAGCTTGATTGCCATCATCAGCGGCATCGTCGTGGCCTACGGGTTCCTCACGGCAAACCGTCATGACCGATCGACGCTCGTCTATATGCTGACGACGGCGCTCACCAGCCTGACGGGTTTTCTGTTCCCGTTTCACGGTGTCACGCCGGCGATCGTGGTCGGTATTCTCTGTCTTCTCATTTTCATTCCGACGGCGCTGGCGCGCTATAGGTTTCATCTTGCCGGCATCTGGCGGTCCGTCTTCGTGGTGGGTGCCTTGGTGCTCCTGTTCTTCAACTGTCTCGTGCTGATCATTCAGTCGTTCCAGAAGATACCGGCGCTTAATGTGTTGGCCCCCAACGGCAACGAACCACCGATCATGGCGGCGCAAGTCGTGCTTCTGGTGGCATGCGTTTTGGTCGGTTATTTCAGCATTCGTCGCTTCCATCCGACGCTTCTGGGAGTCTGACGAGACGCCGTTCGCATCTGCGGCATAATGTCGGACACTTTCGGCTTCGAGTGCTAGATCGTTCGCGATCGTTTAACTCTTACTTCAAGTTGTCCGGCGCATTCTCGGTTTATTGAATAGTATCTAAAAACTGCCTGTGGTTGTGGGCGGTTTGATTGACATCGGCGCTCTTATGATTTACGAGTGACGAAAATTAAAAATCGTCACTCGTAAATCATCAGGCTTTTCCATGCTCGATCTTAACGATGTCAGCGCCGATCTTGCCCGCCAGGAAAACATCACGCGGATTCTCGATGCCGCTGAAAAGCTCTTTCGTCACTACGGCTACAGCAAGACGAATGTCGCTGACATCGCCCGCGATCTCGGCATGTCGACCGCCAATATCTATCGCTTCTTTGGCTCAAAGGTCGAAATCCACCAGGCTCTTTGCGGGCGGATGCTGGAACTCAGCTATCAGATAGCCCTCGCCAATCGCAATCTGCCGCTCAGTGCAGCCGAGCGGCTGCGCGCCTACACCATGTCTCAATACAAGATGACATTGGAGACCATGCTCGACGAGCAGAAGGTTCACGAGATGGTCATCGTCGCCATAGAGCGCGACTGGCACGTCATCGAAAAGCACATAGAGCGTATGCAGGAGCTACTCGCCGAGATCATCGCCGACGGGATTGCTGCCGGCGAGTTCGCCGAGCAGGACCCGCATGTCGCTGCCAAGTGCTTCTCCGCGGCGACGGTCGATCTCTGTCATCCGCAGATGGTGGCGCAGTGCCTCGCCAAGTCCTATCAGGCCGATCCCGAAGACCTCGTCGAATTCGTCATCAGGGCCTTGAAGAAATAGCAATGCGCGCACCGGATGGCCGGCGTGTTCTCACTTTTCTGTTCGATTTTAGGAGAGCGACATGGTTTCGCTGACGACCAACACTCTACGGGCCATTGCCGGCGCTGCTCTCTTGGGCGCTTTGGGGCTTGGGCTTTCGGGCTGCAATGAGAAGAAGGAAGAGACCGCGGAGGTGATCCGGCCGGTCAAGGTCGTCGAGATCGCCAAGGCGGACATGACACGCACGCTCGATTATGCCGGCGTCGTCCGCGCGCGGACGGAGATGAATCTCGGCTTCCGCGTCAACGGCAAGATTATCGAGCGCAAGGTGGATATCGGGCAGAGAGTGAAGCCTGGCGACGTGCTCGCCCGGATGGATGCGACCGACTATGTTCTGGCCGTGCGCCGCTCCCAGGCGGATCTCGATGCCGCTGAAAAGCAGGTGCAGACGACCGAGCTTGCCCGCAATCGCGCGCAGACGCTGTTTGACAAGAAAGTCACCTCCCAGTCTCAGCTCGAACAGGCTGAACTCTCCTATGAACAGGCGGTTTCGACGCGGGATTCCGCCACTTCGGCATTGACCGAGGCCAAAAACCAGGTCGCCTATGCCGACCTGACGTCGGACATGAACGGCATCGTGACAACAATCAATGCCGATGTCGGCCAAGTGGTCAGCTCCGGCACGTCCGTCATCACCGTTGCCGTCGATGGCGAAAAGGAAGTGCAGGTCGCTGTGCCGGAGATGGACATCGCCCAGTTCAAGGTCGGCAAGGATGTCAAGGCGCGCTTCTGGTCCGATGCGGCGCTCGTGCTTGATGGAAAGGTGCGAGAGGTGTCCGGCAGCGCCGATCAGTCGCGCACCTTTGCGGTGCGCGTGAGCCTGCCGAACGATCCGCGCGTGCTGCTCGGCATGACGGCAAACATCGAGGCTCAGGCCGACAGCGTGCAGCCCTATGTTTCCATACCGCTCAGCGCTCTTGCGCAGCAGGACGGGAAGCAGATCGTCTGGCTCGTCGACCGCAGCGCCGGCACCGTGCATTCCCGAGCGATCAAGGTGGCAAGCTTTTCCGATGACGGCGTGCGCGTGGCCGATGGCCTGAAGACGGGCGATGTCGTCGTCGCTGCCGGCACGCAGTTCATGACCGAGAACATGAAGGTCAAGCTCCCCGGCACAGCAGCCCAGCAGGCCTCCGCAGAAACCAAAGCCGCTTCGGCGGATATCGTACGCTGACCCGGACCGAGGGGGACGACATCATGTCCATCAACAGCACCTCCGCCGAGAGGAAGCGTTTCAATCTGTCGCGCTGGGCAATCGCCCATCCAAGCATTGCGCGCTTCCTGTTCGGGCTCATCATCATCGCCGGCGCGCTCGGCCTGACCCACATGGGTCAGAAGGAAGACCCGGATTTCACTTTCCGCGTGATGGTCGTGCAGACTGTGTGGCCCGGCGCGTCCCTGCAGGACATGGAAGACCAGGTGGTCAACAAGATCGAGCGCAAGCTGCAGGAAACGCCGCACCTCGACTGGATCAAATCCTATACCCGCGCCGGCTTTGCCATCACCACCATCCAGATCAAGGGTGACACGAACGCCGATCAGGTGAAGGATGCCTTCTATCAGATCCGCAAGAAGGTCGGTGATATCAGCAACGAGCTGCCTTCCGGCTTGCTCGGCCCCTATTTCAACGACGAATTCGGCGATACCTTCATCACGCTGCATTCGATTAGCGGTGACGGCTACACCTATCCTGAGTTGAAGAAATTCGCCATCCAGGCCCGCGACATGCTGCTTTCGACGCCCGGCGTCGAGAAGGCAACCATTATTGGCGACCAGGCAGAGCAGATCTATATCGACGTCTCCTCCAAGGTGCTGGCCGCGCGCGGATTGACGCTCAACGACCTGAGGAACGCCATAGTCGGCCAGAACAATGTCGATCCGGCCGGCACCGTCGACACCAGCACCCGTTCGGTGCGCATCTCGGTCGAGGGCGATGTCAACAAGATCGAGGATATCAAGAACCTCAGGCTGACGGCCGGTGGGCAAGTGACCCGTCTCGGCGATATCGCCACCGTCACCGCCGGGCTTCAGGACCCCTATACCGCCAAGTTCCTCTATAACGGTCATCCGAGCGTGCAGCTCGGCGTCGTCATGGCCAACGGCTATAAAGTGACCGATGTCGGCAAATCCGTCGAAGAAACCTACAAGCGCTTCGAGGCTTCGCTGCCGATCGGCGTTCAGGTCGACCAGATCGCCAACCAGCCTGACGTCGTCACCGATGCGATCAGCGAGTTCATGCATGCGCTCGGCGAAGCCCTCGTCATCGTACTGATCGTCTCGTTCCTGTCGATCGGCTGGCGTTCGGGCCTCGTGATCGCGATCGCCATTCCGCTGGTGCTGGCTGCGACCTTCGCCATCATGTACGAGCTCGGCATCGACCTGCAGCGCATCTCGCTCGGCGCGCTCATCATCGCGCTCGGCTTGCTGGTCGACGATGCCATGATCGTGGTCGAACTCATGGAGCGCAAGCTGGAAGAGGGGTTGGTGAAGCTCGATGCCGCCAGCTTCGCCTATTCCTCGACCGCATTCCCGATGCTGACGGGCACGCTGATTACAACAGCCGGCTTCATCCCCGTGGGATTTGCCGCATCGACAGCAGGCGAATATGTCCGCTCGCTCTTTTATGTCGTCGGCATCGCGCTCGTGGTTTCCTGGTTCGTGGCCGTCTATTTCACGCCATGGCTCGGCTACATGATCCTCAAGCAGCGCCACCATGCCGGTGAGCATCATGACGTGTTCGATACGCGTTTCTATCGTCGCCTGTACTCCTCGGTCGCCTGGGCCGTACGCCACCGCGTCATCGTTCTGCTGCTGACGCTCGCCGCCTTCGTCGGCAGCCTCTGGTCCTTCCAGTTCATTCCGCAGAACTTCTTCCCGCAATCGTCGCGTCCGGAAATCCTTGTCGACCTGTGGCTGCCGGAAGGCACGAGCATCAAGGAAGTCGAGCGGCAGGCGCAGGCCCTGGAAGCCCGCATGGCCGACGATCCGGACAAGCGCTTCATCGCCACCTATGTCGGCCAGGGCGCGCCGCGCTTCTTCCTGCCGCTCGATCAGCAGCTGACGAATCCGAACTATGCCCAGCTGCTTGTCATGGCCAAGGATGAGCCGGCCCGCGAGCGGCTGATCGCCAAGATGCGCGGCATTCTGGCGGCGGACTTTCCGTCCGTCCGCGGCAGGGTCGACCGCCTGTTCCTTGGCCCACCCACAGGCTGGCCCGTACAGATGCGCGTCATGGGTCCGGACCGGCAGGAAGTTCGCCAGATAGCCGACGAGGTGAAGCAGCGCTTCTCCCAGAACCCGCTGCTTGGCGCCATCCATGACGACTGGCTCGAGCTGGTGCCGGCCATGAAGCTGGTGATCGATCAGGATCGTGCCCGCGCGCTCGGCGTCACTTCGCAGCGCATCCGCCAGATGCTGCAGGCCTCGATGTCCGGCGTCACCCTCGACAATTATCGCGAGGGCGAGGAAACGGTCGGGATCGTTGCGCGCGAGCCGGAGGAAAGCCGTCACCTGCTGACGTCGGTGAATTCGATCTATATTCCCACAGACTCCGGCGGGTTCGTGCCGTTGTCCCAGGTCGCCAAGATCGTGCCCGTCATGGAGCAGAGCATCGAGTGGCGCCGCGATCGCCTGCCGACGATCACGGTGCGGGCAACCTTGCCCGACAACGTGCAGGCAAATGATGTAACCGCCAAGCTCTACAACGACATAGCGGACATCAGGAACAGCCTGCCCGCCGGCTACAAGATCGAGATCCAGGGCGGTGCCGAAGACAGCGCCGAAAGCCAGGCCTCCATCGCCGCCAAGGCGCCGATCATGCTCGTCATCATCGTCGTGCTGCTGATGGCGCAGCTGCAGCATTTCGGCAAGGCGATGCTGGTACTGGCCACGGGTCCGCTCGGCATCATCGGCGCCGCCGCGGCGCTCCTGATCAGCGGCGCGCCCTTCGGCTTCGTCGCGATCCTCGGCGTCATCGCGCTGCTCGGCATCATCATCCGCAACTCGATCATCCTCGTCGATCAGATCGACCAGGATATCGCGGCGGGGATGGACCGGAAGGAAGCGATCATCGGTTCGGCCGTGCGCCGTTTCCGGCCGATCATGCTGACCGCGCTGACGGCCGTACTGGCGCTGATCCCGATCTCGCGCGGCGTCTTCTGGGGTCCGCTCGCCTATGCCATGATGGGCGGTATTCTGGTGGCAACGATCCTGACGATCTTCGTGCTGCCCGCCGGCTATGCCCTGTTCTTCGGACGGGAGCCAAAGCAGAAGTCGGTGGAGCCGTCGAGCAAGGATCAGATGGATGACGACCAGAAGACCATCCAGCTGCCGCCGGCTGTGGCGGCGGAGTGAGCACTTGAAAAACAAACCCCGGCCAGAGGCCGGGGTTTTCGTTTGGGCAGTCAGATCGATGACAGGATCGTCTGTCGGCCATCGGCGATCTTGAGAACCGTCAGCGTTCCGCCCATGGAGACGGCCGTGTCGATGCCGATGCGGCCTTGACCGAAAACGGGATGCGAGCCCGGCGTATGGCCATGAATGACGAGCAGCGGCAATTGCGGCCCCTCCGACAGGAACGGCTCGCGAATCCACATCAGATCCTCATCCGTCTGGTCATTCAAGGCTATGCCGGGCCGGATGCCGGCGTGGACGAAAAGTATCGGGCCGAATGTGACGGCGCCGGCGAGCGCGCGTAAGAGATCGATATGCGCAGGCGGCATCGCCTTGACCACGATGTCACGCAATTCGCTGATGCTATGGTCTTCCTCCACCAGGAGACGTCTTGCATCCACGCCATAGGAGGCAAGCGTCGGCAGGGCGCCGAATTCGAGCCAATGACTGTTGGCATCGGGATCGTCGAGAAAGCGCAGGAAGACGTCGTCGTGATTGCCGCAAAGCGCATAGCGATCGAAGCCCGCAGGCGGCGGCGCGTTCAGATGCGCCAGCACGTCGCTCGAACGCGGGCCGCGATCGACATAATCGCCGAGATACATCAGGAGCTTTCGGCCGGGAAGGTCGCGGGCATCCTCGGCGATGCGCTTTTCGGCCTCGATCATTTGATCGTGGCAGCCATGAATATCGCTCAGCGCATAGATCGCGGTATAATCGCGTCCGGTGAGATCGATGCGGTCTCGTTGTTTCTGCATGAAATCGGCCGTTCCCCGCCGGGTCTTGCCTGAATGGCCGCGGCGGTCCAATTGCTTGAAAAAGTGTCGAGAAACCCGTTTTCGACGAGTCTGCGCGAAACGCTATTCCAAGCATTGGTCAACCGCAAGTCGCACGGGCGCCGATATGGCGCCGAGCTCATGAAATCGCGAGGAATTTCGGCATCGGTTTCGGGAGGTCGGGCCTTGAACAATCCCCCGAGTGATCGCGAAGATTAGCCGCGATAGGCGGCTTCGAGGCCGGCAATATCGAGCTTGGCCATCTGCATCATGGCTCGCATCACGCGGGCGGCCTTGGCAGGGTCCGGATCGGCGATATATTTCCCGAGCACGGTCGGCACGACCTGCCAGGAGACGCCGTAGCGATCCGTCACCCAGCCGCATTCCACCGGCGTTCCACCATTGCAAAGCCCGTCCCACAGGCGGTCGACCTCGGCCTGATCGGCACAATCGATCTCCAGCGAAATCGCATGGTTGAACTCGATGCGGCTGCCACCGTTCAGCGCCATGAAGCGCTGGCCGGCAAGGGTGAAATTCACGACCAGAACCTCATCGGGTTTGCCGGCGGGCGTGTCGACGATGTTCTTCTGCACGTGATCGATCCGGGAATCGGGGAAGAGCGAGACATAGAAATTCGCTGCTTCCTCCGCTTCTCGTGCAAACCACAGGCATGGGGCAATCTTGGACATTTGGCGCTCCTCTCTCGCGTTGGATGCCCATAGGACGAAAGAGGAGCGGCAAGGCCGACAGGCTTGCGAAATTTTTCTGGAAGCATGTCGGCTGCGACGGTTAGACCAAGCGGCCGCCGCCATCGATGTGCAAGACCTCTCCCGTCACGAAGCGGTTCGCCATGAGGAAAAGGATCGCCTGCGCGATATCCTCCGGCCGGCCGATATTGCGGCTCGGCAGCGTCGAGGCGGTCTGTTCGAGCACCTGCCGCTTGGCCTCGCCCATCAGGCCATCCAGCAGCGGGGTATCCACCCATCCCGGTGAAATCGCGTTGATGCGCATCGGCGACAGTTCGAGGGCGAGGGCACGGACCGTGCTTTCGACCGCGGCGATGGCGGCTGCGACGACGGCACCGATGGCGGCCGGGCGGGAAGCGAACTGGCCGGAGGTCATGGTAATCGAGCTTGCGCCATGCAGAAGCGGAAGCGCGGCTTTGATGGCGAGCAAGGGTCCAATCAGGCGCTCGGTGATGACTTTCGAGAGATCCGCCTCGGACTGATCCTTCAGAGGCTGCAGATGCACCGTGCCGGCCGTGATCAGCAAATGGTCGATCCTGTCGATCCCGGCGAATATCGACGGTTGCGGGGCGGCGATGTCCGAGACGACTTGGACCGCGCCACCGATCGCGTCGGCGGCATCGCGAAGACGCTCGGCGTTGCGGGATAGCAGAAAGAGATTTGCGCCGGCCTCCTTGGCCTGCTTTGCGGTTGCCAGGCCGATCCCTGAAGAGCCGCCGATGATGACGACGTTCTGACCGTGAAACGACTGAGCCTGTGTGTTGCCCGTTTGAATGGTGCTGGTCTGCAAGACTGGTTCTCCGATTGGATTGTTTGACCGGTCTCAAATTCGTCGATCGGCATATGCTTTGGAAGGAAGCGAATGGCGATGTCATTTATCGTAAAAGACGATAGAATACGGCCATGGATATGCTTTCCGCCATGCGCATTTTCACCCGTGTCGTCGAGCGCGGCAGCCTTTCGGCGGCCGCGCGCGATCTCGGCCTCGGTCAGCCCACCGTCAGCGAGCGCGTCGAGAAGCTGGAAAAGCACCTGAACGCGCGGCTCCTCTACCGGACAACGCGCTCCGTGCAGGCGACCGATGCCGGCGCGCGCTTCTACGACTATGCCAAGCGCGCCATCGAGGCAGCCGAGGAGGCGGAGGCTTCCGTCGCCTCGGCCGAGACATCGCTGACCGGAACCTTTAGGATCGCGGCGCCGCATGGGCTTGGAGAGATGACATTGCCGCGGCTGCTCATCGAATTCCAGACATTGCATCCTGCCCTGGCGATGGATGTGACGCTTAACGATCGGTTCGTCGATCCGATGACGGAGGGCGTGGATCTTTCCATCCGCATCGGCGAGATCGGCAGCGGCAATTTCATCGCTCGCCGGCTAGGAACAGTGCGGCGGCTCATGCTCGCCGCTCCCGGCTATATCGAGCGGCATGGGCCGCCGCGTGAGCCGGCAGAGCTTGCATCGCACCCGTTCATCCGGGTTGCCGGTTTCGCGGCGGACGAGCGGCTGCATCTGATCGGTCCCGATGGCCGGACGGTGGAAGCGCCGATCCGCACCGCATGGCGCATCAATCATTGGCGGCCGCTTATGGAGGCCGTGCTGGCGGAAAGAGGAATAGGTGCGTTGTTCGCTGCCGTGTGCAGCCGGGAAATCGCCGAAGGCAGGCTGGTATCCGTGCTGTCCTCCTATGAGTTCAGGCGGGTGGAGGTCCATGCCATCTATCCACCGGGGCCGCGCCCGGCGGCCAGAACGAAGGCCTTCCTTGCGTTGCTCGCCAAGCGCGCCGATCAGCTCTTTGGCGAGATACCGGCAGTCCCTTGAGGCGCTTAGCGTCCGGCGGCGAGCCTTTCGGCGAACTCGATCGCCTCGATGAGGCTGCGCTCGTTGGCGATGCCCTTGCCGGCGATGTCGAAAGCCGTGCCGTGGTCGACGGAGGTGCGCACGATCGGCAGGCCGAGGGTGATGTTGACGCCCGAAAGATCCATCCATTTGCCCGTCGCCGGATCGATTTCGAAGCCGAGCAGCTTGACCGGGATATGCCCCTGATCGTGGTACATGGCGACAACGGCGTCATATTGGCCGGCGCGCAGCTTGACGAAGACGGTGTCGCCGGGAACGGGACCGACGACATCGAGCCCGTCGGACACGGCCTTGGCGATGGTCGGCGCGGAGATATCGATATCCTGCCTGCCGAAGAGGCCGCCTTCGCCCGCATGCGGATTGAGCGCCGCCACGGCAATCTTCGGGTTGGCGATGCCGAGATTCTTGAGCGCCTTGTGCGTGAGGTCGATGACGAGCCGCAGCCGTTCGGGCGTCAGGCGTTTCGGCACATCTTCGAGCGCGACATGGGTGGTGACGTGGCTGACGCGCATATTGCCATGGGCGAGCATCATGACAGAGCCGCGCGCGCCTGTGAGTTCCGCCAGCAGTTCGGTATGGCCGGCATAGTGGAAGCCGGCCTTGTTCAGCGCTTCCTTGTTGAGCGGTGCGGTGACGATGCCGCCGATCTTGCCTGATAGAGCCAGCTGAACGCCCTTTTCGATGGCCTTGAACGCCATGCGGCCGCCATCGGCGGAAAGCTCTCCCGGCAGGATCGGTTCGCCCTCGGTATCTGCCTGGATGAAGCAGAGGTTCGGCCAGTCGCTTTCCATCCCTGTTTCCGGTATCTCAATACCGATGCCAAGCTGCTGCTCGGCAAGCTGCAGTGCAGGGCCGCTGCCAATTATTGTAAGTTTAAGCTTACCGCTATCGAGTCGATCCTTGAGGCGAGCTGCGGCCTTGACGATGATTTCCGGGCCGATGCCGGCGGGATCGCCCATGGTGATTGCCAGATGCCGCGTCATGGTTCTTCTCCTCCGGCAATCAGCGCGTTTTCACTGAGGAGATCGCGCCACAGGGTCGGGCCTCCGAATGCGCCTGATTTTGAGATGACCGTCGTGCCTTGCCAGGGGCCGCCGACGATCGTGGAACGGGGCAGCCCGGGCGCCGCCTGACCGGTGATGCTGAGGGCCATGACGTCGAGCGCCGAGCAAAGATTTCGCAGGGTCTCACCACCGGCGACGATCAACGTGCCCGGCGCTGGCAGCGCTCTGACCATGCCGCCGAAAGTCGCCGCGATGCGCCTGGCAGCGTCGTCGCGATCGAGCCCGTTCGGTAGGTCGAGGCTGACCATGGCGACGCCGCTTTGCTGGATCTGGCGATCGACGGCGCCGGCGCCCTCCGCAAGCTTCAGCCAATTGGGGCCGCAGGCCTGGAGTTGCGCGAGGGTGATCG
The DNA here is from genome assembly GCF_003610155.1 of Rhizobium sp. WW_1. Classification (NCBI taxonomy): domain Bacteria; kingdom Pseudomonadati; phylum Pseudomonadota; class Alphaproteobacteria; order Hyphomicrobiales; family Rhizobiaceae; genus Rhizobium; species Rhizobium sp. WW_1. The sequence continues at coordinate 42,919 of NZ_RAIN01000003.1, forward strand.
GCTGGTCTGAGCCGAACAGGCCGAGCACCGGCCTTGCCAGCCTGCGGGAGATGGGGACGGCGGCCGCAGGTCGCCGTTCACCCGCATCCTTTCCGAAACCAGGGAGATGGTGTGTCGCCAGATGGATATTGCGCGCCAGGGCCCTGGCCAGTCCGCCGGTACCGCTCCAGAGCGCCGGTCCCTGCAGTTGCGATGACACCCATGCGATGACGGCATCCAGATCATCCTCCGAATGGGCATCGAACACGTGGATACCATCGGGAATCGACCGGCCATCAGCGTCAAGCGTGGTATTGAAGGCAGGCAGTCCCTCGGCGCGCAGATGTGCGACCAGATCGCCGCTAACATCGCGCCAGGCGTCCTTGCCGGCATAAAGCACCTGCCGTCCGCCCCGCGTGTGCCGCCCGTGATGCGGAAAAGCGGGCGCGAGGATGCAATGCCGCCAGTGACCCAGCCGAAAGCAGGCCGCAAGCTCCACCGCCCAGGGTCCGCGAAACAGGCTGTCCACCTTCTTGAAGGCGAGATCGGCCCCCTCCAGCAGCGGTGCGACGCCGCCGACGATCGCCTCCGCCTCGGCGGCGGTCTTCTCGCGGGTGCCGCTGTCGATCGCGAGGCAATCCGGCAGGTTCTCGGAAAGCGCGTCGCTGCGCTCCACATCGATCGGCCCGTAGACACCGACGAATTCGACTGCGGTATCGAGCGCGCCCGTGAGATCGTCGGCAATGAGGCGGAGGGTGGGCATGAACTCAACGAGCCTTGCGGGTATCGGATATGGAAGCAAGGCCTTACGGCTGCTTGAACGAAGCGCAATCTTCAGCCTTCCATGAAGGATGTCAACGGCTTGCTTTGTCACCGTTTCATTGATTGAGCAGCGACATCCAGCGCGCTATTTGCAGGTGTGGGCACCGCCAAGAATGGCCTGGCGACGCCCGAGCCTGCTTGAGCGTCAGTTTCGCCGAAAATCAGGGAAGTCGGCACTGAGAGTGACATCCTTCCAGGCATCGAAATTCGCCTTGAGCGCTTCGAGACGCTTGTAGGCAATATCGAGCGCCGGCGCGCCCAGCAGCAGGCGAAGTGGTGGCACCTCAGCCTCGACCGCCGTTATGATTGCGGCTGCGGCACGCGAGGGATCGCCCGGCTGGTTGCCGGAGGAGGCTTTCGTGGATTGGCGGCGCTTTCCGGCGGTGTCGGCATAGTCGTCGATCCGGATCGGCGACTCGACCATCGAGCTTCCGGCCCAATTGGTGCGAAACGCTCCCGGCTCGACGATCGTCACCTTCAAGCCAAGTGGTGCGACTTCATGGGACAGGGATTCCGAGATCGCTTCCACGGCAAACTTCGTCGCATGGTAATAGCCGGTCGCGGCGAATGCGACCAGGCCGCCCAATGACGAGATGTTGACGATGTGGCCTTCTCCGCGGGCGCGCATGCCGGGCAAGACTTCCTTGGTGACATCGACGAGGCCGAACAGATTCGTTTCGAATTGTTTGCGCACGCCCTCATCGTCGCCCTCTTCGATGGCCGCCAGATAGCCATAGCCGGCATTGTTGACGAGTACGTCAATCCTGCCAAAGGCAGCGATGGAACCGGCCACGGCTGCCCGGATCGTGGACTTGTCGGTAACATCGAGGCGCAATGCGAGTGCGCGTCCCTCGTGCTCGGCGACAAGGGCCTCCAGCTCCTCGGGCCGCCTTGCCGTGACGACGGCTCGCCAACCCCGCTCGAGTACGGCTCTTGCAAGCTCGAATCCCAGGCCCGCGGACGATCCGGTGATAAACCATACAGGTGTGTCGGTCATGTTCAGCTCTTTCGTTTGCATGTTTTGGCGGCCTCCCTATCGAAGGATCGCATGCAGCAAATCTAGGGGCGGCCGATGCCCGTGTGTTAGGGCAGAAGGACCAGACTTTCATACGATCCTTCCAATTTTGCCCGTCGGCGATATGATGTGCGGAAAGTGCCGTCATTATCGAGAGCCGTATTCATGGAACCGTCGACGCAGCTGCGGGAGTTGATCAGCCGTCACGCCGTCGCGCCGAAGCAGGCGACCGGAGTGCAAGGGCTGACACTTTACAAGGTGGGTCAGCCGACACTGCCGACGGAGATCGTCTATAGCCCGAGAATTTGCATGGTGTTGCAGGGAACGAAGGAGATTCGGCTCGCAGAGCGGGTTTTCAGCGTTGGTTCCGCGCAATATTTCATCGCGACGGTCAACCTGCCGGTGTCTGCGCGCATCGAGCAGGCCGACCCGATCAAGCCTCATTTGGCGCTGACCTTCGAGCTGGATAGGGAGGAAATCGCAAAGCTACTTGCGGAGACACCATCGACCCATGGAGTGGAACAGCACGATCACACCGGAATTGCGGTATCGCAGCATACGCCGGAAATCGTGAGCGCCGCATTGCGCCTCGTCTCCTGCCTGGACGCACCCGACGACTTCGACATGATGGTAAAGCTCGCGAGGCTTGAACTCTATTACCGGCTGCTTCGCGGCGAGCTCGGGCCGATGCTGCGGCAACTTGCGACGCAGGGAACGAATCTGGCGCAGATCGGCCGCGTCACCGAGTGGATAAAGGGCCATTTCGCCGAAGCGATGAGCATCGGCAAACTGGCCGACATGGCGGGAATGAGCCAGACATCGCTGCATCGGCATTTCAAGGCCGTGACATTGATGACGCCGTTGCAATATCGAGCGCTCATCCGGCTGCAGGAAGCGCGTCGCCGGCTGCTTCTTCGCGAGGCGAGCGCACGGGAGATCGGATTTGAGGTCGGCTACGACAGCCAGACGCAGTTCACGCGCGAATACCGAAAACTGTTCGGCCGGCCGCCGGCCGCGGACGCGGCGTTTCTCGGCGGCAGATGAACTTGACTCGCCTGATGTTTTGGTCTGGAGAGTGAAGCGCGCCGGGTTTGCCGATATGTGGCCATGTTCCTGTCCTAGCGGCAGGGCCAGATGTTTCGTCGCGTCAAGGAGGGCAGGGTGAGCTACGATTTCCATGTGGGCCAGAAGGTCGTCTGCATCGACGACAAGTTCAAGCATGTCAGCATCGATCAGCTGATCCGCAAGGGGACAATCTACACCATCCGCTGGGTCGGCGAGTACACGCATTATGTCGACGGCACCTTCATCGGCGTGAAGCTGGAAGAGATCCATCGCGGCAATGACGACGGGCCGGAAGGCTATGGCGCCGCCGACATGCCCTATCGCGCCAGCCGCTTCCGCCCGCTGGTGAAGGACAAGATCGCTTCGCTCAGAAAGCTGCTGGCGCCGACGCCGGATGCGCCTGTCGAGCCGAAGGTGAAGACCAAGAAGACGGAAAAGGTCTGAGGGCAGGCAGGCGCGTAGCGTCGATTAGCCCCGACGCGCCCGCGCAAGCCCGTGCTCGATCAGGCGGCTGACAAGCTCCGGATAGGAAATGCCCGAGGCGCCCATGGCCTTGGGGTACATGCTGATATTGGTGAAGCCGGGCATGGTGTTGATCTCGTTGATGACGACGGTCTGATCCGGCGCCAAGAAGAAATCGACGCGCGCCAGCCCTTCGCAGCCGAGCGCGCGGAAACCATCTGCCGCCATGCGCTTCAACACCTCCGCCGTCTCGGCCGGAATATCCGCCGGCACGGTGACGACGGCGCCGTTCTGATCGAGATATTTCGCCTCGTAGGAATAGAAGCCGTGGGTCGCGGCCGTGGCGATCTCGCCCGGCACGGAGACGAAGAGGGTGCCATCCGGCTCTTCCAGCACGGCGCATTCGATCTCGCGGGCGCGCACGAATTCTTCCACCAGCACCTTGCGGTCATGCCGGAAGGCTTCGGCAAGTGCTGTCTCGAACGCCGCGGCATCCTGCACCTTGCTGACCCCGACCGACGAGCCCTGGCGCGTGGGCTTGACGAAGACGGGCGAGCCGAGCGCGCTCACGATCTCATCGAAATCAGGCTTGTCGCCGCGTACGAGCGTGACGGAGCGGGCCACTGGCAGGCCGGCCTCGCGCAGCAGGCGCTTTGCCATGTCCTTGTCGATCGCATTGGCTGAGCCCAGAATGCCGCAGCCGACGAGGGGCAGGCCGACGATCTGGGCGAGACCCTGAATGGAGCCATCCTCGCCGTTCAGCCCATGCAGTACCGGAAACAGCACATCGACCGCAGTCAGTTCACGCGCGCTCGACCCTTCCAGCGCCAAAAGCCGCCCCTTGCCGCCCGGCGCGAGGCAGACTTCCGTGCCCTCATAGGCAATCGGCTCCGGCAGCTCGCCGCCCTTTTCCTCCACCAGCAGCCAGCGCCCGCCGCGATCGATCAGGATCGGCACGATCTCATATCTTGCGCCATCGATCGCCCTGACGACATTGCGGGCCGACATGACGGAAACCTCATGCTCGCTGGACTGACCGCCAAACAGAACGGCAACGCGTAGTTTCGACATGGAGGCTTTTCTCCCGGGTCAGGATGGATGCGATGGGAGAAGGGTTTAAACGCGGGATTGCAGCGGAATTGGGGAGGGGTTGTGGAGGAAATAAGAGCGGTTGCTACGGATGTCTTCTTCGCCGCAAGAGGTAAGATTACAAGCGCAATAGGTTCGCGCCGAGATGGGGCAGTTTTCTCAATCGATTCAATATTAATTCTACCGCTGTTAATTGTATATTTGTTGCAATTTCAACACAGCATTGTTTGTCTTAAAGTTGTATGTAGCCGGCTCTACGATTGATCGTAGTAAAAACAATCTGAGGAGAATGAAGAATGAAATCCCTTTTCGCGTCCGTTGCGATCATTGCGTCAACTCTCGCGTTTTCTGCCCATGCAGCCGATCTGGCGACCCCCAGCGCCCCGGTTGCAGCGCCTGCGGAAGTCTTTTCCTGGACCGGCGGCTATGTCGGTGTGCATGGCGGTGGAAGCTGGTTGAAGGGTGATTTTAGCGTTCCGGGCGCAAGCGCGTCGGATAACTTCAACGGCGGCTTCGTCGGCGGCTTTGCCGGTTACAACTATCAGCTGAACAACAATGTCGTAGTCGGTATCGACGGCGACATCGGCCGCAACTGGAATTCCAACAGCTATGACGTCTTCGGCACGAAGGTAAAGGTCGGCACGGATGTCACCGGCTCGGTCCGTGGTCGCCTCGGCTATGCCTTCGACCGCACGCTCGTCTACGCAACCGGCGGCTGGACCGCGACGCGCGGCTTCATCAAGGTGCCGGGTGATAAGGAAAGCAAGACCTTCAACGGCTGGACCATCGGCGCCGGCGTCGACTACGCCTTCACCAACAACATCTTCGCCCGCGCCGAATACCGCTTCAACAGCTACGGCAACAAGGACGTTCTCGGCATCAAGGCCGACCTCGACCAACACGTCGTCGGCGTCGGCATCGGCGTGAAGTTCTAAGATAGGTTTGTTGTGATTTGGAGAGCCCCGCTGGCGTTTGCTGGCGGGGTTTTTAGTATGCAAGGTGGGTGTGAATTACAGGTTACGGCGTGCCGTTTGGGCTCGTTGCCAGACCTAAAGGCGTCTGTAGTGGCCATTGCATGCACTGAGTTCAGCTATATTTTCCAGATTTCAATGCTTCAATATGCCTCAGAATGGAAATTTGGAGCTGTCTGTCTACTATTGCTGCCCCGATATTTTGAACGATCAATTGTCTGAGACTTTCATCAGACGAGTAAACGTATTTCTGCGCACCTCGTACAACCGTCAAATTCATCTGTTGCACGAGATCCTCGATCGGTCTCGCGAGAATCGCGGTGCGTGCCCCGATGGTGTGGGTTGCGACGAAGAGCTTAGTTGGACTCAACGGAATTGCGATGTTGCCGAACGGAGTCCGTATTCCGTTTGATCTTACCACAGGGCGATCAGAAGTCAGGAGGGGAGCTGATGCCCACGAAGTGTCGATCACCGTCCAGAACATATTTGCTATAAAATCACTAAGCTCTCGATTTTCTATCAAGGTCATAAGCGTGTGAAACAGCAGCTTTTCCTGCTCCTGAGTTGGAAGTCCCGCGTGGTATTCCACATATGTTGGCGGGTCGGTTTCCAATCTGAACGATTGATAGTGCGGCTCACGCGCCAATGCCCATGCCGTCATCAAATCAGGCCACAGCTTGCGCAATAACGTCAAGTCTTCCGGTGTCCGCATTTCCAGGGAAATGAGCAGTTCTGTCCAGCCATATCGAAGGCGTTCATTCAAATTGGCGCGTGTGCCGTGACGTTTGAGCAAAGCCACAGCGTCCGCAGCATTTGTATCAATGGGCTTGAAAAAGGCGTCTTCAATTACATGGGCCGCTTCAGGGGGGAAATCACATAATGCGTATAAGTGATTTACAAATCCAGTAGCCTTGGGGTGCACGGTTTGCGGAACGACGATCTGGTATGGTCTACTCCATTGGATGAGGGTGCCATCTGCGCGCGCCCAGCTTCTCGTGTAGAATTCTGGAATATAGTGATGGCGTTTGGAAGCTTGAGGGTTCAGTCGCGGGCCGCTCTTGGCTTTTTGACTGTCGTTCTCTTCCATTTCACGGTCTCCGTAACCAGTAAATCGGATTTTGCCACTACTCGAACTCCGCCATGCCTGCGGTACAGGTAGTGTATTGATCGGTTGGTCAAAGGCTGCCGGGGTGCGTGTGTAGACGAAATCTACAAATACGCTATTGAAAAGCTTGAGGAAAACTGGTGCTGCTAGAGAGATTTGAACTCTCGGCCTCTCCCTTACCAAGGGAGTGCTCTACCCCTGAGCTATAGCAGCATTCCGTGGCGCGGTGTGGTGCGCCGTATTGGGCGAGGCGGCTATTGCCATAGGTGGAGGCGGAGTGCAAGTCGCAAATTGCAAGTTCTGTGAAAGATCGTTGGAAAAAATGTGTCGGTCTTTTGAAGGCGGGCGTTTTCGGTTATGGGAAAACCATGGCTGCGGACAAGACGAAAATCGATGAAGGGCAGGCTTTGCAGGGCGGTTCTGCTCCAAGCGGGGCCGGCGGCGAGGCGGGCGAGCCCGCGGGCGGCAGGCAGGTCACGGAAGCGGATCGTCGGCGGGAGCGGGCGGCGCAGAAGCTGCGCGAGAACCTGTCGCGGCGCAAGCAGCAGGTGCGGGCGCGCCGCGCCGGCCAGGCTGACGAGACGGATGGTTTGCCGGCCGCAAAGGCTGGGGATAGCGCCGATGCCGCCGCAAAAAGGGACGAATCGCAATGATTCATGTCGCCCATCATCAAACGAATTGATGCGTTAATCTATTTCGTCTAAACAGCGCCTTTTACCAGGTGCACGAACCCTGGCGCCGGTAACTTCGAGGCGCCCGGAACTATCAGGAAAGGCGGGCCTCGCCCGTATTGCTTATATGGATCGTATCAGGATTGTCGGCGGCAATGAGCTTAACGGTATCATTCCGATCTCCGGCGCCAAGAATGCCGCCCTGCCGCTGATGATCGCCTCGCTGCTAACAAGCGATACCCTGACGCTCGAAAACGTGCCGCATCTTGCCGATGTCGAACTCCTGATGCGCATTCTCGGCAATCACGGCGTCGATGTCGCCGTCAACGGCCGGCGCGAGCGCCAGGAAGACGGCTATTCCCGCACGATCCATTTCACCTGCCGCACCATCGTCGATACCACAGCCCCTTATGAGCTCGTCGCCAAGATGCGCGCAAGCTTCTGGGTCATCGGGCCGCTGCTCGCCCGCGAGGGCCAGGCGCGCGTGTCGCTGCCCGGCGGCTGCGCCATCGGCACGCGCCCGGTCGATCTCTTCATCGAAGGCCTGCAGGCGCTCGGCGCCACCATGGAAATCGATGCGGGCTATATCAACGCCACCGCGCCGAAGGGCGGCCTCATCGGCGCCCGCTATGACTTCCCGAAGGTGTCCGTCGGCGCGACGCATGTGATGATGATGGCCGCGACGCTTGCCCGCGGCACCACCGTCATCGGCAATGCCGCCCGCGAGCCCGAAATCGTCGATCTCGCCAATTGCCTGATCGCCATGGGCGCCAAGATTTCCGGCGCCGGCACCAGCACGATCACCATCGAGGGCGTGCCCTCGCTGTCCGGCGCCCGCCATCGCGTGCTGCCCGACCGTATCGAGACCGGCACCTATGCCATGGCCGTTGCCATGGCCGGCGGCGACGTCACGCTTGAGAATACCGATATGGCATTGCTCGACACTGCGCTCGAAAGCCTGCGCCGCGCCGGTGCCACGGTTTCGCCGACGAATAACGGCATCCGCGTCATGCGCAATGGCGGCGGCATCCAGCCGGTCGACGTCGTCACCGATCCGTTCCCCGGCTTCCCGACGGACCTGCAGGCGCAGTTCATGGCGCTGATGACCCGCTCCTCGGGCGTTTCGCACATTACCGAAACCATCTTCGAAAACCGCTTCATGCATGTGCAGGAGCTTGCCCGCCTCGGCGCGAAGATCTCTCTGTCAGGCCAGGCCGCCCGGGTCGAGGGCGTGCAGAAGCTGAAGGGCGCGCCCGTGATGGCGACCGACCTTCGCGCCTCCGTCTCGCTTGTCATCGCTGGCCTTGCCGCCGAAGGCGAGACGCTGGTGTCGCGCATCTATCACCTCGATCGCGGCTTCGAGCGGCTGGAAGACAAGCTGACGCGCTGCGGCGCGGTGGTCGAGCGCATCAGCGACTAAGGCCTATCCCTGTCGCAAAACCGCGACACAGCGTGGCGCGATAGGCGGCAATTCCATTTGATGGCGCGAAGAGAGCGGGCAAGCCCGCTTTCTTCGGTTGCGTCTTTTGCGCTCGCATCCTATGTCCAGAATATGGAAAACCCGGCAATAATGTTGGCCGGGGCGTTTGACTGGCGCGATCGGGGATTAAAGGACGAATGAGCGATCTCAAGCTAATGGCACTCGACACCGAGGACCTGGATGTCATCTCTGCCTATATGCAGGATAGCGTCTTCAAGGTCGGCGACATGTCCTTTGCGCCGAAGCAGGAGCAGTTTTCGCTCGCAGCCAACCGTTTCGTCTGGGAGCAATCTGATCAGCGCCGCAAGCCTTACGAACGCCATCGTTCCGCGCTGGTGTTCAAGCGCGTCAAGGCTGTCCGCTCCAACGGCATCGACCGGCGCAAGCGCGACGAAGTGCTGTCGCTGCTCGCCATCCGCTTCGAACAGGCGGGCGAGGGGCCTGATGGCACGATCGAGCTTACCCTTGCCGCCAATGCCACGATCGCGCTCGATGTGGAATGCATCGAGGCCCAGCTTGCGGATATCGGCGGTGCTTGGGAAACGGCGCACAAGCCACGGCATCCGGACGCGGGTGAATAGGTCGAGAACGGTTGGATACGACCGCTGAAGGCGGTCACGATGGAAGGGATATCATTTTGGCTATCTGGCTGGATCACGCGTCGGAAGGGTTCGAGCAGCAGTTCGCCGCATTCCTGACGACCAAGCGGGAAGTGTCCGAGGATGTGAATGCCGTGGTGCGCGGTATCATCGACGATGTGCGGGCACGCGGCGATGCCGCCCTTGCGGACTATTCCAAGAAGTTCGACGGCGTCGATTTTGCCACCACGCCGATGCGCGTCAGCGAAGCGGAGATCGATGCCGCGATTGAGGCCGTTCCGGCCGAAGTGCTTGGCGCACTGAAGGTCGCCGCCACCCGCATCGAATCGCATCATCGCCGGCAGCTGCCGAAGGACGATATCTACGAAGACGATCTCGGCGTCGGTCTCGGCTCGCGCTGGACGGCAATCGAAGCGGTCGGCCTCTATGTGCCCGGCGGTACGGCAAGCTATCCGAGCTCGGTGCTGATGAATGCCGTTCCGGCCAAGGTCGCCGGCGTCGACCGCATCGTCATCGTCGTGCCGGCCAAGGACGGTGCCATCAACCCAGCCGTGCTGGCGGCGGCCCGCATGGCTGGCGTCGAGGAAATCTATCGTATTGGCGGCGCGCAGGCTGTTGCGGCGCTCGCCTATGGCACCGAGACGATCCAACCGGTCTATAAGATCACCGGCCCCGGCAACGCCTATGTGGCGGCCGCCAAGCGCCAGGTCTTCGGCACCGTCGGCATCGACATGATCGCCGGCCCGTCGGAAGTGCTCGTCATTGCCGACAGGAACAACGATCCGGACTGGATTGCCGCCGATCTGCTTGCCCAGGCCGAGCATGACGAAAGCGCGCAGTCGATCCTCATCACCGATGACGCCGAATTCGGCAAGGCCGTGGAAGCGGCGGTCGAGCGGCAGCTGAAGCAGCTCAGCCGCTCGCAGACGGCGGCAACGAGCTGGCGGGATTTCGGCGCGGTCATTCTCGTTTCCGATTTGAAGAAGGCCATTCCGCTTGCCAACCGCATCGCGGCCGAGCATCTGGAACTCGCGGTCAACGATCCCGAGCCGCTGCTTGAGGGCATCCGCAACGCCGGCGCGATCTTCGTCGGCCGTCACACGCCCGAGGTGATCGGTGACTACGTTGGCGGTTCGAACCATGTGCTGCCGACGGCGCGTTCCGCCCGCTTTTCCTCCGGGCTTTCCGTGCTCGATTTCGTCAAGCGCACCTCGATCCTCCGGCTCGGGTCGGAGCAGCTTCGCGCCCTCGGGCCGGCGGCGATCGCGCTTGCCAATTCCGAGGGGCTGGATGCACATGCGCGATCGGTTGCGATCCGCCTCAATCTCGAGGGGTAAGGCATGGCCAAGGGCGTCTTCCGGCTGAGCGATGTGGTCCTCGACGACACGATCGGCCGCTCGACGCCCGATGTCGAGCATGAGCGCGCCGTCGCCATTTTCGACCTGATCGAGGAAAACAGCTTTACACCCGCCGGGCATCAGGGCGGCCCCTATCTGCTCAACCTGTCGCTGGTCGACCAGAAGCTGGTCTTCGACATCCGCATGGAGGATGGCGCCGTCGTCGCCACCCATATCCTGTCGCTCACCCCCTTCCGCCGTATCGTGAAGGATTACTTCATGATCTGCGAGAGCTATTACGAGGCGATCCGTTCCGCGACGCCCAGCCGTATCGAGGCGATCGACATGGGTCGGCGCGGCATCCACAATGAAGGCTCCCAGACGCTGATGGACCGGCTGAACGGCAAGATCAGCGTGGATTTCGACACGGCGCGCCGGCTCTTCACGCTCGTCTGCGTGCTCTACTGGCGCGGGTGACTGCCATGGACGAGCCGCAGGCGATCGAGCACAATGGTAGGTCGCCCGGGGGCAAATCCCCCCGCGCCATCCTCTTCATGTGCGGCCTCAATGCCATCCGCTCGCCCATGGCCGAGGCGATGGCGCGCAGCATGTTGCCGCAGGGCACCTATATAGCCTCGGCCGGCGTGCGGGCCGGCGAGCGCAATCCTTTCGTCGATGTCGTGCTTGGCGAAATCGGGCTTTCGCTCGGCCGCCGGCAGCCGCAGACGCTGGAGGAGCTGGAGGATGATTTCTTCGACATCATCATCACGCTGTCTCCCGAGGCACATCATGCCGCGCTGGAATTGACGCGATCGAACGCCATCGACGTCATCTACTGGCCGACGATGGACCCCTCCGCGACGGACGGGACGCGTGAGCAGGTTCTCGATGCCTATCGCGAGGTGAGGGACTATCTTTTGGGCCTGATCGAGAGCAGGCTGGTGGAACATCGCGGCTCGCTTTAGAGCTGCAAATGAAACAAATGCAGAAACCCTTATCAACGAGGTTCACAAAACCGCGATGATTGTGTAGTTTCCGCGCAAATTTCCGGCGACCCCCGCTTTTTTGGCATGGGCGCCGACCCCAACCGACAGGAAAAGAAGCTTTAATGCCGAAAGAAGAAGTCCTCGAATTTCCCGGTGTCGTCACCGAACTCCTGCCGAACGCGACCTTTCGCGTGAAGCTGGAAAACGAGCACGAGATCATCGCCCACACCGCGGGCCGCATGCGCAAGAACCGTATCCGCGTTCTGGCGGGCGACAAGGTGCTGGTGGAAATGACCCCTTACGACCTGACCAAGGGCCGCATCACCTACCGTTTCAAGTAATCAGCCGCTCGTTGGAGCCGCTGATCCCGGGTCATGCTCCAAGCCGGTTCTCATTCCCGCATGACAGGTCGAGGTCTGATGGCGTTGAAACACAAGCTGATACTGGCCTCCGGATCGCCACGTCGCGTCGAGCTCCTGCATCAGTCAGGCATCGAGCCGGCGCGGCTCATGCCGATGGATATCGACGAGACGCCGAAGAAATCGGAGCATCCGCGCTCGCTGGCGCGGCGGCTTTCGGCCGAGAAGGGCGAGGCGGCCTTTGCTGCCGTCAAGAGCGATGCCGCCTGGCTGGGAAGCTATATTCTCTCCGCCGACACGGTCGTCGCCGTCGGGCGGCGCATCCTGCCGAAGGCGGAGTTCGTCGATGAGGCCTCCGCGGCTCTGCATCTGCTCTCCGGCCGCGGCCATGTCGTCTATACGGGCATCTGCCTGATCACGCCGGACCGCAAGCTGCGTCAGAAGGTCGTGGAAACCAAGGTGCGCTTCAAGCGGCTCTCCGGCCGCGACATCGAAATGTATCTCGCCTCCGGCCAATGGCGCGGCAAGGCCGGCGCTTACGGCATACAGGGGCTTGCTGGCTCCTTCGTGCAGAAACTTGTCGGTTCCTACACAAATGTCGTCGGATTGCCGCTTTATGAAACCATGCTGCTGCTGACGGGCGAGGGATTCGACGTCCATGCCGGATGGCAGGAAGGATAGAGTTCATGACGAAGGCTGAAGAGATCAAGGTCGGTTCGAAGGTCGAGCCGCTGCGCAAGACGCGTCCCTGCGCCGAATGCGGCCATCCTTCGGTGCGCGAGCACTATCCCTTCTGCTCGGATCGCTGCCGCTCCGTCGATCTTTCCCGATGGCTCAACGGCTCCTACGCCATCCCTGTGACCGAGGACGAGACGAAGGCCGACGGCTCCGATCGGGACTGAAGGTGTTTTCCAAAGGGCTTCCGCCTTGTGAACCCTTTCATTTTGTTCGCGAATTGGCAAAATTCGATTTCCTGTCAAAAAAGAGTCATTTGCTGCTGGACATGGCCGAACAAGATGCTATAACCCCGCTCGCTTCCGGGGCGAACCAACCGCCCAGCGCCTTCCAAGGCTCTTCCTTCGACGCGAAGCTCGGATGCCCAGATAGCTCAGTTGGTAGAGCAGCGGATTGAAAATCCGCGTGTCGCTGGTTCGATTCCGGCTCTGGGCACCATCTTTTCTCCCCAATCGTGCTGACAATGAAGCCCGACGCTGGCTTCGAACAATTCTTTCGTGAGATCGGTTATTCTTGTGAGCAAACGGCCAATAAGCTCATCGAGGTTGCATCGCGCCTGGCGTGCTGTCCGTAATCGCAACAATCTTTAGGTTGTGTTTCATTAATTCGGTGTACGACCCCATCAAGATATTGATGACATTTGGAATCAAGCGTACGAATTATTGACAGATCACCTATTGATTCGAAGCGAGTCATACCGCACCTTAGATATAGCGGGATAAGTGATCTCGTTAAGTCCAGCGTTTATTTGCAATAGCAAGCTAACGGGGCGCCATGTTAAACAACGATGTTCTATTCAACACATTCGCCCGTTCTTTCGAAGCACGGCGCGAAGTCGAGATGTCATTTTCCGAATACCTGGAAGGGTGCCGGGATGACCCGCTCATGTACGCGAATGCGGCTGAGCGATTGCTCGCAGCGATGGGTGAACCCTTGCTGATCGATACGGCCAAGGACACACGACTTGGGCGCATCTTCATGAACCGGACCATCCGGACTTATCCGGCTTTTTCGGGCTTCTTCGGCATGGAAGAGACGATCGAACGCATCGTCGCCTTCTTCCGCCATGCGGCTCAGGGGCTGGAGGAGCGCAAGCAGATCCTCTATCTGCTCGGGCCCGTCGGCGGCGGCAAGTCTTCGCTCGCGGAACGCTTGAAATCGTTGATGGAAGTCCATCCGATCCATGTGCTCAAGGCTGGAAACGAGCTGAGTCCGGTCTTCGAAAGTCCGCTCAGCCTGTTCGATCCCGTCACCATGGGGCCGATGATCGAGGAGCGCTATGGCATTCCCCGCCGGCGCCTGACCGGGCTCATGAGCCCGTGGTGCCTGAAACGGCTGGAAGAGTTCGAAGGCGATATCTCCCGCTTCCGCGTCGTCAGATTGCAGCCCTCCAGGCTGCGGCAAATCGCCGTCGCCAAGACGGAGCCGGGCGACGAGAACAACCAGGACATCTCCTCGCTGGTCGGCAAGGTGGATATCCGCAAGCTCGAAAGCCTCGCGCAGAACGATCCGGACGCCTACAGCTATTCCGGTGCATTGAACCGCGCCAATCAGGGCATTCTCGAATTCGTCGAAATGTTCAAAGCGCCGATCAAGATGCTGCATCCGCTGCTGACAGCGACACAGGAAGGCAACTATATCGGCACTGAAAACATCGGTGCGATACCCTTCTCCGGCATCATTCTGGCTCACTCCAACGAGTCTGAATGGCAGACATTTAAGGCCAACAAGAACAATGAGGCGTTCATCGACCGCATCTGCGTCGTGAAGGTGCCCTATTGCCTGCGGGTCACCGAAGAGCAGAAGATCTACGAGAAGCTGATCGAGGAATCCGAACTTAGCGATGCGCCCTGCGCACCGTCGACGCTCGAAACACTCGCCCGCTTCACGGTTCTGACGCGGCTTTCCAAGCACGAGAATTCGACGGCCTTCTCCAAGCTTCGGGTCTATGATGGCGAGAGCCTGAAAGAAACCGATCCGAGAGCTCGCAGCGTGCAGGAATATCGCGACTCCGCCGGTGTCGACGAAGGTATGGACGGGGCTTCCACCCGCTTTGCCTTCAAGGTTCTGGCGGCGACCTTCAACTACGATACGACCGAAGTCGGCGCGGATCCGGTGCATCTGATGTATATGCTGGAGCAGTCGATCCGCCGTGAGCAACTGCCGCTTGAAACGGAGAAGCTCTATATCGAGTTCATCAAGAGCGAACTGGGACCGCGCTATGCGGAGTTCATCGGCAACGAGATCCAGAAGGCCTATCTGGAATCCTATGCGGATTACGGCCAGAACCTTTTCGATCGCTATGTCGACTATGCCGACGCGTGGATCGAGGATGTGGACTTCAAGGACCCGGATACGGGCCAGCTTCTTGACCGCGAGCTTCTGAACCAGGAGCTCACCAAGATCGAAAAGCCGGCCGGCATCGCCAATCCGAAGGACTTTCGCAACGAGATCGTCAAGTTCTGCCTGCGGGCACGGGCAAGCCACGGCGGCAAGAACCCGTCTTGGACCAGCTACGAGAAGATTCGCGAAGTCATCGAAAAGCGGATGTTCTCCCAGGTCGAGGACCTTCTGCCCGTCATCTCGTTCGGATCGAAGAAGGATGGCGAATCGGAAAAGAAACATGGCGAATTCGTCGAGCGCATGGTCGCGCGGGGCTATACCGAGCGCCAGGTTCGGCGGCTTGTGGAATGGTACATGCGTGTGAAACAGGCTGGATGAGCCACCAAGGAAGAAGGAATGCACATTGTTGACAGACGCCTGAATCCAGGCGGAAAAAGTCTAGAAAATCGTCAACGATTTTTGCGAAGAGCAAAAGCGCTGGTGCAGAGAGCGGTCTATGAATCCTCTCAAAAACGCGACATTCAGGACATTCTGAAGGGTGGCGAAATCAGCATTCCCCTAGATGGAACCGAGGAGCCTCGGTTCCATCGCGGCCCCGAGGGGCTGAAGGAACATATTCTTCCCGGTAACAAGGACTTCATAGAAGGCGATGTGCTTCCCCGCCCGGAAGGCGGCGGCGGCAAGCCGAAGGCCGGCGGCGACGGCACCGGCGAGGATGCCTTCCGCTTCATTCTGACGCGCGACGAATTCCTCGATCTTTTCCTCGACGATCTCGAATTGCCCGATCTCGCCAAGCGGCGGCTGATATCCGCCGACCAGATCAATCCGGTGCGCTCTGGCTATTCGGTGACGGGGTCGCCGGCCAACCTCGCCATCAACCGCACGATGCGGCTTGCCATGATGCGCCGCGTTGCGCTGCACCGTCCAAAGCCGGAAACGGTTGAGAAGCTCATCGAAGAGGCGGAGGAATGCACGGACGAAACGCGCCGCGCCCAACTCGAAGCCGAGATCAAGATGCTGGAATCGAAAGTCCGGCGCATCCCCTACATCGATCCGATCGATATCCGCTATCGCCGGTTCGAGAACGAGCCGAAGCCGGTTGCGCAGGCCGTCATGTTTTGCCTGATGGACGTTTCCGGCTCGATGACGGAGCACATGAAGGATCTCGCCAAGCGCTTCTACATGCTGCTCTACATCTTCCTGACCCGGCAGTATCGCCGCGTCGAGATCGTTTTCATCCGCCATACTGATGTGGCGGAAGAGGTGGACGAGGAGACCTTCTTCCGCAGCCCGGCAACGGGCGGTACCCAGGTTTCGAGCGCGCTCGAGGCGATGCGGGGGATCGTGCGCGACCGCTTCCCGGCCTCGGACTGGAACATCTATGCGGCACAGGCATCGGATGGCGACAACGCCTATTCCGACAATGCGACGACGGCTGCGCTGATGACGAGCGAGATCCTGCCCGTCTGTCAGTATTTCGCCTATCTCGAAGTCGGGGAGTCGCGCAGCGTCGCGATTTCGTCCGGCTCGGCGATCTGGTCGCTCTATGAGCGGATGCAGGCGGGGTGGCCAATGCTTTCCATGCGGCGTGTCAGCGATCGCAGCCAGATCTATCCGGTCTTCCACGATCTGTTCCAGCGGCGTACGGCGGAAACAAGGAGCTGAAGATGGCGAAGAAGGCATCGATGGAGCGGCTTTTCGAAGGCGCGGACTGGGATTTCGCCACCATCCAGCGGATTCACAATGCCTGCGAGAAGATCGCCGTCAACGAGCTTGGTCTCGATGTCTATCCGAACCAGATCGAGATCATCACCGCCGAGCAGATGCTCGACGTCTATTCCTCGATCGGCATGCCGCTCTTCTACAAGCACTGGTCCTTCGGCAAGCATTTCGCCCATCACGAGGCCTTCTATCGCAAGGGGCTGCGCGGTCTTGCCTATGAGATCGTCATCAACAGCTCGCCCTGCATCTCCTATCTGATGGAGGAGAATACCGCGACGATGCAGGCGCTCGTCATCGCGCATGCCGCCTTTGGCCATAATCATTTCTTCAAGAACAACTATCTCTTCAAGCTCTGGACAGACGCAGAGGGCATTCTCGACTATCTCAACTTCGCCAAGAGCTATGTCGCGCGCTGCGAGGAGCGCTACGGCCACGCCGCCGTCGAACGCACGCTCGATGCCGCGCATGCGCTGATGTCTCACGGCGTTCATCGCTATGCCGGCAAGAAGACGCCTGATCTGCGCGACGAGGAGAAGCGCGAGCGCGAGCGGCGCGAATATGACGAGAAGATCTTCAACGACCTCTGGCGCACGGTTCCGACCGGCCACAGCAAAAAAAATCTCGATCTCGATCTGGAGCGCCGACGCTCACTCGCCGGCCTGCCGCAGGAAAATATCCTCTATTTCTTGGAGAAGATGGCGCCGCGCCTGAAGCCCTGGCAGCGCGAGATCATCCGCATCGTCCGGCACGTGGCGCAATATTTCTATCCGCAGAGCCAGACCAAGGTGATGAACGAGGGCACTGCGACCTACGTGCACTACCGCATCATGACGCGGCTGCACGAACTCGGCGGTATCGGCGACGGCGATTTTCTGGAATTCCTGAAATCGCATACCAATGTGGTCTTCCAGCCGACCTTCAACGATCCCCGCTATTCCGGTCTCAACCCTTATGCGATCGGTTTTGCCATGATGCAGGACATCGAGCGCATCGTGACGAGGCCGGAAGAGGAGGATCGGCAGTGGTTCCCGGATATCGCCGGCACCGGCGATGCCATGGCTGTCTTGCGCGACCTCTGGGCGAACTATCGCGACGAGAGTTTCGTTTCGCAATTCCTGAGCCCGCATCTGATGCGCAAGATGCGGATGTTCCAGCTGACCGACGATCCGGAGGAGGAAGAGGGGCTGAGGGTCGCCGCCATTCACGACGAGCGCGGCTATCGCCGTATCCGGCGGGAGCTGGCCCGGCAATATGATGTCGGCTGGATCGATCCGCATATCGAGATCGTCGATGTCGACCTTGCCGGCGACCGGCGGCTTCTGCTGAAGCACACGGTGCTGAATGGCGCAATGCTCGACGATATGGATGCCAAGCGCGTGTTGCAGCACCTGGCTGATCTCTGGAGCTACGACGTGCTGATGCAGGAAGTCGACCGCTCCGGCGCGGTGCTTCGCGATCATCTCGTCCACCCGCGCGCCTCGGCGCTTGCGGCGTAAAAATCTCTATCCCTGCACTATGTCTTCGGCCGGCGCTGATGGCCGCTCACCTGCACGCCGTCTTCAGGCTGCAGCTTGAGGAAGCCGGGTATGCCGAGCAGGGGAATGATTGCCATCAGCAAGAAGGCTAGGTGGAATTTCTCGGGCGTCAGCGGCGATCCGTCCAGCGTCACCAACCCAAGCAGCATGGCCGCGACGGAGATGCCGAAGCTGACGCTCAATTGCTGCAGGACGCCGCCGAGACTGGTCGCGCGGCTGAGCTGAGCGGCCGGGGTGTCGGAGTAGGACAAGGTGTTCGACGTCATGAACTGTCCCGCTCGCGCCAGTCCGAAGATGAAGACGTAGACGATGATGAACCAATGCGGCGTATCGGGCGTGATCAGCGCGAAGCCGGCGACGACGGCAGCGCCGAACACAGCGCTCCAGGTCAGCATGCGGTCGAAGCCGTAGAGCTTCAGCAGCTTTGCGGAGACTGGCCGAACGGCAAGCGCGCTCAAGGCGCTGACGAAGGTCAGCGTGCCCGAGACGATGGGGCTCAAGCCGAAGCCGACCTGCAGCATCAACGGCAGCAGGAAGGGCACGCCGTTTAGCCCAACGCGACAGATGCCGCCGGCAAGCGTGCCAATGCGGAAGGTGCGCAGCTTGAAGAGGGTGAGATCCACGGCCGGCGATTCCGCTGTTCTCGCATAGCGGATGAAGCCGAGCAGCAGCAGACCGGCGGCGGCGAGAACGAGGAGAATGGCCCAGACCGGAATTGCCGGGCGGCCGATATTCTCGATCCCGTATTGCAGCAGGACACAGCCGAGGCCGACCATGACGAAGCCGGGAAAATCGAACTTGATCGTCTCGTCGCGATCGGTGTCCTCGACATAGCGCAGCGCCATGACCATGCCGATCAGGCCGAAGGGCAGGTTCACCCAGAAGATCCAGCGCCAGGACAGATAGGTCGTCAGGAAACCGCCGAGCACCGGCCCGATCACCGGTCCGATGACGGCGGGCAGGGTCATATAGGTCATCGCCGTGACGAGTTGGCTGCGCGGGAAGCTGCGGATGAGGATCAGGCGTCCGACCGGCGTCATCATGGCGCCGCCGAAGCCCTGCAGCGCCCGCATGGCGATCAGCATCGGCAGGCTCGTCGCCAGACCGCATAGGATCGAACCGATCGTGAAGATGAACAGCGACAGCGCGAAGATGCGCCGCGCGCCGAAGCGATCCGCGAACCAGCCGCTCACCGGGATGAACATGGCGAGCGTCAGAATATAGGTGGTGACGGCCAGGTTCATGCGCACCGGCGTCGTGCCGAGGCTTTTGGCGATATCGGGGACGGCGGTGATGAGGATGGTGGAATCGAGTTGTTCCATCAGGAAGGCAACGGCGACGACGGCGGGAATGATGTAGCGCAGGCGGGGGTCGCGTTCGACCGCAAAAGTCTGGCCGTGCGGATCGGGATCTATCGAATCCATGGAGTGCAATGGCTTTCCACCGCTCGGCTGGGGGACCGGCGTGTTTGACGATTTGCATGATTCCCTGCGGAAACCGCTTCGTGTTCTCGGGAAACATGGTGCTGCCGGCCGGTGATCCGCCGACCTTCGGAATCGTCACCTATATGCGCACTACTGATGGGGCAGTGCAACAAAAACCGAAGCGCATGAATGTTTGATACCGTTTTGTAAAATCGGGCGCCCATCCTGGATGCGCCCTGCTGCACTGTGCCAACGGCAGTTGTGATCGGACGCTTCGCGGTAGTATGGACAGCGGATTCATTTCTAGCCGTCCCACCTTCGCGCCTCAGACATTGTCATCGACTCTCGGTGAAGGCGACGCTTGCAAATCAAAATCCAAACTTCGGACAGCCACGTACCAGAAAGCATAGCCCGCGATACCGCCGCTTATTGTAAGCACAAGGACATCAAACCTATTGGAGCCGCTTTGAAAGCCCCATGAATGAGCTGTCCAGTATCCAGCAATAGCTCCAGCTATCGGATAATAATAGGAGGGTCGCCCGAGCAATTCGCCGACGCCGATCGCCACTAGAGCGGCCTTCCACGTGATCAGGAGAGCCATCGGTACCATAGCGAAGCTAAGGCTGACCAATGCCAGCGGCACAGATATTACCTCAGCGATTGAGTTAAAATCAGAGGCGAATGAAATCAAAGAATACGAAACGATAGCGAAATATTCAGCAACCAGCAGAGCGAAGATATTCATGAAAATCATCTTCTTGATGTTTGATTTGGCTGCTCTTGGCTCCATCTCCCTCTCCGTTTCATCCCATGATGGCGCGTAGCCCGCTGAGTGCTTGCTCATTGGTTGTATTCGCAACATACACCATGAAAGAGCGGCAAATACATGCGTGCTCCGAGATCTAATTGGTCGAGGAGGGCGAGGGCAGCGTCCAGCGCGCCTTGTCGAAGACAATGGCGGTTCGCAATTGCTCCGGCGACGTTCTCCGCAGTTCCAGCTGCAGGTTGAAATTGTTATTGCCCTGGAATTCCTTGAAGAAGCTGAGCTTGGCGCCGAAGGCCTGCAGCGTCACATCCTGCAACTTGCCGATCGAATCCAGTGCGGCCTGAAAGTCCAGCCAGTGCGTCTCGTTCAGCAGGAGTACGACGGTGTCGACGAAGGTGCCGGCGATCGACTTGCCATCGGCATTGTCGGGCATGATGACCTTGATGCGGATTGTCTCGAGTTCGCCCGATGGCTTGCCGCGGGCGATGATGAAGAAGGAGGCTGCGTTTGCATCGCCATAGGCGCCCTTCTGGATGGCATAGCTGCATTCGGAGGTGCCGGCGCCCAATTCGCTTTGCCGCCATTGCCCGACGGGCAGGCCGAACTTTACGAGATCGGCGCAAAGCGTCTCGCCCGATATGCGCCAGCTGCGCACGAAGGCGCTCAGGAGGGCGTCGACGGGCTCATCCAGCAAATGGGATCTTTTCCTGACGGATGGTTTGGCGGTGATGCTCGCCGGCTTTACTCGGACGTTCCTGGCCGCCGGGGCCGGTGCTGCCGACGTCATGGCCGGAGGTGTTGCCGCATGAGCCGGCTGCTGTTCCTGTGCCGGCACGGGCGGCGGTGTCGCTGCCTGCTGCTCTTGCTTCGGAAACAGATTGAGATGATAGCGGCTATCCAAAGCCCGCAAATTGCGCATGTCGTTGGCAAGCAGCGCGGTTGCCAGGATGATCGAACCGATGACAACAGCCGCAATCCAGAAGACAGCCCTGCTTTTCTTGCGAGGTGGCGCCACCGACATGATTCAGATCACAGCTACTCCCGAGGAAACCTGTCTGCTGCAATAACTGTATGTTGCGCAGCCAATCCATGGCTACAGCATATGCGTTTATGAACGATTGATCATTCTAATGTTTCTTTGTCAATTCATGATGTTGCCCAAAGCACATTGCGATCTCCCGCGCCCGGTTCTTGCGTTCAGGGCCCGTGGCTTGTCGCACGTCCTCGCCGCAAATCGCAGCACAGCCGGTCTTAAGCGAAATACGCCTTGAGTGCCTTGACGGTGGCGGCATCGGTGCGGCGGATCGAAGGCGCCGAGAAGCCGAGGGCAATGACGCGCTCGTCCGTCTCTGGGACGGCTGCGGAGCAGGAGGCATGAATCTCGCCGATCTGCAAGCGCGGCCAGAGTTGGCCGACCGTCGCCAGCGTCACGCCGGAGCCGGGCATGATGGAGATGCGGCCGGCGGCAACAGCAATCGCCTGCTCGAGCATGGCAACGCCTTCGGCTGCGGTCCTTGCGCCACCTGATGTCAGGATGCGCTCGAAGACGAGGGAAACGGCCACCTCGACGGCTTCCTTGACGTCGGGCACCAGATCGAAGGCGCGATGCAGCGTCTTGCCGAGCCCTTGCGCATGGGCGGCGAGGATGGTCAGCGTGTCGACATCCAGCCGTCCGTCCGGCTGGGAGGCGCCAAGCACGACGCCCGGCAGCCCGGCAGATCGCGCCGCGTCGATGTCGCGCTTCATGATATCGAGCTCGTCGGCCGAGTAGACGAAGTTGCCGGCGCGAGGGCGGATGATGGCATAGGCGGGCACGGGCATTTTTGCCGCAACAGCCATCAGCCCGGCGCTCGGCGTCAGCCCGCCGAGGGGGAGCGCGCTGCAAAGCTCGATGCGATCGCCGCCGCCTGCGACGGCGGCCTTGAGACCGGCAATGTCCTCGACGCAGACTTCAAGCAGCATGGGTGCGCTCTCCGGCATATTGCAGGCCGAGCAGTGCCGCGCCGATGAGGCCCGGTTCCGGCTTGCACTCGCTGGGTACGACAAGCGGCCGGCCGAACTTGCGCAGGATGCGGGCGCGCACCGCCTCGTCAAGGCGTGCGAGAAGCGGTTCGACGTTGGAAAGACCGCCGCCGACCGGCACGATGGTCGCGCCGGTTATGTTGATGGTCAGAGCGAGCGGGGAGGCGACCAGATCGATCATGACCTCGATTGTGCGTTCGGCGCGGTCTTCGCCTTTCAGCCATTCGCCGATGATCTCTTCGCTGGAAAGCTCCAGTCCGTGAAGCGTCTTGTGCAGGCGCTCGATGCCGCGGGCGCCGCCGACCGTGTCGACGCAACCCTTCTGGCCGCAGCCGCAGGCATAGGCGGGAATGGCGACCGGCGGATTGCCGGCGAAAGAGGCGATGATCGGACCGTGGCCCCATTCTCCTGCGAA
Source organism: Rhizobium sp. WW_1 (assembly GCF_003610155.1). Taxonomy (NCBI): domain Bacteria; kingdom Pseudomonadati; phylum Pseudomonadota; class Alphaproteobacteria; order Hyphomicrobiales; family Rhizobiaceae; genus Rhizobium; species Rhizobium sp. WW_1. The sequence goes on from NZ_RAIN01000003.1 coordinate 65,821, forward strand.
GCCGCCGGCCGCGTTGACCAGCCGGCCGTCCGCGACCAGACCGCCGCCGACGCCGGTGCCGAGAATGGCGCCGAAGACGATGCGGTGGCCGCGACCGGCTCCGGACATGGCTTCGGCCATGGCGAAGCAATCGGCATCGTTGGCAATCAACGCTGGATAGCCGAGTTCCGCTTCCAGATCGGCAGCGAGACGGCGGCCGTGAATACAGGGAATATTGGCGCAGGTCAGCGCCTGCGTATCGGGATCGACGACACCGGCGATGGAGAAGGAGAGGCAATCCGGCTTCTCACCGGCTTCGGCAATCACCTCGCGCAGGGCGGCGACGAATTCAGCAAAATCGTGTCCTGGCGTCGGGCGCCGTGCCAGCGGCACGATATCCGTCATGGAGCGGGCTATGCCGCCTTTGATGGCGCTGCCGCCGATGTCGAAGGAAACGATCATGGATACCAACCTGCTGGAAACATGGCGCACTTGCTCGCACCCTTTGCCGATCTTTTCAAGATCAATCCTTGAAGGGCGAAGGCCGTCAACCGGACGGCAGGGTGATCCTGGCTTCGAAACCGTCGGTTCTGCCGGTCGCGGGCGATAGCAGATCGAGATGTCCGCCGATCTGGCCGACGATGCGCTCGACGATCGAAAGCCCGAGGCCGGAGCCTGCGGCCTTCGTCTTGCCGCGCCAGAAGCGCTTCTTCAAGCCGGCAAGCTCATTTACGGAAAGCACGGCGCCGCCATTGATGACGCGGACAGTGCGGCCGTCGACGCCGACAGTCACCTCGTCATCGGCCGGGCCGTGAATCAAGGCGTTTTCGATGAGGTTGCGCATGACGATCGCAAAGGCATCGATATCGATGTTGCGCATCAGCTTCTCCGTCGTCTCGTTCTCCAGCAGGACGCGGCCCGCGGTGCCGGAATCGCGGTCATAATCGCCGATGACGGTTTCTATGATGGCTATCAGATCGGCAGGTCTGTCGCCTGCGCCGATGCCGGCCTGGGCGCGGGAAAGCTGCAGCAATTTTTCCGCCAGCCGGCCAAGATTGGAGAGCGACGTCTCGATGCGGCCGGCCCGTTCCGTCAACTGCCCTTGCGGCAATTCGGCGATCAGCCGCTGCGTCTGGGCAAGCGCGCCGGCAATCGGGGTGCGCAGCTCGTGGGCGCTGTTGGCGGTAAATTCGCGCTCGGCCTCAAGGGCGAGACGGAGCCGTTCGAGCAGCAGGTTGACGGAGCGGGCGATCGGCTGCAGTTCGAGCGGTAGCGTCTCGCTCTCGATCGGCGCCATGTTGCCGCCGTCCTTGGTGGAGATCTGCGACCGAAGGCGGTCGATCGGCCGCAGCGACCGCCCAACGATGATCCCAATCGCGATAATGCTGGCGGGAATGAGCGCAAGCAGTGGCCAGAGCAGCGCGACACCGCTTTCGCGCGACGCCTCACGGCGATTCTTGAAGGCATCGGCGACGTGCAGAAAGATCGAACCGTCGGCCGAGGACTCGGTATAAATCCGGTATCTCGGCGTGTCATGGAAACTGATCTTCAGCGGTACGTCATAGGCCGTTGCGGGGGCATCGTGGGAGTGCAGGATCACCTTGCCGTTGCCGTCGAGTACCTGATAGGTCAGATATTCGCGGTTCAGGCCCTTGTTGAGTTCCTCCAGGCTTTGCGGATCGCCGGAATGGTCACGGTTGGCCAGATCGTCGAGCACCAGTGGCATCAGGCGCTCGGCGGTTTCCTGCAACGCGCCGTCGAAGGTTTCGGAGAGTTCCTTGTTGACGACATAGACGCCGATGCCTACCGCAATCAGCCAGAAGACGACAACCATGCCGGTCAGCGCGGTAATCAGGCGCCGGGTGATGCTGGCGCGGCTGGGCTCCTGGCGCTCGATCATCGCTCGCCCAGGCAGTAGCCGACGCCGCGCGCGGTCTTTATGCGATCCTTACCGATCTTCTTGCGCAGGCGGCTGACATAGACCTCCACCGTATTGCTCTCGATTTCGGAGCCGAAGGCATAAAGCGCCTCCTCTATCTTGTCCTTCGAGACGATGGCGCCCGGCCGCGCGATCAACAGGTCGAGCACGGCCCATTCGCGCCCGGTCAGGATCACATCCTTGCCCGCCAGCTTGACGCGGCGTTGCGGCTGATCGATTTCGAGGTCGCTGAGACGGAGGGTCGGCTGCGGGCTGCCGGCATAGCGTCGGGCGACGGCCAGAATGCGGGCTGTCAGTTCGCCGAGGTTGAACGGCTTGACGAGATAGTCATCGGCACCGCTGTTCAGGCCCTCGATGCGGTCGGAAATCTGGTCGCGCGCCGTGAGGATCATGACGGGCGTTTCGTCGGGCTTGCGGCGCAGCCTCTTGAGGAAATCGATGCCACTGCCATCCGGAAGCTGCAAATCCAGCAGAATGAGACCGTATTGCACGGCGCTGGTGACTTCTTCGGCATCAGTCAGGTTCTTCACCCAGTCGACGGCATGAGGCCCCGCCGCGATATGGTCCCGAACCGCGCTGCCGATCGTGTCGTCGTCCTCCACCACAAGAATGCGCACCTGCACCTCTCAACCGTTGAACGTGTTTCAGTTAATGCCGACGAACCTATCGGGTCAATAAGGGCTGAAATAAGCCGCGGCTCGATGCACAGTTCATGGTTCGGCCTCCCGCCCGAAAACGTTCCCGGCGCCTATGGACAGACAGGAACGCGATGGTTACTTGTTTGCGCGGAGAATGAAGCGGCCCCTGGATGGCCGCCATAGGCTATCGGAGGGCCTCGGTCATGCTGAAGGGAATTTCGCCGCTCTTGAATGCGGACGTGCTCTACGCGTTGAAGTCGATGGGGCATGGCGACATGCTTGTCGTCGTCGACACGAATTTCCCGGCGGAGGCCATCGCGAGCCAGACGGTTTTAGGCGAGCTGCTGCGGATCGACAATGTGCCCGCCGCCGACGCTGTTGCCGCCATCCTGTCGCTGATGCCACTCGATAGCTTCATCGACGACGCGGCGACGCGCATGGAGGTGGTTGGTGCGCCGGAAGAGGTGCCGCAGGTCCAGCAGGAGGTCCAGGCTGCGATCGATAAGGCCGAGGGCAAGCATTGGCCGCTGACCCCTGTCGAGCGCTTCGATTTCTACGAGCGTGCCAAAGATGCCTTTTGCGTCATTCAGACCGGCGAGCGGCGCTTCTACGGTTGTTTCACCTTGACCAAGGGCGTCATCCCGCCGGAAACTGTGTAATCCCCGCAAGCGTTGTCCGGATCATCCCGGGCGCGGGCGCTGTTTCGATTAAAGGAAGGCGATGGCGAAGAAGCTGGATTCCCAAGGACGGCTGGACGATGCGGCACGGGCCGGTTGGCTCTATTACGTCGCCGGCCGGACGCAGGATGAGATCGCCGTCGCAATGGGAATATCCCGCCAGTCGGCACAGAGGCTGGTGTCGCTTGCCGTCGCCGAACGGCTCATCAAGGTGCGGCTGGATCACCCGATCGCCGCCTGCCTGGAATATGCGGCAGAGCTCAAGAAGAAGTTCAATCTGCGGCATGTCGATATCGTACCGAGCGATCCTGACAGCACCTCCTCCACGATCGGCATTGCCGAAGCCGGTGCTGCCGAGATCGAGCGCTGGCTACGGCGGCCCGATCCGATCGTGCTGGCAATCGGCACCGGCCGCACGCTGAAGGCTGCCGTCGATCAGCTGCCGGCGATAGAATGTCTGCAGCATCGGGTGGTGTCGCTGACGGGCAATATCGGCCCGGACGGCTCGGCTGCCTATTACAACGTCATCTTCAGCATGGCCGATGTCGTCAAGGCGCGTCACTTTCCGATGCCGTTGCCGGTGCTGGTGTCGTCGGCGGAGGAGCGTGAGCTGCTGCACGCGCAGGCGCTCGTGCGTTCGACGCTCGATATCAGCGCACAGGCCGACGTGACCTTCGTCGGCATCGGCGAGATGGGCGTCGAGGCGCCGCTCTGTCTCGACGGCTTTCTCGAAAGGGATGAGATGCTGGCGCTGATGAACCGGGGGGCCGCGGGCGAGATCTGCGGGTGGATTTTCGATGGCGACGGTAGGATGATGCCCGACGTCAATGATCGTGTCGCGAGTGCGCCCTTGCCGTCACGCGAGACCTGCGCGGTCATCGGCATCGCCAAGGGACGACGCAAATTCGAGGCGATCAAGGCCGCCGTCATCGGCCAGCAGATCAATGGCTTGATCACCGACGAGGCAGTTGCCGAATTTTTGCTCAAGGTCTGAGCAAAAAATTTAACTCATATAAACAAAAGGATAGGTTGCTTGCTCGGCAATGCAGCAACGAATCTGCATTGACATTTTGTCGCAAGGCGTGAGTAATTGCCCATGAGCAAAGCGAATGCTCATTTTGGTCTTCTGGGAGGAAGATATGAAATTGAAAACTTTACTGCTGGGCGCTTGCTCGGCTCTGATGTTTGCCGGCCTGGCGTCTGCCGAAACCCTCACCATTGCGACGGTTAACAACGGCGACATGGTCCGTATGCAGAAGCTTACGGACGATTTCAAAGCCAAGAACCCCGGTATCGACCTGCAATGGGTCACGCTTGAAGAAAACGTATTGCGCCAGAAGGTTACGACCGACATCGCTACCAAGGCGGGCCAGTACGACGTGCTGACCATCGGCACCTATGAAGTGCCGATCTGGAGCAAGCTCGGCTGGCTTGCATCGCTCGACAAGCTTTCCGCCGACAAGGACTATGACGTGAATGACCTTCTCCCGGCCATTCGCAGCGGTCTGACGACCGACGGCAAGCTCTATGCCGCGCCGTTCTACGGCGAAAGCTCGATGGTGATGTACCGCAAGGACCTGTTCGACAAGGCCGGCCTGAAGATGCCGGACGCGCCGACCTGGGACTTCATCGCCGATGCAGCCCGCAAGATCACCGACAAGGATCATGAAGTCTACGGCATCTGCCTTCGCGGCAAGGCGGGCTGGGGCGAAAACATGGCGTTCCTGACGGCGATGTCGAATTCGTTCGGCGCTCGCTGGTTCGATGAAAAGTGGAAGGCACAGTTCGACCAGCCGGAATGGAAGGACACGCTGAGCTTCTACGTCAAGCTGATGAAGGACGCCGGCCCTCCGGGCGCTTCCTCCAACGGCTTCAATGAAAACCTGGCGCTGTTCCAGTCCGGCAAATGCGGAATGTGGATCGACGCGACAGTTGCAGCTTCCTTCGTTTCCGATCCGAAGGAATCCAAGGTTGCCGACAAGGTCGGCTTCGCTCTGGCTCCGGACAAGGGTCTTGGCAAGCGCGGCAACTGGCTCTGGGCATGGAACCTCGCCATCCCGGCCTCCTCGAAGAAGACCGAAGCTGCCGAGAAGTTCATCGCCTGGGCAACCAGCAAGGAATACACCAACCTTGTCGCTCAGAAGGAAGGCTGGCTGAATGCACCTCCCGGCACCCGTACCTCGCTCTATGCGAATGCGGACTACCAGAAGGCAGCGCCTTTCGCGAAGATGACGCTCGACTCGATCAACTCGGCTGATCCGACACATCCGACCGTGAAGCCGGTTCCGTATGTCGGCGTTCAGTTCGTCGCTATCCCTGAATTCCAGGGCATCGGCACGGCTGTCGGCCAGCAGTTCTCGGCCGCTCTGGCCGGCCAGATCTCCGTCGATCAGGCGCTCCAGGCTGCCCAGAAGCTGACGGAACGCGAAATGACGAAGGCCGGCTACCCGAAGTAGGGGCCTTTGAAACCAGGGAAACAGTGCCCCCTCTCGAGCACTGTTTCCTCCTAGGCCGCCGAGCGCCCGAACTGCCCTTGGCGGCCCTTTTCGTTTCAGCCGGTCCACGGCCACCTCTCCCGCTCAAAAGATAGGTCGGTACTTGCCATGGCAACGTTGCACACCCGTTCCACCGCGCGCGTCATGATGGCGCCTTCGGTTCTGCTGCTCTTCGCGTGGATGATCGTCCCGCTCGTGATGACGATCTATTTCTCGACGCTGAACTACAATCTGCTCAATCCCGGTACTCACGATTTCATCGGGTTGCTCAACTACGAATATTTCGTCACCGACCCCGCCTTCCTGAGCTCGCTGATCGTGACGCTGCTGCTCGTTGGTGGTGCGTTGCTGATTACCGTGGTCGGCGGCATCGCGCTGGCTCTCCTTCTTGATCAGCCGATCTTCGGCCAGGGCATCGTGCGCATGCTGGTGCTTGCGCCCTTCTTCGTGATGCCGACGGTCGCCGCCCTCATCTGGAAGCATATGTTCATGAACCCGGTGAACGGGCTTCTCGCGCATCTCTTCCGGTTCTTCGGGCTTGATCCGCTGACCTGGCTGGAGACGGTTCCGCTCCTGTCGATCGTCATTATCGTCGCCTGGCAGTGGCTGCCTTTCGCAACGCTTATCCTGCTGACCGCCCTGCAATCGCTAGACGAAGAGCAGAAGGAAGCCGCCGAGATGGATGGCGCCGGACCGGTTTCGAAGTTCATCTACATCATCCTGCCGCATCTGGCCCGCGCCATAACCGTGGTGATCCTGATCGAGACGATCTTCCTGCTGTCGGCCTTCGCAGAAATCCTCGTCACCACCAATGGCGGCCCCGGCACGGCGACGACCAACCTCACTTATCTCGTCTATTCGCAGATCGTTCTGTCGCAGGATGTCGGCGGCGCATCGGCGGGCGGCATTATCGCCGTCATCCTCGCCAATATCGTCGCGATCTTCCTGATGCGCGCAGTCGGCAAGAATCTGGAGGCTTGAGATGGCACGCAAGATCACAACGCAACGCAAGATCGTCGTATCGATCGCCGCCTGGATCGTGGCAATCCTTATCTTCTTCCCGATCCTGTGGACGATCCTGACGAGCTTCAAGACGGAAGGCGATGCCATCGCCTCGCCGCCGCAGTTCCTCTTCTTCCACTGGACGCTGGAGAATTACTTCGAGGTGCAGTCGCGCTCGGATTACTTCCTCCACTTCGGCAATTCGGTCATCATCGCTTTCGGCTCCACGATCCTCGGTCTGCTCGTCGCTGTTCCGGCCGCCTGGGCCATGGCATTCTCGCCGACCAAGCGGACCAAGGACGTGTTGATGTGGATGCTGTCGACGAAGATGATGCCGCCTGTTGGCGCCTTCATCCCGATCTACCTGCTGTTCCAGAGCTTCGGCCTTCTGAACAACCAGTTCGCCAGCCGTGTTGGCATGGTCGTCGTGCTGATGCTCATCAACCTGCCGATCATCGTCTGGATGCTCTACACCTATTTCAAGGAAATCCCCGGCGAGATCCTCGAAGCCGCCCGCATGGACGGTGCGACGCTCGCCAAGGAAATCATCTACGTTCTGACGCCGATGGCGATCCCCGGACTTGCCTCGACGATGCTGCTCAACATCATCCTCGCCTGGAACGAGGCCTTCTGGACACTCAACCTGTCGGCGGTCGACGCCGCGCCATTGAGCACCTTCATCGCCTCCTATTCCAGCCCGGAGGGCCTGTTCTACGCCAAGCTTTCGGCGGCATCGACCATGGCGATCGCTCCGATCCTGATCCTCGGCTGGTTCAGCCAGAAGCAACTCGTTCGCGGCCTGACCTTCGGCGCGGTTAAGTAAGGAAGAGAAACATGGGTAGCATTGTTCTCAAACAGGTCTCCAAGGTCTTCGGCGAAGCCAAGGTCATTCCTTCCATCGATCTCGAGATCGACAACGGCGAGTTCGTCGTGTTCGTCGGCCCGTCGGGCTGTGGCAAGTCCACGCTGCTGCGCCTGATCGCCGGTCTTGAAGATGTCTCCGGCGGCCAGATCCTCATCGACGGCAAGGACGGCACCAATCTGAAGCCGTCCGAACGCGGCCTTGCCATGGTGTTCCAGTCCTACGCGCTCTATCCGCATATGAGCGTGCGCAAGAACATCGCCTTTCCGCTGAAGATGGCGAACATGCCGCAGGCGGAAATCGACAAGAAGGTTGCGGACGCCGCGCGCGTCCTGAACCTGACCGACTATCTGGAGCGCAAGCCGCGCCAGCTCTCCGGCGGTCAGCGCCAGCGCGTCGCCATCGGCCGCGCCATCGTGCGCCAGCCGGCCGCCTTCCTCTTCGACGAACCGCTGTCGAACCTCGATGCGGCATTGCGCGTCAACATGCGCCTCGAGATCAGCGAGTTGCACCAACAGTTGAAAACGACGATGGTCTATGTCACGCACGACCAGGTCGAGGCCATGACCATGGCCGACAAGATCGTCGTGCTCAATCGCGGCAATATCGAGCAGGTCGGTTCGCCTCTGGAGCTTTATCGCAGCCCGCGCAATCTCTTCGTCGCCGGTTTCATCGGTTCGCCGAAGATGAATTTCGTCAAGGGCGCCTATGCCCAGAGCCTTGGTGGCGACACCATCGGCGTGCGCCCGGAACACACATTGCTGTCGACCAGCTCGGGCGATTGGCAGGGCAAGGTGCTCGTTGCCGAACATCTCGGCTCCGACACCTTCCTGCATATCGACGTTGACGGGATCGGCACGGTGACAGCACGCGGCTCGGGCGATTTCCCGGCGCGGGCCGGCGACACGGTCTACCTGACGCCCGACAAGGCGCATATCCACCGGTTCAATGCCGAGGGGCTGGCGATCTCAGCCTAAAGAGCTAAGGCCGTGCGCGATCGATGCGGGCGGCCAATGCATTTCTGCCAGTCCGCACCTATCATTTCCGTGGGCCGGGCAAGCATACAAGCCGGTGCGTCCTCCCCAGCCGCCCGGAGCCAGAGACCTTTCAGAAGGATCAGAGACATGACGTGCAAATTATCGCTCGCAACTCTCCAGGAGGCGGCTGCAACGGCGGCCATTCCTGCTTACGACCGGAAGTCGCTTTCGGCGGGCATCGTGCATTTCGGTGTCGGCAATTTCCATCGCGCCCATCAGGCAATCTATCTCGATGACCTTTTCAATACCGGCGAGGCTCATGACTGGGCGATCATCGGCGCGGGCGTGCTACCGTCTGATGCCGCCATGCGGGAAAAGCTGGCCGCTCAGGACTTTCTGACGACCGTGGTCGAACAGGATAACAATCGCACGGCCGCGCGCGTCACCGCGCCGATGATCGATATCCTGCCGGTCGGCGATGCCAAGACCATCATCGCCAAGCTCGCCGACCCGACCATCCGCATCGTCTCGATGACGATCACCGAGGGCGGCTATTTCATCGATGCCTCGGGCAAGTTCAATCCCGCCCATCCGGCGATCGTCGCCGATGGCCAGCACCCGGATGCGCCGAAGACCGTATTCGGCCTCATCGTGGCCGGTCTCAAGGCGCGCCGCGCTGCCGGCCTGCCGCCCTTTACCGTCATGTCTTGCGACAACATTCCTCACAATGGCGGTGTCACGAAAGCTGCCGTCGTCGGTACGGCGCGGCTCTCCGACCCGGCCTTTGCCGACTGGATCGCCGCAAACGTCGCTTTTCCGAACGGCATGGTCGACCGCATCACGCCGGCAACGAGCGCGCGCGAGATCGACCTCTTGAAGGAAGCTTTCGACATCGAGGACAATTGGCCCGTCTATTGCGAGGAATTTAAGCAATGGGTGCTGGAGGACAATTTCCCGGCAGGCCGTCCGGCGCTGGAAAAGGTCGGCGTGACCTTCGTGCCCGACGTCACTCCCTATGAGCATATGAAGATCCGTATCCTCAATGGCGGCCATGCGGCGATCGCCTATCCGGCGGCGCTGATGGACATTCATTTCGTGCATGAGGCCATGGAAGAGCCGCTCATCCGCGCTTTCCTCGCCAAGCTCGAAAACGACGAGATCATCCCCGTCATCCCGCCCGTGCCGAACACGGTGCTGGCCGATTATTTCAAGCTGATCGAACATCGCTTCGCCAATCCGAAGATCGCCGATACCATTCCGCGTCTGGCGCAGGACGGCTCGAACCGCCAGCCGAAGTTCATCCTGCCGTCGACGGCCGACCGTCTTCGCCGCGGCGAGGATATTGTCGGCCTCGCGCTCGTCTCGGCGCTCTGGTGCCGTTACTTTGCTGGCAAGACCGACAGCGGCAAGGATATCGTCTTCAATGACGCCAGCGCCGATCGGCTGCATGAAGCCGCCCTCAAGGCGAAGGACGATCCGAACGCCTTCCTCGTGTTCGACGACATCTTCGGCGACGTTGCCAAATCCGATCTTTTCCGCAAGCGCTTCGCGCATGCACTGAAAACGCTGTGGGAAAAGGGTACCCGCGTCACCCTGCAGCTATACTTGGACAACAAACTCGCGGAATAACTCTTAAACGGCCGGACGTCTCCTGTTCCGGCCGTTTTCCATTGCCGTCCGAGTGTTTCGGGCAGGCGGGACAACAATAGAATTCAGGTTGGATCTGTGATGACGGCTGCGGGAACAGGGCTCGTAATCTTCGATTGCGATGGTGTGCTTGTGGACAGCGAGCCGCTGTCGGTCAGCGTGCTCATCCAGGCGATGCACGATGTCGGCGTCGAGATGAGCGAAGAGGATGTCTATAGCCGCTTCCTCGGCAAGAGCCTGGCGACACTGGTCGATACGATGCAGACGGAATTCGACGTCTTCATCGACCAGGCGTTTCTCGATCGCATCCGCAACGATCTCTACGAACGCTTCAAGCACGAATTGAAGCCGATCGACGGCATTGGCGCGACGCTGGATGCGCTTGCGCTGCCGCGCTGCGTTGCTTCGTCGAGCCAGCTGGAGCGCATCCGCCTTTCGCTCGGCGTGACCGGCCTTCTCGACAGGCTGGAGCCGAATATTTTCAGCGCCAGCATGGTCAAGCGTGGCAAGCCGGCGCCGGATCTCTTCCTCTACGCGGCTGAAAAAATGGGTGTCCCGCCGAAGGATTGCATCGTCGTAGAAGACAGCCCGGCGGGCATCACGGCGGCGCGTGCAGCCGGCATGACGGTCTTTGCCTTTACCGGCGGATCGCACGCTCATTCGCCGAGCTACCGGGCGGAGCTGGAGCAGCTTTCGCCGGAAGTCGTGTTTGACGCGATGCCGGAATTGATACAACTTGTCCGCAACAAGAGCTAAGTGGTCGGGACCTCTTTTGCATGCGTGATCACGTGGTTGCGGTCGACATCGGCACAGGCAGCGCACGCGCCGGTGTCTTCACCGCGCGCGGCACGCTACTGGGAAAAGGCGAACATCCGATCCTGATGAATCGCCCACGTGAAAACCACGCCGAGCATGATTCCGAGGATATATGGAATGCCGTCTGCGCCGCCGTTCGCGGAGCGGTTAAGGCTGCCGGCGTCGATGCCTCGGTCATCGGCGCGATCGGCTTCGATGCTACCTGTTCGCTGGTCGTGCGCGCTCGTGACGGCAGGCAGCTGACCGTTTCCACGGGCGGCGACAGCCGCTTCGATACGATCGTCTGGCTCGATCATCGGGCACTGGCGGAGGCGGACTACTGTACGGCGACGCTGCACGAGGTCCTTCACTATTCCGGCGACTTCATGTCGCCGGAAATGGAAATGCCGAAGCTGATGTGGCTGAAGGAGAACCTGCCGGAAAGCTGGGCCGAGGCCGGCTATTTCTTCGACCTGGCCGATTTTATGAGCTGGAAGGCAACCGGTTCGCTGGCGCGCTCGCGCTCGACGCTGGTGGCGAAATGGAACTATCTTGCGCATCGCCAGCCGGGTTGGCAGGCCGATTTTCTCAACGTCATAGGCCTTGGTGATCTGCGTGAGCGCGGCAGCCTACCGGAAGAGAGTGTGCCGGTCGGCAAGAGCATCGGCACGCTGACGGCGGAGGCTGCCGAAGCTCTGGGGCTCGATCGCGAGTGCCATGTCGGCGCGGGCATGATCGACGCCTATGCCGGTGCTCTCGGCGCGCTTGCCGGTCATGCCGGCGATGCCGCCACACTGGAGCATCAACTGGCGCTGATAGCGGGCACGTCCAGCTGCGTCGTCTCCTTCGCCCGCGAACGCAAGCGCAGCACCGGCATGTGGGGACCTTACTACGAGGCGGTCTTTCCGGGCATGTGGCTCGCCGAAGCCGGGCAGTCGGCCACGGGTGCACTTCTCGATCATATCGTCAGCATGCATGCGGCCGGCGGGCCTCCGACGGCGGCGTTGCACGATCGTATTGTCCGGCGGATCGCGGAGCTCAGGCTTGCCGAAGGCGATTCCCTCGGCGGACGCATTCATGTGCTACCCGACTTCCACGGCAATCGCTCTCCGCTTGCCGATCCGCATGCGTTGGGGGTCATCAGCGGCATGACGCTCGATGCGTCCTTCGATGGTCTTTGCCGGCTTTACTGGCGCACCAGCATCGGCATCGCGCTCGGCATACGCCATATCCTGGAGCGGATGCGCGAGTATGGCTACGTGCCGGACACGCTGCATGTCGCCGGCGGTCATGTGAAGAATTCCGCGCTGATGGAGCTTTATTCCGATGTCACCGGCTGTAAGGTCGTGATCCCGAAGATGAACGAGACGGTGCTACTCGGCACGGCGATTGCCGCCTCGGTCTCCTGCGGCCTGTATGAAAACCTCGGAGCAGCGGGTGCGGCGATGTATCCGGGCGGTCACGAACGGCTGCCTAATCCGGAGAAGAAGGCATTCTACGATCGCGATTACCGGCGCTTCCTCGCCATGTACCGCCATCGCGCGGAACTGGATGGGATGGAATAGGCGGCTTAGAGCATTTTCGCTCTTCTTCGAATCTCGAAACCGCTCTTCCCCTTTGCTTCCTGGCGTATTCCGGACGAAAGGCCGCTGCGCAGTTTTCCCGGAAATACTCTAGCGGAGCGGCATCTGGGCGAACATACCTTGCAGCTCTTCTATGCGCCGCATCCTTGTTTCCGCCGTTTCGCCTGCGGCTTGAACGACAGAGATCGCCAGATATTCCAGCAAGGCCATCATGGCGGACAGGCTTTCGCGGCTGCTGGGTCGCTGCGGCGGCAGGGATAGCGTGATATTTGCGAATTCATGCGCCCATTCGGTGAATTGGCCGGTGACCAGCAACACTTTGCATCCAGCCCGCCGGGCGGAGCGCGCCAGGAGGCGCGAGGTAACGAAGCCGGGGGAATCGATGATGACAAGCAGCCCGTCATCGGCCGGCTCGCCGAACAACTCGATATAGCTGCCATTGGCGCCGTCCAGGAACAGAACCTGATCGCGGGCAAAGGTCAGGCGGTCGCGAAAATAGCGGCCGATCCCTGCGAGACTGGGGTGGGAGGTGATGAAAACATTGCCTGAAGACAGGATTGTCGCAACCGCATCCTGCCATGGCGGCTGGCCGGCGAGGTTGTAGATATGCTGCAGCATCTCGACCTGCTCGGCGATCTGGGTCGCAAGCGGATGACCCTCGCTCGCATCTTTCTGAAGCTGTTCGAGGATGTTTGGCAATTGTGACGTGATCGTTGGGGCATTCTCCTTGAGATGCACCTTTATCCCGTCCAGACCGTGATAGCCGAGCGACCGCAGAAACCGTCCAACCGTCATAGGGCTCAGTTCCAGCCTGTCGGCAACCGAAGAAGCCGTTTCGAACGGCAGTTCATTCAGATGCTCGGAGAAATACTTAGCAATTCTTCGTTCGGCCGGAGTGCCGATCTTGATATATTGTCTAAGTTTCTGGCTAAGGTCTTCCAAATTTTGTGCCTCGTTGATGGTCTTTCGACTGTTTGGTTGCACCAGTTTCTCTCGAAATCGGCTGGGAAAAACTAATCGGAGCGCCGATCTTGTTTCGGTTGTTGTTCTTAATGTGACGAACAGAATATATTAGTGTAAACTTTATTACAATAATTCAAATTTTTAATTGGGCGTGCTCATATCTCCGCGCGAGATATTGATATCGGTGCGGCAGCTTCCTAGTTGTCCGGTTGCCACAGAATGAGGTCGACCGAATGATTGCCCTTGCCGCCCGCCTTTCCTTCGAAAATCTCTTTGCGCCGGAGGCGCGCAAGGTTTTCTGGAAGGTTCTCGGTCTCACCTTGGTGGCGCTCGTCGCGCTCTGGTTCGCGCTGCGCAGCGCTTTCAATTCGTTTGCCTTGCCCTGGCTGCAGGGCTTCATGTCGTCCACTTCGGATTGGACCGGCTGGCTCACGCTGTTTCTTGCCATCTTCGCCGGTATTGCGCTGGCGCTGTCGATGGCGCTGCTGATCTCGCCGGTCACGGCCCTGATCGCCGGCCTGTTTCTCGACGATGTCGCCGAAGTCGTGGAAAAGCGGGATTATCCCGCCGACACGCCTGGAACGGCGATGCCGATCGCCGCCGCGATGAAAAGCTCCGTGCGGTTTCTCGGCGTCGTCATCGTCGGCAATATCGTCGCCCTGTTCCTGCTATTCATTCCGGGCATCAATCTCATCGCCTTCTTTCTGGTGAACGGCTATCTGCTCGGCCGGGAATTCTTCGAATTCGCCGCCATGCGTTTCCGTTCGCCGGATGAAGCGCGGAAGTTCCGCGTTAAGCATGCCTTCACGGTCTTTCTGGCCGGCCTGGTGATCGCGGCTTTTCTGGCGATCCCGCTTCTCAATCTGCTGACGCCGCTGTTTGCCGCCGGCATGATGGTGCATCTGCACAAGCTGATCTCGCACAAGGAAGCGAGCCTGCGCCTTCGATAGGCTCAGCCTGCGGCCTCCGCCCCGATGATCTGAGCCGGAAGCTCGACCAGCGGAGCGGGTATGTCCCAGGTCTTTTCCGGCGAGCGACAGAGGTCGGCGATGACGCAGCGTTCGCATTCCGGCTTGCGCGCCTTGCAGCAATAACGCCCGTGCAGGATCAGCCAATGATGCGCATGGTAGAGATACTGGTCGGGGATGATCTGCATCAGCCGATGCTCGACTTCATCAGGCGTCTTGCCGGGGGCGAGCAGCAGTCGGTTGGCGATGCGGAAGATATGGGTGTCGACGGCCATCGTGGCCTGGCCGAAAGCCATCGAGAGTACGACGTTGGCGGTCTTTCGGCCGACGCCGGGCAGGGTTATCAACTCCTCGCGGGTCCGCGGCACTTCGCCGCCGAAATCGGTAATCAGCTTTTCCGATAGCGCCATAACATTCTTCGCCTTGTTGCGATAAAGGCCGATTGTCTTGATGTATTCGCGGATACGCTCCTCGCCGAGATCGAGCATCTTCTGCGGCGTGTCGGCGACGGCGAAGAGGGCGCGCGTCGCCTTGTTGACGCCGGCATCGGTCGCCTGCGCCGATAGCGCGACAGCGACGACGAGCGTGAAGGGGTTGACGTGTTCCAGCTCGCCCTTCGGCTCCGGCCGCTGGATGGAGAAGCGCCGGAAGATCTCTTCCAGGTCCACCCTGGAATAGAGGCTCTTGGCCATCGGCTTGCGGCCTGCGGTCGCATTTGACTTTTTCACGGTTTGGGCGCTGGATTTGATCTTTGGATTTGCCATAAACGACCTATACTCAAGTCCCATGACGGAACGCAACGCCGATACGGCTGTAGACGGCAACAGGCCGGTTTTCGCTGCCGAATTGTTTCCCCATCGCTCGCTGCCGCGAAAGGGGTTCAAGATCATGCTGGCTCTGGCCGGCACTTTCTGCCTCTTCTACAGCATTCTCTTCGCCGCCCGCGGCGCCTGGCCAATCGGCATCTTCTTCGGGGCCGATTTCCTGCTGCTCTATGGCGCCTTCTGGCTGAACTACCGCTCCGGGCGCGTGCGCGAAGAGGTCACGGTATCGCGCACCAATGTCTCGATCCGCAAGTTTTCGCCGACGGGCCGCATGGTGGAACATGACTTCAATCCGTTCTGGACGCGGTTCCTGGTTCGCCGTCATCCCGAGATCGGCGTCGTCTCGATGCATGTCCGCGACAGAAGCCACGACACCGACGTCGGTTCCTTCCTCAATCCTGAGGATCGCGAGAGCTTTGCCAAGGCCTTCAAGCGGGCATTGGCGAGTGTGACGCAGCGGATATGAGCCGCTTGTCCAAATCGGCGACATCACATTTTTGCAGAGAGGCCACTTGCGCAAGAAACGGGTGGTTTTAGCCGTCCTGCCGTGGTTTTCTCCTTTCCAAGGAGAAAGATTATGAATGCGATTGCACAGTTGAAGAAAGACATCACCCCGGGAGGTCAGGATTACGAGACCGTGCGGGAGGTCATCGAGCTCATCACGGAAGAGTATCGTGACCAGCCATCGCTGGAGATGCTGGCCGACCGGCTCGGCCAGTCGCCGACGCAATTGCAGAAGACGTTTACGCGCTGGGCCGGATTGTCGCCCAAGGCGTTCCTTCAGGCGGTCACGCTGGACCATGCCAAGCGCCTGCTGCGCAAGGAGGATCTGCCGCTCCTGGAGACGTCCTTTGAGGTCGGCCTTTCCGGCCCGAGCCGGCTGCACGATCTATTTGTCACGCACGAGGCGATGTCCCCCGGTGAATGGAAGGCGAGGGGCAGCGGCCTCGTCATGCGCTATGCGTTCCATATCTCGCCCTTCGGTCTCGCTCTGATCATGATCACGGATCGCGGTCTTGCGGGTCTTGCCTTCAGCGACATCGGCAATGAAAAGGCCTGTCTCGCCGATATGACCTGCCGCTGGCCGAATGCCGAATTCATCGAGGACCCGCAGGCAACGGCGCCTTACGCAGGACGTATTTTCGAGCGCTCGAACTGGTCGAGCGACCAGCCGCTACGGGTCGTGCTGATCGGCTCGGATTTCCAGCTTCGCGTCTGGGAAAGCCTGTTGAAGATCCCGATGGGTCGCGCCGTGACCTATTCCGACATCGCAAGGGATATCGGCCAGCCGACAGCGATGCGGGCCGTGGGTGCCGCGGTCGGCCGTAACCCGATCTCCTTCGTCGTGCCCTGCCATCGCGCCCTTGGGAAGAACGGGCAGCTGACGGGATATCACTGGGGGCTGACGCGCAAGCGGGCGATGCTGGGATGGGAATCGGGGGATGCTTGAGGGTTTGCACCCTCCGCAAACTTAAACGCGGTTGCTCAAGCCGCCTTCGCCATAGCCATCTGCAGCAGCGCCTTTGCAGCGCTTTCATCCGTAATCAAGGTATTGCAGCCGATGCGCTTGATGGTGGCGCTGATCGCCTGGGCGCGGTGGGCGCCGCCGGAAGAAATCACGATGTGCTTTGCTTTTTTCAGCGTATCGAGATCGACGGACATGACGCGCTTGTTGATCGGGTGATCGACGGATTTGCCCTCGGCGTCAAGGAAGTTGAACATGGTGTCGCAAACGCAGCCCATTTCGATCAGTTCTTCCAGCTCGCGCTTCGAAATGAAGCCCTCGGATAGCGAGGTCGATTGTGGGCCGATGTCGCCGCAGCTGACGATGGCGAGATCCAGATTTTCCGCCAGCCTGTAGATCGCTTCCAGCCCGCATTTTTCGATGAGATTGCGCTTGGTTTCGACGGAGTCGACGAGCAGCGGCGCCAGGAACATGTAACATTCGGCTCCCAGCTGGCTTGCCAGACGCCACGTGTAATCGATCGGATTGGTCTGATGGACGGCGACGATGCCGCCGAGCAGGGAGACCACCTTGCAATTGTCGCGGCGGGTCGGGCGGAAGCTTGCGAGCGAGGCCGTCATCGTCCGGCCCCAGCCGACGCCGATCGTATAATTGTCGGGAATGGCTTCCGTGAGAAACTGGCCGAGCGCCAGGCCGACACTCTTTGCCTGCGCATTTACATTGCCGCCGGCCGGCTCGGGAACGACGATTGCTTCATCGAGCCCATAAATGCGTTCCAGCTTGATCGCCAGCTCAACGCAGTCATCGATGCCTTCGGTGATCCAGATCTGCACCTCGGCGCGGCGCATCGCCTCATCCAGCAAGCGGATGACCGTGGTGCGGCTGATGCCGAGCTGTTCGGCAACATCCTTCTGCGTCAGGCCCTGGTTGTAATAGAGCCATGCGGCACGAAGCCTCAGGGACGAGGTCTCCGAATAGGCGGTATGGGTTCCGCGTCTCAGTTTGGCCACGGGTCCTCCGAAATGATTGTCGCATGCGCCTTTTAGGATCATGATCCGCCTGGGAGCGAAGTACGGCTATGGCGGATGACGGGAGCAGGCGAGTTCGGCTCTTCTGCTGCCGATATTCTATGACATGAAACTTATGTCAATCGAATTGCACAAATGTCCTTGACTTTTCGCTGTGAGATTGATGATAGTCGGCGGTGAGGAATTCGGTCTTGTCCAATCGAGGAGGACAATGTGCGAGTGCTGCTGCGAGCAAGTGCCAGATCGGACAGGGAGCCATATAGCGCGCCCGGTGCCGGTGGAAAGCCTGCTTGCGGAGGGTTGTCTCCTCATCGCTCGGCCGTTCACCGGAAATGGAACTCTAGCGCTTTTTATCCCGTTACCGAAACATAGGAGAAGGAAGGCCGCACCCCTGACGCCTTCGGTCCCATCCGACGAAAAGGCCGGATCTGCCGCCCGCCATCTCCCATTCCCATGGGCCTCATTCAACAAGGATACCTGTTATGACTTCCAAGCTTGATCAACTCCGCGCCATGACGACGGTCGTGGCCGATACCGGCGATATCGAGGCAGTCGCACGCCTGAAGCCGGTGGATTGCACCACCAACCCAACGATCGTGTTGAAGGCGCTCGGCACGCCGATGTTCGCCGACGCGATCAAGGAAGCCGTCGCTTGGGGCAAGAAGCAGGGCGGCGCTTCGGACGCCGTCGTTTCTGCTGTGGCAGATCGTCTGGCCATCTCCGTCGGCACAGCCCTTTCCGGCCTCGTTCCCGGCCGTGTCTCGACCGAAGTCGACGCCGACCTCTCCTTCAACACCGAAGCTTCTCTTGCCAAGGCCCGTGGTATCATCGCTGCCTATAAGGAGCGCGGCATCGAACGCGACCGCATCCTCATCAAGCTTGCATCCACCTGGGAAGGCATCCGTGCCGCCGAAGTGCTGCAGAAGGAAGGTATCGACTGCAATCTGACGCTGCTCTTCAGCAAGGCCCAGGCGATCGCCTGCGCCGACGCCAAGGCGTTCCTGATCTCGCCCTTCGTCGGCCGCATTCTCGACTGGTACAAGAAGTCGACCGGCAAGGATTACACGGCCGAGGAAGATCCGGGCGTCATCTCCGTTCGCGACATCTACCACTACTACAAGGCCAACGACATCAGGACGGTCGTCATGGGCGCCTCCTTCCGCAACACCGGCGAAATCGAAGCGCTGGCCGGTTGCGACCGCCTGACGATCAGCCCGAACCTGCTCGACGAACTTGCTGCTGACCAGGGCAAGCTCGAGCGCAAGCTCTCGCCGGAGCCCAAGGGTTCGGTCGAAAAGATCGCGGTCGACGAAAAGACCTTCCGCTGGATGATGAACGAAGACGCAATGGCCACCGAGAAGCTCTCCGAAGGCATCCGTGCCTTCGCTAAGGACCTCGGCACGCTGCGCGCCATGGTCAACAAGGAGCTGCAGCTCGCTGCTGCTTGATGAGATCGCTTCTCTCTTTGGAGAGAGGCATTCATTTCAGAGGGTGTCGCAGGGATGCGGCGCCCTTTTTGTTCGAGTAGAATTTTGCGCTTGCTGCGGCGGCACCCCCTCTGTCACTTCGTGACATCTCCCCCACAAGGAGGGAGATTGGCAACCCGTAGTGCTATCGTCGCGAAGAAATAGTTGGCCTCGTATCCATTGAACGATAGTGCCTCATTTTGAGGAGCCAGTGATGCATTCCAACGATCTCCCCCCTTGTGGGGGAGATGTCGCGAAAGCGACAGAGGGGGGTATCACCGGTGCGGCAGACACAAAATGCGCGATGAATTACCGCAGAAACTCGGCCCTGACCTCATCCGACTGGCCACCGATCGTCGGTGCCGCTAGGTTGTTCTTGGCTCTGACGCCATTGATCCGGATGGGGCTTGCCGTCGTGCGCACCGAAGCACCATCATCACGGCTGACTGTCTGCAGCATGTCGAGCTGGCGGAAGGCGGCACTTTGCAAGAGTTTCGGCCAATCCAGCACCTCAGCCGCCCAGATATCGGCAGGCTCAAGGACGGCGAGCCACTCCTGAGTCGTCCTTTCTTGCAAGCGGCCCGCGATCAAGCTCTTGATCTCGTCGCGGCGCTGGAAGGCATCGTCCGGCGTGAAGTCGGCAAGTGCGGGCAGATCGAGCAGCGGCGCGAGTTTTGCGAGCGGCATCATTGCGAGCGCCAGCCAGCCATCGGCGCAGCGATAGACGCCGTAGGGAGCCGCGAGATAGGCGTGGGCATTGCGCACGGCGGATTTCTGCGGCAGGCGGCCGCCGTCGTTCAGGTGGGTGGTCAGCACCTCGAACTGGAAATCGATCAGCGCTTCCAGCAGGCTCGTTTCCACATGGACGCCGCGTCCGGTGACGCCGCGCCGCACGAGGCCGGCGAGGATGGCCTGGACGAGGAGATTGCCGGCCAGCATGTCGGCGACGGCGAGCCCGAAGGGCACGGGGCCGTCATCGGCCTCGCCGTTCAGCCACATGACGCCGGAGCGGGCCTGGGCCAGCAGATCCTGTCCGGGGAAGTGGCGCCATTCATTGTCGGGACCGTATCCGGTGATACTGCCATAGACGATGCGCGGATTGATCGCGGCGATGGACGCGTAGTCGAGGCCAAGCCGTTCGATGACGCCGGGGCGAAAATTCTGGATGACGACGTCGGCCTTGGCGATCAGCGCCCGCAGCTCCTGAAGGTCGCTCTCGTCCTTCATGTTGACGGCAAAGCTTTCCTTGCCGCGGTTGATGGCATGAAAGAGCGTGGAATCGCCGCCGATTTCGGTGTCGCTGAGATAGAGCCTGCGGCAGAGATCACCGCCATCGGGCCGCTCGATCTTGATGACGCGCGCGCCGAGATCGCCAAGCCGCAGCGCCGCCATCGGGCCGGCAAGAAACTGGCTCATATCCAGCACGAGGATGCCGGAGAGCAGGCCGTCTTCGTGGTTCTTGCTCATGTCAGACCTTCAGCGGCGGCGCATCCGCCGGCCGGCCGTTCTTGTAGCGCACCGTCTGGATATGCTCGCAATAGAGCACCAGCTCGCCTTCGCCCTTGAAGACTTCGTAGGAGGAGCGGATCAGGCCGAGTTCGGCATATTTCGGCTGCTTGTCCAGATTGGTGCGGATCGTATAGATGGTGTCGCCGATGAAGGTGGGCTTGATGAAGCGCAGCTTGTCGTAACCATAGGAAAAGGCATTGACGCAATTCGTGGCGACGAGCCCGAGACCGGCGGAAAAGACGAAGGCGCCGGCAACGAGCCGCTTGCCGAACAGGCCTTCGGTTTCGGCGAAGATCTGGTCGCTGACATAGGGGTGCATGTCGAGCACCAGCGCGTTGAACTGCTGGGATTCGCCTTCCGAGATCGTGCGACGCAGAGAGCGGATCTTGTGGTCGACTTCGAAGTCCTCGTAGAACCAGTTCTCCGAGTTCCAGACGGGAATCTCGGCATGATCGGCCGGCATGGTTTTCGGATGGGTGCTGGATACGCCGACAGTGGCGGTCATGGCATTGTCTTTCGGTGAAAACGCGCCCGGTCTCAGAGAGACCAGAGGCGCTTGGCATTGAGGTGATAGAGGCTGTTGCGTTCGTCGGCACTTACGCCTTGCATCAGCGCGTGGGTGGCGGCGACCCAGGTGGAGAGATTGCCGCCAAGCGTGCAGACTGGCCAGTCGCTGCCCCAGATGACGCGATCCCAGCCGAAGCTCGTAATGCAGTGCTCGACGAAGGGGCGCAGCGTTTCCGGCGACCAGCTGTCGGGATCGGCATAGGCGACGACACCGGAGATCTTCACGGTGACATTCGGCCGCTTGGCGACCTCCTTGATCCCTGCCGCCCAGCTCTCGCTTAAGCCATCCTTCACGGCCGGCACGCCGCAATGGTCGAGGATGAAGCGGGCATTCGGATTGAGGTCGGCGAGCGCGATTGCCTTGGATATCTGGTGCGGCAAGACGCAGAGATCGAAGGTGAGCCGCGTGTTGCCGAGCCGCTTCAGGTTCTCGCGAAACAGCGCGCCCTCGGAGACATTATCGGGCACGACGTGCAGCACCCGGCGGAAGCCCTTGACGAAGGGGTCGGCGAGCACGCGGTCGAGATAGGCGGGAAAGTCCGCGCTTTCGGGGCGGCATGCCGCGATGGCGCCGCGCAGAAGGCTGCCGGGCTCGCGGCTCAGGCCTCTGACGTAATCGGTTTCCCTTTCGATGTCGCATTCGGCGACATCGACTTCCATGTGAAGCGTGTCGGTGATCTCAAGCCGCCTGGCTTCGCGCGCATAGTCTTCGTAAAGGCTGTCGCGATTAAGCGCGCCGGCGTCAGCCAGCCATGGATAGGCAAGCTTTTTTCGGTCGACGATGTGCAAGTGGCTGTCGAAAAGCATGGCGTTCCTCCCATACCTGCTTACTCAACATATACTCACAGAAGAATAGTTTATTCAAATAAAAATTATAACTCGGCTTTTTCGATCGTGCCGGCCACGGTTTCGGAGATCAGTTTCGCCGCTTCCCGTGCATATTCGACGACCTGCTCGCGCGTCGGCGCCTTCGGGTTCACAGGCTCGATATAGGGGCAGGTGAGCGCCGCGAGCGCGTTGCCATCCATGGCCAGCACGGGCGCGGAAATGTTGTAGACCCCGCTCGTTTGCAGGCTGTTCATGGTTTCGAAGCCCTTGTCGCGGATTGCCGAGAGCTTTTCCTCGAGATCGGTCGGCGGCTCCTCCGCATCCTGCTCCTGGCGCCTCTGCTCGTTGATCATCATCTGGCGCTGCTTTGCATCCTTGAATGCCAGAAGAATGTGGCCGGAGCCAGTATTGTAGAGATTGATCTGGGCGCCGACGCGGATCGAGATGCCCCAATAGGTCGGCGAATCCTGCTGGGCGATGACGACGACCGAGCCGCGGTCATAGATCGCCAGATGGCAGGCCTGCTCGGCGCGGTTGGAGAATTCGCGCATCAGCGGCGTTGCGAAGGAGACAAGGCGGCGCACCGGCGCATGGTAATGCGCTAGGCCGAAGAGCTTCAGCGTCAGATAGAAGCGGTCGCCGTCCTGCCGCTGCACATAGCCGCGCCGCACGAGGCGATCGAGCATGCGATAGAATTCATTTGGGCTCTTGTTGAGCGCCTTGGCGATTTCGGCCTGCGTCAGTCCGCCATCGATCGTTGCCAGCAACTCCAATATATCGAGCCCCTTGTCCAGGGCCGGCGCGCGGTAGCGGTCACTGTCGTCTTCTATGCTCATCAACAAGTCCCCCATGCGAAGAAACATGAATCGTCATTCATATATGAATGAAGGCATTTTACAAGCGCGCGATCACGGCTTGACGGTCAATGAATAAGATGTTTACTTATAAATCATTGATCCATATTTGGGTCTAGAGGGCAATCGGGCAAGGGGTCCGATCTCAAGGGAGGAAGTTCGATGAGGAATTGGAGGGCCGGTGTTGCTGCCGGCATGATGGCATTGCTTGCGAGCACTTCGGTCTTTGCCGCCGATCAGCCGGGCAAGTTTCCGGGCGTGACGATCGACGCCAAGCTCATCGGCGGTCAGCAATATGAGCCGCTTTATGCGCGCATTGCCGAGTGGGAGAAGGAGACGGGCGCCAAGGTCAACATTCTCTCCAAGAAGAACCACTTCGAGCTCGACAAGGAAATCAAGTCGGACATGGCCTCGGGCAGCATCTCCTGGTGCGTGGGCTCGAACCATTCGTCTTTCGCGCCCCAATACCCCGATCTCTACACCGATCTCTCCAAGCTTCTGCCCAAGGAAGAAATCGACAAGTATGTCGAGTCGACCATTCAGGCATCGACGATCGATGGCCGTCTGATCATGCTGCCGCGCGCCCAGTTCGACGTCTCGGCGCTCTATTATCAGAAGAGCCTCTATAACGACGAAGCCAAGAAGACGGCCTTCAAGGCCAAGTACGGCTACGATCTGGCACCGCCGAAGACCTGGAAGGAAGTGTCCGACCAATCGATCTTCTTCGCCAATCCGCCGAATTTCTTCGGCACGCAGTTCCCCGGCAAGGAAGAGGCCATCAACGGCCGCTTCTATGAAATGCTGGTCGCCGAAGGCGGCGAATATCTCGACAAGGACGGCAAGCCGGCCTTCAACTCCGAAGCCGGCGTGCGTGCGCTCGACTGGTTCGTCAACATGTACAAGGCCAAGGCTGTTCCCGCAGGCGTGACCAACTATCTTTGGGACGATCTCGGCGCAGGCTTTGCATCGGGCTCCATTGCGCTCGATCTCGACTGGCCGGGCTGGGCGACTTACTTCAACGATCCGAAGTCCTCGAAGGTTGCCGGTAATGTCGGCGTCGTCGTGCAGCCTGTCGGCTCGTCCGGCAAGCACACCGGCTGGTCCGGCCACCACGGCTTTTCGGTCACCGAGGCCTGCGCTCACAAGGATGCTGCCGCTTCGCTCGTGCTATTCCTGACGAATGACGACTCGCAGAAGCTTGAGGCCGCCAACGGCACGTTGCCGACCCGCAAGGCTGTTTGGGATTGGGATATCCAGCAGGCTGCTTCCGACCCCTACAAGAAGGAAGTGCTGAGCACCTTCCAGGAAGCCATGAAGTACGCTTTCCCGGTTCCGCGCACGCCGCAGTGGATCGAGATTTCCAACGTCGTCTATCCCGAGCTTCAGGCTGCCATCCTCGGCGACAAGAGCTCCAAGGAAGCACTCGACACGGCTGCCCAGAAGGCAACCGATGTGCTGAAGGACGCCGGCGCGCTGTAAGCGATGCAATCGAAATCCCGCGCTTTCAGCAGCGCGGGATTTCCGCAGTCTGATTTCGAGATCGTTTTCGATCACCGCCGCGAGGCGCCGCTCTGTGCCTGCCGGTTTCGTGCCGGGTCTCGTCCTTATGCAATTCATTCCACGCAGTCCGGGCCACGCTGCCGAGGAATGCCGACAGGTGCAAACCATGCCTAAAAGAATATCTCCACCGGTCCTGCTTCTCCTTCCGGCGATTATCGTCCTTGCGGCCGTGGTGCTGTTTCCGCTGCTTCTGTCCTTCTATTCCAGTTTCACGCCGTTCCGCCTGACGCGGCCAGCCACGCTCTTCACCTTCATCGGTCTGCGCAACTACATGCGCATCCTGACCGATCCGGTGTTCCTGGCTGCTTTTGTACGCACCGTCGTTTTGCTGACGATCGCCCTCAATCTGGAAATGCTGCTCGGTCTGGGATTGGCGCTACTGGTCAACAAGGCGACCCACGGCAAGCGCATTCTGCGCACGCTGATGATGTTCCCGATGATGTTTTCGCCTGTGCTCGTCGGCTTCCAGTTCAAGTTCATGTTCAACGACAATGTCGGTATCATCAACAATGCGCTGCAGTCGCTGGGCATTACCAATGATGCCATACCGTGGCTCATCGACGGCAATCTGGCGCTGCTGTCCATCGTTATCGCCGAAGTCTGGTCTTCGACCTCGGTCTTCGCGATCCTCATCCTTGCGGGTCTGCTCGCCATGCCGCAGGAGCCGGTGGAGGCCGCGAAGGTTGATGGCTGCACCAGCTGGCAGACCTTCCGCTATGTCACCTGGCCGTTCCTGATGCCCTTTGCCTTCATTGCCATGACGATCCGCTCGCTCGACGTCGCCCGCGCTTACGACATCGTCAAGATCATGACGGATGGCGGGCCAGCGCGGCGCACGGAGCTGATCTGGACGCTGGTCGGACGCACCGCTTATGCCGATGCGCAGATGGGGCTTGCCAACGCCATGGCCTATGTCTCGATCATTCTTTCGATCGCCTTCACAGTCTATTTCTTCCGTAAGCTGGCGCTTGCCCGCACCCAGATCGGAGCGGAGTGGTAATCATGGATCGCAACGCTCAACAACGCCTGCATCGCCGCCTCTGGAAGGTCGCCTATCTCATCGGCCTCTTCCTCGCGATGCTCATCATCTGCCTGCCCGGCTTGTGGATCATCATCAGCTCGCTGCGCCCGACCGTCGAAATCATGGCGAAGCCCGCGGTCTGGATTCCGCAGGAGCTTTCGCTGGAAGCCTATCGCTCCATGTTCAGCGGCGTCGGGCAAGGCGGCATTCCCGTCTGGGATTATTTCCGCAATTCGCTGATCATCTCCATCACCTCGACCGCGATTGCGCTCGTCATCGGCATGTCCGGCGGCTATGCCTTCGCCCGCTTCCGGTTCCGCGGCAAATCGGCCGTGTTCCTCGGGCTGATGCTGACGCGCTCCGTACCCGGGGTTGCCCTTTCACTGCCGCTCTTCATGGTCTATGCGCGGCTTGGGATCATCGACACGCATTTCGGCCTGATCCTCACCTATGTCGCGCTGAACGTGCCTTTCACGATCTGGCTGATCGACGGCTTCTTCCGGCAGGTTCCTAAGGATCTTGCCGAAGCCGCGCAGATCGACGGCTGCACGCGCTGGCAGGCTTTCTGGCAGGTGGAATTCCCGCTTGCCGGTCCTGGGATCGCATCCGCCGGCATCTTCGCCTTCCTCACCTGCTGGAACGAGTACGCCCTGGCATCGCAGCTGACGCGCTCCGTCGATTCCAAGACGCTGCCCGTCGGCCTGCTCGATTACACGGCCGAGTTCACCATCGACTGGCGCGGCATGTGCGCGCTTGCGGTCGTGATGATCATTCCGGCGCTCGCTCTCACTTTCATCATTCAGAAGCATCTGGTGTCGGGTCTGACATTCGGTGCGGTCAAAGGTTGATCCCTCATGGCTCAGGTTTCTCTTAAAAAACTCGTCAAGCGCTACGGCGCTCTGGAAATCGTCCACGGCATCGATCTCGATATCGCCGACAAGGAGTTCATCGCGCTCGTCGGGCCGTCCGGCTGTGGCAAGTCGACAACGCTGCGTATGATCGCCGGCCTGGAGGATGTCTCCGGCGGCACGATCGAGATCGGCGATACCGTCGTCAACGACCTGCCGCCACGCGATCGCAACATCTCCATGGTGTTCCAGTCCTATGCGCTCTATCCGCATATGACGGTGCGCGAGAACATGGGCTTCTCGCTGAAGATCGCCAAGCAACCGCAGGCGGAAATCGACAAGCGCGTCAACGAGGCAGCTGCCATTTTGAGCCTCGAAGCTCTGATGGATCGGCGCCCGGCACAGCTTTCCGGCGGTCAGCGCCAGCGCGTCGCCATGGGTCGTGCGATCGTCCGCCAGCCGGAAGTCTTCCTCTTCGACGAGCCGCTGTCGAACCTCGACGCCAAGCTGCGCACGCAGATGCGCACCGAGATCAAGAAGCTGCATGCCAAGGTGCAGTCGACTGTCGTCTATGTGACGCACGACCAGGTCGAGGCCATGACGCTGGCCGACCGCATCGTCATCATGCGCGATGGTTATATCGAGCAGGTCGGCACACCGGACGAAGTGTTCAAGCGGCCTGCCACGCGCTTCGTTGCCGGCTTCATCGGATCGCCTCCGATGAACATCGAAGAGGCGACGCTGAAAGCGGGCGAGCTGGTCTTCACGAATGGCGACCGTCTGCCGCTGCCGAGCCAGTTTGCAGGCAAGGTCAAGGAAGGTGAGAAGGTCGCGTTCGGCCTCAGACCGGACGATATCTTCCCGACCGGCCACGGTCTGCACTCGGGCGCGGAAGCCGCCGTCTACGAGCTGACCCTACCCGTCGCTATCACCGAGCCGCTCGGCAACGAAACGCTCGTTTTCATTGAGTTTGCCGGCCGCGAATGGGTGACACGCATGCTCAATCCGCGTGCGCTGAAGAGCGGCGAACAGCTGAAGATGAGCTTCGACCTTAGTCAGGCACACCTCTTCTCCGTCGAAACCGGCAAGAGCCTGGCAATCTAAGGAATAGCTCCCATGGCACGTATCGAGAAAATAGAACTGCGGATGGTCGACCTGCCGCCGAAGGTGAAGCGGACGGACGCGATCCAGAGCTTCGTCAGCCAGGAAACGCCGATCGTCACCATCACCGACAGCGACGGCGCTGTCGGCACCGGCTACAGCTATACGATCGGCACCGGCGGTTCTTCCGTCATGCGGTTGCTCTCCGACCATCTGGTGCCGCTTTTGAT
The DNA here is from genome assembly GCF_003610155.1 of Rhizobium sp. WW_1. Taxonomy (NCBI): domain Bacteria; kingdom Pseudomonadati; phylum Pseudomonadota; class Alphaproteobacteria; order Hyphomicrobiales; family Rhizobiaceae; genus Rhizobium; species Rhizobium sp. WW_1. The sequence goes on from NZ_RAIN01000003.1 coordinate 93,647, forward strand.
CGGTGAGGATGCCGATTGCATCGAGGCCATCTGGCACAAAATGGAATTCGCAACCCACGCCACGACCATCGGTCCCATCACGGCGCTGGCACTTGCGGCGGTCGACACCGCACTTTGGGACCTGCGGGCGAAGAAGCAGAACCTGCCGCTCTGGAAGCTTGCCGGCGGCGCCAAGGATCGCTGCCCGCTTTACACGACCGAGGGCGGCTGGCTTCATATCGAGAAGGAAGCCCTCGTTGAAGACGCTCTGCAGGCGAAGGCCAAGGGTTTTTCCGGCTCGAAGGTAAAGATAGGCAAGCCGCACGGTTCGGAAGATTACGACCGATTGGCCGCAATGCGTCTGGCACTTGGGTCTGGTTTCGAGATCATGACCGACTGCAATCAGGGCTTCACCGTCGACGAGGCGATCCGCCGCGCGGCTCGATTGAAGGAACTCGACCTTGCCTGGATCGAGGAGCCGCTGCCGGCTGATGATCTCGACGCCCATATCCGGTTGACCCGATCGACGCCGACGCCGATCGCGGTTGGCGAATCCATGTATTCGGTCCGGCATTTCCGTGAATATATGCAGAAGGGTGCCTGCTCGATCGTGCAGGTGGATGTTGCCCGCATCGGCGGCATTACACCCTGGCTGAAGGTGGCGCATGCTGCCGAGGCCTTCGATATTCCGGTCTGCCCGCACTTCCTGATGGAGCTGCATGTCAGCCTCACCTGCGCTGTGCCGAACGGCAAATATGTCGAATACATTCCGCAGCTCGACGATCTGACGACGAAGGGCATGGAAATCGTCGACGGCAAGGCGCTGGCGCCTTCCGAGCCCGGCATCGGCATCGAGTGGGATTGGGAAGCGGTGAAGGCGCGTTCGATCGGCGAATTCACCCGGGAAATCCACGGCTGAGGAGGAACGGGCCATGCAGCGGATGGGAATGGTGATCGGTCTGGAGCCGGCCAAGATCGCTGAATACAAGGCGCTTCATGCGGCCGTCTGGCCCGAGATCCTGGCGCTGATCTCCGAATGCAACGTCACCAACTATTCGATCTTCCTGAAGGAGCCGGAAAATCTGCTCTTCGGCTATTGGGAATATGTCGGCACGGATTTCGCGGCCGATATGCGAAAGATGGCCGCGAGCCCGAAGAACCAGGAATGGTGGTCGGTCTGTATCCCGTGTCAGAAGCCGCTCGAGACCCGCAAGCAGGGTGAATGGTGGGCCATGATGGAGGAGGTGTTTCATCATGATTAGGGCTTGGAGTGGGACAGACCGCGAAGCGGTCACCTCCCCCTTGAGGGGGGAGGTCGTGCGGAATGCGCGGGTGGGGGTGATGCTCCGGGCGCGTAGTGCTGCTGTTTTTGCACGAGGAGGGATCACCCCGCCCCGGACCTTTGGTCCGACCCTCCCCCTCAAGGGGAGGGTGCAATGAGTTTCGATCCCAAATCCCTCCGTCAATGGTGGCCGAAGCCGTCAAAGCCGCGTCCGATCGTGATCTTCGGCGCCGGCAGCATCGTCGGTGACGCCCATCTGCCGGCGTACAGGCAAGGCGGTTTTCCGGTTGCGGGTCTTTACGATCCGAATGCCGAGAAAGCGGCGGCGCTCGCCGCTCAATGGGGCATCCGTACTTTCGCCTCCGAGGCAGAAGCGCTTGCCATAGAAGGTGCTATTTTCGATCTCGCGACGCCGCCGGCGGCCCATGCGCTAATCTTGTCGAAGCTGCCGCGCGGTTCCTTCGCGCTGATCCAGAAGCCGATGGGCAGCGATCTTAATGGCGCCTCCGACATTCTGCGGGTCTGCCGCGAGCGTGACATCAAGGCGGCGGTCAATTTCCAGCTCCGTTTCGCGCCGATGATGCTGGCGCTCTACGATGCCGTGAACAAGGGCTATCTCGGAGATGTCGTCGATTTCGATGCATGGCTGGCGCTCGCCACGCCCTGGGGTCTGTGGCCCTTCCTGAAAGGCCTGCCGCGGATCGAGATCGCCATGCACTCGATCCACTATCTCGATTTCATTCGCGGACTGCTCGGCAATCCGCAAGGCGTCCACGCCAAGACCATCGGCCATCCCAACCATGACGTCGCGCAGACGCGGACGGCGGCGATCCTCGATTATGGCGACAAGGTCCGCTGCGTGCTCTCGGTCAATCACGACCATGACTTCGGCCGCAAGTTCCAGGCCTGCGAGTTTCGCATCGCCGGTACCAAGGGCGCGGCCTACATCAAGCTCGGCGTCAATCTTGATTATCCGCGCGGTGAGCCGGACGAGTTGTGGATCCGCCCCGAGGGTGGCAGCGATTGGGTTGAGGTGAAGCTCGAGGGTTCCTGGTTCCCGGACGCCTTCGTCAATCGCATGGCCAACCTGCAACGCTTCGCATCCGGCGAGGATCAGGAGCTGGTCGGCTCCGTCGAGGACGCCTGGCAGACCATGGCCCTCGTCGAGGCCGCCTATCGGTCGAGCGCCGCGCCTGCGACGCCGATTGCAGAACTTCCAAAGGCTTGAGGAATGGCAGAACAAATCATCTATTTCGAAGACTATGAACTCGGTCATGTCAGAGTGACCACGGGACGGACGATTACCGAGACCGATTTCGTCGTTCATGCTGGCCATACCGGCGATTTCTTCCCGCATCATATGGACGCGGAATTCGCCAAGACCTTGCCCGGCGGCCAGCGCATCGCGCATGGCACCATGATCTTTGCCATCGGCGTCGGGCTCACGGCCTCGCTCATCAATCCCGTTGCCTTCTCCTATGGCTATGATCGGCTTCGTTTCGTCCGTCCGGTGCATATCGGCGACACGATCCGCACGCGCGTTACCATTTCGGCGAAAGAGGATGATCCGAAGCGCCCGGCAGCCGGCCGCGTTGTCGAACGCTGTGAGGTGTTGAATCAACGCGATGAAGTCGTGCTCGCGGCCGATCATATCCTGGTCGTTGAGCGCAAACCGGCTGCGGGGAAGGCATGATGGTAAAGCTTAAGGGAATGACCTGGTCGCATCCGCGCGGCTACGATCCGATGATCGCCTGCTCGAAGCAATGGCAGGAAAAGACCGGCGTCGAGATCAGCTGGGAGAAGCGGTCGCTGCAGGATTTCGAGACCTTTCCGGTGGAGGAACTTGCTGCCCAATACGATCTCATCGTCATCGATCACCCGCATGTTGGACAGATCACGCGTGAGAACTGCCTGTTGCCGCTCGATGATGCTGCTCATGCCGATGAAGTTGCGGCGATTGCAGCCGGCACCGTCGGGCGCTCCTATCCGAGCTACAATTGGCAGGGACGCCAGTGGGCGTTTCCGCTCGATGCGGCGACGCAGGTGCAGGCCTACAGGCCCGATCGCCTGAACGCGCCGGTCAAGGATCTCTCAGAGTTCGTCACGCTTGCCAGGGAAGGCAAGGCGATCCTGCCGATGCGGCCGCCGCACTCGTTGATGACCTTCATCACGCTTGCCGCGCATCTTGGTGCGCCCTGTAGCATCGAAGGTCCCGACTTCATCGCGAAGGCCGATGGCGAAGCGGTGCTCGACTGGATGGCTCGGCTCGTCGCTGGAATGGATGTTCGCTGCTACGAGATGGACCCGATCGCCGTGCTTGACCTGATGGCGCAGATGGACAGCCCCTATGTCGCGTCGCCCTTCATCTATGGTTACGTCAATTATTCCTTCGCGGGCTTCAGGCCGGTGCGGATCGCCTTTGCGGACATGCCTGTGATCGATGGCCGCGCACCGAACGGCTCGGCGCTGGGCGGCACAGGCATTGCCGTTTCGGCACGCACGCAGGCCCCGGAAGAGGCGAAGGCCTTTGCGCGCTGGATCGCGGGCGGGCCGGTGCAGGCGGGCATTTATGCAAGTGGAAACGGGCAGCCTGGTCATGCCGAGGCGTGGGTCAGCGATGCGGTCAATGCGCCGGCGCTCGACTTTTATCGCAACACGCGCGCCACCTTGGAGGGCGCCTATGTGCGGCCCCGGCATGACGGCTACATGGCTTTTCAAAGCGACGCATCCGAGGTGATTAGCGATGGACTGCGCACCGGCGAGCGGCATACAGTCCTCATCGACAGGCTGAACCGCCGCTTCGCGCAGTCCTTCGAGGCATAAGCGCGAGGCTGCGCCAACCGATTGTTATTGCATGATCTTGTCCAAGTTGCTGGCCATGCGGCCGGGATGGATGGGATCATGGTTCCCGAGGAAAGGATCAGGATTATGGGTCACGGGCTGGAAGGCAAGAAGGTCGTCATTACGGCGGCGGGGCAGGGCATCGGCCGGGCATCGGCGGAGCGTTTCATCTCGCTTGGCGCGCATGTCTACGCCACCGACATCAACGAGCAGACGCTCTCGACGCTGGATGGCGCCACCAAGCATGTGCTGAACGTGCTCGACGGTGCCGCGGTCAAGGCCTACGCGGAAGAGCTTGGCCCGATCGATGTGCTCTTCAACTGCGCCGGCTTCGTCCATGCCGGCACCATCCTCGACTGCGAAGAGAAGGACTGGGATTTTTCCTTCAACCTCAATGCCAAGGCCATGTACACGACCTGCCGCGCCTTCCTGCCGGGCATGCTGGAAAAGGGCAAGGGCTCGATCGTCAACATGTCGTCGGTCGCTTCCAGCGTGAAAGGCGTGCCCAATCGCTTCGCTTATTGCGCCTCCAAGGCCGCCGTGATCGGGCTTACCAAATCGATCGCCGCCGATTTCGTCGCCAAGGGTATTCGCGCCAACGCCATTTGCCCCGGCACGGTCGACAGCCCCTCGCTGCATGAGCGGCTCAGGGCAACCGGCGACTACGACAAGGCAATGAAGGACTTCATTGCCCGTCAGCCGATGGGCCGGATCGCGACGGCTGAAGAGATCGCCGCTCTTGTGACCTATCTCGCCGGCGACGAAGCGGGCTTTACGACCGGCCAGATTCACGTCATCGATGGCGGCTGGACGGCCTGAGGCTTCATTTTATCGATCGGAGGCTCCGTATTGCGGGGCCTCTTCTTATTTGCCACTCTCGTCAGCGAGTCGGTTTCCGACGAGCGATTTGCGATTGGGAGAGCGGCATGGATGTGCATGGACAATTGCGTTATTCCAGATGGCGGGTCTTGTGGCGCAAGCATCATGTCATCGTGCTTTCCGTGCTCGCCGGTGTCGCCGTCTTCCTGCTTCTGACCTCGCGCGCCTTCAACGCCGGCAATCTGCTGATCGCCTGGGATACGACCGCGGTCGTCTTCATCGTCTACAGCCTTATTCGAATGCTGACGGCCGATGCGCAGCGTATCCGCAAGCGCTCCGCCGATCTCGATTTTTCGGACGGGTTTCTGCTGTTCCTGTCGATCGCTGCGGCGCTTGCGAGCATCGGCGGCATTGCGCTCGATCTGCTTGGGGTCAAGGATGCCTCGCCGGAAGTCGCCTTTTTCCGCGTGATGATGGCGATCGTGACGATCCTGATCTCATGGACCTTCCTGCACACGCTGTTCACCATTCACTATGCGCACCGCTTCTACAGCACGCCGGGCAAGGGGCAGGGGCTGAAATTCGCCGAACCGGTGGAGGAGCCGATCTATTGGGACTTCCTCTATTTCTCCTTCACCATCGGCGTTGCGGCACAGACCGCCGATATCGGCATTTCCACCGTCTCCATGCGTAAGCTGGCGCTTCTGCATGCGATCCTGTCGTTCCTGTTCAATACGACCATCCTGGCGCTTGCCATAAACGTCGGGGCGAGCCTGATCTAGGCCCGCCCCTTCGATGGTCGCGGCTTATATTGCTAGACTACCGCATTGCCGGCCATGACGGCCAGGATCAGGAACACCAGGAAGATGATCAGGAAGATGGCGAAGAGAACGCGCGCAATGGTTGCCGTCGCGGCTGATACGCCTGAAAAGCCGAAAAAGCCGCTGATCAGCGAAATTACAAAGAAAATGAGAGCCCACTTCAGCATTAGCAATCTCCTCTGCGTTGTACTTTCTAAAGACGCGGAAGGAGGGTGAATTGTTCCGAAGGCGGTTTGGTTTTGGTGAAGGCTCCAGAATTGTGGACCCCCTCTGTCACTTCACGACATCTCCCCCACAAGGGGGAGATTGGTAAACCGCAATGACCTCTCGTATCCAAGCGAGCATTGCGTCTGCTGAAATCAAGGCTCGTTGTCTTTTACAGAATGGGCGGCGTTCTCCCAACGATCTCCCCCCTCGTGGGGGAGATGTCACGCAGTGACAGAGGGGGCATAGCGGCACCTCAACTCAAGAAGGCCGGTCTACGCCCCATCCCCATATCACCCGTGATTGATCATCACATGCCGCACGGCCGTATAATCTTCGATAGCGTAGACTGACATATCCTTGCCGTAGCCGGATTGCTTCAGGCCGCCATGCGGCATTTCGTTGACCAGCATGAAATGCGTATTGATCCAGGTGCAGCCGTATTGCAGGCGGGCGGCCGTCTGCATGCCGCGGCTGATGTCCTTGGTCCAGACCGAGGATGCAAGGCCATAGTCGCTGTCATTGGCCCAGGTGACGGCATCGTCGGGGTTGGTGAAGCGCGTTACGGAGACGACCGGGCCGAAGACTTCGCGGCGCACGATCTCGTCGTCCTGCGTCGCGCCGGCGACGATGGTCGGCGCATAGAAGAAGCCGCGTTCGCCGGAGATCTTGCCACCCGTGGTGATCTCCATGTGCTTGTGTTCGGCGGCGCGGGTGACGAAGCTTTCGACGCGGTCGCGCTGGCGCTTGGAGATCAGCGGGCCGATTTCGTTTTCGGTGTCGTCGGCAAGGTTGAACTTGATGCTCGATACGGCCGAGGTGAGGTCGGCGACGAAATTGTCGTAGACCTTGGCGTCGGCATAGATGCGGCAGGCGGCGGTGCAGTCCTGGCCGGCATTGTAATAGCCGAAGGTGCGGATGCCGGACACGACGGCATCGATATCGGCATCGTCGAAGACGATGACCGGGGCCTTGCCGCCGAGTTCGAGATGCGTGCGCTTCACCGTCTTGGCTGCGGCCTGCAGGACCTTCTTGCCGGTCGCGACATCGCCTGTGATGGAGACCATGCCGATCTTTGGGTGGTTGATCAATGCGTTGCCGACACTCTCGCCACGGCCGAGGATGACGTTGACGACGCCTTCCGGCAGGACATCCGCCAGTAGCTTCGCCATCTTCAGCGCCGTCAGCGGCGTTTGCTCGGAGGGCTTGAAGACGACCGTGTTGCCGCCGGCAATGGCGGGCGCCAGCTTCCAGGCCATCATCATCAGCGGATAGTTCCAGGGTGCGATCGAGCCGACGATGCCGATCGGGTCGCGGCGGATCATCGAGGTATGGCCGGGCAGATATTCGCCGGCGACCGGGCCGTGCAGGTTGCGCACTGCACCGGCAAAGAAGCGATAGCAGTCGACGATCGCCGGGATCTCATCATTGAGCACGGCATTGATCGGCTTGCCGCAGTTTAGCGCCTCCAGCGCCGCGAAGCCTTCGGCATCCCGCTCGATGGCGTCGGCGATCTTGAGGAGATAGGCCGAGCGCTGGCTTGGTGTCGTCTGCGACCAGCTCGTGAAGGCCTTTTCCGCAGCGTCGACGGCGGCGTCGATCTGGCCGAGGGAGGCCTCGGGCAGGTTAAGCACCGTCTCGCCCGTCTTCGGGTTGAGGACGCGCTCTTCCGTTTCCGTGCCGGCCTCGAAGCGGGAGCCGATCAGCATTTGGGTATCCATTATTCTCTCCCTTTCATTTGCCGCCGCCGGCGATCTGATCGCCGTCGCGGGTAAGATAGTAGGCTGCCAGGATCGGCAGGAAGGTGACGAGCACGACGACCATGGCGACGACGTTTGTCACGGGTCGCTGGCGCGGACGGATGAGTTCCTCCAGCATCCAGATCGGTAGGGTCATCTGCTGGCCGCCGGTGAAGGTGGTGACGATGACTTCGTCGAAGGACAGCGCGAAGGCAAGCATGCCGCCGGCAAGCAGTGCGGTGCCAATGTTCGGCAGGACGACGTGGCGGAAGGTCTGGAAGCCATCGGCGCCGAGATCCATCGACGCCTCGATGAGCGAGCCGGAGGTGCGACGGAAACGGGCGACGGCATTGTTATAGACAACCACGACGCAGAAGGTGGCATGGCCGAGAACGATCGTCCAGACCGAGAAGGGGATATCGAACAGGCTGAAGGCGGAGCGCAGCGCGATGCCGGTGATGATGCCGGGAAGCGCGATCGGCAGGATGACCAGCAGCGAGATCGCCTCGCGGCCGAAGAATTTCGTCTGGCTGACGGCGGCGGCGCAGAGCGTGCCGAGCAGCAATGCGATCGCGGTTGCGATGGTCGCGACCTGAACCGACAGCGCCAGCGCCGACCAGACATCAGGCCTGTTCCACGCGATGCCGAACCATTGCAGGGTGAGGCCCGGCGGCGGCCACTGATAGCTCTTTTCCTCCGTCGTGAAGGCATAGACGAAGATCAAGAGGATCGGCAGATGCAGGAAGAGCAGGCCGCCGGCGGCGGCTGTCTTTAGGGGGAAGGAGGCGCGTTGGCCACGATCAGAGCGCATCGAAAGCTCCCTGTTTCTTGGCGATCCAGAGATAGATGGCCATGATGACGATCGGCACGACCGAGAAGGCGGCGGCCAGCGGCACGTTGCCGGCGGTTCCCTGCTGCGTGTAGACGGCCTGGCCGATGAAGAGGCGCGAGGAGCCGATGATCTGCGGGATGATGTAGTCGCCCAGCGTCAGCGAGAAGGTGAAGATCGAGCCGGCGACGACGCCAGGCAAAGCGAGCGGCAGCAGCACCGTGCGGAAGGTCTGGTTCGGCGTTGCGCCGAGATCGGAGGAGGCTTCGAGCAGGTTTCCCGGCACGCGCTCAAGCGCTGCCTGCGTCGGCAGGATCATGTAGGGCAGCCAGATATAGACGAAGACAAGGAAGGTGCCGATATAGCTGACCGAGAGCGAGTTGCCGCCGATGACGGGCAGGGCAAGTACGCCATCGAGCAGCCAGCCGAGGTGCAGCTTGTCGAAGATCCAGGTGAGGATGCCTTCCTTGGCGAGGATCAGCTTCCAGGCATAGACCTTGACCAGATAGCTCGACCAGAGCGGCAGCATGACGCCGAGATAGAACAGCGCCTTCCATTTTCCCTGCGCATGGCGCGCGGCATAATAGGCGATGGGGAAGGCGACGAAGGCGGAGGCCAAGGTGACGAGAGCAGCCATGACCACCGTGCGCACGATGATATCGAAATTGGCTGAGTTCAGCAGCTGCGCATAGGTCGAGAGCGTGAACTGGTAGTTCACCATTCCCGAGAAGTCATCGATCGAGAAGAAGCTCTGCAGCAAAAGCGCGATCAGCGAGCCGATATAGATAATGCCAAGCCAGAGCAGCGGCGGCGTCAGCATCAGGAACAGCAGCAGTTTCGGGCGGCGCCAGAAGAGATCGGAGAGGCGGCCGAAGACGCCGCCACGGCGCGGCAGGATCGAGGCCGGCGCTTTTTGCGCCGAAGCAGGGAAGGCGGCGGCGTTCATGCGGCGTCATCCATGTAGTGCACATCAGCCGCCAGCCAGGCGAGGCGGACGGAGGCGCCGGTATCCGGGGCCGATTGTCCAGCAGGCACGGTCACATGCAGGCGTGCGCCATTTGCCTCCACCGAGAGGCGGGTGGCAGCACCGAGAAAGCTTGTCGCCTTTACCGTCGCCGTCACGCCGCTTTCCGCGGTGACACGGATCGCTTCGGGGCGGAGACTGGCCCAGCGGCGCTCGCCGCCGAGCGACGACATGACTTCCGGAGCAATGACGTTGGAGGAGCCGACGAAATCGGCGACGAAGCGGGTTTTCGGCCGCTGATAGATATCATGCGGCGTGCCCTGCTGGACGATGCCTCCATCGTTGAAGACGGCGACGCGGTCGGCCATGGACAGGGCCTCGCCCTGATCGTGGGTGACAAAGACGAAGGTGATGCCGAGGGCGCGCTGCAGGCTTTTCAGCTCCTCCTGCATCTGCTCGCGCAGCTTCAGGTCGAGCGCACCGAGCGGTTCGTCGAGCAGCAGCACTTTCGGCTTGTTGACCAGGGCACGGGCGAGCGCCACGCGCTGGCGCTGGCCGCCGGAAAGCTGGCCGGGGCGGCGGGCGCCATAGCCCGGCAGCTTCACCAGCTCCAGCGCCTGTTCGGCGGCACGCAGCCGCTCGGCCTTGCCGACGCCTTTGACCATCAGCCCGTAAGCGACATTGTCGAGGATGTTGAGATGCGGAAACAGCGCATAATCCTGGAAGACCGTGTTGACGTTGCGCCTATAGGGCGGGACGCCCTCGGCAGTCTCGCCGAAGATTTCGATGTGGCCGCCGGTGGGCTGCTCGAAGCCGGCAATCAGCCTGAGGCAGGTGGTCTTGCCGGAGCCGGAGGGGCCGAGCATGGCGAAGAATTCGCCGGGCGCGATTTCCAGATCGACGCGGTCCACAGCGCGGACCTGGCCGAAATGGCGCGACACCTGCTGGAAACGAACGGCGTTCATTGGTTTCTCCAGGGATAAGCAGAATGTTTGATGTTGGTCAGCCGGACCGGATCGGATCGGGATCTGGTTTGCGGCAAGCGCCGGCATTTAACTGCCGGCGGGATCGCCGCTCCATTTTCGCGGAGCGGCGAAGGCCGATGCGGCTGGCTATCTGCCGCCGATCACGCCGATATAGTCGGAGACCCAGCGGTGATAGGGCACGCATTCGCTCTGGCTCGTGCATTTGGCGACTGGCGTCTTCCAGAAGCGAATCTTGTCGAAGTGGTCATAGCCATTGGTGGCGCAACCGCTGTCGGTCAGGAGTTCATTGCCCTTGCAGGCAGCCGGAACGGAAGGCACGGCGCCGAACCAGGCGGCGGCGTCACCCTGAACCTTGGCCTGTAGAGAGTGCTCCATCCACATATAGGCGCAGTTCGGATGCTCGCTGTCGGCATGCAGCATGGTGGTATCGGCCCAGCCCGTCGTTCCCTCGTCCGGGAAGGTGGAGGCGATCTTCTGCTTGTCGGACTGCAGCAGGTTCACCTGGAACGGCCAGGAACCGGAGGCGACCACGCCTTCGTTCTTGAAGTCGTCCGTCTGGATCATCGCATCATGCCAGTAGCGGCTGACAAGCTTGCGCTGGCCGCGCAGGAGGTCGAGTGCCGCCTTGTATTGGTCTTCGTTGAGTTCGTAAGGGTCCTTGATGCCGAGTTCGGGCTTGTGCGCCATGAGGTACAGAGCGGCATCGGCAATGTAGATCGGGCCGTCATAGGCCTGCACGCGGCCCTTGTTGGACTTGCCGTCGGGCAGGGTCATTTCCTCGAAGACGACATTCCAGCTCTTCGGTGCCTGACCCTTGAAGGCGTCGGTGTTGTACATCAGCACGTTCGGTCCCCAGAGATAGGGAACGCCGTAGTGGACGCCATTGACGGTATGCCAGGGGGCATTTTTCAGCCGGTCGTCGAGGTTCTTCCAACTGGGGATCAGATCGGTATTGATCGGCTGGACGCGCTTGCCGGCGACGAGACGCAGCGATGCGTCACCAGAGGCGGTGACGAGGTCGAAGCCGCCCTCGTTCATCAGCGCGACCATTTCGTCCGATGTCGCCGCGGTCTTGACGCTGACCTTGCAGCCGGTTTCCTTCTCGAAGCCCGTGACCCAGTCGTAATTCTTGTCGCTTTCGCCGCGCTCGATATAGCCGGCCCATGCGACGATGCTGACGGCGCCTTCACCCTTGCCGAGCGTCTTCAGCGGCTCAGCGGCAATGACCTGCGTGGCGAAACTTAAGCATGCGAGTGCGGCCGTGCATGATTTCAGCAGATGCTTCATCGGACTCTCCCGGTTTTTGAGCCTTGATATTGTGGAGCCAGTGGCTGGCTTCCTGTTCCCGGAAGAAAAGGTGACGCGATTTTGCCGCATTCGCAAATTCATTTATCAGAAAGTCGATATCGGAAATTCCGATTCCTACTCTTGTGCGCGCGTCGACTCGAAGACTTCAGGCTGCAAATGTCCCGCCTTCATAAGATGCTGCAGTGTGTAGGAAAGAGAAAGCGCGTCATCAAGCGCATCATGGCCGCGGAGCGGTGGATGCTGCACGCCATAGTAGTTCGCAAGCTCGTTGCTCGGCGTTCTCCCCAGATCCTCGATCGGCATGCCCGCCGCGAGCAGGAGCTTCACGGCATTGTCGAAACGATGCGCGGGGATTGAGGGCTGGATGCCCGCGATATAGCAGCTGATTGCCATCATATTCAGCTCGTCCTTGCCCCAGGACCAGAAGCGAGAGCCGTCCGAGAAGCGATCCAGGCCGTTGAGTGCATCCTGCAAGGAAACGCCCTCAGATCTTAAGTTTTCCTCAGTGATGCCGGTGAGGGTGGTGAAGAATGGATCGAGTTCATAGTGATCGCCAAACCTGTCGACGGGGCGAACATAGACCTTGTAAGTACCCAGGATCGGGAAATCACCATCGAGGCCAAGCTTGACGGCGCCAATTTGCGCGATGACCGGATCGGGATCGTGGGCGGCGCACCAGGATCGGCGTTGCGACCCTTCAAGGCAAAGGAATTCGCAGTCAAATATGATGGCGGTCTTCATGTCTGGCTCCTTCCCGCTTAAAAATCTAAGGTTGTATTCGGCGCGAGGCGTCAGATGGTAGCCTTTGCTACCGCTGTCGCCCCGTACGCATGCTTTCGGCAACGCCGACGAAGTCGCGAGCAGCCTGAGGCAAGCTCGATCCCTTGCGCCAGACCATGCCGACCTGCACGACCGGCAGCGAGCCGGAGACGTCGCGGCTTTCGATGCGGTCGCCTTCCAGCGACCACGGCCGATAGACGAGATCCGGCAGCAGCGCGACGCCCGCGCCGGTCGCGACCAGGCTGCGTACCGCCTCGACCGAGCGGGTACGGAAGGCCACATGCGGGCGGGCGCCGAGTGCCGTCAAAAGCTTGCCGGTATTTTCCTCGATCTCGTCGATGGTCAGCATGATCAGCGGCTCGCGGCTGATATCGGCGACGCTGATGATGTCGGCCGAGACGAGGGGGTGGCCCATCGGCAGCCAGAGGCGATAGGGCGAGGTTTCCAGAATCTCCGCCTGCAGCGCCATGCGGTCGCGCAGATTGGAAATGACCATGACAGCGACGTCGAGTTCGCCGCCAACCAGAAGATGTTCCAGATAGCCGCCATTGTCCTCGATGGCGCTGACCTCGACTCCGGGGCAGGCGCGGCGATAGCGCGCCAGAAGATCGGACAGCACATAGCCGGCGACGAGCGAGGTCACGCCGATATTCAGCGTGCCGCCGGACTCGTTCTGCTTGCCGGAAAAGCTGGTGCGCGCATCGGAAACGGTCGCCAGTATCTTGGTGGCATGGCGCAGGAACTGGTGGCCGTTATGGGTGATGGTGAGGCCACGCGGATGGCGCTCGAACAGTTCGACGCCAAGGTCGCTTTCGAGTTCCTTGAGGGCTTCGGTGACCGAGGATTGCGAGATCGACAGGTTCTGTGCGGCGCGCGTCACCGAGCCCTGTTCCGCCACGGCGACGAAGTATTGCAGCTGTCTCAAGGTGAAGGCCATGTGTTGGTTAGAGCATGTCCGCCGCATGGAAGGCAAGCGCTCGTCATGGCTGTGAAAGTTTGGACCTTTTTTGGTAACGATGCCGCAGACGACACAAGTTTCACCACTGTTTTAAGTATTCCGAAACGCCAATTCCCTAACGTGAGGGTTGATCATTTTTGTCGGCTTGGAGTGGTCTATGCTGGAGCAGTTGGCGTGAGCGCCTTACTGCACATTTTCCGGGTTCCCCGGAAGTTTGTCGTCATGATCGGCGGAGTGGCCCTTCTCGTGGGCTGCTCCGGCGTTTTTGCGCTTTATATCGGCAAGGACAGGCTTCTCGGTATCGCGACGGCTTCCGCTAACGGGCTTCAGTGCACGGATGTGAACCTCGTGACCATCCGCAAGGATAATCGTTTCTGGATTCGCAAATATATTCGCACCGAGCCGACCGACGGGCTGACGCGGGTCAGGACGGCGCTCCGGGTTGCCAAGGCCGTCTATCAGGAGCAGAAGCCGGATCTCGTTCAGGTTGTAGTTCTCGACGAAAACGGGCCGATATTGCGTTCCGACCTGCGCGGACGGGCTCTGGGGGCTGACGTCGTCTACGTGGCGCATCCGGACCGGCTTGTCGACGGCAGCGCCGAGGCGCCTCTGACGGCGCGCTACTACGACGGCGGCGCGAGCAATGCCGGCCTCTTCTATGGCGAGCAGATCACCATGCTGCCGCAGGATATCGACGCGGCGATTGCCGGATTGAAGGATCTGACCGACTGCGACAATGCGCTGACGGCGGATAATGGCGGTGACGCCAAGAAGGACAAGATGAAAGCGGCGATCGCGGCGGAAGAGAAGGCCGCCGCAAAGCAGGCGGAGAGCCACGATGCCAAATCGCCGCCGGAGCCCAAGACGACCGGCAATGTGCAGCCCGGTTATAATGAAAATGGCGAGTTCATCGGTGCCGACGCCGGCGGCAAGGGAAAGAGCCAGTCACCGGGATTGGACCCGACCATGACGGGTGCTGCCGACCGCCGGTCGCCCGTCACGAACTGACTAGAGCGTGATGCCGAAAAGTGTAGGCGGTTTTCGGACGACATCACGCTCTACTTCTTTGATTCTAGAGCGGATTCAGATTTTAGGTCGAGCAGACCTAAAATCATCCGGCTCTAGGGTCGGTTCCGCGTTGCCTGACGGCAACGCAATATGATCAATCCGCCAGATGTTTTTCGCCGATAGCCTGATAAAGCGCAAAGAGCGCTTCATGAACTTCGCCGGCGAGGCGGTAGAAGTCGGGATTGGCGAGGATTGCCGGATGCAGCAGCAGCTGATCGTCGGTCATGTCGAGCATGACCGACGCCGTGTGCATGGCCTCGTGGCAGCCGAAGGTTCCCGGCGCGTATTGCGAGAGATCGATATCGCCAAGCTCCGCAAGGTCGGCCAGCCGCTGATGTTCGCTGTCGGCATCTACGGCCGATATCTCTTTATCCGTCATGATACGCACCTTTGATGTTCGAAGGACTTAACCGGTCTCAGTCTGCCTTGTTGCGGCGTGCCGGGAAGAGAATGATGTCGCGGATCGACGGCGAGTTGGTCAGGAGCATGATGAGGCGGTCCACACCGATGCCGAGACCGCCTGCCGGCGGCATGCCCTGGTCGATCGCGTCGAGGAATTCCTCGTCGAGTTCCTTCTGCTTTTCGCCGCGCGCATGCGCCTGCTCGAGCTGCTCGACCATACGGGCGCGCTGCTCTTCCGGATCGTTGAGTTCCGAAAAGGCGTTGCCGAGTTCCCAGGCGTTGCAATAGGTCTCGAAGCGCTCGACGAGGCGCGGCTCGCCCGGCACTTCCTTGGCGAAGGGCGAGATGTCCTTCGGGAAATGCGTGACGTGCGCCGGCTGGATCAGCGTGCCCTCGACCTTCTCTTCGAAGATGAAGGCAAGGCATTCGCCCCAGGTCGCGTCCTTCTCGACGGCAAAGCCGGCGGCCTTGGAGGCTGCGCGGGCTTCCTCATCGGTCTTGATCGCGAGGAAATCGATGCCGGTCGCTTCCTTGACGGCGTCAGGCATCGGCACGCGACGGAACGGACCCTTGAAGGAGATCTGCTTGTCGCCGAAAGCGAATTCCGTGCTGCCGTGGATCGACATGGCGAGCGTCGAGAACAGACGCTCGACGAGGTCCATGATGTCCTCGTAGTCGGCATAAGCCCAATAACACTCCATCATGGTGAATTCGGGATTGTGCCGGGTGGAGACGCCTTCGTTGCGGAAGTTGCGGTTGATCTCGAACACCTTGTCGGTGAGACCGGAGACCAGCGTGCGCTTCAGGAACAGTTCCGGCGCAATTCGCAGGTACATGTCGAGCTTCAGCGTGTTGTGGTGCGTCTTGAACGGTTCAGCGGTGGCGCCGCCATAGACCGAATGCAGCATCGGCGTCTCGACTTCCATGAAGCCGTCATTTTCCATGAAGCGGCGGATGCCCGAGACGATACGGCTGCGCTGCTGGAAGCGGAGCTTCGATTCCTCGTTGGTCATGATGTCGAGGTGGCGCTTGCGGTAGCGCAGCTCGATATCGGACAGGCCGTGCCACTTTTCCGGCATCGGCAGCAGCGACTTGGTCAGCATGGTGATCTGCTGGGCATTGATCGTCAGTTCACCGCGCTTGGTGCGGCGCACGACGCCTGTCACGCCGATGATGTCCCCGATATCGATCATCGGCAGCAGGGAGCGGGCCTCTTCCGAGGTCACGTCCTTGTGGCTGAAGATCTGGATCTTGGCCGAGGCGTCATGGATGTCCATGAACATGCCTGAGTTGCGCGAGGAATAGACGCGGCCGGCGACGGTGACGACGTCCGTGGTTTCGGTGTCCGGCTCCAGGCCTTCGTATTTCGCGGCCAGCTCGGCATTGGTCATCGTCCGGTGGAAATGCGCGGGATAGACTTCGCCGATCTGTTCGCGCAGCAGCGCCAGTTTCTGGCGGCGGACTTCCGTCGCGTCGGAGGAGAGGGCGGATGTTTCGGTCTTCTCGTTCATGATTTTTAAGTCCGGTTCAATTCTTCGGGCCGACGAGGGTCGCAACGGTCTGCGCGGCTAGTTTCAGCCGCTGACGGACGACGGAGCGGCCGAGGATCGCCATGCTATCGAAAAGCGGGAGGGAGCGCGAGGAGCCCGATACGGCAACGAAAAGCGGGGCGACGATGACCTTCAGCTTCTTGCCCATGCGGTCGGCGATGGCGCGCAGCTCGGCTTCGATCGTCTCGACATTCCATTCGAGGATCTTCTCGAGGTCCGGCTGCACGGTGTTCAGGATTTCCAGCAACTCTTCAGGCGTCGACTTGATCTTGGCGAAGGCCTGGGGATCGAGGTTGAGGTCGGACTTGAACAGGAAGCCGGCGAGATCGGGCAGCTCACCAAGCTTGGTGATGCGCGACTGCGACAGCTTCAGGCCTTCCTGCAGGCGGCTGTTTTCCATGGCCCAGGTCAGAACGCGGTGCTGGAACTCTTCTTCCGAGAGCTTCTCGCGGATCCAGCGGCCGTTCAGCCAGTCGAGCTTCTGAATGTCGAAGATCGCGCCGGCCTTGGAGAGATTTTCCGGGTCGAACTTTGCGGCAAGCTCATCCATCGTCAGGAGCTCTTCGCCTTCGGCGATCTGGATGAAGAACAGGCCGAGGAAGTTCATCAGCGCCTCGGGGATGTAGCCGAGTGCCGTATAATAGGAGATCGAGGTCGGGTTCTTGCGCTTCGACAGTTTCGACTTGTCGGCATTGCGCATCAGCGACAGGTGCATGAACACCGGCGGCTCCCAGCCGAGATACTGATAGATCAGGATGTGCTTCGGCACCGAAGCCAGCCATTCCTCGCCGCGCGCGACGTGGGTGATCTTCATCAGATGGTCGTCGACGACGTTGGCCATGTGATAGGTCGGCATGCCATCCGCTTTCAGGAGGACCTGCATGTCGACGGCATCCCACGGGATTTCCACGTCGCCATAGACGCCGTCATGGAATTTGCAGGAGCCTTCGGTCGGGATCTTCATGCGCACGACATGCGGCTCGCCGGCAGCGACGCGCGTGGTGACTTCCTCGGCCGAGAGGTTCAAACAGTGGCCGTCATACTTCGGCGGCAGGCCAGCGGCGCGCTGCGCTTCGCGCATCTTTTCCAGGCGCTCCGGCGTGCAGAAGCAGCGAAAGCCGTGACCAGCCGAGACGATCTGCTCGACATAGGGCTTGTAAAGGTCCTTGCGGTCGCTCTGGCGATAGGGGCCGTAGGGGCCGCCGACATCGGGACCTTCGGACCATTTGAGGCCGCACCATTTCAGCGCATCGAGAACCTTGGTCTCGAATTCCGGGGTGGAGCGGGTCGCGTCGGTATCCTCGATGCGCAAGATGAACTCGCCGCCGTGTTTCTTGGCGAAGAGATAGTTGAACAGCGCGATGTAAGCGGTGCCGACATGTGGCTCGCCGGTGGGGGAGGGTGCGATGCGGACGCGAACGCCTGAAGTGGTCATCTTGTTTGCCCGTCATAAAAGGCCGGGCCGCGCTCAGGACAAGCGCCGTCCAGCCGAAAATGTCTATCTGGATCAGGAAACCGGCCGGAAAAGGGCGTCTTGCCGCTTCTATCAGCGTTTTCCGTATGGTTGGCCTTAGGCCATATTCAAGGGATGGCGTCAAGGGAAACTGCGCCGCAAGCGCTGGTCGGGACGCCAGGCGCGCCGTGCTGCGTCGAAAAGGGCCGGCCTCTCAAATTCGCGAGACGTCTTTACCCTTCGTAAGCGTTTCGGGAGAAAAGCCTTACGCTTGCCGAATTTGATTTGCAATTTTCGCGGCAGTGGCGAAATAGGTCTTCAATCGTTCACCGCGAGGATACTATGAAGAAATTGATTTTGAGCTTGTTATTGGCGGTTTCGATGGTCGATGCTGCCGCGGCCCAGTCAACCATAACCCGCGACAGTTCCGCGAAACTGCTCGAGTCATACCGCGCCTATATCGGCAATGACGATCTCTATAATTCCAAGGGCGAGCGCCTGACGCTGCCCTGGCAGATCATCCGCCAGGATCGTGCCAATTATCACGCCTATCGCCGCCGCGACCGCGGCGACCAGGGTGACAGTTTCTTCTCCTTGCCGTCAAACCGAGCGAAGCTCGAAGCGATGCTGGCAAACGGCAATATCGCCGACGATGCCGGGAACTACATCGTTCGCGGCAACGTCTGGATCAAGGTCGATATCTACGGACGCGGCGATGTCGGCGAGTGGGTCGACGTGCACGTCCAGGATTGAGGACGCCGCGCCCGTTTCGGGGCGCGAATCTCGTTATCAATGGCCGCCGGATGCCTTTTTCCGGCGGTTGCGCGCCATCATGTTGAGTACCTCCACGAGGGCGGAGAAGGCCATGGCGGCGTAGATATAGCCCTTGGGCACGTGTACGCCCATGCCTTCGGCGATCAGCGTCGTGCCGATCATCAGCAGGAAGGCGAGCGCCAGCATGACGATGCTTGGGTTCTTCTCGATGAAATTGGCGAGCGGATTGGCGGCAACCAGCATGACCGTGACGGCTGCGATGACCGCGACGAACATGATCGGCAGGTGCGGCGTCATGCCGACGGCGGTGATGATGCTGTCGACCGAGAAGACCAGGTCGAGCAAAAGGATCTGGCCGATGGCCGCGGCAAAGGTCGATGTCGTCGACTTGGCAATGAAATCCTCGCCTTGTTCCTGCGGATCGACATTGTGATGGATTTCCTTGGTCGCCTTCCAGACGAGGAAGAGGCCGCCGGCAATCAGGATCATGTCCTTCCAGGAGAAGCCGTGGCCGAACAGTTCGAAAACGGGCTGGGTGAGCTGAACGATCCAGGCGACGGTTCCAAGCAGGGCGAGACGCATGACGAGGGCGAGGCCGATGCCGATCTTGCGGGCCCTCTCGCGGTGCTCCGGCGGCAGCTTGTTGGTCAGGATCGAGATGAAGATGAGGTTGTCGATGCCGAGGACGACCTCCATGACAACGAGCGTTACGAGCGCCACCCACGCGCCCGGGTCCTGTACCAACCCCATAATATCCATTGACGACTTTCCCCTTTTTGTCAGCATTCGCCGATGCTGACCCCCAGCCCCGGCCTCTCCAGAATGGCCGTAATGTAAGGAGTGCCGTTGGTTGTACAAGCGGCGCCGCCATTTTCATGGCGGCGGATGCTTGTTCAGGCTTTCAGGGGCAGCCAGATTTCTGTCACGCCCATGCCGGTGCGCGGATCGAAACGGTCGTCGTAACGCTCCAGCATGTCGGGCGTGCCGGCGTGTTGATGACCCGATTGCGGCAGCCATTCACCAAAGATCTGATGCACGGTGGCCGAGATGCCGGAGATATGGCCGCGATGCGTGAAGATCGCGTAGCGCTGCTGCGGCAGTTTCGTTGTTACGAAACCTTCGGGCAGGTCGTCCGTGGCGGAAATTTCGGCTGCTGACATGTAGCGAAAGCCTTCACTGCCTTCCTCCGCCTGGGTGCAGACGCCATAGGCGACGTTGCCGACCTGGCCGGGAATATGGCCGAAATGCTGGTTGAATTTCTGCCAGAGCGAGGGGATCGCCTGTGTCGCCTCATAGGCATAGGTTTCCGCAAGGCCGGCAAGCAGCATTGCGGGGTGGGTTTCGAAGCGCGGTGCGTCGAGTTTGGGAAGGCGGGTGTCGTCCATTCTGATCGGCTCCTGTAGAGCGAGGTTGCGAACGTGCCCTTGCTTGCGCAGGCCTTCCGGCGTCACGCCGAATTGCTCGCGGAAGGCACGGGTGAAAGCCTCGTGCGAGCCGTAGCCGGCATCGAGGGCAACCTGGAGAATGGAGGAGGAGCTGTCGGTCAGTGCGAGAGCGGCTCCGCTGAGGCGGCGGCTCCTGATATAGCCACTGATCGAGTGGCCTGTCGTCATGCCGAAGACGCGTGACAGATGATAGCGCGACAGCCCGGCCGTCTCGGCGATCTCATCGAGCGAGACGTCGGATGCAAAATGGCTTTCGATAAACCATATGGCTCGTCCGATCGCGCTCATTGTTCACTCCCCTGGTTGCCGGATTACTCATAGGCTCCCGGCAGCCGCGATGCTTGATCGCTATTGCGGAGTTGGATCGCTACGCGCTTACAGGCGAAAGAGGAAGGTCGCGCGTGCTAATCCTTGCGATCGGGGCCGTAACCGGCCAGGAAGACGCGCACGGCACCGCGAACGACATAATCGATCTCTTCCTTCGAGGGAGGCTCGTCCATATCGCCGAACAGCCGCAGCTTGAAATAGCCGCCGCTGGCCATTTCGAGAAAATGGCGGGCGGCCATGTCGAAATCGTCGATCTTGAGGTGGCCGGCCGCGACCTGGCGCTCAAGGAAACCGCGCAGCACCGTACGCAGGTTTTCCGGGCCGGTGAAGAAACGTTGACAGAGCGACGGCATACGCTCGCGCACGCCGATGACCGTGCGCATGGCGTTGATGGTCTTGTTCGAGGTGACATGCGTCACAAACACCATGCCGAAATCATAAAGGGACGTCGTAACATCCGCTTCGTCGGAAAGCGCCGTGCGTACCAGATTGACGAAATAGGTGCGCTCGCTCTCCATCATGGCGGCAAACAAGTCTTCCTTGTTGGCGAAATAGACGTAGAGGGTGCCCTTGGAGACGCCGGCTTCACGCGTCACATCATTCATGCTCGCCGCGTCGAACCCCATTTTCATAAAGACGCGCTTGGCGCCTTCGAGAATCTGGTGGCGCTTGACCGGATCTTCGCCAGCTGCCCAACGTCCACCGGAGCCTGGCGCGGGCGCGTTCAATATGGCGGCATTTTGCGGTTCGTGTTTCATCGTCTCCTTCATTCGATCCATTCGATCACTTTTTCTGATTCTTAAACAGATTCGCCAATTAAATCGAACCGCTCAGTTCGATATCTCTTGATATGGAATGAAAAAGGCTCTATGTCAATTGAACCGAACCGTTCGGTTCGATTATTTTGCCCAGATTTTCGGTGGTAGGGATAATGTCGTCAAGTCATGGAAACAATGTAGCGCGCATCGTGGATGCTGATGCAGAGGCAGAAGCCCAGGACGCTGGTGCGCCTGCGGATGCCCCTGTTGCCGAGACGCGCAGCAACCCGGCCCCCGCCCAGGCTGCGCCTGCCGCTCCGGCCCCCGCGGCCCCACCGCCGCCGGAAAAGAAGCGGCGCAGCCTGGCTTTTCCGATCATCATCGTCGCGGCTCTCGCAGCCGGCGGCTGGTATGGCTATGACTGGTGGACGAACGGCCGCTTCATGGTCTCCACCGACGACGCCTATATCGGCGGCGATATCGCGACCATTCAGCCGAAGGTGACAGGCTATGTCGCCAAGGTAGACGTCGTTGCCAACCAGCAGGTGAAGGCGGGCGACGTGCTCGCGACGCTGGATGACGGCGACTACAAGCTGGCATTGGGACAGGCTCAGGCCTCGCTCGATACCGAACAGCTTTCACTCCATACCATTGATGCACAGATCGCTGCCGGCCAGGCAGCCCTTGCCCAGTCGCAGGCGCAGAAGGTTGCCCTGGAAGCCACGGTCCGCGGCGCCCAGATCACCCAGACGCGCGCTGCCGAACTGCAATCGAAGTCGGTCGGCACCACGGCCGCTTTGGATAGCGCCAATATCGCGCTTGATCAGGCCAAGGCCAATCTGGTCGGCGGCGACGCCGCCATCGCATCCGCGCAGGCCAACATCAACCTGTTGCAGGCGCAGCGCCGGCAGGCCGAAAGCACGATCAAGGGCCTTGAGGCCGCTCGTGACAAGGCTGCCCGCGACCTGTCCTTCACCGTTTTGAAGGCGCCCTATGACGGTATCGTCGGCAATCGTTCGGTACAGGAAGGAGACCTTGTCTCCCCCGGCCAGAAGCTGATGGCGATCGTGCCGATCCGCCAGCTCTATATCGACGCGAATTTCAAGGAAACGCAGATCCAGCATCTGGTTCCCGGTTCCAAGGTCAATATCCACGTCGATGCCTATAGCGACCATCCGATCGTCGGCACCGTCGAGTCGATCTCGCCGGCATCCGGTTCGGTCTTCTCGCTGCTGCCGCCGGAAAACGCGACGGGTAACTTCACCAAGATCATCCAGCGCGTGCCTGTCCGCATCGCACTGCCGCAGGATGCGCTCAATTCCGGTCGTCTGCGCGCAGGCCTCAGCGTCGTCGTCGACGTCGATACCCGCACGGCGCCGGACAAGTAAGCGATCAAGCTCGGGAGAGACGAACCATGTCGTCCGCCAGCACTACAGCCGGGTCGCCTCCACGCGCGGCCGGGCCCGCCGCGCCAGCGTCGGATCATATAGAGACGAAAAAACTCATCGCCTTTCTGGCGATGGTGCTCGGCATGTTCATGTCGATCCTCGACATTCAGATCGTCTCGGCGTCGCTCAGCGAAATCCAGGCCGGCCTCAGCGCGGGCTCGGATGAAATCGGCTGGGTCCAGACGGCCTATCTGATCGCCGAAGTCATCATGATCCCGCTGTCGGGAACGCTGGCGCGCATCATTTCCACGCGCTACCTGTTCGCGATTTCGGCCGCCGGTTTTACCGCAGCGAGCGCGCTTGCTGCGACCGCAACGAACATCGACCAGATGATCATCTACCGCGCCCTGCAGGGCTTCATCGGCGGTGGCATGATCCCCTCGGTGTTTGCGGCGGCATTCACCATCTTCCCGCCATCGAAGCGCAACGTCGTCTCGCCGATCATCGGCCTGATCGCGACGCTGGCGCCGACCATTGGTCCGACGGTGGGCGGCTACCTTTCCAATGCCTTCTCCTGGCACTGGCTGTTCCTCGTCAATATCCCGCCTGGGATCATCGTTGCGATCGTCACCTGGAACTTCATCGATTTCGACAAGCCCGAACTGTCACTGTTCAAGAAGTTCGACTGGTGGGGCCTACTTTCGATGGGCGTTTTCCTCGGCGCGCTGGAATATGTGCTCGAGGAAGGCAATACGAACGACTGGTTCAACGATAATTACATCGTCGCCGGCGCCATCGCGTCCGCCATCGGTGCGGTCATCTTCTTTTACCGAGCCTTCACGGTGGAATTCCCGGTGGTCGATCTGAAGGCGTTCACGAACAAGAACTTCTCCTTCGGTTCGATGTTCTCCTTCGTCATGGGCATCGGTCTCTATGGTCTGACCTATATCTATCCGCTCTATCTCGCGCGTATTCGGGGTTACGATTCGCTGCAGATCGGCGAGACGATGTTCGTTTCAGGTCTCACCATGTTCTTCACCGCGCCGCTGGCCGGCTTCCTGTCGAGCAAGGTCGATCTGCGCATTCTCATGATCATCGGTTTCACCAGCTTCTCGGCCGGTACCTACATCATGATGCATCTGACGGTGGACTGGGACTTCTGGGAGCTGCTGATTCCGCAGATTCTGCGCGGCTTTGGCCTGATGCTCTGCATGGTGCCGATCAACAACATTGCGCTCGGAACCATGCCGCCAGCCCGCATGCGCGGGGCGTCAGGCCTGTTCAACCTGACCCGTAACCTCGGCGGCGCCGTTGGCCTTGCGATCATCAACACGCTGCTGACGAACCGGCAGGACCAGCACTATTTCAGCCTGCGCGACCATATTCATTGGGGAAGCCATGCTGCCGTCACCCAGCTGAACAACATGGCCGCCAACTTCAATGCGGCCGGTCTGGATGGCGAGCAGGCGGCGCTGAAACAGATGGTCAACATGGCGACGCAGCAGGCGATCGTCATGTCCTTCAGCGATATCTTCCTGATGCTGACCGTGCTGTTCCTCGCAATGATCCTTGGCGTCCTGATGCTGAGCAAGCCGAACGTGCCCGGTGGCGGAGGCGGTGGCGGAGGCCACTGACCCGGTTCTTAAAGAATGCTCCCAAGGCATGGCCCCTCCTCGTGAGGGGCCTTTTTTATTTGCTGTCATGGCCGGAAAAGTATGCGTCTGAAAATTTCTGATTTACGTACATCAGAAATCGCAGTAAGGTTTTCGTCAGGAGGAACCGATGAGACCGACCGTGCACGATATTGCCGCCGCTGCGGGCGTCAGCCTTGCCACCGTGGACCGGGTATTGAACCAGCGGCCAGGCGTGCGGCTGGTGACGCGGGAGAAGGTGGAGGCCGCCATCCGCCAGATCGGCTATATCCGCGATGTCGCCGCCGCCAATCTGGCCAAGGGCCGTGTCTACCCCCTCGTTTTCATTGTGCCGACCGGCGACAATTCCTTCATGCACGGGCTGCGTTCCGAGGTGCATCAGGCGACCTTGCGCGCGGGCATGGAACGCACGGATATCCGCATCGTCGAAGTGCCGGCCTTCGATGTCCTCGCCCTGGTGTCAGCACTGGACGCATTGCAGGGGCAGAATATTGCCGGCGTCGCCCTGGTGGCGACCGACGCGCCGGAGGTGCGGGCCGCGGTCGACCGGCTTGTTTCCGAGCGCATTCCGGTCGTCACGCTGGTGTCGGATCTTACCGATTCCAACCGGCATCACTATGCCGGCATCGACAACATCGCCGCTGGCCGTACGGCTGCCCGGCTGCTCGGGCGGTTCCTCGGTGGCCGCGAGGGCGATCTCACCGTTCTTGCCGGTTCCATGCTGGTACGCGACCATCGCGAGCGCCTGCAGGGTTTTTCGGCCGTGATGGCGGAGGAGTTTCCCAAGCTGCGGCTGTTGCCAGTGCTGGAAGGACGTGACGATCCGGAGCGGACGAAAGCGCTCGTCTCCAAGGCTCTGTCGGACAACAAAGATATCGCCGGCATCTACAGCCTCGGTGCCGGTAACCGCGGCCTGATCGCGGCTCTGAAGGCCACCCGGCCCGAGCGTGAACTGACCGTAGTCGTACATGAGTTGACGCAGCATACGCGGGCAGCGCTGCTGGATGGCACGATCGATGCCGTCCTCAATCAGGATGCCGGTCATGAGGTGCGCAGCGCCATCCGCGTCATGAAGGCAACCGCGGACGGTCAGGCCGTCATCGCCGACCAGGAGCGCATCCGTCTCGACATTTTCTTGAAGGACAATCTGCCCTGAGCGTTCAGGCTGCAGAGCATAGGGAGTAACATTTAATGTATTTGGGTCTCGATCTCGGAACGTCTGGCGTCAAAGCGATGCTGATCGACGGCAATCAGAAGATCATCGGTTCCGCCCATGGCGACCTCGATGTCTCGCGCCCGCATCCAGGCTGGTCCGAGCAGGACCCGGCACACTGGGTTCGCGCGACCGAGGAAGCCATTGCGGGATTGAAGGCCGCGCATCCCAAGGAGCTGGCATCGGTTCGCGGCATCGGCCTGTCCGGCCAGATGCATGGCGCGACGCTGCTCGACGCCGACGACAAGGTGCTGCGCCCCTGCATCCTCTGGAACGACACGCGCAGCTATCATGAGGCTGCCGCGCTTGACGCCGATCCGCGCTTTCGTGCTCTGACCGGCAACATCGTCTTCCCCGGCTTCACGGCGCCGAAGCTTGCATGGGTTGCCAAGAACGAGCCGGATGTCTTCGCCAAAGTGCGCTGGGTGCTGTTGCCGAAGGACTATCTGCGTCTGTGGCTGACGGGCGAGCACATGTCGGAAATGTCTGACTCCGCCGGCACCTCCTGGCTCGATACAGGCAAGCGCAAATGGTCGTCGGAGCTGCTGGCCGCGACCAATCTCGATGAAAGGCAGATGCCGACGCTGGTCGAAGGCACCGAAGTTGCCGGCAAGCTGCGCGGCGAGCTGGCCTCGAAATGGGGTATTGCCGGCGATGCCGTCGTTGCCGGCGGGGCAGGGGACAATGCGGCCTCGGCCTGCGGCATGGGCACGGTCAGCCACGGCGCCGCCTTCGTTTCTCTCGGGACGTCGGGCGTGCTCTTTGCGGCCAACGGCTCCTACCTGCCGAAGCCGGAAAGCGCTGTCCATGCCTTCTGCCACGCGCTGCCCAACACCTGGCACCAGATGGGCGTCATCCTGTCGGCGACCGATGCGCTCAACTGGCATTCGCATGTGACGGGCAAGTCGGCCGCCGAGCTCACCACCGAGCTTGGCGACACGCTGAAGGCGCCGACGAGCGTCACCTTCCTTCCCTATCTCTCCGGCGAGCGCACGCCGCATAATGACGCGACGATCCGCGGCGCCTTCATCGGTCTCGGCCATGAAAGCGGCCGTGCCGTGCTGACGCAGGCCGTGCTCGAAGGTGTGTCCTTCGCCATCCGCGACAATCTGGAAGCGCTGCGCTCCGCCGGCACGGACATTGCGCGCGTGACGGCCATCGGCGGCGGCTCGCGCTCCCGCTATTGGCTGGCCTCCATTGCCACCGCGCTCGGCGTGCCTGTCGACCTGCCGGCGGACGGCGATTTCGGCGCGGCCTTCGGCGCTGCTCGCCTCGGCCTGATTGCCGCCACCGGCGCCGACCCGGTCGCGGTCTGCACCCCGCCACAGACGGCCGGCACGATCGATCCCGTGGCGTCGCTGACGGAAGCCTATGCGGATGCCTACAAGCGCTATCGGGCGGTTTATCCCGCGATCAAGCCGCTTTCAGCGCATTGAAACAGCGTGCGTGAGAGCCCCTCATCCGCCCTCCTGAGCTTGTCGAAGGGCGGGCACCTTCTCCCCGTTCTGACGGGGAGAAGGAGAAGGCGGCAACGGCTGCCCGTCCCTAACGCTTTACTTGGCTGGGATACAGAGGTCGTCCCCTCTCCCTGCAAGCGGGGAGAGGGCTAGGGTGAGGGGCAGCGCCGCATGAAAAAGACAAGCAATACCGAAATACCAACCCAAGGAGACAAAATATGAGCACCGGATTTTTTGGTGACATCAGCAAGATAAAATACGAAGGCCCGGACAGCACCAATCCGCTCGCCTTCCGCTATTACAACAAGGATGAAGTCGTTGCCGGCAAGCGCATGGAGGACCATCTGCGCTTTGCGGTTGCCTACTGGCACACCTTCACCTGGCCGGGCGGGGATCCCTTCGGTGGTCAGACCTTCCTTCGTCCGTGGTTCAACGAGACGATGGAAGCCGCCAAGCTGAAGGCCGACGTCGCTTTCGAATTCTTCACCTTGCTTGGCACGCCCTACTACTGCTTCCACGACGCCGACGTGCGTCCGGAAGGCAAGAATTTTGCCGAGAACACCAAGAACCTCAACGAGATCGTCGACTACTTCGCGCAGAAGCAGGCCGAAACGGGCGTCAAGCTGCTCTGGGGCACGGCAAACCTCTTCTCCAACCGCCGCTTCATGTCGGGCGCTGCGACCAATCCCGATCCGGACGTCTTCGCCTTCTCGGCTGCGACCGTGAAGACCTGCATGGACGCTACCCACAAGCTCGGCGGCGAGAACTACGTGCTTTGGGGCGGCCGCGAAGGCTATGAGACGCTGCTCAACACCGACCTGAAGCGTGAGCTGGACCAGATGGGCCGCTTCCTCAATCTCGTCGTCGAATACAAGCACAAGATCGGTTTCAAGGGCACGATCCTGATCGAGCCGAAGCCGCAGGAGCCGACCAAGCATCAGTATGACTACGACGTTGCCACGGTTTACGGCTTCCTGAAAAAGAACGGCCTTGAGAATGAAGTGAAGGTCAATATCGAGCAGGGCCATGCGATCCTTGCCGGCCATTCCTTCGAGCATGAACTGGCGCTTGCCAATGCGCTCGGCATCTTCGGTTCGATCGACATGAACCGCAACGACTACCAGTCCGGTTGGGACACCGACCAGTTCCCGAACAACGTTCCGGAAATGACGCTGGCCTATTACCAGGTTCTGGCAGGCGGCGGCTTCAAGTCGGGCGGCACGAACTTCGACGCCAAGCTGCGCCGTCAGTCGCTCGATCCGGAAGATCTGCTCATCGGCCACATCGGCGGCATGGATTGCTGCGCTCGCGGCCTGAAGGCTGCCGCCAAGATGATCGAGGACAAGGCGCTCTCCAAGCCGCTCGCCGACCGTTACGCCGGCTGGGATTCCGCCGAAGGCCAGAAGCTGCTGCGCGGCGAATATTCGCTCGATCAGATCGCCCAGTGGGTCGAGACGAAGGACGTCAACCCGCAGCCGAAGTCTGGGAAGCAGGAACTGCTGGAAAACGTCGTCAATCGCTACGTTTGATCGACAGGTTCGGGAGGCGGTGCTCCATCGCCTCCCGACTTCAGCCTGAAGGCGCGGCTGGAAATGGATATGGAATTCCCTGATGGGTCCTTGGCGTTGGCGAAGACATAGCCATCGGCTTGATGTATGGGGCCGAATTCCAGTCCCTCTTCGGCGCATTTCGTGCGGAAAGCTTCGACATGCTCGACGTCGAAGACCAGTTTCACCAGCACCTGACCCATTTTCTGCGCCTTACCGGCCGCATGGATCATCAGATTAGCGCCGCCGTCCTGTGCCAGCAGTTCGACGATCCGATCGCCATCCTCCCGATGCGGCTTGAACCCGAAATGCTTCTCGTAAAAGCTGATCGTCGCTTCGACATCGCGGACATAGAGAGTGATCCTGCCGAGCGTCATCGCGGCATCCGCCTATCGCCGCGTGCGCGATGGTGCCGAAACCGAATTTCGCACCACGAGATCAGGCCGGAGCAGGATCTCCGTCTCGGGCGGCTCGCCATCCGACAGCAGTTCGAGCAGGAGCGCCATCGCATGCTTTCCGATGGCGGTGCGCGGCTGCCGGATCGTCGTCAGCGACGGCGTCATGAAGACAGCTTGCGGCACGTCGTCGAAGCCGGTCACGGAGAAATCCTCGGGGATGTCGTAGCCGCGCGTCTTCAGCCCGATCATCACGCCGATCGCGGTCTGGTCGTTGACGCACATGAAGGCTGTCGGCAGCGTGTCGCGCATGAAGAGCTGTTCGACGGCAAGCCGCCCGCTCTCGATGGTACCGTCGCCGTCCAGGACGATGCGAACGTCGTGACCGATGCCGGCCACATCCAGGCCGGCCTCATAGCCCATGCGCCGGCGGCTATAGGCGAGGCGGGTGCGGGAATCGCCGATGAAGGCGATCTTGCGATGGCCTTCGGCGATCAAGAGGTCGACGGCCTTGCGGGCGCCGGCGATATCATCGACGCCGACATAGGGAATGCCGCCATTGAAAACCGGCTCGAACACGCCAACGCTCGGCGGCAGCCGCGCCGTCATCGTCTGATGCCCGAAGGGCAGGATGCCGGTGAAGAGGATCAGGCCAGCCGCCTGGTTGGAATTCAGGAACTTCAGATATTCCAGCCCGCGCTGCGCGTCGTTCTGCGTGTGGCCGATGAGGATGCCGTAGCCGTGCGAGCGCGCCTCATTCTCCAGGCCGATGAGAATATTGGAGAAGTTGGGATCGCCGATATCGGGGGCGACGACGAGGATCATATTGGAGCGACCGAGCCTCAGGCTGCGCGCCATGGCATTGGTGGTATAACCGGTGACGGCGATAGCCTGATTGACTTTCAGCCGCGTCGAATTGGCGACTTTCTCCGGTGTATGGATTGCCCGCGAAACCGTTGCTATCGAAACATTGGCAATTCGGGCGACGTCTTCGATAGTTGCGGGCGTGGAATTCGACACTGCGCTCTGCCTTGGGGTCTCGTCTGCGCTGGAGACTACACAGACTTACGTGGAGGTCAAAGGTGACGACGAAAATTTGTACGATATCCAATGATGTAAACCTTTACACAGGTTATGTAAAGGTTTACACACCATGGAAAGCGGGTGGGACCGCAGGGAGGATTCAATGAGTTCGGAAGCCGTCGACGGTACTGTCGTGCTGTCTGCGAGAGGGATATCCAAGTCCTTCAACGGCGTGCAGGTGCTGTTCAGCGTCAACTTTGATCTTCGCGCTGGCGAGATCCACGCTCTCATGGGCGAGAATGGCGCCGGCAAGTCGACCCTCGTCAAGGTCCTTTCCGGTTTCGAGCAGCCGACCTCGGGCGAAATCCTCCTTGATGGTAAGTCGGTCAAGCTGCCGCCGAACGGCGCTGCGGAAGCGCTCGGCATCGTCATCATCCATCAAGAATTCAATCTTGCCGACCATCTGACCGTCACCGAAAGCCTGTTTCTCGGCCGCGAAGTCACGCGTTTCGGCGTGCTCGATCGCAAGCATATGCGAGCGGAGACGCGGCGCGTGCTCGATCTGCTCGGTTCGCATGTCGATGAGAATGCGCCTATCAGCACGCTTTCCGTCGCCGACAAACAGATGGTGGAGATCGCCAAGGCAATCAGCCGCGATGCGCGCATCGTCTTCATGGATGAGCCGACTGCGGTTCTGTCGCGCGAGGAAACCAATTTCCTGTTCAAGCAGGTGCGCAAGCTGCGTGACCAGGGAACGAGTTTCGTCTTCGTCTCCCACAAGCTCGACGAGGTCATGGAGCTGACCGATCGCGTCACGGTGTTGCGCGATGGTCAATGGGTGAAGACATCGCCGACCTCGCTGCTCGATGGCGAATCGATCGCCCAGCTGATGGTCGGGCGGGAGCTTTCCAGCCTCTATCCGGCCAAGAACGAGCCCGATGTCGACGAAAAGGTGGTGCTGAGCGTCAATTCTGTCTCCACCGGCTATGTCCGTGATGCGAGTTTCGAGTTGCGCAAGGGCGAGATCTTGGGCTTCTCCGGCATGATCGGCTCGGGCCGCACCGAGCTGATGGAGGCGATCGTCGGCCTGCGCTCGCGCATATCCGGCGAAGTCGTCGCCAACGACCAGACGGTGCCCCCGCATGACGTGCATGCAGCCATTGGGGCCGGCCTTGCCTATATGACGAAGGACCGCAAATCCAAGGGTCTGTTGCTGAACTCGGGCATGGCGGTCAACCTGACGCTGCAATCGCTCGATCGGCACGGCAAGTTCGGTTATCTCAGCGCCTCCAGCGAGGCGAATGCACTGACGCGTGCTCGCCGCCGCTTCGACATTCGGGTGCGTGACGGCAATATCGTTGCCGGCCGCATGTCCGGTGGCAATCAGCAGAAGCTGCTTCTGGCGAAGGTCATGGAAACCGAGCCGCAGATCATCATCATCGATGAACCCACTCGCGGCATCGATGTCGGCACCAAGCAGCAGATCTATCATTTCATCTCGGCGCTGGCGCGCGACGGCCATTCGATCATCGTGGTCTCTTCGGAAATGCCCGAGGTGATCGGGCTGTGCACGCGGATCGCCGTCATGCGCGAGGGACGAATTGTCGGCGTGCTCGAAGGCGACGAGATCTCCGAGCAGGAAATCATGCGCTATGCGGCGGGCCTGAAGAAAAAGACGGCGGCCTGAAGGGGCGGCGGAGAGCAGGGCGAATTCCCAGCAGTCATGGGACGGGAGGTTGGTTTTGGTTATGAGCGTGGGCGAAGACAGCAGCGGCAAGGCTGGCCGGCGGGGGCGTTCCTGGCGGGATATCGATCTTAGGGCCGTTGCGCCGTTTGCGGCGCTGGTGTTGCTTCTGATCGTCGGCGCTCTGGTCAATCCGAACTTCATCGGTATTACCAATCTCACCAATGTCGCGACGCGGTGCGCCTTTATCGCCATCATCGCCGTTGGGGCCACCTTCGTCATCTCGGCCGGCGATCTCGATCTGTCCGTCGGCGCGATGGTTGCCTTTGTCGCGAGCCTGATGATCCTGTTCATGAACTCGGGCGTCATTGCCGACCCCACCATGATGCTGGCGGCGGCTGTGCTGTTCTCGATTATTGCTGGCATCCTCTGCGGCCTCGCCAACGGGCTGATTACGACCATGGGCAAGATCGAGCCGTTTATCGCGACGCTTGGCACGATGGGCGTCTATCGCGGCCTGACGACCTGGCTATCGCAGGGCGGCGCGATCACTCTGCGGCCGGCGGATATTCAGGCGCTGTACAAGCCCGCCTATTACGGCTCGGTGCTCGGCGTGCCGGTGCCGATCGTGGTCATCCTCGTCGTCACCTGCATTGCGGCCTTCATTCTCTATCGCACCCGCTATGGGCGGCATGTGATTGCGGTTGGCTCCAATCGAGACGTCGCCCGCTATTCCGGCGTGGCGGTCAACGGCGTGCGCACCATCGCTTTCGTTATCCAGGGATTTTGCGTTGCCATCGCCGTGCTTCTCTATGTACCGCGGCTTGGCTCGACGTCGGCGACCACGGGCAACCTGTGGGAGCTGCAGGCGATCACCGCCGTCGTCGTCGGCGGCACGGCGCTGAAGGGCGGGGCAGGCAGGGTATGGGGCACGATCTGCGGCGCCTTCATCCTCGAGCTCGTCGGCAATATCATGCTGCTTTCCAATTTCATCAGCGAGTATCTGCTCAGTGCCATCCAGGGTGCGATCATCATCATCGCCATGCTGGTTCAGCGCTCGCTTGCTCGCAAATAGCGAATAACCGGGTCAGGGGGCGCCCGGTCGTCATAGCAAGGCCCTGTCTCTATCTGGGAGGAAGAACATGCGAAAAAGACTAATAGGCTTGGCTGTCGTGATGGCGGCTCTGGCCGGCACCGTGCACGCAGAGGACAAGAAGGTGACGATCGGCGTTTCCATTCCGGCCGCCGACCATGGCTGGACTTCGGGCGTGGTGTTCCATGCCGAGCGCGTCGCCAAGCTCTTGATGGCGGAGCATCCGGGCCTCAACGTTATCGTCAAGACCTCGCCGGACGCTGCGAGCCAGGCCAATGCGGTGCAGGACCTTGAGACCCAGGGTATCGACGCGCTCGTGATCCTGCCGTCCGATCCGGACCCGCTCGTCAACGCCATCAAGGAAGTCAAGGACAAGGGCAAGTTCGTGACACTCGTCGATCGTGCGCCGAGCAACAACGACAATTCCGTCCGCGATCTCTATGTTGCCGGCAACAACCCGGCGCTTGGCCAGACCGCCGGCGAGTACATCAAGAAGAACGACCCGGACGCTCAGGTCGTCATCATCCGTGGCCTGCCGATCCCGATCGACCAGCAGCGTCAGGACGGCTTCGACAAGGGTATTGCCGGCTCGAACGTCAAGGTTCTCGACCGCCAGTACGGCAACTGGAACCGCGACGACGCGTTCAAGGTCATGCAGGACTACCTGACCAAGTTCCCGAAGATCGACGTCGTCTGGTGTCAGGATGACGACATGGCCGTCGGCGTGCTGCAGGCGATCGAACAGGCCAAGCGCACCGACATCAAGTATGTCATCGCCGGCGCTGGCTCGAAGGACATGATCAAGAAGGTCATGGACGGCGACAAGCTGATCCCGGTCGACGTGCTCTATCCGCCGGCAATGGTCGGCACCGCGATGGCACTGACGGCCGCCAACTTCTACGACCAGGTTCCGGTTCGAGGCAATTACATCCTCGATGCGACACTCGTCACCAAGGACAATGCCAAGGACTTCTACTTCCCCGATTCACCGTTCTGATCGGTCACTCGGTTGATTTTACAAGGCGCCCGCCGATTTCGGCGGGCGTTTTTTAAGTGTTCCATCGGCTCGTCTCAACGTGGATGGAAATTTTGCGGCACGTACCTCTTGCCGTTGGCGGCGCGCCGTGATTAGGTCGCAAGGCATTCGACTTTCATCCTGAAGACCCTATAGTTTTTTGAGGCTACGGCACCAAAGCCGCCTCGGATTTGGGTCCGAAAGGCATCGGAAACGTTTACAGAACGCGATTAGGGAGGAATTACAGATGAAGACGATCAAGGGACCAGGCCTGTTTCTTGGCCAGTTTGCCGGTGACGCGGCGCCGTTCAACTCGTGGGATTCGATCACGAAATGGGCTGCCGATGCCGGCTATGTCGGCGTGCAAGTTCCAACCTGGGCGAGCCAGCTCATCGACCTGAAGAAGGCAGCTTCCTCGAAGGATTATTGCGACGAGTTCGCCGGTGTCGCCCGCGCCAACGGCGTCGAGGTCACCGAGCTTTCCACCCACCTTCAGGGCCAGCTCGTCGCCGTGCATCCCGCCTATGACGAAGCCTTTGATGGCTTTGCCGCGCCGGAAGTGCGTGGGAATCCGAAGGCACGGCAGGAATGGGCGGTTGAGCAGGTGAAGATGGCGCTCACCGCTTCCAAGCATCTCGGCATCAAGGCGCATGCGACCTTCTCCGGCGCGCTTGCCTGGCCCTTCATCTATCCCTGGCCGCAGCGCCCCGCCGGCCTCGTCGAAACCGCCTTCGAAGAGCTTGCCCGCCGCTGGACGCCGATCCTCAATCATGCCGACGAAAACGGCGTCGACGTCTGCTACGAGATCCATCCCGGTGAAGACCTGCATGACGGCATCACCTTCGAGATGTTCCTGGAGCGCGTGAAGAACCATCCGCGCGCCAACATGCTCTACGATCCCTCGCACTATGTCCTGCAGTGCCTCGATTATCTCGAGAACATCGACATCTACAAGGACCGCATCAAGATGTTCCACGTCAAGGATGCCGAGTTCAATCCGACCGGGCGCCAGGGCGTCTATGGCGGCTATCAGGGCTGGGTCGAGCGCGCCGGCCGCTTCCGTTCGCTTGGCGACGGCCAGGTCGATTTCGGTGCCGTCTTCTCGAAGATGACCGCCAACAATTTCGACGGTTGGGCCGTGGTCGAGTGGGAATGCGCGCTGAAGCATCCCGAAGACGGTGCCCGCGAAGGCTCCGAATTCGTCAAGGCGCATATCATCCGCGTCACGGAAAAGGCGTTCGACGATTTTGCCGGCAGCGGCACGGACCAGGCGGCGAACCGCCGTATGCTGGGGCTGTAATCCAAACCCTTCTCCCCGCAATTGCGGGGAGAAGGTGGACTCAAACGATGGAGCGGAGCGAAATCGCTTGAGGACGGATGAGGGGCTTTCTCGATATTTCCACCAATTCAGAGCCTGCAGAAGGCTCGGCCCCTCACCCTGACCCTCTCCCCGCAGGCGGGGAGAGGGGACGATTGCGACACGCGATCGTGTTCAAACAATTCAATTCATTCAGGAGGACAAAATGGCAATCGAAGGATCATCGGAACAGACGCGGGAGCCGCGCATTCGGCTTGGCATGGTGGGCGGCGGCGCCGGCGCATTCATCGGAGCGGTGCATCGCATTGCGGCACGCATTGACGATCAGTTCGATCTCGTTGCCGGTGCGCTCTCGTCTTCGCCGGACAAGGCCGTCGCTTCCGGCCGCGATCTCGGCCTCGATCCCTCGCGCACCTATTCGAGCTATCGCGACATGGCGATCCGCGAAGCCAAGCTGAAGAACGGCATCGAAGCCGTTTCGATCGTCACGCCGAACCATGTGCATTACGACGCTGCCAAGGAGTTCCTGAGGCGCGGCATCCACGTCATCTGCGACAAGCCGTTGACCTCCAACCTTGCCGACGCGAAGAAGCTGAAGAAGGTGGCCGACGAGAGTGGCGCGCTCTTCATCCTTACCCACAATTACACCGGCTACCCGATGATCCGTCAGGCGCGCGAAATGATCGCCAATGGCGAACTCGGCGATATCCGCGTCGTGCAGGCGGAATATCCGCAGGATTGGCTGACCGAGAATATCGAACAGTCGGGTCAGAAGCAGGCGGCATGGCGTACCGATCCGGCCCAGTCCGGCGCTGGCGGTTCCACCGGCGATATCGGCACGCATGCCTATAACCTCGCCTCCTTCGTCACCGGTCTAGAGCTCGACAGCCTTGCCGCCGATCTCGACAGCTTCGTCGAGGGCCGTCGTCTGGACGATAACGGCCATATGCTGCTGCGCTTCAAGGCGAAGGGCAGCGAAAAGCCGGCCAAGGGCATGCTCTGGTGCAGCCAGGTGGCGCCCGGTCATGAGAATGGCCTTAAGCTCCGTGTTTACGGCACCAAGGGCGGCATCGAGTGGACGCAGGCCGATCCGAACTATCTGTGGTACACGCCGTTCGGCGATCAGAAGCGGCTGATCACCCGCAATGGTGCAGGCTCCGGCGCTGCCGCGGCGCGCGTCTCGCGCATCCCCTCGGGCCATCCGGAAGGCTATCTGGAAGCGTTCGCCACGATCTACACCGAGGCGGCGCGCGCCATCAATGCCCGCAAGAAGGGCGTGGCGATCGATCCGGCCGTTATCTACCCGACCGTCGATGATGGCGTGAAGGGCGTGGCTTTCGTCGAGGCCTGTGTCGCTTCCTCGAAGCGCAACGGCGCCTGGGTCAAGGTATAAGCTTCAGTCTGGGCTTGGTCCGAGACGGTACGCCGCCTCGGACCATGTTCACTCAGGCCGCGACTTCCTGCTTGCGCTTCGTGAGCGCGTCGACGCTCAGCGGGCCGCCGCCGGCGCTGGCGAGAAACAGGAAGATGAAGCAGAAGAGGATGGCGGCTGTGCCGCCGTTCTGTGCGGGATAGAAGCTCTGCGGTGCGTGGCGCAGGAAATAGGCAAACGCCATCAAGCCCGATAGCACGAAGGCGGCGATCCGCGTCTGGAAGCCGATCAGCACGAGGAAGCCGAGGGTCAGTTCCAGCAGGCCGGCGATCCAGGAGAGCGACCCCACAGGCGGCACGGTTTGCGCGGCCGGGAAATACAGCACTTTCTGCGTTCCGTAGCTGAACAACACAAGCGATGCGACGATGCGCAGGAGGCTCAGCAGATGAGGGTGGAGGGCGTGGATCGCAGGAAGCATTTGTATCCTTTCGTTGTCAAGATTGAATACTACCCTCAATTGATCCGCGCTCAAAAGACAAGTCACGACTGTTGACATTGCTGTTATCGAGCCGTGCGAAAACTATTGCCGCGGCCGGCGAAATTTACGAGATGCCCTTAGCCGGCTTGGTTTGTCGATACCTGCAACGTTACAGTTTTCAGACGCCGGCACTGTACTTTGTCATGCCGCTTGGTTAAACCGCAGCCAACGAAGCCATAACAGACGGGATTTTCATCATGATCGATCCGAAGCTTCTTGCCGATCGCTTCCCCGGCGATTTCACATTCGGTGTTGCCACCGCCGCCTTCCAGATCGAAGGCGCCACCAAGGCTGATGGTCGCAAGCCATCCATCTGGGATGCCTTCGCCAACATGCCCGGCCGCGTCTATCAGCGCAATAATGGCGATGTCGCATGCGACCACTATAACCGGCTGGAACAGGATCTCGATCTGATCAAGGAGATGGGCGTCGAAGCCTATCGTTTCTCGATCGCCTGGCCGCGCATCATTCCCGAAGGCACCGGCCCTGTGAATGAAGCCGGACTCGATTTTTACGACCGCCTGGTCGACGGCTGTAAGGCGCGGGGGATCAAGACCTTCGCGACGCTTTATCATTGGGATCTGCCGCTGACGCTTGCGGGTGATGGCGGCTGGACGGCGCGTTCGACGGCGCACGCCTTCCAGCGCTATGCCAAGACCGTCATGGCCCGTCTCGGCGACCGTCTGGATTCCGTCGCCACCTTCAATGAGCCCTGGTGCATCGTCTGGCTGAGCCACCTCTATGGCGTTCATGCGCCGGGCGAGCGCAACATGCAGGCCGCCCTTTACGCCATGCACTACATGAACCTTGCCCACGGCCTCGGCGTCGAGGCGATCCGCTCCGTGGCGCCGAAGGTTCCAGTCGGTATCGTGCTCAACGCTGCATCCGTCCTGCCGGGCTCGGACCGCCCCGAGGACCTCGCCGCAGTCGAACGCGCGCATCAGTTCCACAACGGCGCCTTCTTCGATCCGATCTTCAAGGGCGAATATCCGAAGGAGTTCGTCGAGGCGCTCGGCGATCGCATGCCTGTCGTCGAGGACGGCGATTTGAAGACCATCAATCAAAAGCTCGATTGGTGGGGTCTGAACTATTACATGCCGATGCGCGTCCTCGATGATGCCTCCAAGAGCGGCGATTTCCCCTGGACGAAGGATGCGCCGCCGGTCAGCGACGTCAGGACGGATATCGGCTGGGAGGTCTATTCGCCTGGCCTGAAGCATGTCGTCGAGGATCTGAACAAGCGCTACGAGCTGCCGGATTGCTACATCACCGAGAACGGCGCTTGCTACAATATGGGCGTCGTCAATGGCGAGGTCGATGACCAGCCGCGCCTCGATTATTACATCGAGCATCTCGGTGTCGTCGCCGATCTCATCAAGG
Source organism: Rhizobium sp. WW_1 (assembly GCF_003610155.1). NCBI lineage: Bacteria > Pseudomonadati > Pseudomonadota > Alphaproteobacteria > Hyphomicrobiales > Rhizobiaceae > Rhizobium > Rhizobium sp. WW_1. The sequence continues at coordinate 132,009 of NZ_RAIN01000003.1, forward strand.
ACGGCTATCCGATGCGCGGCTATTTCGCCTGGAGCCTGATGGACAATTTCGAATGGGCGGAAGGCTATCGCATGCGCTTCGGCCTCGTGCATGTCGATTACGAGACCCAGGTCCGCACCATCAAGAAGAGCGGCAAGTGGTATCGGGAACTTGCCTCGCAGTTTCCGAAGGGCAACCACAAAGGGGATTGATGCGGTTTTAGCTTCCCCTTGAGGGTAGAAGCGCATGAAATCCGCGGGCGGCGGTGCCCGCAATGGTCACCGCACCCTCGACCTCCGGTCCGACCCTCCCCCCAAGGGGAGAGTACTTGTCGCCCGAATCGGCAGGGCCTGATAGACATCATGTATGATCCAGCGGCCGATTTCCCTTTACGCGCTTTGCGGCAGCCAGCGGCGGGCCTCGACCAGCCGCAGGCTGCTTGATGCGCTGCGGCTTGCCTGTCCTGCTGGCGTCACCATTGAGATCTGCGACCTGATCGGCGAAATACCGATCTTCAATCCGGACAATGAGGGCGAGAAAACGCCATCCATCGTTCTGGAACTTGCGGGGAAGATCGGCCGGGCCGATGGCCTCATCGTTTCCTGCCCGGAATATGCCCATGGCATACCCGGTGGTTTCAAGAACGCGCTGGATTGGCTGGTGTCGCGCGACGAGGTTCCGTTCAAGCCGCTGATGTTCGCCCATGCCTCGCATCGCGGCGATCTCGTATTGGCACAGCTGACCGATGTGCTGCAGACCATGTCGCTGCGTATCGTCGAGGACGCTTTCTTGCGTCTGCCGATTGCGGGCAAGAGCGATGAGGCGCAGGCCGCGATGCTGCTGGAAGCGCGCGAAAGCGGCCTTTTATCAATGAGTCTCGGCCGTTTTAGCCGGGTAATTGCCGCCGGAATGTGAATTCTCCCGACTTCGGCAAATATACAACCATTTCCTGTAGGAATCTCCGATTCCCCTTAACCGTTTATTGAAGACCTGACGTCAGACTTCGCCGTCAAGGAGAAAAGGCGTTGGGAGCAGCTTTCAAGTCACTGCGTCAGAGTGCACACATCGGTCGTCATTCCATCGTGACGGCCGTCTTGGTTTCCTTCGCTCTTGTCGTTGCCGTGGTGACTCTGATGGTGCTCACCGCGATCGGCCGCGTTGCCGATTATTCCAACAAGCTGGACGACGAGCGCTCCTGGGAGACGACCGTCGGCGCGTTGAAGACGTTTCAAGGGCAGCTGGAAGCGACGTTGCACGACCATTCCGCGCGCAACGATGCGGCGCGGCACGTCTACGGAACCGACAATCAGGGATGGATCGTCGGCAACTATGGCGACATCTCCTCCAACGGTGCGCTGTTCGACACCGCAGTCATCGTCGATGACGACAACAAGCCTGTCATCGCCTATCACGACGGCCAACCGATGACAGAGAATATCGAGGATGTGCTCGGGACCGCCGTCTGGGCGCTCGTCGATCAGGCGCGCACGACGCGCATCACGGGTGTGCCGGAAGCCTCGGGCTATATCATGACGCGGGACGGCATCGCCGCCGCCGGCGCCGCGACGATCCGCGAGAGATCGGGCCGCATTCCGGTGCCCGAGGGTCATCGGCGCTATCTGATCCTTGTGCGCTATCTCGATGCCGCCCGCATCAAGATGCTCTCCAACACCTATGTCATCAGTGGCCTGACGCTGGTGCCGCCGGATACGGTTGCGCTGCATGCGGTCTCCATCGTCGATCCGCTCGGCAAGTCGCTTGGGCGGCTGATGTGGAGCTCGCGCCAGCCGGGCGACATGAGCTATCAGCAGGTTCGTCCCCTGGTTCTCGGCGCGCTCGGTCTGGTCGGCCTGTTCTTCGTGGTGCTCTTGATCCTGGGGTCGCTCGCGGGGCGCCGACTGCGGGCGGAGGAGGTTCAGGCGCGTCAGGTGTCGCTGCGCGACCGGCTGAGCGGGCTCCTCAATCGCGAGGGGTTGCGGCTCGATGTCGATCGCCAGGTCGAGCGGGCACGCTCCGACGGCACGAACGTCCTGCTTCTCTATCTCGATCTCGACGGTTTCAAGGAAATCAACGACGCCTACGGGCACGGCACGGGTGATCAGCTCATCCGCGCCGTGGCGGCCGGGCTCAAGGTGCTGGTGCCGCCGCAGGCGGCGCTGGCACGTCTTGGAGGCGACGAGTTCGCTATCGTATTTCCGACGAAAGAGCTCAACGACGCCCCGGCATTGCGGCTGGCCGAACAGATCCTCGATTTCCTTTCCGAACCTTTGGAGATCGGCCGCCGCGTCGTGGTCGTCGGGGCCAGCATCGGCATTGCAAGCTCGCCGGAGGGCCGGATCGACCGCGAGGAACTGGTGCGCCGCGCCGATCTTGCCATGTACAAGGCCAAGGAAGCCGGCCGCGCCCGCATGACCTGCTACGACACGGCGATGGACGCCCATCGCGAGGAGCGCAATGCACTGGAGCTGGACCTCCGCCGCGCCATCGACATGGAGGAACTGACGGTCGCCTACCAGCCTCTGGTCGACGCATCGAGTTGTGAAATGATCGGCGTCGAGGCGCTGGTGCGCTGGAACCGTCCCGGCCACGGACCGATTTCGCCGGAGGTCTTCATCCCCATCGCCGAAACAAGCGGCTTGATCGAGGCGTTGGGTCTGCTCGTCCTGCGCAAGGCCTGCGAGGCGGCGCGGCAATGGCCGGATCTGCATGTCGCCGTCAACGTTTCACCGGGTCAGTTCCGCAATCCAGCCTTCGCGGATTATGTCCGCAGCGTCCTGAACAGCACCGAGATCGAGGCCGACCGGGTGACGCTGGAAATTACCGAGGGCTACATCATTCAAAATCCGGAGCGCACCCGCCAGTCGATTGAGCGATTGAAGAGGCTCGGCGTCAATGTGGCGCTCGACGATTTCGGCTCCGGGTTCTCTTCCATCGGCTATCTTCGCCAGTTCGGCTTCGATCGCATCAAGATCGACCGCTCGCTGACGATGAATGTGCTCGAAGACAACCGCGCCCGCGAAATGGTCAAGGCGACCGTGGCGCTGGCCCGCTCGCTCGATATCCCGGTTACGGCCGAGGGTATCGAATCCGAGGCGCAGGGAAGGGCGCTTGCGGGCTTCGGCTGCGACGAGCTGCAGGGCTATTTCTACGGCAAACCGATGCCGGAAGCCGAGATCAGCAAGCGGCTCGCCGTGCAGATGGCGACGGCGCTGGACGAAGAGCACGCTGCCGCCTGACACTCCCGCGCATTCCTGAGGGAAGGCAGCAGCGAAGTTTTATGAAAATGCTTTAGCCGATATGCTCGTGGCCGCGCTTGCGGGCAAGCGCGATCTGCCGCTGCCTCTCACGATAGCGCTCGCGGTCCTCTTCGCTGCGCTCGTGATAGCAATGGCTGCAGGAAACGCCGGCCTCGTAGAAGGGTGAGGTCACTTCCTCTGCCGTAATGGGATTGCGGCAGGCGTGGCAGAGCTTGTGACTGCCTTCCTTCAGGCCATGCTCGACGGAGACACGCTCGTCGAAGACGAAGCAGGCGCCTTCCCACAGGCTTTCTTCCGCCGGCACTTCCTCGAGATACTTCAGAATGCCGCCCTTGAGATGATAGACCTCATCGAAGCCCTGCTGCTTCATGAAGGCGGTTGCCTTCTCGCAGCGGATACCGCCGGTGCAGTACATCGCGATCTTCGGCTTGTTATGCAGGCCGGTATTGTCGCGCACCCATTCGGGAAATTCGCGAAAGGTCTTGGTCTTCGGATCGACTGCACCCTTGAAGACGCCGATGGCGGTCTCGTAATCGTTGCGGGTGTCGATGACGATCGTGTCGGGGTCGGAGATCAGCGCGTTCCAGTCCTTCGGCGCGACATAGGTGCCGACGACCCTGGTGGGGTCGATATCCTCGACGCCCATGGTGACGATCTCCTTCTTGAGCTTCACCTTCATGCGCACGAACGGCATTTTCGACGCGCGGCTTTCCTTGTGCTCCAGATCGGCAAATTCCGGCTGCGCGCGCAGAAATGAAAGGACGGCGCCGATGCCGGCATCGGTTCCGGCAATCGTGCCGTTGATCCCTTCATGTGCCAGCAGCAGCGTGCCCTTCACGCCCTTTTCTTCGCAGAGCGCAAACAGCGGCTCGCGCAGGCTTTCGAAGCGCGGGAAGGAAACGAAATGATAGAGCGCGGCAACGAGGAATGCGCCGGTCGTGTCTCGCCGTGGATCTGAAAGCATGTCGGTCATGGCGGGGAAATACAATTTTGTGAGCTTTCAGGCAATCGGGATTTACGCCGCAGGCCTATAGTACGCTGGTCATCGCGGCTGAAGGCGCCAAAATGCCATCGCCGACAGGCCGCAACGTTGCGCGACCAGCGATTTCAAAAGCAGGCATTGTCGTCCAGATTGGCTGACATGCTTAGCGGGTCTCGGGCGCCTCATCCTTGATGTCGTCGGCAAACCTGCGCATGAGCCGCACAAGGTCTTCGATATCCTGGTCGTCCCATTTGGCGAAAATGGACCGTGCGATCCTCTCGCGCGCCTCATCGATGCGATCGGTCATTTCCTTGCCCTTCTCGGTGATGACAGCCTCGCGGAGGCGGCGGTCGATCGCATTCTCCCGCCGGCTGATCAAGCCGAGACCTTCCATCTTCGCGACCTGACGGCTGACGGTGGTGTAGTCGCGTCCGACGCGATCGGCCAGTTCGACAACGCCGATCGGGCCGAGCCGTTCCACCAGAACCAGGAGGGAAAACAGCGCGCGATCGAGGGAGATGCCGGCCTCCCGGATCATTGCCTCATCGCGCTGTGGCCGGTTCATGACGCCGACGATCTCGACGAGCGCACTATGGAGTTCGCGCAGTCGACCGCCAATAGGTGTATTTTGCAAGCTTTTCGTTGACACGGGACCGCCTTTCATTCAATATGTGCATATTACACATATGGAGACGGAAATGACAGAGCAATTTGCAGCCGATGTGCTGATTTGCGGCGCGGGCGCGGCTGGCCTGGCGCTTGCGATCGATTTGGCGAGGAGGGGAGTTTCCTTCCGCCTGATCGAGAAGATGGACGAGCCGTTCCGTGGATCGCGCGGCAAGGGCATTCAACCACGAACCCAGGAGATTTTCGAGGATCTCGGCATTCTCGACCGGATCGTCGCGACTGGTGGCCTTTATCCGCCGGAGCGGCGATATCGCGATGACGGCAGTTTTACCGAGTCCGACATTACCGAGCATCAGGACCCGACACCGGCTGAACCGTACCATCTGCCCCTGATGATACCGCAATTCCTGACCGAAAGGGTGATGCGCGAAAGGCTGCTCGAGCTCGGCCATAGGCCGCAATTCGGCCTCGAGCTGGTTGGCTTCGGGCAAGATGCGGGCGGGGTGACGGCGCGTCTCGCAGGCACGGCGGGAGAGGAAACTCTCCGGGTGCGCTGGCTCGTCGGTGCCGACGGCGGCCGCAGCTTCGTTCGCCACGCCCTTGGTATCGACTTTCCCGGCAAGACCCTCGGCGTTCGCGCCATCGTGGCCGACGTTGTCTTGACCGGTCTCACGCGCGATGCCTGGCACCGCTTCAACGAAGGCGACATGGCGCGGCAGATCATGTTCTGCCCGCTCGCCGGAACGGAAATGTTCCAGATACAGGGGCCGATCCCGCTGGACGGCAACATCGATCTTTCCGCGGAAGGGCTGGAGGCCATGGTGGCGGAGCGGACCGGGCGACAGGATATTCATATCCAGTCCGTATCCTGGTCGTCGGCCTATAGCATGAATGCGCGTCTGGCCGATCGGTACCGCGTTGGCCGGGTTTTCCTCGTCGGTGATGCCGCCCATATTCATCCGCCGACCGGCGGGCAGGGCCTCAATACCAGCGTGCAGGATGCCTACAATCTCGGCTGGAAGCTGGCTGCGGTCGCCAATGGCGCCGGTGATACGCTGCTCGACAGCTATGAAGAGGAGCGCCGGCCGGTCGCGGCCGAGATGCTCGGTCTGGCAACGAGGCTTCTCGATGCTCAGAAGCAGGGCGATATTCGCAGAGGTCGCGAGGTGCATCAACTCGATATCGGCTACCCGTCGTCCTCGCTCGCGCTCGAAATGCCTGGACGTGTCGGCCGCTTGTCTGCCGGCGACCGGGTTCCGGATGCGCCGATCCGTGGTGCTGCCGGCCAGCCGACACGGCTCTTCGACCTATTTCAAGGTCCGCACTGGACATTGATCGGCTACGGCGTGGAACCCGGATCGGTGTCGCCGCGTGCAGGGCTACGTATCCATGTCTTCGGCGCGTCGGGCGACATGGTCGATGCCGGGGGTCATCTTCGCGATATCTACGATCTATCGCCCGGCGAATGGGTGCTCGTGCGGCCGGACGGCTATATCGGTGCCATCGTCGCAGCCGGGAATGTTGCAGTGCTGGAAGGCTATTTCGCGCAGGTGGGACTTGGCTTGGAGGGCAGTGCGGCGCGGGCCTAAGACAAGAGCCGATCAAGCCGGTTGAGCGGCGCGAGCTGGGCGCCTCTCCCATTTCAGTCCGACGCGTCCAGCCAGAGGCGCCTTATGGTTCGCGCCTCGTTCTCCGGCTTGTCGGCAAAGATCCAGCGGGCGCGGTCCAGCGCCTCCTCGCGGGCGGTCTGCTGCCGGGAAATGATCGCTTCCAGCAGGCGGGCGTGATCGTCGCTCCTGTCGAAGAGATGCGGCTCGCGGTCGGCGACATCGGCCAATATCGACATGTCGAGGTAGCGGCCGAGAACGTCGACCAAAGCTTTGGCCTCCAGCTGCTTGGCATGCATCGCCGCCGGCCAGACGTCGCGCAGCAGCATGTGATGCATCCAGTAGTCCTGGCTGCGCTTGCGCAGGTCATGAAAGCTTTCTGCATGGGCAGCGTCGGCGTGGCATTCGGATAGTGCCCGTATCGCCTTGCGGGCATTCTTGCGCCAGCTCTTCTGAAAGAGACTGGCCGTGTCGCGCCGGCCGCAATCGAAGGATGCGTCCTTCAGGGCTTCACGCGCCTCGGCGCATGTGGCGACTGCCGCCTTTGCCTTGTCCTCCAGGTCGGTCTCCGCCTCCGCAAGCCGGTCACGTCTTGCGGTCAACAGATCGCTCACCCGGGTCAACGCCTGCAGTTCTTCGGCAGATGCCGCCGTTGCTTGCAGGTAATGGCTGATCTCGATTAGTGCGGTCGCGTCGCGGACGCTGGAAAGCGTGCGCGCCATCTCTCGAAGCCGCTGATTTTCCCGCTGCTGAAATTCGCTCGCGATCGGAGCTATCAAGCGGTACAGCGCCCGCACGCGCTTGACGTTCTTGCGGGCGGCGTGAACCGCTTCATGCAGGCCCTGCGGCCTATCGGTCAGTTCGGCCATCGCCCTGCCGAGTTGATGCGCGGCGGCTTTGTGCACCTCGTCATCAAGCGCCCGGTCAGGCCGTATGCGATAGCTCATCGTACTCCTGCTCGAACTGCGTCGCGAGGGCCTGGTTGGAGTAGCGGTATTCGCCGGTCACCTCGCGTCCGATCCAGTCCGGCAGTTCCGGATTGTCGCTTTCTTTGCCCATCTCCACCTCGGCGATCACAAGGCCGCGATGGGCGCCGCGGAAGACATCCACTTCCCAGGTGAAGCCCTTGAAAGGCACCTTGTGGCGGGTCTTCTCGATGACGAGGCCGATCGCCGTTCCCAGCAATTCCTCCGCCTCGTCGATGGGGATCTCGTATTCGAATTCGTCCCTTGTCATCGCCTTGCCGATCTTGATCGTCAAGGTCGCCTTCGTGTCGTTCGTCAGCCGTATTCTCACGGAACGGCCTTCCATGGAGGCGATATATCCCTGTCGCAGGATCAGCCTCTCCGAAACGAACTCACGCCAATGATCGCCGCGCACCAGAAACTTTCGCTCGATCTCTTTTGCCATGCGTTTGACATGCTCCATCGGCACAGATTGAAACAGAGTATAGCAAGTTGCCGCAATTTCCTACCCGTCGTATTTAAAGCGAGCTTTTGTCTCGACAAGCACCTTCGGGAAGGCTATTCGAAAGCCGGATTTCAATCGTTTTAAAGGGAGTGCATCGACCATGGGCGAGAAAACCGCGAAGCTTCTTTCCATTCTGAAACTGCAGCCTGTCGTTCCCGTGCTGATCGTCGACGATGCGAAATCGGCCGTGCCGCTCGCCCGTGCGCTCGTCGCCGGCGGCTTGAAGGCCATCGAGATCACGCTGCGCACCGCCGGCGCGCTCGATGCGATCCGGGCTGTCGCGGAAGAAGTGGAAGGAGCCGAGGTCGGCGCCGGCACCATCCTTAATACCAGCCAGTGGGATGCGGCCGTCGAAGCCGGCTCCAAGTTCATCGTCAGCCCAGGCACGACGCAGGAGCTGCTCGATGCCGCGCGCTCCTCGGATGTGCCGCTCCTGCCCGGTGCTGCCACCGCGAGCGAAGTCATGGCGCTGCGGGAAGAGGGTTATACGGTGCTCAAGTTCTTCCCGGCCGAGCAGGCCGGTGGTGCTGCCTACCTCAAGGCGCTGTCCTCGCCGCTATCAGGCACGGTCTTCTGCCCGACCGGCGGTATCTCGCTGAAGAACGCCCATGATTATCTGTCGCTGCCGAACGTCATCTGCGTCGGCGGCTCCTGGGTTGCGCCAAAGGAGCTGGTTACCGCCGGCGACTGGGCCGGCATCACCAAGCTCGCAGCCGAGGCCGCGGCGCTCAAGGGCTGAGCACCCGCTTCCATTCGATTTTAAAGGCGCGCAGGGGTTTCTGCGCGCCTTTTTGTATTCTGCGGATTGGTATTTGCGGTTGCGCTTCCTATCTCCCCTTCACCATCACCATGTACAAGGACGGAGGACCATCCATATGATCGACGCCCGCAAGCTTCTTGACCAATTCCTGGGGTCGCAAGTTCCGGGAGTGCAAGGAACGGTGAAAGACAGGGCCACCCAGGCCATCAATCTCGCCAGGGATAATCCCATGGCGACCAGCGCGATCGCCGGTGTTCTGCTCGGCACGAAGACCGGGCGTCAGGTCGCCGGCAATGCGCTGGCGCTCGGCGGCCTCGCCGCCATCGCAGGGCTTGGTTATCAGGCCTACAAGAATTACCGGGACGGCAACCAGCCGCAGCCGACGCCGCCATCGGCCCCGCAGGCCGAGCCGCAGTTCCTGCCGCCGCCATCGGATTCCGGTTTCAGCACGACACCGGCAATTGCGACCAACGATTTTACGCTCTCGCTGGTCCGCGCCATGATTGCGGCCGCCCGCGCCGACGGTCATATCGACGACACCGAGCGCCAGCGCATTCTCGGCAAGGTGCAGGAGGCAGGCGTCGGATCGGAGGCGGAAAGCTTCTTCCAGCGCGAACTCGCCAACCCCGTCGATCTCGATGCCATCGTCGCCTCGGCGAAGACGGAAGAACAGCGCGTTCAGGTCTATGCTGCGTCGCGCCTCGCGATCGAGCCGGATTCACGTGCCGAGCGCGGCTACCTCGATCTGCTTGCCGGCCGTCTCGGCCTGCCGGACGCCTTGGTCGATCATATCGAAGCCACGGTTGCGGGCGCCAAAGTCTGACACGTGTGACGACAGGGCCGGTTGCCTTTCCTCGGCAGCTGGCCTAAGCCTTCGGCGCAAAAGAAGTCATGGCGCTAGGGATCGACTGCATTGACGGATAAGAAAAGCGAAGCCCGCTCGGCGGCAATCGCAGCCGGCGTTATCTTGCTGGTGGCGACCGTAGTGCTCTATCTGATGCCGAACGTCATCGTCTGGCTCGGAAACATCTCGCCATGGCTCGGCACCGGCTTCGGTGTACTTGTTATCCTCGCCTTCTTCTTCGTCTTCTGGCTACGTGCCCGCTACCAGAGGCGCAACGGGTCTTAAAGCCCTCACGCCTGGCTTCACTATCGAAGCTGTCTCAGGTCTGCAGCGAGGCGCCGAGCAAAACGATGCCGGTGCAGATGACGAGCAGCGCGCCGAAAATTTCGATGCCATTGCCCACCCATGTCGAAAGCCTGGAGCCCTTGCCGGTAAAGTGTACCGCGGTGCCTTTGGCGAAGACGGCGATGATGGCCAGCAGCGAGACGGTCAGCGCCGTGCCGATCGACATGGCGAGCACGGAAAGCAGGCCGCCGAGATAGAGCCCGTTCAGCATCGAGAAGGTCATGACCAGCAGGGCGCCGGAGCAGGGCCGCAGTCCGACGGTAATGATGGCCGACCATGCCTCGCGGACGCTGAATTTCTCGCTCGACAGCATTTTCGGATCGGGAAGATGCGCATGGCCGCAGGCCTCGCAGTAGGCGCCGTCATCGGTCGCATGTGCGGGGTCATAGCATTGATAGCCGGTGGCGGCTGCCGGCGCCATGGCGCGGGTGCGAGCAAAGCCTCTCGGTGAATCCGTGCCCGTTGCCGCGCCCTCGAACAGCGAGAGACTGATCGGGCCTGCCGATGTCGCAAGCTGCATCTCCTGACGCTGCGCCCGGCTCTGTATCATCGCCCGCAACTTGCGAAACAGCAGCCAGCCGCCGAAGAGGATGACCATGACGAAGCTCGTGATCTCCATGGCGTTGGTCGCCATCGTCATGGTGATGCCCGAACCGCGCAACACGAAATAGGCGGCTACGACGACGAGAACGGCAACGAGGCCCTGGATGAGCGCCGAGACGAAGGAGATCGCGATGCCGCGCTTCAACTCGATCTCGTTGGCGACCATGTAGGAAGAGATGACAGCCTTGCCATGGCCCGGCCCGGCCGCGTGGAAGATACCATAAGCAAAGGAGAGGCCGATGAGCGTCCAGAGTTCCCATGGATCGCGGCGCATGGCCTCGATCGATTTCGTCAGCGCGCGATAGAAGGCCTGCTGCTCGTAATTCACGTAGAGAAAGATCGGCGCGAGCGGGCCGCCCATCGGCTGGAAGCTCGGCTCGGCGGTGCCGATGCCAAGCGGCGAGCCGGTGGCATGGGCAAGGCCGGCTGCTACCAGAAGGGCGAGCATGGCGGCCGGAACGAGCTTCACTGGTTTCGAAATCAGCATTGGACGTCTATCCGCGTTGCGAAGAGTTTCGACATGGTCGTCCCCGTCGGATCGTTGAAGAAGGCATCCGTCAATGTCGACCTGTTCTCGGCAATGACCTCATCCGGATTGGGCCGGACGACCTTCTGCGTACAGCTTTTGAAGGCGTCGCCCTCCGTCACCAGCTCGTTGTCGCTCGGAAAATCGATCGAGGTGTAGAGCGTCGGATCGTAGATACCGAAGCTCAGCTTGTTGCCCTTGGCAAGCGGCATCGGTTCGGCCGGTTTGACGGCGAAGAACATCAGCAGCTGGCCGTCGCGGAAGTCGACGTTGATGACGTCGGGCTTCTCGACCTTGATGTTTTTGCCGTTCAGCGTCAGGTTCGCATAATAGTCGTAATCGGCGAGCGACTCGCGCACCGTCTTGCCGACCTCCTTAAGCTCGTCCGGATCGAGCTTCAGATTGGCGTTCTTGTCGAAATCCATGAGAACCGAGGAGGAGAAGACCTCATCGAAGCGCCAGACGTTGCGCAGTTCCTGCACGTTGCCATCCGGGCCGGCGAGAACTTCCAGACGCGCTTCCACGAAGATATGCGGGTGCGCCGACACCGCGGCCGGCACGAGCGACAGGCCGCCGGCCAGGGCAGCAGCGTATGCGATCGCGGATTTTCTCATGCGTCCGATGTGCTTCGTGAGCATTGATTCACTTCGTTCTCTGGTCAGGAAATGAGACGGAATTGGGACCGGAGGGCTTCTCTCCACCGCTCATCCATTCTTGCGGAACCAGTTGTGAAGGTAGTCCACGAAGATGCGGACCTTGGCGGGAAGATAGCGCCGGTGCGGATAGACGGCATAGATGCCGCGATCGGTCGGCAGATAATCGTTGAACAGAGTCAGCAACTGCCCGCTTTCGATCGCCTTGCGGCCGATGAAATCCGGGACGACGGCAATGCCGAGATCGGCAAGGGCCGCGCGCAACGTCGCATGAGGACTGTTGACTTCGAGCGTGCCGTTGATGGAGACGTTGAAGGTCGTGCTGTCGGCATCGACGAAGCGGATGGTGCCTTGCGAGCGGTTGTTGCTGTCGATGATGAAGGGCACGCGCGCGAGATCGGTCGGATGCTCGAGTGTCGGATAGCGCTCGAGGAATGCCTCGGTTGCGCAGAGATGGACGCGAAAGTCGGAGATCTTGCGGGCGATCATGCCGGAGTCTTCGAGCTTGGTGATGCGCACGGCGACGTCGAAGCCTTCCTCGATCAGGTCGACGAAACGGTCGTCGGCGGCGATTTCCAGTGCGAGGTCGGGGTTCTCCTTGGCGAAGTCGATCAACGATTGGCCGACATCGGCGTCGACGAAGGTGCGCGGCACGGAAATGCGCAGCCGGCCTTTAAGCTGCTGGTTGTTCTCGCGCACGAGATCGGCAAGATTGTCGATCTCCTTCAGGATGTCGGAGGCGGTGCGATAATAGGTATGGCCGGCTTCCGTCATGGAGAACTGGCGGGTGGTGCGGTTGAGCAGCAGCGCGCCGAGTTCGTCCTCCAGTTCGCGGACATATTTCGACAGCAGCGCCTTGGAGCGGCCGGTCTTGCGCGCCGCCGCTGAAAATCCTTCGGCTTCGACCACGTCGATAAAGGCGCGAATCCGGGTCAAAGTATCCATGGCGAAGCCTCCCGTTAACTGTTTCTGGATGTTGAACAAAACGCGCCGATTTGTTCAATTATTTTTTTCGGGCACCGCTGAAAAATTTTCTTGATTATTACGGCGAATATTCCTATTTCCGGATCAGCCCAAAGTCGCACGTGCCCGTGGGTGTCCGCCGATCCTCGATGTGGTGAGAAAATCGGTAAGGTACCTGGAACTAACCCCTCCAGTCGCTATTTCGGCCAACCGAAAAATGCGAGGACATCTGAAGCAACGACGGTGCGGGCCTTTTTGTTCTCTCCCGGCTTTCCATCAGCCGGGGTTACTGAAGAGGCACACCTTCATTGCCGGAAGTGCGGTTGGGATATTCCCTCCAATCCATGGCAGACAAAGCGAATTAGCGCCGCTTGCGGCACTCGTTCATCATCCGCGCTTCGCGCATTTGCACGGTACCGGGGTCTCCACCGGCTGGTTCCTGAGCGAGTGAGCGTCGCCCTTTGTCCTCTGGGTTTTCCCCGGAGCTTTTGGAATTGAAAGGGAATGACATGACCACGCAACGTATTCGCGATTTTCTCGCTACCCGACGTCCGGACGGTCCTTGCCTGGTGGTCGATCTCGATGTCGTCCGCGACAATTTTCACGCCTTCCGTCATGCCATGCCGGACAGCGCCATCTACTATGCCGTCAAGGCCAACCCGGCTCCGGAAGTGCTGCGCCTGCTCGCGAGCCTCGGCTCCAACTTCGATTGCGCGTCCGTCGCCGAAATCGAAATGGCGCTCGATGCCGGTGCGACCGCTGCCCGCATCTCCTACGGCAACACCATCAAGAAGGAGCGCGATATCGCCCGTGCGCATGCGCTCGGTATTAACCTCTTCGCCGTCGATAGCCACGAGGAAGTCGAGAAGATTTCCCGTGCCGCTCCCGGCGCTCGTGTGTTCTGCCGCGTTCTGACCGATGGTGAAGGCGCCGAATGGCCGCTGTCGCGCAAGTTCGGCTGCGTCCCGCAGATGGCCGTCGATGTTCTCGTCTACGCTCACCAGCTGGGTTTGGAATCCTACGGCGTGTCTTTCCACGTCGGCTCGCAGATGACCAAGGTCGATGCCTGGGACGATGCTCTTGCCGATGCCAAGCGCGTCTTCGTTTCGCTCGCCAAGCAGGGCATTCACCTGCAGATGGTCAACATGGGTGGCGGTTTCCCGACCAAGTACCTGCGCGACGTTCCCTCGGCCGAAGCCTATGGCAAGGCGATCTTTGCGTCTCTGCGCGCCCATTTCGGCAACCAGATCCCGCACACGATCATCGAGCCGGGCCGCGGCATGGTCGGCAATGCCGGCGTGATCAAGGCTGAAGTCGTGCTGATTTCGAAGAAGTCGGACAACGATGCCGCTCGCTGGGTGTTCCTCGACATCGGCAAGTTCGGCGGTCTCGCCGAAACCATGGACGAGGCGATCCGCTACCCGATCCGCACCGAGCGCGACGGCGACGAGATGGAGCCCTGCGTCATCGCCGGCCCGACCTGCGATTCGGCCGACGTGCTCTATGAGAAGAACCTCTATCCGCTGCCGGTCTCGCTCACCATCGGCGACGAGGTCCTGATCGAAGGCACCGGCGCCTACACCACGACCTACTCGGCTGTGGCGTTCAACGGTTTCGACCCGCTGAAGGCCTACATCATCTGAGTTTGATATCGCCGCCCCCGTACTCAATCGGGGCGGCACCCTCACAATAGTTCGTCACCACCGCTGATAACGGTATTGGGCACGGGAGGCCGAGATGGCCGCTGTTCTTGATTCTGTCCGCGCATTCTTTGCGCCGTCCACATTCACTCTCGACCTGGAAAATGCAGGCGATGTCGTTGCGCGCGAAAGCCTGCTGGATCGCGCCATGGGTCCCGACCGCCGCAAGAAGTCGTCCGAAAGGCTGCGCCAGGGCCGCGTTCCGGCCGAAGGCTTGGCTCTGGTCGCGCGCGATCGCGCCGGGCACGTCATCGGCACGGTTCGCCTCTGGAACGTCGAAGCCGGCGTCGATCGCGAGACCCGTCCGGTCGAGGCGCTGCTGCTCGGTCCGCTGGCGATCGACCCTGCCTATGAAGGCAAGGGCATCGGCTCGGCGCTGATGCGCGCCGCCATCATGGAAGCCAAGAAGCGCGGCCACGGCGCGATCCTGCTCGTCGGCGATGCGCCTTATTACGAGCGCTTCGGCTTCTTTGCTTCCAAGGCCCGTCATCTGGTCATGCCGGGTCCATTCCAGCGAGATCGTTTCCTCGCGCTCGAACTCAAGGACGGCTGGCTCGACGGCGCTGTCGGCATCATCGTTGCCAGCGGCCGCAAGCTTGCCCAACCGCCGGCATCAAAGGCTGCGTAAGACGGGCGAGCGTCTCTGAGGTTGTTACGCCTTCGCCCATCCGGGCGGAGGCTTTTCTATTTAGCTGCCTTCATGCTGTCCTTTGCCGGGTCGTAGCCATCCGTCAACGTCTTCAGGAAGGCGACGACGTCAGCGATCTCGGCGTCGTTCAGGGCAGGGGCATCGCCGAGCTTGCGGTTCATCGGCACGTCGATGACGTCGATATTGGCCTGATATTGCGTCGGCAGGTCATCGTACTTCAGCACCTTGCCGCTTGCATCCTTCGGATAGATCTCTTCCGGATTGGTATCGCGCTTGACGTAGAAGCGGGTGACATCCTCCAGCGTGCGGTAGACGCCATTGTGGAAGAAGACGTGGCGGGTTGCGACGTTGCGTAGCGTCGGCGTTTTGAACAGCCCGCAATTCTGCTGCTGGGCGGAATAGGTGTCGTTGCGCAGCGGGCCACAAATGCCGGTGTCGTAATAATGGGCATCGGCATTGGCTGGAATGGCCGGGTTGCGCGGCGCACCTAAGGCTTCGAATTCGAAATCGGTGAAATTCGGCATCTGCCCGTCGCCGGTCATCTTGTCGAGGTGGCAGGAGGCGCAATTGCCCTTGTTCGCATCGTCGAACAGCTTCAATCCCCGTGCTTCCGCATCCGTCAGCACTGCCTTGCCGAGCAGGTAGTAATCATACTTGCTCGTGTAGGGATGGAAGGAGCGTTCCTCGACCTGATAACGGGCCAGCGCGAAGCCGATTTCCGAAATCATCATGTCCTGATCGTTGGCTACGTTATCGCCGAAGAGCGCCGAAATCTCCTTGCCGTAGCCCTTCTTCAGCTTGGCGTAGACGGCGGCTGCATCGGCATTCGCCATTTCAAACGGCGAGATCATCGGCTGCAGCGCCTGATCTTCCAGCGAATCGACGCGTCCATCCCAGAACATGCCGCCCTGCGGCACGAGGTTTGCCGCGGCGGCCGCATCGGCCTTGACCACGGCCTGCGCCGTCAGCGGGCCGGCGACGGTGGCAGGTGCATTGGCGAGCGCCACGCCAGACGCCTCTGTCATCGGCGAGGCTTCGGCGGCCTCATCGGCGGGGCTTTCCTCGCCGATCGAGAAGGACGGCGTCGACATCTTATAGGCGAGGCTCGGAACCGCGCGGATGCCGGGCTGATCGAGATGCGGGCCGCCGAGCTGGACGGCTCGGTCGTTGGCGGGTGCGTAGTGGTTCGCCGGATCGTGGCAGGTCGCGCAGGACATCTGGCCGCCGCCCGAAAGCGTGGGATCGAAAAACAGCTTCTTGCCGAGCTGGGCAACCGTACTCAACGGTGCCTGGTCGTCATAGCCGTCGGTTGCCGAAGCATCGGGGGCCGGTTCGTTTGCCATGCCGACAGCCGCACCCGCGAGCGAGAGGCCCGCGAGTGCGAGGAGCGGCAGGAGACGGCGGTTGAACTGCAAGGGCATTTCCGTCTCCCTGATGGTTTTACGAAGCCTGATTGCCGGTCTTCGGATCGAGGATCAGCTTGGGAGCGTCACCCTTGGACCAGTCGAACATGTTGTTCAACGAGCCCGAAAGCACATCGAACGAGCCGCCGCCGAGGCGAGCACCGGCCATCCAGTTATCCTCGATGAAGCGCATGACGGAGGTCTGGTCGGTCAGCGTATGGTCGACGAAATTGGTCTTTGAATAGGGTGAGATGACCAGCAGCGGCTGGCGCGTGCCGTAGCCGCAGCGTCCCTGCGCGGGCTGGCCGTTGACGCCGGGCAGCGCCGTACCGATGGAGCAGCTGTCGCCGCTCAGCACGTCATAGCCCTTGACCGGGAGCTTCGACGGATTGACGACCGCGTGCGCATGGTCATACCAGCCGTCGGAATCGTCGTAGAGGACGATGATGGCGGTATCCTTCCAATCCGGCGAATTCTGCACGGTGTTGACCACCTGGGTGACGAATTCCTGCTCGTCGAGCGGATCGGAATAGCCGGCATGGCCGTCCTGATAGGCCGGCGCCTTCAGGAAGCTGACCGTCGGCATGTTGCCGTTCTTCAGCGCTGCGTAGAAGTCGGTCATGTCGTACTGGTGATTGGCCGCATCCGTCGTGCCGATCGCCGCCACGGAAGATGGCCGCGCATGCGTCGGGTTGGCGGTCGAGGCGTAGTACTGGAATGGCTGGTGGTGCGGAATATAGTCGGCGCTGTTGACCTTGGTCACAGTCGAGGTGGTCGCGCGCTTGCAGTTCGTCGTGCCGTCCGGGTTGGTCTGAGAGAGGTCGAAGCCGCCTTCGAAGAAGCCCCAGGTGATCTTGTGTTCGTTCAGCATGTCACCGATGTTCTTGCCGTACATCAGTGCCGTCTGGCCGACCGAGCAAACGTCGCCTGTGGGATCGAAGTCGCTGATCGCGGTCCAGCCGCCATTGCCGTCAGGCACGATGCGACCCTTGGAATAGGTGCCGTCGCTCTCCAGCGTGTAGCCGGGCGGCAGGATGACGCCGTTGGTCTGGCCGGAG
This sequence comes from Rhizobium sp. WW_1, assembly GCF_003610155.1. Taxonomy (NCBI): domain Bacteria; kingdom Pseudomonadati; phylum Pseudomonadota; class Alphaproteobacteria; order Hyphomicrobiales; family Rhizobiaceae; genus Rhizobium; species Rhizobium sp. WW_1. The sequence goes on from NZ_RAIN01000003.1 coordinate 149,435, forward strand.
ATAAGGTTCAGCGCGCCGGGGGTCGAAGGGCCGAAATTGGTGGAGAAGGAATTGTCGCTCAGCGCATAGTGCTGGGCATAGTTCCAATAGGCCGTAACGGTGTTGCCGTCATAATAGCCCATGACCTGTCCCTTGGTGCCGAAAGCGCCGGCCGCACCCTTGGTGCCGTGACCGGTATTGGCCGGGAAGAGGTCCATCGCGAAGTTGTTGTAGGCGGCTTGTTCGGCGGTATAGCCGTGGTTCTGCGACTGGGTCGCCGCCTGCGTGCGGTCGAGCCGGAAGGGGGCAGCCGCATCGGCGCCATTCGCCGTGTTGGTCTTGTTCGGGTTTGTGTCGAGAAGTCCGGCATTGGCGAGCGTGTTGATGTCGGCCGGCGTGTTGTCGGCCGCCTTGAATGCCGGTTCGCCGTCGACATTTGCGGCCTTGGGGTAGGTCGCGAAATAATGGTCGAAGGAGACGTTTTCCTGGAAGATAACGACGAGATGCTTGATCGGCGTTGCGGTATTCGGTGCCGGCGCGGTGTCAGCGGCGCTGGCGGTGGAACAGAGCAAGACAAGAGTAAGCGCGCTGCCGGCTGCGAGGGCGGCGCGACGTGAAAGACCAGTCATGGCAATATCCTCTTCAAGTGGGGGCATCGCTCCGGCGCATTTGCGCCACGCCGGGCATAGAGAACCATTCCGAGCTATCAACGGAGTGTGACAGTTCCATGAAGGATGGGGCGAATGGATTTCGGTTTTGTCGTCTCTTTTCCGGCAAGCAATTGATTCCACCATGCCGGGTGGATGAGGGGTGGAAAGTGCCCGCATCGCGTGCTTGCGGTGCTATCTTCTGTCACGGGCTAAGCAGGAAAGATGAGTTCCCTCACCCGCCTCGTGGTTCACGACGGCCCTTCGGGCCTCCTCACCATGAGGGCTGATCTTCCGATGCTTGGCAACAGAGGATTGCAGCCCACTCCGCCTCATCCTGAGGTTCATTTCGGAGCGACGCATAGAAATGCCTCGAAGGGTGAGGCGGCTCCGGTCACCCAAGCGCGAAACCTAAATATTCTGATCCATCGTCTCGGCCGGTATCTCGTCGGCGCGGTGGATACGGACCACCACGGCAGGCACGCCGGCGACGGTGCAATGTGGCGGAACAGGCTTCACGACGACGCTGCCGGCCGCGACCTTGCTGAAAGCGCCGACTTCGATGTTACCGAGGATCTTGGCACCGGCGCCGATCATGACGCCGTGGCGGATCTTCGGGTGACGGTCGCCGCTTTCCTTGCCGGTGCCACCTAAGGTGACGTTCTGCAGGATCGACACTTCATCCTCGATGACGGCGGTTTCGCCGATGACGATGCCGGAGCCGTGGTCGAGCATGATCGAGGTGCCGATCTTCGCCGCCGGATGGATATCCGGGCCGAAAACCAGCGAGACGAGGTTGGAGAGCCAGCTCGCAATTTCCGTGCGGCCTTCCGTCCAGAGCGCATGGGCGATGCGGTGGGTCTGCAGGGCATGAAAGCCCTTGAGGTTCAAAAGCGCATGCAGATAGGTGGTGCAGGCGGGGTCGCGGGTTCGCACGGCAACGAGATCCGCTTCGGTCGCCTGCAGGATAGCCGGATATCGCGTCAGCACGTCCGACAGCAGCGACAGCATGTCGCCATGCTCGATCCTGATGACGCAGAGACGGGCGGCCAGCACATTGGCAAGGCTTTCGGCACTGGTGTTGCCCGCCAGCAATTGTGCCTGCAGCAGCGAGGCGAGCGTCGGCTCGCGTTCCGCAAGCTTGCCGGCTTCGCAACGGATCACATCCCAGACGTTTTCTGCTGGTGCAGGGGAATTTCCGGCAACCGCCGTTCCTGACTGGGGCATGATCCTTGTCTTTCTGTTTAGGCCGAGACGTCGACGACGCCGCAGTCGCCGGCTTCGGAAGCGAAGGCGAGTAGCTTGCCGGATTTGCTCCAGCTCATCGAGGTGATCGCACCCTTGCCGGGCCGGCGCAGGAGCGCCTCCTTGGCGTCGCCGAGGCGTACCGCCAAAATCATGCCGTCGATGAAGCCGATGGCAAGGATATCTTCGGCCGGATGGAATTTTACCGAGGTGGCCATGATGTTGGCGCGGCTGCCGAGCTCGAGCGGCGCCTTGCCCATCGGGCCGTCCTTGCCCTGGAAGGGCCAGACGATTGCCGCAGGAGCACCCGACGAGGCAAGCCATTTGCCCTTGTTCGACCACGAAAGCGACTTCACCTTGGCGGGATAACCGGTCATGCGCATGTGGCGGGCTTCGGCGCCCGGCTTCGTGTCTAGCTTCCAGCCGTGCAGGGCGTTTTCCTGCATGGTCGTGACGATGAACTGGCCATCGGGCGAGAAGGTGACGCTGGTATGGGCGCCCTTCCATTCCAGATTGACCGGCTGGGCGCTCATGCCGACCCAATGCAGCGATACGCCGTTATAGCGGGAAACGGCGATGCGCAGGCCCTTGGGCGCAAAGGCGATGCCTTCGACCGTGCGTTCCTCGGCAAACTCTTTCGTGGTGCCGTCGGATAGGCGTACGAAGGCACTTTTGCCATAGGAATAGGCGACGGCGCCCTGCGGGCCGGCCGCAAGCTGGCTGATCCATTTGCGCGGCGCTTCGGCGAGGGTCGTCGTACTGCCATCGGCGGCGATCCGCAGCACCTTGCCGTCTTCACCGCCCGAAATCAGGCTCTCGCTGTGGGGGTCGCGGATGCATGTCAGCATCCCTTGGTGGGCTTGGGTAACCTTGTCGCCACCTTCGAGGCGGTGCACTGCGCCGGCGGCGCTGGCGAAGAAGGGGGTGTCACCTAAAAATTCGACGGCCAGAACGTGGCCGTCGATATCAAGCGGAGCAACAGTCGGCATCAGGCAGACGCCTCGCAGGCCTTGAAGCTTGCTTCTAGCTTCTCGCGGTCAAGCTCGCGGCCGATGAAGACGAGGCGGCTTTCATGCTTCTCGCCATCCTTCCAGGGGCGCTGATGATCGCCCTCGATGATCATGTGTACGCCCTGGACAACATAGCGCTCCGGATCATCCTTGAAAGCGATGATACCCTTGAGGCGCAGGATGTTCGGCCCCTGCGTCTGCGTGATCTTCTGGATCCAGGGGAAGAAGCGTTCGGCATTCATCTCGCCGCCGCGCAGCGAAACCGACTGTACGGTCACGTCATGGATCGGCGAGGGGGCATGGTGATGGTGGCCGTGATCATGATCATGATCATGGTGGTGATGATCATGGTCGTGGTCATGATGATGATGGTGGTGATCGTGATCATGGTCGTGATGGTGATGGTGATGATCGCAATCCGGCCCGCAAACGTGATCCTCGTGGCCATGCTCGAGGAAGTGCGGGTCGTTTTCGAGGGCACGTTCCAGGTTGAAAGCGCCCTGGTCCAGCACGCGGGCGAGATCGACGCCGGAGCGGGTCGTCTTGTAGATGCGGGCGGCCGGGTTGATGGCGCGGACGACATCCTCGATCTGGGCCAGCTCTTCCGGCGAAACGAGATCGGACTTGTTGATGACGACGACATCGGCGAAGGCGATCTGGTCTTCCGCTTCGCGGCTGTCCTTCAGGCGCAGCGGCAGGTGCTTGGCGTCGACGAGCGCGACGACGGCGTCGAGTTCGGTCTTGGCGCGGACATCGTCGTCCATGAAGAAGGTCTGGGCGACGGGAACGGGATCGGCAAGGCCGGTGGTTTCAACGATGATGCCGTCAAAGCGGCCGGGGCGGCGCATCAGTCCTTCGACGACGCGGATCAGGTCGCCGCGGACGGTGCAGCAGACGCAGCCATTGTTCATTTCGTAGATTTCTTCGTCGGATTCGACGATGAGGTCGTTGTCGATGCCGATCTCGCCGAACTCGTTGACGATGACGGCGTATTTCTTGCCGTGATTTTCCGAAAGGATACGATTCAGCAGCGTCGTCTTGCCGGCGCCGAGATAGCCGGTGAGAACGGTAACGGGAATGGGCTTTTGCGTGGCTGTTTCGGTCATGGGAGCCTCGAAATATGGAAGGTTGCCCCGGGGAGCAGACATTGGTCGGGTTTCATATAAGGAGTTGGAGACGCCAGTTCAAAGGCTTTTATATGTTATAAGATCACATTGGATTGCGGATGGTCGAACCCGGCCGCCGGTCAGGTCAGTGTCGACAGGTCGAACTTGTCGACATCTTCGAGCAGTTCAACGAGGCCCTTGACGGCGTGGGCGATCAGCTTCTCGCCTTTGGCGGCAGTTGCCGCGCTCGCATTGCCGGCCACGCCCCGCTCGCTCAGATCGGACATTTTCCAACCGAAGGCATGGGGACCATAGGCCCGCAGATGGCTGAAGTCCTTGATGAATTCCGATTGGCGCGACGGAAAGTTTGCCGCCTTCGACATATCCACCTTGTCCGGATGGAGGGCGAGCATGACCGATGTCTCGATATCGCCGCCGTGGATATCGATGGCTTTGTCATCGGGTGCAATCAGTCCGTCCGGCACGCCGAATCGCGTCCAGCTGGTTGCGACCGCCAGCATGTTGAACCGCACACGCGCTTCCGTCGCGACGATGGTCATCAGCGGAGAGTTGCCGCCATGGGCATTCAGCATGACGAGTTTGCGGATGCCGAGCTTGCCCAACCGCTCGGCGATCGCGAGCCAGCGGCGCACGGCCTCGTCGAAGGCCAGCGTCCTGGTGCCGGCGACATCGATATGTTCGATCGAGTAGCCGACGGGCTCGACGGCAAGGAAGGTGACCGGCAAATTGGCCGGCAAAGCAACCTTGAGGCGTGAGACGATTCCCTCGGCAATAAGCGTATCGGTTTCGAACGGCAGATGCGGGCCGTGTTGCTCATAGGCGCCAAGTGGCAGCACGGCGATCCATTTTGTTCGCTCTTTAGCCGTCAATGTTTCATCATTGTCATCGAAACATGGCAAAGGATGCGCCATCTGAGGGTGTGCCTCTTGTTTATGTCAATAACCTGCGCAATGTCATAGCGTGATGACTTCGCGGCGAAAAGGTCAACGGAATCACGATGGGCAAAAAGAACAAGGTCGGGAAGAAAAGTAAGTCAGGTAAGAAGAAGGATCACCGTGACTACACGCTTGCCGATCTGTCGCCGGCATTGACGCAGGCGGCGCGATCCATGCGCACGGTGATGACGCGCAGCCTGACGGCAAGCGGTCTCTATGCCGGACAGGATGGCGTCATTCTTGCCCTGGCGGCGAATGACGGGCTTCCGGCCGGCACGCTGGCGCAGAAACTCGGCGTCAAGGCACCGACGATGACGCGCACAATCGGACGCATGGAGGCGCAGGGCTTCGTCGAACGACGGCCGGATGCCGAGGATGCGCGGCTTACCAAGGTCTATCTGACTGATACAGGGCGAAACAGCGTCAGCGAGATCGAAAGTTCGGCCGCAAGCTGCGATGAGCTGGCGACCCGCGGCTTCTCGGAAAAGGACATCCGATCGCTTGTGCGCCTGCTCAAGACGATCGAGCACAATCTCCAGGCCGGCGATGACGACGAGGATGAAGGCGAATTCTGAGAATCCTCAAGAAATTCGAGTTGCGCGCCGCGATTAAAGCTTTTAATTAAATATTTTAAATTCCGGAATCGCAAAGCGAACGGAATATGTTACGGCTGCGTTTCACGGGGAGGGAGCGCGTGGCGCAAAAGATAAAGCTTTCGACGATTGCGGAAACGCTCGGCATTTCTACGGCAACGGTGTCTTTGGCTCTACGCGACAGTCCGCTGGTTGCGGTCAATACGCGAGAGAAGATCAAGGACCAGGCGCGAGCGCTGGGTTACATCTATAATCGCCGTGCGGCGAGCCTCCGAACGTCCAGGTCGGGCATTATCGGCGTCGTCGTTCACGACATCATGAACCCCTTCTACGGGGAAATCCTGAAGGCGATCGAAAGCGAGCTTGATCGCAGCCGGCACACTTTCATTCTCTCCAACCATTACGATTCGGTCGAGAAGCAGCGGACCTTCATCGAGACGCTGCTGCAGCTCGGCGGCGACGGTGTCATCATGTCGCCGGCGATCGGCACGCCACCGGAGGATTTCGAGCTGGCGGAAGAGAACGGGATGCCGGCTATCCTCGTTGCGCGACAGATCGAGGCGCTGGATCTGCCGACCTATCGCGGCGACGACAGCTACGGCATCTCGCTTGCCACCAATCATCTGATCAGCCTTGGCCACCGTTCGATCGCCATGATCGGCGGCACGGACCAGACCTCGACGGGGCGCGATCGCTATCAGGGCTATGTCAATGCGCTGCGCAAGGCGGGCATCGAGGTCGATCCCAATCTGCGCATTCCCGGCGCCCGCTCCAAGCAGGGCGGCTTCGAGGCGGCGGTGCATTTTTTGTCGCTGCCGCAGAAGCCGACGGCGGCGGTCTGCTGGAACGATCTGGTCGCTATCGGCCTGATGAACGGCATTTCCCGCGCCGGGCTCGTGCCGGGGCGCGACATCTCGGTTACCGGCTATGACGATCTGGAGGAGGCGGCGATCGCAACGCCGGCGCTGACGACTGTCTGGAATGGTCAGGCCGAGGTCGGAAGGCTTGCAGCGCGGGCACTTTTGGATAGATTGGCGGGAAGCCATGAGCCGGATGGTATCCACCTTATCAAGCCAGAAATGCGCATCCGCCAGTCGACGGCGCCCTACAAGGCTCGCTAGGACGCTTCAGCCCTCACGGAATCCCTGAGCCAATCAGTCTCGTTGTGTTCTCGCAATTCCGGGCGCCAAACCGATGCGCGCTTTTCCTGGGATTGCTTTATCTCTTTGTTTTCACGCAATTCTGGACTCAAAACCGCTTCGCACTTTTGCTGGAATTGCTCTAGCGCCAAACCGCATCTCAAGAGGAAAGATACATGTCCGACAACCGCATCGCCGTCCTCGTTCCGGGGAAGATACACCCGCGTGTCCTCGAAAGGCTCGGAAAGCAGTTCGATGTCATCCCCGCCGAGCGCGATGGCGGTCCGAAGGTCGACGCTGAGACTGCGGCGCGCATTCGCGGCGTCGCTGTTTCCGGCGGTTTCAATGCGGCCTGGATCGATGCCTTTCCCAAGCTCGAAGTCATCGCCAACTTCGGCGTCGGCTACGACGGCATCGACGTCAAGCACGCGGCCTCAAAGGGGATCGTCGTCACCAATACGCCTGACGTTCTGAATGACGAGGTCGCCGATACCGCGATCGCCCTGCTTTTGAACACGCTGCGGCAATTTCCGAAGGCGGAAGCCTGGCTGCGCGAGGGACGTTGGGCCAAGGATGGAGCGTTTCCGCTCTCGCCTTTTGCCATGAAAGGCCGTCGCATCGGCATCAACGGCCTCGGCCGCATCGGTCTTGAGATCGCAAGGCGACTGGAGCCGTTCAAGGTGAAGATCGGCTACCACACGCGCTCGCCGCGCGATTCGCTGCCTTACGACTACTACCCGACGCTCAAGGAAATGGCGCAGTCGGTGGACACGCTGATCTCCATCGTGCCGAAGACGGCAGAAACACATAAGGTCATCAATGCGGAGATCCTGTCGGCGCTTGGGCCGCAGGGCGTGTTCATCAATGTCGGCCGCGGCTGGTCCGTCGATGACGACGCGCTGATCGCTGCACTGGGTAACGGTACGCTCGGTGCCGCCGGCCTCGATGTCTTCTACGACGAACCGAATGTTCCGGCCGGCTACCTCTCGTTGCCCAATGTTTCGTTGTTGCCGCATGTGGCCTCCGCCTCCGTGCCGACACGCGATGCCATGGCTGATCTCGTCGCCGACAACATCATCGAATGGTTTGCGAAGGGTGAGCCTGTGACGCCGGTGCCGGAAACGCCGGTCAAGCCGCGTGGCTGATTATACGGCTTTCTGCGGATAGTGGGCGGCCGTGTGCCGCTCCTTATCCGCAGCATAATCACGTACCGCGTCGCCGAAAGCCACGAACAGCTTGCGCGACGGCGAATCCGTCTCGGCCCAATATTCCGGATGCCACTGCACGCCGACGGCAAAGGCCTTGGCGCCGATGACGGAGACGGCTTCGATCGTGCCATCCTCGGCCAGAGCTTCGACCTGCAGCCTTGGTGCGGTGTCGGCAATCGCCTGGCGATGCAGCGAGTTGACGCGGACTTCGCCGGGACCGACGACACGGGCGATGCACGAGCCTTCCTTGACGAAGACGCTCTGGCGGATGGAATACATCGTGTCGCGGTCGACATTCGCAGGCTTGCGGTGATCCCAGATGCCGGGTTGCTCCTGGATTTCGCTGGCGAGCGTGCCGCCGAGAGCGACGTTCAGCTCCTGAATGCCGCGGCAGATGGCGAGCATCGGAATGGCGCGCTCGATGGCGCGGCGGATCAGCGGCAACGACGTTGCGTCGCGTGCCGGATCGAAGGGGCCGTCGCTGTCGCGCGCTTCCTTGCCATAGAGGGATGGATGCACGTTGGTCGCAGAACCAGAGACGAGCAGTCCGTCGACGCGATCGAGAATGGCGTCCGCATCGTTGTCGTCCTCGAGCGCGGGCACGATCAGCGCCATCAATCCCGCGGCCTTCACGGCGGCCCGCACGTATTGCAGCTGCACCGCATGCCAGCTTGTGCCGTCGAATTCACGGATATCGGCGGGGATGGCGATGATCGGTCTGGACATTCAAGGCTCCGGAAGCTGCGTGACGGTTTTCACCGAAATCCCTGGATGAGCATGATGTCAATCCGAGGGCAGATACATCTATCGTAAATCTACGCGAAGATGGCGCGTCCGGCAACGCGCAGCACTTTCCCTAGGGCTTTGTTTCGGCTCGTTATGCGGATGTACAGGAATCGCCATAATGCGGTGCGAGAGCAAACTTGAAAGAGTGTGTGCGGCATGGTTAGTTCCATCGCTTGCGCCGTGATGGGGAGCGCGCCGTTCCCCTGCAATGCCGTCCGTATGGGAGAATTCGATGGATCGCCGTTCCTTCATCAGGCGGGCAGGGACCGTTGGCGCAGGTGCTGCCGCCTCCGCGCTGGCAAGCCCGGCCCTTGCCCAGGAAAATCCGAAGATCACCTGGAAGATGACCTCTTCCTTTCCGAAGAGCCTCGACACGATTTATGGCGGCGCCGAAGATATCGCCGCGCATGTGTCGGACGCGACCAGCGGCAATTTCGTCATCCAGACCTATGAGGCCGGCGAAATCGTGCCTGGCGCGCAGGCGGCCGACGCGGTCAGCGCCGGAGCCGTCGATGCCGCGCATACCTGCTCCTATTATTTCTGGCAAAAGGACCCGACCTACGCCATCGGCACAGCCCTGCCATTCGGCCTCAATGCGCGGCTGAGCAATGCCTGGTTCTATCAGGGCGACGGCAACAAGCTGATGAACGAATTCTATGCCACGCAGGGCATTTTGGGCCTGCCTGCAGGGAATACCGGTGCGCAGATGGGCGGATGGTTCCGCAAAGAAATCAACACGCTCGACGATCTCAAAGGATTGAAGATGCGCATTGCCGGTCTCGCCGGCAAGGTGATCGAAAAGATCGGCGTGGTGCCGCAGCAGGATATCCCGGTCAACGGCGTATACGACGCCCTGAACAAGAGCACCATCGATGCGGCCGAATGGGTCGGTCCTTATGACGATCTGAAGCTCGGGCTGCAGAAGATCGCCAAATATTACTACTATCCCGGCTGGTGGGAGGGCGGCGCCGTGGTGCATGCCTTCTTCAATCTGGAAAAATGGAATGCCCTGCCGAAGAACTATCAGGCAATCCTCGCGGACGCCTGCGCCTTCGCCAACACCAACATGCTGGCAAAATACGATGTCAAGAATCCGCAGGCGCTGCAGGATATCGTGAAACAGGGCGTGACGCTCAGGCCCTTCAGCCAGGAGATCATGGAGGCCTGCTTCCAGGCGGCCAGCGCGCTTTATGCCGATCTCTCCAAATCCAACGATTACTTCAAGCGCATCTATGAGGATCAGGTCGCCTACAAAAAGGACGCCTATCTTTGGATGCAGCTTTCCGAGTATACTTTCGACACCTTCATGATGATCCAGCAGCGGGCGGGTAAGCTGTAAACGTATTTCGTAAGTCTTTAGTGTTGTATTGCTTTCTTTATTAGTAATTTAAATATTATTCCCGTGATAAGGTCCGTCGGGAGTAGTTGCGCCATCACGATAAGGACCGTAATCTTGCTTCGGTTTAAGCTGCCGACTTGATTGGAAAATCTGTCCGGATGGGCTTTGCTTGGGCAAGTAAATTTTAAATGGTTTCCACTAGGGTGTCCGCCGCATCAGGGGAAGTCTGAATGAAGCCTCCAAGCCCGGACACCGTGCCGACGGATGTTTATCTGTCGTTCGTCAGTTCGCTTTTCGGAAATCGCAAAACGCTCTTTACGGGCGTGTTCGTTCACATCCTGACATATCTCCTCGTTTTCCTCGGTACGCATGCCGGCATCTATCTCGCCTTCTGCGTAGCGTTCGCCGTCGTCTTCGGCTTACGCATTCATTTGTTTCAGCTCTTCGATGCCGCCGACAAGGGCGGCCTTACGCGCGCCGACATCGCCGGCTGGGAAACGCGCTATTTGATCGGCGCGGCGGCGACGGCGGCCATCCTTGGCATCGGCAGCGCCTATGCCATCCTTGTCGTGCAGAATCCGCTGGCGGAATTCATCTGCGTTGCCGTGACGATGGCGTCGATGGTATCGGTCGTCGGTCGCAACTATGGGTCGCCGAAAGCGATCGATCTCCAGATTCTCGCCTGCTGCGTGCCGATCGTCATTGCCTGCCTGCTGTCGCAGCAGCTCTACAAGGCGATCGCTTCCCTCATGCTCATTCCGTTCGGGTTGACGACGCGTTCGATGGCGAACGGAATGCGCGAATTTCTCTATCAGAACATCGTCGCTTCGCGCGAGATATCACTGATTGCCGACAGGTTCGACACCGCGCTGAACAACATGACGCACGGGTTGTTCATGCTGGACGCCCAAAACCGCATTCTTGTCGTCAATCGCAAGGCATGCGAGCTTCTCAACTTCGCGCATCCGGAACGGCTCAAGGACTGCGAATTCGACGTGGTTCTGCGCTATGGCGCCCGCCACGCTTTCATCGACGGATCGCTGCCGGGGCTGATTCAGCGACAGCTGGCGCAGCTCGTCAGCGGCACGCTTTCGCGAACGCTCATCCAGTTCAACGAGGATCAGTTCCTGGAGTTTTCGGCAAGCCGTCGTGGAGATGGGATCGTCATACTGATCTTCGAGGATGTGACGATGCGCGTCCGGGCGGAGCGCAAGATCCTGCATATGGTGCGCTATGACCCTTTGACCGGGCTGCCGAACCGCGAATATTTCATAGAGCTGGTCAAGGAGAAGCTGGCCGCCAGCAACCGGGAAAGCCGCATCGGCATTCTGGTACTTGATATCGATGACTTCAAGCATGTCAACGATACCAAGGGCCATGTCGTCGGGGACCGTTTGCTGGTCGCCATAGCCGAGCGACTGAAGGAGCGTGCCGATACGGTGGCGCTTGCCGCCCGCCTCGTCGGCGATCAGTTCGTGCTGTTCTTTTCGAATGAAGACGATACCCCGGATATCGACGCACGCATTCGCTCCCTGCACGCGGCAATGGCCGGCACCTATAGCGTCGAGGATAACAGCTTCCGGATTTCCGTCAGTGGCGGATATATGACCATCCCCAGTCGGGAATTCCGTCCGGAGGAGTGGCAGATCAAGGCGGATCTTGCGCTCTTCGATGCCAAATCGCGGCTGAAGGGCAGCTGCAGCGCCTTCGCGCAGGAAATGGACGCACGTTACGTCGAACGGCAGAAGCTGAAAGATGACTTGCGTGAGGCGATAGAAACCGGCCGGCTTCAAGCCGTCTACCAGCCGATGTATTCGCCTGACGGATCCCGTATTGAATGCTGCGAGGCGCTTGCCCGCTGGATACACCCGGAAAAGGGCTCGATTCCACCCGATCTCTTCGTGCAGGTTGCCGAGGAAATGGGTATCGTCGCCGGCATCACCCGCTTCATGATCAACCAGGCTTGCCGGGATTGCGCTTCGTGGCCAGCGCCGCTTGCGGTGTCCGTCAATCTCTCGGCGCTGGATCTGCGCAACAACGAGATCGTCAAGATCGTCATGGCGGCGCTCGATACGTCGGGCTTGGAGCCCTCCCGCCTGCACCTCGAGGTCACCGAAAGCTGCTTGATGGATGAGGTGGCAACCGTTCGCTCCATCCTCGCGGATCTGCGGGCGAAGGGCATCACGATTGCGATCGACGATTTCGGTACGGGCTTCTCCAGCCTCAGCTATCTCGATACCTTACCCGTGGATATCGTCAAGATCGACCGCTCCTTCGTCCGTGACATCACGACGGACAGCCGCCGTTTCAAGCTCCTGTGCGGCATCGTCGATCTTTCCCGCGCACTCAGCCTGCATATCGTGATCGAAGGCGTCGAGACGCTGGAACAGCTGGCTCTGGTCGTCGAGCGAAACCTGGCGGATATCATCCAGGGCTATGTATTTTCCCCTCCGGTGCCGAATGAGCAGGTCGTCGAGCGGGTCAGCAGTCTCAGCCGGCGGCAGCTAGGCGCCGGCAGGCTTTTGCCATCCGACGCCATTTGATAGCCGGCATCGTCGCTCCGGTGGCGGCGCAGGCCAAATACACCGACGATTCCGTCAGCTTGCGCCTACCTGCGACCTTCTCGTGCATTGCATTTCTCCTCGCTTTGTGTAACCCCTCGGTAGAGGAAATTGGGTTGCGGGATATCGCAGCTTTCGAGGATGAGCTCCGGCCGCCAGCCTAATCGTCTGTCGGGGGAGAGGATTGAGGGGAGAATTCTGAATGGCCGAACATCATACCGGACCGGCAGAGACCGGCGCTGCCATGGACTACAAGGAGCATGAGAAGACCTATAATCTTTTCATCTCGGGCGCCAAGGTCGGATCTGCGATCATCGCTGCGCTGCTGATCGCCATGGCGGCCGGCTTCTTCGGCCATGCCGGCTTCCTCGGCGGCGTCCTGATCTTCATCGTTCTGACCATCGCCAGCATCGTCCTGTTGCGCTGATACTGCAGCGCTGACCGACGTCGGGCCAATTCGGCCCGCGCTTTCCCATGATTCTGCAGGCTGCTGCGCCGTCGCATTCGGGCGCGGAGCCGTTTGAGGCGAGGTGTTGTCGTTGAGCAATCTGGTTTTCGTGGCCAAGGAAAGCGTGGCGGACGAGACGCGCGTCGCAGCTTCCGTTGAAACGGTCAAGAAGATGAGGGGTCTCGGTTTCGATGTGGTGATCGAGGCCGGCGCGGGTGCTTCGTCGCGTATTCCGGATGCCGAATATGAAGCCGTCGGTGCCCGCATAGGCTCGATCAAGGATGCCAAGGCGGCGGATGTCATCCTCAAGGTCAGGCGTCCGACCAGCAAGGAGATCTCGGGCTACAAGAGCGGGGCCATCGTCATCGCCATCATGGACCCCTATGGCAACGAAGCGGCGCTTGCCGAAATGGCGCGCGCGGGGCTCACGAGCTTTGCCATGGAGCTGATGCCGCGCATCACCCGCGCCCAGTCGATGGACGTGCTGTCGTCGCAGGCCAACCTCGCGGGTTATCAGGCCGTGATCGAGGCTGCTGCCGTCTACGACCGGGCGCTGCCGATGATGATGACGGCGGCCGGCACCGTGCCGGCGGCAAAGGTCTTCGTCATGGGTGCCGGCGTTGCCGGCCTGCAGGCGATCGCCACGGCGCGGCGTCTCGGCGCGCAGGTTTCGGCGACCGACGTTCGCCTGGCGGCCAAGGAGCAGGTCGCCTCGCTCGGCGCGAAATTCATCGCCGTCGAGGACGAGGAATTCAAGGCGGCGGAGACCGCCGGCGGCTACGCCAAGGAAATGTCCAGGGAGTATCAGGCCAAGCAGGCCGCGCTCGTCGCCGATCATATCGCCAAGCAGGACATCATTATCACCACGGCGCTCATTCCCGGCCGGCCGGCACCGCGGCTCGTCGGCCGCGACATGCTGAAGGCCATGCGCCCGGGTGCGGTTGCCGTGGATCTCGCAATCGAGCGGGGCGGCAATATTGAAGGTGCCGAGTACGACAAGGTTGCCGACGTCGAGGGCGTGAAGGTGGTCGGCTATCCGAATATGGCCGGAAGGATCGCGGCCAGCGCTTCCGCTCTTTATGCGAAGAACCTGGTCACGTTCCTGGAAACGATGGTCGACAAGGATACGAAGAGCCTCGGCCTCAACCGCGCCGACGAGCTCATCAAGGCGACGATGCTGACCGATGGCGGCGAAGTCGTGCATCCGAATTTCGTCGATCCCGACCAGCCGACGGTCAAGAAGGGAGATCTCTGAGATGGCCAGCCAAGCAATGGACCAGGCACTCCAGCAACTGAACGATGCCGTCACCGCCGTTACGACCGCCGCCGCGCATGCGCCAGAGGTCGCGAGCGCCGCAACGGGTGGAGCGATTGATCCCTTCGTCTTCCAGCTGGCGATCTTCGTACTGGCGATCTTTGTGGGCTATTACGTCGTCTGGTCGGTGACGCCGGCCCTGCACACACCGCTGATGGCGGTGACCAACGCGATCTCTTCGGTCATCGTCGTCGGCGCCTTGCTGGCTGTGGGCATTTCGGCGAGCGGTCTCGCCACGGGTTTCGGCTTCGTGGCGCTGGTGCTCGTCTCGGTCAATATCGTTGGCGGTTTCCTTGTCACCCAGCGAATGCTGGCGATGTACAAGAAGAAGGACAAGTGAGGGCGGCATGCTGAGCAATATCGCGGCTTTCCTCTATCTCGTCTCCGGCGTCCTGTTCATACTGGCATTGCGCGGGCTTTCCCATCCGGCGACCAGCCGGCGCGGCAATCTCTACGGCATGATCGGCATGGGCATTGCCATCGCCACGACGCTGGTGCTGGCGACGCCATCCTTCGGCGGCTTCGTGCTCATCATCATCGGCCTTGCCATTGGCGGCGGCGCAGGCGCCTATATCGCCCGCGTCATTCCGATGACGTCGATGCCGCAGCTTGTGGCCGGCTTCCATTCGTTGGTCGGCCTTGCTGCGGTCCTCGTGGCAGCGTCTGCGCTCTACACACCATCCTCCTTCGGCATCGGCAATATCGGTTCCATTCACACGGAAGCCCGCATCGAAATGGCGATCGGCGTCGCCATCGGCGCGCTGACCTTCACCGGTTCGATCATCGCCTTCCTGAAGCTCGACGGTCGCATGTCTGGCAAGCCGATCCTGCTGCCGAACCGGCATATCATCAACGCCGCCCTGCTTGTGCTGATCGTGATCTCCATCATCAGCCTGGCGGCCAGCGAGAGCCATTTCGCCTTCTGGGCGATTGTGGCTCTGTCGCTGGCGCTCGGCGTGCTGTTGATTGTGCCGATTGGCGGCGCCGACATGCCTGTCGTCGTGTCGATGCTGAATTCCTATTCCGGCTGGGCAGCAGCCGGCATCGGCTTCACGCTCGGCAATCTCGCGCTGATCATCACCGGCGCGCTCGTCGGCTCCTCGGGTGCGATCCTGTCCTACATCATGTGCAAGGGTATGAATCGCTCGTTCGTCTCGGTCATTCTCGGCGGCTTCGGCGGCGAGACGGCATCGGGTGGAGCTGATAATTCCGACAAGACCGTCAAGCTCGGTTCGGCCGAGGATGCCGCCTATCTGATGGCGAATGCATCCAAGGTCATCATCGTGCCAGGTTACGGCATGGCGGTGGCGCAGGCCCAGCATGCGCTGCGCGAGATGGCCGACAGGCTGAAGGCGCACGGCGTTGAAGTGAAGTATGCCATTCATCCCGTCGCTGGCCGTATGCCCGGCCATATGAACGTGCTGCTCGCTGAAGCCAATGTCCCCTATGACGAGGTTTTCGAGCTCGAGGACATCAATTCGGAATTCGCCCAGGCCGATGTCGCCTATGTCATCGGCGCCAACGACGTCACCAATCCGGCGGCGCGCGACGACAAGACCTCGCCGATCTACGGCATGCCGATCCTTGACGTCGACAAGGCCAAGACCTGCCTCTTCGTCAAGCGTTCGCTCGGCTCCGGCTATGCCGGCATCGACAATACGCTGTTCTACAAGGACGGCACGATGATGCTTTTGGGCGATGCCAAGAAGGTGACCGAGGAAATCGTCAAGGCGATGAACGAGTAAGCGCCTGGACGCGCCGACCGTTCAATCGAAGCTTGCTTGATCTTGAAGCTGGATGTGCTTCCGCCTCGGCTGGGAGCCTGCCGCGGCGGGCATTCCTGGTGTGCTCAGTTCCATGCCTTCCGCTTGCCGCCGTGGGTCTCAAAAAATTGCGTCTATTTTTTTCGACTCCCGTCGATTCTGACGTGGCTCGTTCGTCGTGTGGTATGTTCAACCCAACCAAGGAGAAAGAACCCATGCGTTTCATGATGTTGATGATCCCCGACGGTTACGCTTCCGCCGCGCCCGATGCCTTGCCGAGCCTGGAGGCGATCGAGGCGATGATGAAATACAATGAGGAGCTGAAGAAAGCCGGTGTGCTCCTGGCGCTCGATGGGCTGCATCCTCCGGCTTCTGGCGCCCGGGTGAGTTTCAAGGGCGGAAAGCCCATCGTCGTCGACGGCCCGTTCGCCGAGGTCAAGGAAGTGCTTGGCGGCTATTGGATTCTCGACGTGCGCTCGCGTGACGAGGCCATCGAATGGGCACGCCGTTGCCCAGCGTCGGAAGACGCCATCATCGAGGTTCGCCGCATTCAAGAGATAAGCGACTTCCCCGAGGATGTGCAGAAGGCAGCCGAAGGCTTCAACGAGTTGAAGGGGTGACCACGTCCGGTGCCATCGAAGCAGTCTGGCGGATCGAGCAGCCCAAGCTCGTCGCCAGGCTGAATCGCTTGCTGCGGGATGTCGGCCTGGCCGAAGAGATTGCTCAGGACGCCTTCGTGGCTGCTCTCGAGCGCTGGCCTCGCGATGGCATCCCGCGCAACCCGGCGGCTTGGCTGACGCAGGTTGCCAAGAATAAGGCGCTCGACAGGCTGCGTCGTACCACGCGGATCGACGGCAAGCATCGCGAATTGACCGTCGATCTTGCCGGGCTCGAGCGGGAGGCCGCCGCTATCGAGGCAATGCTCGATGAAGATATAGACGACGATTTGCTGCGGCTGATCTTCACCGCCTGTCATCCGGTTTTGCCGGCAGAGCAGCGCGTGGCGCTCGCCCTGCGGCTGCTGGGCGGGCTGTCTATCCAGGAAATCAGTCGCGCGTTTCTGTTGCCTGAAGCCACGATCGCGCAGCGCATCGTGCGTGCCAAGCGGACGCTTCGCGATGCCGAAATCGCTTTCGAGACGCCACGAGGCGAAGAGCGCCGGGTGCGTCTCGCCGCCGTTCTGGAGGTGGTTTATCTGATCTTCAACGAAGGTTATGTGGCGACGGAGGGGCCGCATTGGCTGCGAGCCGATCTGTGCGGCGAGGCCTTGCGGTTGGGACGTTCGCTGGCGGCATTGATGCCGCAAGAACCGGAGGTGCTGGGGCTGCTGGCTCTCATGGAGTTGCATGCCTCGCGCCTTGCCGCCAGGGCCGATGGGGCGGGCAACCCGATCCTGCTGCTCGATCAGGATCGCAGCCGGTGGAATTGGGCGTTGATCCGTAGCGGTCTTGCTGGTCTGGCCCGCGCTATGCTTCTGACCTCGATGCCCGATTCCTATCTGCTGCAGGCGATGATCGCGGCTTGCCATTCCAGGGCGGCGACCGCGGGTGACACCGACTGGATTGCCATCGCCGCCTATTACCAGGCGCTTGCCCTGGCAGCGCCGTCGCCGATCGTCGAAATCAACCGGGCCGTAGCCGTCGGCATGGCGTTCGGTCCAGCCCAGGGTCTTGCGATCGCCGACGCGTTGACGGACGAGCCGCGTTTGAGACAATCACATCTGTTGCCGACAGTGCGCGGTGATCTTCTTGCGAAGCTGGGACGTGCTGCTGAGGCGCGCATGGAATTCCGCCGCGCCGCCGAATTGGCCGGTAATGAAAGGGAGCGCGCATTGCTGCTTGCCCGCGCCGAGGCATAGGCATCAGCTTCTTTGACGCTCCATCGTGCTGCGTGGCGCAGTCAGCATCCAGACGAGGCCAGTCTTGCGGAAGTCGACCTCGACATGGCCGCCGAAGGATGCGGCCGCATGGGTTTTCGTGACCG
This sequence comes from Rhizobium sp. WW_1, assembly GCF_003610155.1. NCBI lineage: Bacteria > Pseudomonadati > Pseudomonadota > Alphaproteobacteria > Hyphomicrobiales > Rhizobiaceae > Rhizobium > Rhizobium sp. WW_1. The sequence continues at coordinate 167,513 of NZ_RAIN01000003.1, forward strand.
TGGTGCCGAAGCCGGTTTCGTTCGGTGGTTTGACCGGCGGCCCGCCGCTTTCGGTCCAGACGAAGCGGATCATCGTGCCGGTTTCAGCGGCTTGATTCGTCCATTCGATGGTAATCTTGCCTTCTGGCGCAGAGAGCGCGCCATATTTCACCGAATTGGTAGCGAGTTCATGCAGGACGAGGCCGAGATTCTGTACGGCCTCCGGCTTCAACACGAAATCGTTGCCGAGAACCTCGAGCTGCTGCGGCGCCTGCAGGAAGGTTGCGAGATGGATGTCGATCACGCGACGCAGCGACACGCCGGACCATTGTTCGCTGGTCAGAACCTCGATCGAGCGCGCCAGGCCCTCGAGCCGGTCGGCGACGGCGCGCTGAAACGAATCGACGCTGTCCGTCTGCCGCGCGAGCTGGCGTGTCATTGCCTGGGCGAGCGCCAGCAGATTCTTGGTGCGGTGGACGAGTTCGTGCATGACGAAATGCAGCCGGTCCTCCGTGACGCTGCGGTCGAACGAAGCGTTGGAAAGCGCAATGGCGACCTGGTTTGCCTCGATGACACTGGTGTCGATCGGCGCCACGATCTCTCCGCGGCCCATGCGGTCCGCCATGTCGGCAATGCTCTGTATCGTCGTGCGCACCTGGCGTGCCAAAGCGTAGACGGCGACGAGCGCAATCAGCAGCAGCGTGACGCCGCCATAGATGAGAAAGCGCCAGGTGCTCATCAGCGACGCCTGGGCGGATGCGATCGGACCCCAGACGACGGCCTTCCAAGACCAACCCGAGATCTGCGCATAGCCGAGCACTGCGTTCGGCAGCGTCTTTTCATTCTGATAGACGCCGCTGGATGCGATCAGCCCCGGCAGGATGTCCTTGTTGAACGCGTCGCCGGGCGCAAGGGTCGTCGGACCACCGGCGGCAACGACATGGCCGGATTTGTCCAGAACGGCGGCCGACCAGCCGGGCGGCAGGGCTTCGGTCGTAATGAGCTTGGCGAGTTCGTCCGCATCCTGGGTTACTACCAGAGCTGCGCCCGCCGGCGAGTGTTCGAGGGGCAGGGTGACGTTATAGACCCAGCGGCGCGCGGTGGAGCCAATGAAGACGTCGGATGCCTCGATGCGGCCGGAGTCCAGTGCCGATTGCAATGCGGCCATATTGCCCGTCTTGCCGAGCGGCTTGCCGAGCGGCCAGCGGGTGTTGAGCCGCAGCTGGCCATCCTTTTCCATGAGCAGCACGAAAAGAGAATCGGTGCGCAGCACCGTTTCAGTCCGGGCAAAGAAGGTGGCGATGTCGTTGCGTTCGAGTTCCGGCGAGGAGGACAGGAGCCGCAGCGTCGTTGCCATGTCCTGCAGTTGCCGGTCGATGACGCGCGAAAGCGCCTGTGCATCCTGTACCGTATCGCCCTTCAGCGCATCGCGTTCATTGTCCTCCAGCTGAACCAGGAGCAGCGCGACGAAGGCGAGAATCGGCAAGGCAATCGCCAGGGCAATGGCGATCAGATAGGCTCCAATCGACGCTTTCGGAAAATGCGGCTTCCTCATGAGGCGATCAACCGATCGTGCCTCCATGGCGATCCGAGGCGGCGGCAAACGCGCGAAGAATGGTTGTGATGGTCATGCCAAGCGCCCCCGTGCCCAGATCCAAGCTACATGCTCCAGAAGTCCCATGTTAGGGCTCGGTAATTTTCCTTGCAACATCTGAAAAGTCATTGCTTCGAAATCATAAGCGATCTCGGGTATTTACGACTGTGGCAATGCATCCCTTGGGTTGCGTTTTGCCTCGCTGCCGAGCTGGGTAAAGCGCGAGAGCCGGAACGCGGCAAGCGAGGGTTCTTCGTCGCCATCTACGATCTCCTGTGAAGCGAGCAGGCCGACGAGCGGTGCCAGCGTGACACCGGAATGCAGGACCGCAAGGTAGAGACCGTCTACTGTCTCGACGCCTCCAAGAATCGGCAGACCGTCCTTCGGCGTCGGGCGATAACCGACGGTATGGAAATCGAGTTCCAGCGCGTCGCCGCCCTTCAATCTCGCCTGGACCTTGGCAAAAAGCGCGTTGGCTGCAGCCTTTGGATCGTCGCCGGGATCGGTGCCGCCAAAGTCGCCGCCGGCGATGATCCGGCCCGCCATCGTCTGGCGCAGATGCAACTCCGGCGCCATCACAAGGCCATTCAGCATTTTCTCCACAGGACGGGAATGAACGATGAGCCCCGGAGGCGTTTCAAGGGGAACGAGGATATCGGCCGAGGCTGCAAGCGCTGCCGTGCCCGCGCCGGCCGCCAGAACGACATGATCGGCGCGCATCGGGCCTTGGCTCGTCTCGATACCGACGATTCGCTCTCCCTCTCTGAGCAGGCCCTTGACCTCGACGCCGGTCAGTAGGGCGGCACCGCGGCGGCGGGCATCCGCCAGCAGCAGTTCGGCGGCCGCGACGGGCTCGATGGCACCTTCCTCCGCGACATGCAGTGCGTAGTCGGGCGGGTTGGCGAGACCCGGCTCGATCATCGCGATTGTGGCGCGGTTGACCGGCTGTATGCCATAGCCCCAGCCATGGTGCTGCGCCGCATAGGCATCCAGCTCCGGTTCGGGCAGGTCCCAACTGAGGCCGCCGCACCAGGATAGCGGGAGATCCGGCAGTTCCTTCTGCAGTCTCGACCATTCGGCCATCGAGCGGTGACGGAGATGGAAATAGAAGTCGGGATTGCCCCAACTTGCATTGATCCAGGCGAAGGAATTCGGCGTAGCGACGCCGCCCGTCTGCTGCGCGACCAGTGTCACGGATGCGCCGCTGCGGCTCAGATACCAGGCGATGGAAGCGCCGATGATACCGGCACCGATGACGATGATTTTCTGAGGGGAGGGCATGTCATTGTCTCGCTCGAATGGGGTGGCCGAGACTAGGCGTTCGCCGAGGCAAAGAAAAGCCGCCGAGCAGGAATTGCCGGCGGCTGGATGCGTCCCTCGTTATGCCTCTATATCAGGCACCGGCGCCGACGCGGGCAAGACCGTCCTTGGCCGGCTGATAGCTGGGGTCGAGGTTGACTGCATGCTGATAGGAGCGGCGTGCTTTCGCCTTGTCGCCCTTGCGCTCGTAGACGAAGGCCTGGTTTGCCCAGGATTCGGCGACCTTGTTATTCAGCTCGATGGCGTGATTGAAATCGGCAAAGGCGTTGTCGTCGTCGTTCTGCGCGAGGTACGAAATGCCGCGGCTATTGTAGGGTTCCGGCGAGTTCGGCGACAGCGAGATCGCCTTGGAGAAATCGTCGATCGCCTTGTCCTGCTGATTGCGCTTCTGGAAGATCACGCCGCGGCCGTTATAGGCGCGTCCATCGGTCGTTCCGAGGCTGATGGCCTTGGAATAGTCGTTGAAGGCATCGTTGTCGCGGCCAGCCTGACGATAGAGATTACCGCGGCCGATATAGGCGACATCGTAACTACCGTTGATCTGCAGCGCCGCATTATAATCGGCGACCGCTTCAGGCAGCTTGCCCATGTTGCGGTAGATGAGCGCGCGATTGGCGTAGGCCTGATAGAACTTCGGATTGAGCTGGATCGCCTGATTGAAGTCGCCGAGGGCACGGTTGAAATCACCGCCGCGGCCATAGGCCGTGCCGCGAACGTTGTAGCCTTCCGGGTCCTGCGGATTGGCATTGATGACCGACGTCAGCGAGGCGATATTTTCCGAAGAGCCTTGCGCCTTGTCGATGCGGATTACGTTATCAGTCGAGGCGGTCTGGCAGCCAGAAAGGCTGATTGCGGCTAATACCGCCAAGGCAGGCAGAGCTGCAGCGCGCTTCGAAACGAATAAGGAGAGGTTCGAAGTACGGAACTTTACGGAAGTCGTCATTGCCATTATCGGGTTCGCTTTCCCCATGCGTCATATCAGGCTGTTCTGATTTAATCCGATTTGTCCGGAGAATAAATCAAAAAGGCGGCGGCGAACGACTCGCCCCCGCCACACATGCATCTGAAAACGTCGAAAAAACGGCGATTACTTGGCAACAAGGCCTTCGCGCTGTGCGCGCTTGCGAGCAAGCTTGCGAACGCGACGAACAGCTTCAGCCTTTTCGCGAGCACGCTTCTGCGACGGCTTTTCGTAGTAGTCGCGCATCTTCATTTCGCGGAAAATACCTTCGCGCTGCATCTTCTTCTTGAGAGCGCGGAGAGCCTGGTCGACATTGTTATCGCGGACAAGTACCTGCACGAGAATCACGTTCCTTTGGTTTGGTTGATGCCAGCGGCGACGGCAGCGCCAGGAGGCAAAAATATAACGTTCGCGCAGCCGTAGCCTTGCGATTGGTAGGCGGGATAGCAGATCGGTTTGTCAAAGTCTAGCCAGATCGTGACTTTGCAGAGGAAAAAGCGGTTTGTCGAGAGCCGAAATGAGCCTGCGGTGCCTGTGGCGCTGTTGAATAAGCGATTGGCGGACGCCGATCTTTGCAACATTGACATGCTTGTGTGAGTATTTCGGATCACAGTCATTCGCGCGATGCGGCGACTGCGTCATAAGCAATTGTCTGGGGCAAGGGGGAATCGTTTTATGAAATCGCTCGACCTTGTTGTCGTCGAAAGGCTGCTTGCGTTGCTTATGCTGGTGCTTGTTGTTCTTGCTGCAGCGCTTATGCCTGCCATGGCCGGCGAAGTCCGCCTCGGCAAGAACGTTCGGGTCGGCGGCCACGATTTCTCGAACCAGACCTTTGACAGCAAACACCGTGCAAGAATCTATCTTTACAATCAGAAGCCGCGCAAGGAAGGATGCGTCTGGCACGGGGATGGCCACGGTGGCCGGGTGAAGGTTTGTCACCTGCAGCGCAAATAGGGTGGAGATTTATGAGTGATCAGACTATGCCGGGCAGCGTTCGGTATTATGGCCGACTCACATATGCTGGGATGGCCGTCATTGTTGCCAATCAATTGGTGAACTGGGACAGGACAGTCGGTCGGTTTGCTGAAGCGCCGCACATTTTTAGCGTTGTAGAAATTTTGTTTTTTTGTGTCCAAATCTTCTGGGTTTGGCTGGTTGTTCGTAAACGGGCGAACTGGGCGCGCTGGATGACGCTTGGCACGCAATTCGCTATGATGTTCATCATTGGTTTCGGCTTTGGCATAGTCGCCGAGAAAGGTCATGCCGACGGGACCGCTACGGAACTCGTCTTCCTAATTCTGGCGACGGTGTCTTATCTGCTTGCGGCGTGTCTTCTTTTTACGCGTGGCGCAACACTGTGGTTTGTTCACCAGACAGCTGAATTTGCTCATGCGGGCGCTGACGCCGCAAATGGTTCAGCCTTGCGGTCCGATGGTTCTTTTTAACCGTGTCGAAAGCCGATCCCGAATGCGTCGCAAAAGAGCCGTTGTGTCGGTTTTTGATTTGCGATTTGTATGACCCACAAGAAGGGCGTCTTGCCTGAAGGAGTTGAGGGCGAATGCGTAAATACTCGGTTTTTGCCGTGGCACGGGAAGCGATGCGGGCTCACAAGGGCTGGGAGGCTCAATGGACCTCGCCGGAGCCGCGCAAGGAGTATGACGTCATCATCGTCGGCGCCGGCGGTCATGGTCTTGGTGCCGCCTACTACCTCGCCAAGGAGCACGGCATCACCAATGTCGCCGTGATCGAAAAGGGTTGGCTCGGCGGCGGCAACACCGGCCGCAACACGACCATCATCCGCTCGAACTATCTCTATGAAGAGAGCATGCACATCTACGAGCATTCGATGAAGCTCTGGGAGGGGCTGTCTCAGGATCTCAATTATAACGTCATGTATTCGCCACGCGGCGTGATGATGCTGTCGCACAATGTGCACGACCAGCAGTCCTTCAAGCGGCATATTCACGCCAACCGCCTCTACGGTATCGACAATGAATGGCTGACACCGGAACAGGCCAAAGCCTATTGTCCGCCGCTCGATATTTCGAAGATGGCGCGCTACCCGATCAACGGCGCTGCCCTGCAGCGTCGCGGCGGCACGGCGCGCCACGATGCGGTCGCCTGGGGCTTTGCCCGCGCGGCTTCCGATCGCGGCGTGCATATCATCCAGAACTGCGAAGTGACCGGCATTCGACGCGGACCGGATGGCCGCGTGATGGGCGTCGAAACCAGCAAGGGCTTTATCGGCGCCAAGAAGGTCGGCGTGTCCGCAGCCGGCCATACGACCGTCGTCATGCAGATGGCCGGCGTGCGCGTGCCGCTGCAATCGAGCCCGCTGCAGGCACTCGTCTCCGAGCCGCTGAAGCCGATCTTCCCTTGCGTCGTCATGTCGAACACGGTGCACGCCTATATCTCGCAGTCCGACAAGGGCGAGCTCGTCATCGGCGCCGGCACCGACCAGTACAATTCCTACAGCCAGACCGGCGGCCTGCAGATCATCACCCATACGCTGGATGCGATCTGCGAGCTCTTCCCGATGTTCCGCCGCGTGAAGATGATGCGCTCCTGGGGCGGCATCGTCGACAATACGCCGGACCGTTCGGCGATCCAGTCGAAGACGCCGGTTCCGGGCCTCTACGTTAATTGCGGCTGGGGCACGGGCGGCTTCAAGGCGACGCCGGGTTCGGCCAATCTCTTTGCCCATCTCATCGCTCGCGACGAGCCGCATCGCTTTAACGCCGGACTCACGTTGGATCGCTTCCGCACCGGCCGACTGATCGACGAGGCGGCGGCTGCTGCCGTGGCGCACTGATGCTGACGGCGGTCGGGATCGTTCTTGCGGCGGGGCTTTCAATGCCGGTCGGAGCGATCGTGGCCGAGGTCAGCGATCTCATTCCGGGGGTCAAGGATTTTCGTATGCAGCTTATCCACAAGGCGAAGGATGAGGCCGATTGGCCCTTCGTGGCTGAAAGCGGAACGCTGCTCTGTGCCAAGGTGTTCAACAAGCCGGCGGTCTATTTCGTGCCGAAGCAGGTGCCTGAGGCAACGAGGGCATTTCTGCTGGATACGGATCTGCTGGGCATGAGCCTGGTCAATATCGGCATGACCAATGTCCTTGAACCATACGGATCGCTGGAGGCGCTGCTGACGCGCATAACACCTTTCGTCACCATGGGACGGCGGCTCTGCGCGCAGCCTCCCGGCACAAGCCTTACGGGCTCCGAGCTTTAACACAGGTAAAAAACGATGCTGCTGATTTACTGCCCCTATTGCGAGGAAGAGCGTTCGGAACTCGAATTCCGCAACGCCGGCGATGCGCATATCGTGCGGCCGGCCAATATTGCCGGGATCTCGGATGAGGAATTCGAGGAATATTTCTTCCTGCGCGACAATCCGAAGGGCCTGATCTTCGAACGCTGGCGGCATATCCATGGCTGCGGCCGTTTCTTCAACGCGGCGCGCGACACGGTGAGCGATCACTTCTACCGCACCTATAAGGCCGGCGAGGCGAAGCCCGATCCGGCGACGCTGCGGACGGGTGCGTCCGAGCCGGCGGCGCAGCATCAGAACGAACAAGAACAAACGGCACAAAAAGAGGGATTTGCTGAATGAGCGGCGCCAATCGTATCGCGGGCAAGGGACGTCTGACGCCGGCCAGAACCGCTCGCTTCACTTTTGACGGCAAGAGCTATACCGCGCTGGAGGGGGATAGCGTCGCCTCGGCACTGCTTGCCAACGGCGTTCATCTCGTCGGCCGGTCCTTCAAGTATCACCGTCCGCGCGGCATCCTGTCCGCGGGTGCCGAAGAGCCGAATGCGCTGCTCGATATCTCCCGTGATGCCGCACGGCGGCAGCCGAACGTGCGTGCGAGCGTGCAGGAAGTCTTCGACGGCATGAAAGCGCAGTCGCAGAACCGCTGGCCGTCGCTCGCCTTCGATGTCGGCGGCGTCAACAATCTCATGTCGCCCTTCTTTGCCGCCGGCTTTTACTACAAGACCTTCATGTGGCCGAAGGCCGCGTGGAAACATATCTACGAACCCTTCATCCGTCGCGCCGCCGGTCTCGGTGTTGCACCGACGGAAGAAGATCCTGATCACTATGCCGGCCGTTATGCCCATTGCGACGTGCTCGTCGTCGGTGCCGGCATTGCCGGTCTGTCCGCGGCGCTGGCCGCTGCCGAGACCGGTGCGAAGGTCATCCTCTGCGACGAGCAGCCTGAAGTCGGCGGCGCGTTGCGCTTCGACACGGGCATCAAGATCGACGGCGTCGAGGGCTATGACTGGGCGCAGGGTGTTGTCGCCAAGCTCAAGGCGATGCCGAATGTCCAGGTGCTGACCCGCACGACGGCCTTTGGCTACTACAACCACAATTTCTTTGGTCTTGCCGAGCGGGTGACCGACCATCTGGCGAAGCCGGGCCGCGATCTGCCGCGCGAACGCCTGTGGCAAGTGAGGACCAAGCGGGCCATCCTGGCAACGGGCGCCATCGAACGGCACATGGTGTTTCCGAATAACGATCGGCCTGGCATCATGCTCGCCTCGGCCGCGCGCGCCTATCTCAACCACTATGGCGTCGCCGTCGGTGCCAAGATCGGTGTCTATACGGCGCATGACTCCGCCTATGAAGCTGCCTTCGATCTGAAGCGCGCCGGCGTTTCCGTTGTCGCCATCGTCGACAGCCGGGCGCGGCCGGGCGCGGCGGTTCTGGCCGAGGCAAAGCGGCTCGGCATCGAGGTGATGACCGACTATGCTGTCGTCGATACCTCAGGCAAACTTCGCGTCTCCTCCATGACCGTCTCGCGCAACGGCAGCTCCGCCAAGCGCAAGATCGCGATCGACGCCCTCTTGGTTTCGGCCGGCTGGACGCCTTCCGTCCATCTCTTTTCGCAGTCGCGCGGCAAGCTGAAATTCGATGCCGAGAAGCAGCGCTTCCTGCCGGGCACTTATGTTCAGGATTGCCTGTCGGTTGGCGCCTGCAACGGCACGGACGGGCTGCAGGCGGCGATCGAGGAATCGCTTGCCGCCGGCGAGCTGATGGCGCGCGCCACCGGCGCCACCAATGGCGGCGAGAAGATCCAGCTCCATGCCGAGCAGGCCTTCGAATGGACCGGCGGTATGATCGGTGCTGCCGAAGGCGCCGGCCCTGACACGAATGCCAAGGCTTTCGTCGATTTCCAGCACGATGTCTGCGCCAAGGATATTCGTCTCGCCGTGCGCGAGGGCATGCACTCCATCGAGCATATCAAGCGCTTCACCACCAACGGCATGGCGTCCGACCAGGGCAAGCTTTCCAACATGCACGGGCTGGCGATTGCCGCCGAAATGCTCGGCAAGGATATTCCGCAGGTCGGTCTTACCACCTTCCGTGCGCCCTATACGCCCGTCACCTACGGCACGCTGATCAGCCATTCGCGCGGTTCGCTTTTCGATCCCGCCCGCAAGACGCCGATGCATGCCTGGGAAGAGGCGCATGGCGCGATCTTCGAAGATGTCGGCAACTGGAAGCGCGCCTGGTTCTATCCACGCGCCGGCGAAACCATGCATCAGGCCGTCAACCGCGAATGCCGCACGGCCCGCGAAGTGGCCGGCGTGTTCGATGCTTCGACGCTCGGCAAGATCGAGGTGGTCGGGCCGGATGCGGCCGAGTTCCTGAACCTGATCTATACCAATGCCTGGGATACGCTGAAGCCCGGCCGCTGCCGCTACGGCATCATGACCCGCGAAGACGGCTTCGTTTACGACGACGGCGTCGTTGGGCGTCTGGCTGACGATCGCTTCCATGTGACGACGACGACCGGCGGTGCGCCGCGTGTGCTGCATCATATGGAAGATTATCTGCAGACCGAGTTCCCGTATCTGAAGGTATGGCTGACGTCGACCACAGAACAGTGGGCCGTCATCGCCGTGCAGGGGCCGAAGGCGCGCGAGATCATCGAGCCGCTCGTTGAGGGCCAGGATCTGTCCAACGAGGCCTTCCCGCATATGAGCGTGGCCGAGTGCAAGGTCTGCGGCGTGCCGGCCCGGCTGTTCCGCGTCTCCTTCACGGGGGAAATCGGCTATGAAATCAACGTGCCGGCCGATTACGGCCAGTCCGTTTTGGAAGCCGTCTGGGCCCGCGCCGAACCGCTGGGCGCCTGCGCCTATGGCACGGAGACGATGCACGTGCTGCGTGCCGAGAAGGGCTACATCATCGTCGGTCAGGATACCGATGGCACTGTCACCCCCGACGATGCCGGTCTTGCCTGGGCCGTTTCCAAGAAGAAGACCGATTTCGTCGGCATTCGCGGCCTGAAGCGACCGGACCTCGTCAAGGAAGGGCGCAAGCAGCTCGTCGGTCTCGTCACCCGCGATCCGAAGGTGGTGCTGGAGGAGGGCGCGCAGATCGTTGCCGATCCGAACGAACAGAAGCCGATGACCATGCTCGGCCATGTCACGTCGGCCTACTGGTCGGAAAATCTCGGCCGCTCCATCGCCTTCGCGCTGGTTGCCGGCGGACGCGAGCGCATGGGCAAGACGCTCTATGTGCCGATGCCCGACAAGACGATATCAGTCGAGGTGACGGATCTGGTGTTCTTTGACAAGGAAGGAGGCCGGATCAATGGCTGATCTCGCTACCCGTAAACTGCCGCTCGCCGGCCGCCATGGCGGTTCCTCGACCGTCCGGCTGACGCCGGCTGCTCCCGCAAGCCGCATTTCGCTGCGCGCGCCTGCCGATTCTGTCGGCGGTCTTTCGCAGGCGCTCGGCCTGCAGCTGCCGACCCGGCCAAAGACCTCAGCCAGCAACGGTGGTCGTCATGCTCTCTGGCTCGGGCCGGACGAATGGCTGGTCATCGACGAAGGTGGTGCCGATCTGGTGGGCACGGCTGGGTCGTCCGGCGTGCTGCATTCGGCGACCGATGTCTCGCATCGCAATACCGCCGTCATCGTCTCTGGCCCCGGCGCGGAAGCGACGCTTGCCGCCGGCTGCCCGCAGGATGTTTCATTGAGTGCATTTCCCGTCGGCGCCTGCTCGCGCACGCTGCTCGGCAAGGCGGAAGTTGTCATCTTGCGGCTTGATGAGGAGACATTCCGCGTCGAAGTCTGGCGCTCCTTCTCCGATTACGCTTTCGGCCTGTTGGCTGAAGGTGCGGAGGATGCGGGCCTTTAAGCCTCTTCCGGACGATCCTTCGGATCGAACTGCGATATGGTCGTCCATGTCGCAGTCAGTGCCGGCTTGCGCTCGTTTTCGATCTCCGCGGTCACGTCATAGGTCAGCATCAGCATGCTGGCACCGCGCAGGCGCGTTTCGGCTAGCTTGAAGCGGCCGCGCACGCGTGCGCCGCATTTAACCGGCGACATGAAGCGGATCTGTTCGAAGCCGTAGTTGATGCCCATGGTCTGTTCGCGGATCTTCGGCAGGGCGCTGTAGTTCATTGCCGAAAGCAATGAGAGCGTCAGGAAGCCATGAGCGATGGTGCCGCCATAGGGCGTTTCCGTCTTGGCGCGCTCGGGGTCGACGTGGATGAACTGATGATCGAGCGTTGCGTCGGCAAAGGTGTCGATCATCGTCTGGTCGACAACGATCCAGTCGGAAACGCCGATCTCCGTACCCGCAAGTTTCATGATCTCAACAAGCGAAATTTCGCTAGGCATCCCATCCTCGTCGGTCTGTGTCGTCAGAATCCTTTCTGGCGAATCGGGATCGAAAGAGCAACAGCGATCAGTATTCGAGAAGGAAGGCGACGAAGCGGGCGGGAATGGTGATCTGCTCTCCAGCTGGCGTTTCGCCTGCCGTCGTCAGCTGAGACCAGCCGCTTTCGGAGGCCGGCAAGGCGACGGAGCGTTCGTCCGCGGCGCGGTTGAACACCATCGCAAGCCGCGTCGATCGGCCGGTGGTGCGGTCCTCCGTCCGGATTGCCATGCCGAGCACAGACGCATTCGGTGCTTCCCAATCCGATACCGTCATCGACGTTCCGGCGGCGGAGAACCAAAGCACATCGCTATCGCCGCGAAAGAAGTCCATCTGGCCGAAGGCGGCAAAGCGGTGGCGCAGGCCGGCAAGCCAGGCGGCATGGCCGATCAGCTCCTCGTCCAGCGCCTTCCAATCCATCCAGGTGATGGCATTGTCCTGGCAATAGGCGTTGTTGTTGCCCTGCTGGCTGCGGCCGCCTTCGTCGCCTGCCGTCAGCATGATCGTGCCGCGCGTCGCAAAGAGCGTCGACAGCATGGCTTCGATATCGGTGCGGCGTTTGTGTTGGATCAACAGATCGTCCGTTCGTCCCTCGACGCCGTTGTTCCAGGAGAAGTTTTCGTTATGGCCGTCGCGATTGTTCTCGCCATTGGCCTCGTTGTGCTTGTTTTCGTAGGAGACGAGATCCATCAGCGTGAAGCCGTCATGGGCGGCAAGGAAGTTGACGCTGCGCGTCTGCGTGCGGCCATCGCGACCGAATATGGGGGAGGAGCCGGCAAGGATCGTCGCCAGATCGCCGATGCCGGCATTGCCGCGCCAGAAGCGGCGCAGGTCGTCGCGGGCGCGGTCGTTCCATTCGAGGAACGGCGCTGGAAAATTTCCAAGCTGATAGCCGCCGGGACCGATGTCCCAAGGCTCGGCGATCATGATCCGATCCCGCAGCACCTCGTCCGCCAGCATGGCGCGCAGCGTCAAGCTGTCAGGATCGAAGCCCTTGCCGTTACGACCAAGCACGGTGGCGAGATCGAAACGGAAGCCATCGATGCCGGCATTGCGGACGAAGTGGCTGAGGCTGTCGAGGATGAGCCTGCGGGTTGCCGGCTGATCGCAGGCGACGGTGTTGCCCGTGCCGGTATCGTTGACCAGTGTGCCGGGCTGGCCCGCCACACTGCGAAAATAGGTGGGATTGTCGAGGCCGCGCAGCGATAGCGTCGGCCCGTGGCGGTCGCTCTCGCCCGTATGATTGAAAACGAGGTCGAGGATGACGGCGATGCCCTCGGCGTGAAGGGTAGCGACCGTCTCGCGCAGCTCCTTCATGCCACCGGGCACAAGGCGCGGATCGAGCGCCATGAAGCCGACGGGATTGTAGCCCCAGCCATTGGTGAGGCCGAGGGGCGGCAAGTGCCGTTCGTCGATCCATGCGGTGATCGGCATCAGCTCGACGGCATCGACCTGCAGGCGCTTGAGATGGGCAATGACTGCCGGGTGGGCGAGGGCTGCGACCGTGCCGCGTTGCTGCGCCGGCACATCCGGATGCAGCATGGTGAAAGGCTTGACGGCGATCTCATAGATCAGGCAGCCGGCCTGAAACAACGGCTTGGCCGGCTTGACGGCGACATCGCGCGAGACGATCGCCTTCGGCATGATGTCTTGCGTGTCCTCGCCGACGATACCGAGGCGTGGATCATAGTGGAATGGTCGATCCAGTTCCTTGGCGTAGGGATCGATCAGCAGCTTGGATGGGTCGAACCATAGGCCTTGTTCGGGATCGTATGTGCCGTGAGCGCGCAGGCCGTAACGCGTGCCTTCCTTTGCGTCCTTTACAAAGAGGCGATGTTCGTCCCCGTCGCGGGCAAGTGGCAGACGCGCAATTTCCTTCTGGCCTTCAGTGTCGAACAGGCACAATTCGATCCGCTCGGCATTCCTCGACCAAACGGCAAATTCAACGCCATGGTCGGCGGGGGTCGCGCCAAGGGAGCGGATTGTCTGTTCGGACATGCTCGGGCTTTCCGGCTGGATATCTAAAGGTCCTTCCCGCTCCCCGCGTGCGGGGAGAAGGCTAAGGTGAGGGGCAGTGCGTCCGGCAAATTGTGCAGTCGCGGTGAATTTCGAGAAGGCCCCTCATCCGACCAGTCGCCGCTTTACTTCGTTCAGCCGCTCCTGGCCGCCTTCTCCCCGCATTTGCGGGGCGAAGGGGCTTAGGCTGAGACTAATATTAAGTAATAACTGTCGGTGCATCGCGGCCGGTGCGGCCCTTGATATCGGCGATTTCCTGGGCTGCGGCGATGAGATCGGCCAGCGCTTCCTGGGTATCGATATTGTGGCGGGTCGGATCGGGCTCGTAGCGCTCGATGTAAACACGCAGGGTTGCGCCTGTCGTGCCGGTGCCGGAGAGGCGGAAGACGACGCGGGAGCCGCCTTCGAAGAGGATGCGGATGCCCTGATGCTGGCTGACGGATTTGTCGACCGGATCGTGATAGGCAAAATCGTCGGCGGCGGAAACGGTGAGGTCGCCGATCTTCGTGCCCGGCAGTGTCGGCAGCTTTTCGCGCAGTGCCGTAATCAGGCCGTTGGCGGCATCGGTGTCGACGCCTTCATAATCGTGACGGGAATAATAGTTGCGGCCGTAGGTGGCCCAATGCTGCGTCACGATATCGATGACGCTCTCGCCGCGAACGGCCAAGATGTTCAGCCAGAGCAGCACGGCCCAAAGGCCGTCCTTCTCGCGAACATGGTTGGAGCCGGTGCCGGAGCTTTCCTCGCCGCAGATCGTCGCCATGCCCGCATCGAGCAGGTTGCCGAAGAATTTCCAGCCGGTCGGTGTCTCATAGATGCCGACGCCGCGCTTTTCGGCAACACGGTCGGCAGCGCCGCTCGTCGGCATGGAACGGGCGATGCCGGCGATGCCATGCGAATAGCCGGGGGCGAGGTTGGCGTTGGCCGCCAGGATCGCCAGGCTGTCGGACGGGGTGACGTAAATGCCCCGGCCGATGATGAGGTTGCGGTCGCCATCGCCATCCGATGCCGCGCCGAAATCGGGCGCATCTTCACCCATCATGTCGTCATAGAGCTCTTTGCAATAGACGAGGTTCGGGTCGGGGTGATGGCCGCCGAAATCCGGCAATGGCAGGAAGTTGCGCACCGAGCCGTCCGGCGCGCCGAGGCGGATTTCGAAGATTTCCTTGGCATAGGGGCCGGTGACCGCGCTCATCGCATCGAAGCTAAGGCGGAAGCCGAGGCTGATCAGATTGCGGATCGCGCCGAAATCGAACAGCTCTTCCATCAAGGTCGCGTAGTCTTCAACCGGATCGATGACCGAAACGATCATGCCGCCGACGTCTTCGCGGGCGATGCGATCGAGATTGATATCCGGGAAATCCGAGATCTTGTAGCTATCGATCACCTTCGAGCGCTCATAGATGGCGTCGGTGATCTTTTCCGGCGCGGGGCCGCCATTGCCGATATTGTACTTGATGCCGAAATCTTCGGTGGGGCCGCCGGGATTGTGGCTTGCCGACAGGATGATGCCGCCGAAGGCCTTGTACTTGCGGATGATGTTTGAGGCTGCAGGCGTCGAGAGGATGCCGCCCTTGCCGACCATCACCTTGCCGAAGCCGTTTGCCGCGGCCATCTTGATGGCCTTCTGGATGACTTCGCGATTGTAGTAACGGCCGTCGCCGCCGATGACCAGGATCTTGCCCTGATAGCCCTCGAGCGAATCAAAAATCGACTGGATGAAGTTTTCCGCATAATTCGGCTGCTGAAATACGGGAACCTTCTTTCGCAGGCCGGAGGTGCCGGGTTTCTGATCCGCGTAGGGGGTGGTGGGTACGGTTTTAATCATCGGGTTAAGCGCCTCTCGAGACTAGACTGGAGTAGAGAGCGGCGTAGCGTTCTGCGCTCCTGCCCCAGGATACGTCGGATTTCATGCCCTGCTTTTGCATCTGCGTCCAGACCTTTCGATCCTGGAAAAGGTGCATGGCACGGCGCACGGCCTGCAACAACCCCTCGGCGGTGACGGGCGAAAATTGGATGCCGGTTGCGACTTTCGCCTGCAGCCCGGCGTGGTTGGCGTCGATAATCGTATCGTTCAGCCCGCCCGTTCGCGCAACGACCGGCAGGCAGCCGTAGCGTAAGCCATAAAGCTGCGTGAGGCCACAGGGTTCGAAGCGCGAGGGAATGATAATCGCGTCGCAGCCGGCCTGCATCAGATGCGACATCGGCTCGTTATAGCCGGCGGAAACGCCGACGCGACCGCGATGGCGGCCGGCTGCGGCAAACAGCGCGCCTTCCAGCGCCGGATCGCCGGCACCCAGTATCGCGAGCTTGCCGCCCATGTGGACAATCTCGGTGGCAACCTCTGCCAGAAGATCCATGCCCTTCTGCCAGGTGAGGCGGCTGACGACGCAGAAGATCGGACCATCGTCGTTTTCCAGACCGAAATGCTCGATGACGCGCTGACGGTTCACGGCGCGATCCTTCAACGTCGTCACGTTGTAGGTCTGCGCGATCATCGGATCGGTTTCCGGATTCCATATATCGTCGTCGATCCCGTTGACGATGCCGTAGAGATTATAGGCCTTGCTGGCGATGACGCCCTCAAGGCCCATGCCGAATTCCGGCGTCAGGATTTCCTCCGCATAGGATGGGCTGACGGTGGTCAGCGCATGGGCCGTCTGCAGCCCGCCCTTGAGAAAGCCGACATCGCCGTAATATTCGATGCCTTCCATGGAGAAGGCGTGGGCGGGCAGGCGCAGGCCGGGGAAGATATCGGCGCCGAACTGGCCCTGGAATGCAATGTTGTGGATGGTCAGGACACTCGGCAGTTCCGGCGTCGGATAGTAACGCATGTAGACCGGCACCATAGCCGATTGCCAGTCATGCGCATGTACCAGATCCGGCCGCCAGCCGGGCATGAGGCCGGCGGCGATCTCGGCGCCGGCGAGCGACAGCGCCGCAAAGCGCCGCCAATTGTCGGGATAATCCTTGCCCGTCGCATCGACATAAGGACCGCCGGTGCGGCTGTAATAGGCCGGCGCGTCGAGCACGAGGAAGGAGATGCCGGCATGCTCAACTTCGAGCACCGTCGCCGGCTCGCCGAGGAGATCCGGAAGCTCCAGGCGAACAACCGGATCGCGGATGGCCTTCATGACGGCGGGATAGCCCGGAATGAGGGTCTTGGTTTCGACGCCATAGGGCTTCAGCGCGATAGGCAGGGCGCCGGCCACATCGGCCAGGCCCCCTGTCTTGATCAGGGGGAAGACTTCGGACGAAACCGAGAGAACCTTCATAGGTTACAGATCCAGCTTATCGATCATCGATTGGGTGATCAGGCAGATGCCGCTTTCCGTGCGGCGCCAACGTTTGGCATCCAGCTCCGGATCTTCGCCGACGATCAGCCCCTCCGGAATGGTGACGCCATGGTCGATGACGACATTCTTGAGCTGCGCGCGACGGCCAACCTTCACGCCCGGCAGTACCACCGCTCCCTCCAGCTTCGAGTATGAGTTGGCGCGTACGCCGGTGAAGAGGAGGCTGTTGTAGAGGCTGGCGCCGGAAATGATGCAGTCGCCGGCGACCACGGAGGATACAGCCGAACCGCGGCGATCCTCGTCGTCATGCACGAACTTCGCCGGGGGGCTGATTTCCGCATAGGTCCAGATCGGCCAGGACTTGTCGTAGATGTCGAGCTCCGGCACGACGGCGGTCAAATCGATGTTCGCCTGCCAGTAGGCATCGACCGTTCCGACGTCGCGCCAATAGGCCTCGCGCTCGAAGTCGGAGCGAACGCAGGATTGGGTGAAGCGATGGGCGACGGCTTTACCGTTCTTGACGATGTAGGGAATGATGTCCTTGCCGAAGTCGCGGCTGGAATTCGGGTCGGCCGCATCGCGCTTCAGGCAGTCGATCAGGAATTTCGTGTGGAAGACATAGATGCCCATCGAGGCGAGAGCGAAATCGGGATTGCCTGGGATACCAGGCGGATCGGCCGGCTTCTCGACGAAGTCGATGATCTGGTCCTTGTCGTCGACATGCATGACGCCGAAGCCGACGGCTTCCATGCGCGGCACTTCAAGGCAGCCGATCGTGACCTGGGCGCCCGAATCGACGTGCTGCTGCAGCATCCATTCATAGTCCATCTTGTAGATGTGGTCGCCGGCGAGGATGACCATGTATTCCGGGCCATAGGGCTCGATGATGTCGATGTTCTGGTAGACGGCATCGGCCGTACCTTCGTACCATTGCGTTTCGGAAACGCGCTGTGAAGCCGGCAGGATGTCGAAGCTTTCGTTTCGCTCGGGGCGGAAGAAGTTCCAGCCGCGCTGCATGTGGCGGATCAGCGAGTGCGCCTTGTACTGGGTGGCGACGCCGATGCGACGGATACCGGAATTGAGTGCGTTGGACAGCGCGAAATCGATAATTCGTGTCTTGCCGCCGAAGTAGACGGCTGGCTTGGCACGACGGTCGGTGAGTTCTTTCAGACGGCTGCCGCGCCCCCCGGCAAGAACGTAAGCCATGGCGTCGCGTGCCAGCGGCTGGAAACGTTTTTCTACCATTTTATTCCTCCCTGTCCGTAATGATCTCAAAATTCCGGTTCGAGCATGATCGTTGCCAATGGAGGCAGCGTTATTATCGCTTGTACGCCTCCGCCGGCATTGACCGCCTGTACGCGCCCGCCATTCCCCTTGCCGCTGCCGCCGTAAATGTCGGCATCGGTATTCAATATCTCGCGCCACCGCCCCTCAGCCGGCAAGTGCAAGTTATAGTTCTCACGATAGACCGGCGTGAAATTGGTGATGACGACAACCGGCTTTTCGCCTGGCGCCTTGCGCAGCCACGCAAAAACCGAGTTTTCGAAATCATCGACGACAAGCCATTCGAAGCCGTCACCCTCGCAATCACGGGCATGGAGCGCCGGTTTGCTGCGATAAGTGAAGTTGAGATCGCGGACGAGACGGCGCATGCCTTCGTGCATGCGGTATTGCAGCAGGTTCCAGTCCAGGGCGCGCTCTTCGCTCCACTCGCTCCATTGCGCGAATTCCTGGCCCATGAACAGCAGCTTCTTGCCGGGATAGCCCCACATGAAAGCATAATAGGCGCGCAGATTGGCGAATTTCTGCCAGTCGTCGCCGGCCATCTTGGCGATCAGCGATCCCTTGCCGTGAACGACCTCGTCATGCGAGAGCGGCAGGACGAAATTCTCCGAGAAGGCATAGATCAGGCCGAAGGTCAGCTCGTTGTGGTGGTATTTGCGATGCACGGCTTCGCGGCCGAGATAGCTCAGCGTGTCGTGCATGAAACCCATGTTCCACTTGAAGCCGAAGCCAAGGCCGCCTTCATGAACCGGCTGCGACACTTTCGGCCAAGAGGTCGATTCCTCGGCGATGGTCATGACGCCAGGATGCGCACCGTAGATCCGGGTGTTCATCGACTGCAGGAAGCGCACGGCCTCGAGATTTTCGTTGCCGCCGTACTCGTTCGGTATCCATTCGCCGTGCTTACGGGAATAATCGAGGTAGAGCATCGAGGCGACGGCATCGACGCGCAAACCGTCCAGATGGAATTTTTCCGCCCAGTAAAGCGCATTGTTCAGCAGGTAGGCGAGAACTTCCGTGCGGCCGAAATTGTAGATCGCCGTATTCCAGTCGGGATGAAAGCCCTTGCGCGGGTCCTCATGCTCGTAGAGCGCGGTGCCATCGAACCAGCGCAGGCCGTGTTCGTCGGTCGGGAAATGCGCCGGCACCCAGTCGAGGATGACGCCGATGCCGACCTTGTGGCAGCCGTTGACGAAGCGGGCAAAACCTTCCGGCTCGCCGAAGCGGGCGGTCGGCGCGTAGAGGCCGGTCGTCTGATAGCCCCAGGATGGGTCATAGGGGTGTTCGGTGATCGGCAGGAATTCGATATGGGTGAAGCCCATGTCGACGCAATAGGGGATGAGGCGCGAGGCGAGCTCGTCCCAGGACAGCATCGAGCCGTCTTCGCGGCGTTGCCAGGAACCGGCATGCACCTCGTAGATGCTGATGGGCTGGCGGCGCATGTCGACATTTGCCCAATGCTCGCGGTGCGCGGCATCGTCCCAAACCTGTTGCAGTTCGTTGGCGGTGACGGAAGCTGTCTTCGGCCGCAACTCACTGCGCCGGGCAAAGGGGTCGGCCTTCAGCGGCAGCAACACGCCGTCCTGGCCCCGGATCTCGAACTTGTAGGAGAGCCCGGCCGGTACATCGGGGGCGAAAATCTCCCAGATGCCGCTATCGGAACGGAAGCGCATGACGTGCCGGCGGCCATCCCAATTGTTGAAATCGCCGACGACCGAGACACGCTGCGCATTCGGCGCCCAGACGGCGAAATGGAAGCCCTGGACGCCCTCGTGCTTTATGGGATGGGCGCCCATTTTGTCGAACAGGCGCAGATGCGTGCCCTGGCGGGCGAAGTAATCGTCCATCGGTCCGAGGACCGGGCCGAAGCTGTAGGGATCGGTCACCGCCCATTCCGCATCGCCGCGCTTGGCGCGATAGCGAACCGGCTGCTGCTTGGCGAGCTTGACCTCACCGGAAAAGAAACCGGCCGGATCGAGGCATTCGAGCTCGCCGATGACGGAGCCGTCCAGCGCCGTCGCGGTGACAGCTTCGGCGCCAAGAATGAAGCAGCGGGCCACATAGCCTTCGTCCGTCTTGTGAACGCCGAGAACGGCGAACGGATCGGAATGCGTGCCTGCGAGAATTGCAGCAATGTCATCTGCCGAAATATCGCTCACGCTCGTGCTGTCAGCGGGTTTTTTCGGCTTTTTCATCCGGCTCTCCAGATTTCCTTGGCGTATTGACGGATCGTCCGGTCGGAGGAGAACCAGCCCATGCGAGCGGTGTTGTTGATCGTCTTTGTGTACCACTCCGACGGATTGGCCCAGAGAATATCGACTTCGCGCTGCGCCGAGGCATAGGCATCGAAATCGGCCGCGACCATGAACCAGTCATGGCTGTAGATGCCGTCGATCAGGCTGGCATATCGGTTGCGGTCGTCGGGGGAGAATACGCCGGAAGCAATCGCCGACAGTGCCTGGGCAAGCTCCCGCGAACGCTCGATAATGGCGCGGGGATCGTGACCATCGCTGCGCAGGCTGGCGACCTCATCGGCCCGGAGACCGAAGATGACGATATTGTCCTCGCCGACATTGTCGCGCATTTCGACATTGGCGCCATCGAGCGTGCCGATCGTCAGCGCGCCGTTGAGGCCGAACTTCATGTTGCCGGTGCCCGAGGCTTCCATGCCGGCCGTCGAGATCTGCTCGGAAAGGTCGGCGGCAGGAACCATGACTTCCGCCAGCGAAACGTTGTAGTTCGGCACGAAGACGACTTTCAACAGGCCGCGCACGGAGGGGTCGTTGTTGATGACGCGGGCGACGTCGTTGATCAGCTTGATGATGAGCTTCGCATTGTGGTAGCTCGGCGCCGCCTTGCCGGCGAAGAGCTTGACGCGCGGTTGCCAGTCGAGCTCGGGATGCGAGCGGATCTGGTCGTAGAGCGCCACCGCTTCAATGACATTCAGAAGCTGGCGCTTGTATTCGTGAATGCGCTTGATCTGGATGTCGAACATCGCATTCGGATCGAGCTTAATGCCCATGCGGCTGGCGACGAGATTGGAGAGCTGCACCTTGTTGGCGCGCTTGACGGCGGCGAACTTTTCCCGGAAGGCGCTGTCGCGGGCGAACTGATCCAACGGCTTCAGCTGCTCGGCATCGTCGAGGAAGGCATCGCCGATGGTTTCGCGCACGAGGTTCGTCAGGCCGGGATTGCACTGCATCAGCCAGCGGCGCGGCGTGATGCCGTTCGTCTTGTTGTTGATGCGGTCCGGGTAGAGCTTGTGCAGGTCGGCAAAGACCGTGACCTTCATCAGGTCGGTATGAAGGGCGGAAACGCCGTTGATCGAATGCGAGCCGACGAAGGCAAGATTGCCCATGCGCACGCGACGATCGCCATTCT
Organism: Rhizobium sp. WW_1; assembly: GCF_003610155.1. Classification (NCBI taxonomy): domain Bacteria; kingdom Pseudomonadati; phylum Pseudomonadota; class Alphaproteobacteria; order Hyphomicrobiales; family Rhizobiaceae; genus Rhizobium; species Rhizobium sp. WW_1. Next base: position 189,012 of record NZ_RAIN01000003.1, read on the forward strand.
CGTCGATCAGGGAGATCGAGCGGATTTCGGTGTCGCTGAAATTGCGCAGCTTGCGGGCTTCCACCAGAACCTTGGCGTTGATCGCATAGATGAGTTGCATGTGGCGGGGCAAAAGCCGCTCGAACAGCGGCACGGGCCAGCTTTCCAGCGCCTCCGGCAGCAGGGTGTGGTTGGTGTAGCCGAAGGTGTTCCTGGTAATATCCCAGGCCTTGTCGAATTCCAGGCCGTGGACATCGACCAACAGGCGCATCATTTCCGTGACGGAGACGGCCGGATGGGTGTCGTTCAGCTGGATCGCCACCTTGTCGGCGAGATTTGTCAGATCGTCATATTGCTGCAGGTGACGGCGCAAGATGTCCTGCAGCGAGGCCGATGAGAAAAAGAACTCCTGGCGCAGGCGCAGTTCCTGGCCGGCGGGTGTCGCGTCGGCTGGATAGAGGACGCGCGTCAGGCTTTCGGCCTTGTTGCTTTCGCGCAGCGCGCCGATATGGTCGCCGGCGTTGAAGGCATCGAGCAGGATCGGGTCGATCGGCTGTGCCGACCAGAGGCGCAGCGTGTTGACGCGCTGGCCGCGCCAGCCAACGACGGGCGTGTCGAATGCGGTGGCGATGACGCGCTCGGCCGGTTTCCAGATGTAGCGGGGCTGATCGTCATGGCTGCTGATGGTTTCGACGCCGCCGCCGAAGCCGATTTCATAGGAGCTTTCCTGGCGTTCGAATTCCCAGGGGTTACCGTGTGCCAGCCAGGTTTCGGGCAGTTCGACCTGCCAGCCGTCTGCCATCTGCTGGCGGAACAGGCCGTGGACGTAGCGAATGCCATAGCCATAGGCCGGCACATCAACTGTTGCCATGGATTCCATGAAACAGGCGGCAAGACGGCCGAGGCCACCGTTGCCCAGCGCTGCGTCGGGCTCCAGGCCTGCAATGACGCGGATGTCGACGCCGAGCGAGGCGAGGGCGTTGGTGATCTCCTCCATCAGACCGAGATTGGAGATCGCGTCGCGCATCAGACGACCAATCAGGAACTCCAGAGACAGATAGTAAACGCGCTTGGCGCCGGTCTGATAGACATTGCGGGTCGATTCAATCCATTTGTCGATGACGCGGTCGCGAATGACGAGGATCGTCGCCGTCAGCCAGTCGTGCGGTTTGGCAACCTTCGCGTCCTTGCCGATGCGGTATGTCAGGCGCTCGATAATTTCTTCGGCCAGGATTTCGGGGCGGGAACTGCGCGGCGCGGGAACGGGGAGATCGGCCTTCGTCAAGTTATTCATACTATCAACTCTCGCCATTTGTGATTTATATTCAGCGTGTTACGCGTGCTTAAATCAAATTGCCTTTCCGTTTCACTATCAGTTTACGCACTGATGTAAAGCAGTTGCAACAAGCGAGTTGGGCAGATGCGAAAAATGCCGCCAAAGGCTCTCCATTAGCCGGAAAAGACTTGATTCCGATGATGTTTCGGGCTTTTATTCGCGCATCGTTTAAACGAAAAGCCCCGCGATACTCGTATCGCGGGGCTTTTTCTTTGTGAGCCATCTATGGTTGCTGGGCGTGGGCGCCTGGCAGGATCACTTGGTTAGGAGTGTCATCTGCTTGGCTGCTTGAGCGCCGATGGCCTTGAACGCGGCGACCAGATCGGACATTTGTTGAGCGTCGAAATAATTGGACGGACTTGATGCGCAAGCGGCGAGCAAAGTCTGTCCGCGTGTAGGTGCCATAAAAGCCACCGTATAAATTTGCACGCCGGCATCTTTCGCGGCTTTACAAGTATTCAGCGTCTTTTGGTCGGAACTCGTGTCGTTATTTTCGCCATCTGTCATCAGAACTATATATTTCTGAAAGCTCTTATTGCCACCATTGGTTTGGGCAGTTACCTCAGCGCTGGACGTGACGGCGGCGTAAGCCTTTTTCATGGGAGCGTTAGACTCGGTGCCTCCCTCCGCATTCAGTCCGCTCACGACATTGGTGCGCGTTGATTTTGTCCCCCAATCCAGATTGCTGGAGCTGTCAACCTGACTGCTCCAGGCAATGGCCGCTGTACGTACATATTGCGACTTTGGGTCGGCGGCATCCAACTGGTCGAGAAGATTGCCAACTGCGGTCTTCAACGCATCTATTTTCTTAATATAGCAAGGGCTTACTTGGCCCTTGTATTGATAAAGGTATATACCGTCCGTATAATATTGCGTGCAGCTGGTCTGCGACTTGTCGATGACGCTGGTGTTCAGCAGCATAGATCCGGATTTATCAAGCGCAATCTCCATCGACAGGGCTGTCTTTTGAACAGCCGTACCGCTTGTCGACGTACTTGAGGCCGAAACAGACATTGTTTGTATGCCGAGCAGACGACTCATGCTGTTGACCGACATGCCATAGGATGCGTTGACGCTAACCGTATAGCTCGTACCGCCGGATGAATTGCTGCTTGATGTTACCGTAGTCGACGTACCTGTCTTCAATGCGTTCGTCGTCGTGGTATCCCCCGACAGGTAGTTTGACATCTGGCCGAGGACGAAATTATTGCCAAGGTCCTTGGCTGTGGTTGTGGTAGCACTGCCATCAGCAAGCGCTGTTGCGGCCGCAAGTGCTGCAGCGTCTGTCGCCTCCTGGAGCTGGCTGTGAGAGAGTGACATGTTGGTGACGTCTATTGCCATACCGCCTGCCGCTACCAGCACAGGTACCGAAATCGCCGTTAGGATGCCAAAGTTTCCAGCTCTATCACGTAGAAGTTGTTTTAGTGCTCGAAGTAAATCGGAGCCGGGAACCATCATGTCCGCCTGTAAAAAGGAGTTTTCAATCTAAAGAACGGCGGGACTATCGACTACAAACATTAGTTGATCGTTTATGCGGAAGATTGAAATTTAACAAATTGCCTAATCTGGCGCGATTTGCTTCAGGTTTTTTACTACCTTAAGTATATTCTATTTTAGAGGAATAACATCTACTGCCTGGACGGCTTTTTGATTGCCGTAGCTCTTCAGTACGCCGATAACGGGCGAAACATCCGAATAGTCGCGACCATAGGCGACGACGATATGATCCGTGCCGGCCGGGATATTGTTGGTCGGGTCAAGCTCGATCCAGCCTGTCGTCTCGCCGCACCAGATGCGCACCCAGGCATGCATGGCGTCTGCGCCTTCGAGTCTCTCCTTGCCTGGCGGCGGGATGGTGCGCAGAAAGCCGCTGACATAGCCGGCGGGGATGCCGAGGCTGCGCAGCGCGATGATCATCACATGCGAAAAATCCTGGCAGACGCCTCGCTTGAGACGGAAAGCCTCCCTGGGCGTGGTGTCGACCGTTGTCGCCTTGGGATCGTAGGTGAAATCCTTGTGGATCTGCGCGCAGACCGCATGGGCGATCTGCAAGGTCGTCAAATTGGTCGCCTTCCACTGCTTGGCATAATCGTTGATTTCGCTGGTTTCCGGCAGGCGCGGGCTACTGCCGAGAAAGTGATGCGGCGAAGATGGATCGATCGACCAGCAATCGTCGATCTCCTCGGGCAGCCTTGCAAGCAGCGGCGAGAAATCGGCCGTCACGGGCTGGCTTTCGACCTGAACGCGCGCCTGCATCCGGATGTCGAGCCTTTCATGCGGATCGCGCACCAGGATCGAGGTCGCTGGATGCTGGAAGAAATCCGTGAAGTTGGATTGCTCGTCCGGGCCTGGCGTTATTTTGACCGAGCCGGCGATCAGCCGCTGCCGATGGGGCAGGGAGAGTGGCATGACGCGCAGGATATGCCGCGCGCCGCTGGCCGGGACGTCGTAGATATAGCCCATGTGAAGCGAGAGGTCGTAGAGCATCACGTCATCCGAGATAGGTGCGTGCCAGCAGGTCGGAAAGCCGCTCCAGTTCGCGCGCCAGCTGCTGGTATACTTCGACGGTCATGGTTTCCGGCGTCATCACGGCAAGGCCCGAATGCAGTCGCATGGCCTCGCGGTAGAAGGGGGACATCTGGCCGTTGACGAAAGCGTTCGGCAATTGCTCGACCTCGCGGTGGATCTCGTTCATCTGGAAGAGGATCGAGCGCGGGTTGAGAGGGTCGAGCGCCAAAAGATCCGTCACCGTCAGCCGGGCCGTGTTGACGTTGTAGCGGCGGCGATGGGTCATGACGCTGTCGCCGATTTCAAGCAGCATGTCGAGCGCGCCATCCGGCGCATCGGGGCCGGACATGTGGCCGAGCAGCCGCGTCATGTGCAGGCCGCGTTCTATGTAGCGGCCGAGGGACAAGAAGCGCCAGCCGGTGAAGCGGTACATGTTTTCATGCACGAGACCGGCAAAGCCCGCGAGCTTGCGCAACAGGATCGTCATGGCATGGCTGGCATCGTCGCCGTGCTTCACACCTTCCCTGAAGCGGCGTGCCGTCTTGGCGAGATCATTCAGGGCGAGCCAGCCGTCGGGGGAGAAGCGGTCGCGGATGTTGCTGGCCGAATAGACGGCGCTTTCGATGTTGCGCAACAGGTTTTCGGGCACCGCCTGCTTGGTGTCGATGTCGATGGCGGCGAGATAGGCGCTGACATCGGCGAGCAGAGGCTGGTTCGGATCGGCCGCTTCCGCGAAACGACCGTGCCAGGCGCGCAGGATGCGCAAGGCGCCTTCGGCGCGTTCGATGTAGCGGCCAAGCCAGAAGAGATTGTCCGCCGCCCGGCTCGGCAGGCTGCCCGGCATGTTGCGGGTGAAGGTTTCTTCGGCCGGCAGCAGCGTGTGGGCTTCGACCGGCTTGTCGGAGACGATCCAGACGTCGGCGGCAGAGCCACCGGCCTGCATGGCGATAGCAGCGACATCGTCGCCGCTGCCGATACGGGCAAAGCCGCCGGGCATGATCCGCCAGCCGTTTTCCGTGCGGGCGGCGAAGACGCGCAGGCTCATCGGCCGCGGCGTCAGCTTGCCGTTGACCCAGGCCGGCGTGGTCGACAGCGTCACGACCTCCTGGCCGACCAGTTTCTGCCCTTCGGTCGCCAGCCAGTCCGCAATCGAATCGCGGGCGGTGCTGCGCAAGGTCGAACCGAGCACCGATTGGCCGCTGTCGTCGAAGAAGGGCATGCGGGAATAGGCCGGTCCGATAACCATCTTTTCAATGTTGGCGGCCACATGCTCGCGCTCGCTCTTCTGGCCACACCACCAGGTCGCGATCGATGGCAGCTTCAGTTCTTCGCCGCGTAAGTGCCGACAGATGGTCGGCATGAAGGCAAGCAGGGCGCGCGTTTCGAGAATGCCGGAGCCGAGCGCGTTGACGATCGTCACCGTCTGCGCCCGCAGCGCCTCGACCAAGCCAGGCGTGCCGATATGGGATTGCTGGTTGAGCTCCAGCGGATCGGCATAGGCCGCATCGAGGCGGCGCCAGAGCACGCTGATCGGCCGCAAGCCCGCAACGGTGCGCACCATCAGCTGGTCGTTGACGACTGTGATATCCTCGCCTTCGAGCAGCATGAAGCCGAGATAGCGGGCGATATAGGCGTGTTCGTAATAGGTTTCGTTAGCCGGTCCCGGCGTCAGGACGGCGACGCGTCCCTCACCGCCGCGCTTGCCACCGAGCAGGGCATCGCGGAATGCGCCGAAGAAGGACGCGAGGCGATGGACCTTCGTTTCTGCGTAGATATCGGAAAAGGCGCGGGTGGTGGCGACGCGGGTTTCGAGCGCAAAGCCGGCGCCCGATGGCGCCTGCGCGCGGTCGGCCAGCACCCACCAATTGCCATCGGGGCCGCGTCCGATCTCGAAGGCCAGGAAATGCAGATAATGGCCGTTCGCCGGTTTGACGCCGACGAGCGGTCGCAGGAATTCCGGATTGGCCGCGATCAAGGCAGGCGGCAGCAATCCTTCGCTGACCAGACGGCTGTCGCCATAGATGTCGGCGATGATCGATTCCAATAGATCGGCGCGCTGCTGCAAGCCTTCGGAAAGAGCCTGCCATTCGCGCTCGTCGATGAGCACCGGAATATGCGAGATCGGCCAGCCGCGTTCGCTGACCCCTGTCGTCCCATAGGCCCGATAGAAAACGCCGGCATCGCGCAGATAGCGGTCGGCGCGGGCAAAGCGCTCGGTCAGTTCCTCTTCCGACATGCGCGTCAGCGCCGACAGGAAGTTTTGCCAGACGGGCCGTACAGCGCCGGTATTGTCGACCATTTCATCGGCGACGCCGGGCAGGGGACGATAGGCAAAGGCCGGCTCCTTACCGGTGCCTGTCTTTACCTCGTCGCGCCGTTCCGTCGCCGGTTTTCTAGCCATTCACAGTTCCGTCTCAAATTCCTGCCGGCCGCCTGAGGTCGAGCGTCAGCGGGAATTCCGCCGACGCAGTCTCCGGTCTCAGAGCATAGCCACCTGCTGTATGCCCCCAAGGCTCGAAACGCGCAAGACGTCGCGCTTCCGCCTCGTTGCCATTGACGGGGAAGGTGTCGTAGTTGCGGCCGCCCGGATGGGCAACATGGTAGATGCAGCCGCCGATCGAGCGGCGAGACCAGGTATCGTAGATGTCGAAAGTCAACGGCGTGTCGATCGGCAGGACGGGATGCAGACCGGAGGCTGGATGCCACGCCTTGTAGCGCACGCCGGCGACCGAAACGCCCGCCATTCCCGTCGGCGTCAGCGGCACAGGACGGCCGTTGCACGTCACCGTGTAGCGCGAGGGATTGGCCGCTTCGAAGCGGATCTGCAGGCGCTCGACCGACGAATCGACATAGCGCACCGTGCCGCCGATCGCACCTTCCTCACCCATGACATGCCATGGCTCCAGCGCCTGGCGCAGTTCCAGTTTGCTGCCCTCGTATTCGACTTCGCCGCAGAAGGGGAACCGGAATTCTAGCTGTGCCTGGAACCATTCCGGCCGCAGGTCGAAGCCGTTTTCGCGGAGATCGGCGAGAACATCGAGGAAATCTTGCCAGATATAGTGCGGCAGCATGAAGCGATCATGCAGCGTCGTGCCCCAGCGGACGAACTTGCCATCGATGGGATTACGCCAGAAGCGGGCGATCAGCGCGCGCACCAGCAATTGCTGGGCAAGGCTCATGCGCGCGTTCGGCGGCATTTCGAAGCCGCGGAATTCGACGAGACCGAGCCTCCCGGTCGGCCCATCCGGCGAAAACAGCTTGTCGATGCAGATTTCCGAGCGGTGGGTGTTGCCGGTGACGTCAGTCAGGAGATTGCGGAAGAGGCGATCGACCAGCCAGGGCAGCGGTGGAATACCGGCTCCCGGCGCCGGCACCTGGGCAATCGCGATCTCCAGCTCATAGAGGCTGTCGTGACGGGCTTCGTCGATGCGCGGCGCCTGGCTGGTCGGGCCGATGAACATGCCGGAGAAGAGGTAGGAGAGCGAGGGATGGCGCTGCCAGTGCAGCACCAGGCTCTTCAGCAGGTCGGGACGGCGAAGAAAGGGGCTATCCATGGTATTGCGGCCGCCGACGACGACATGGTTGCCGCCGCCGGTGCCGGTGTGGCGGCCGTCGATCATGAATTTGTCGGTGCCGAGGCGACTTTCTCGCGCCTCGTCATAAACCGCCGTGGTGATATCGACGGCTTCCTTCCAACTCGATGCCGGATGGATGTTCACTTCGATCACACCCGGGTCGGGAGCGACGCGGATGACATTGATGCGCTCGTCCTGCGGCGGCGGATAGCCCTCGATATGCACCGGCAGATTGAGAGCCGCCGCGGCGCGTTCGGTTGAGGCGACGAGGTCCAGGTAGTCTTCGACGCTGACCGTCGGCGGCATGAAGATGCAAAGGCGCCCGTCGCGCGGCTCGACGCTGATGGCGGTCCGCACATAGCCGCCGATCTCGCCCGCCGATTGCGGCATGATCGGCTGCTGGCCGGCGAAGGGCTGGAAACGGGCGGCTTGCAGCGGCCGGCCCCTGTCCTCGTTGTAATCCGGCAACGCTTCGCGCGGGATCGTCGGGTCCATCGGGTTGATATACGGATATTGCGACGCCGGTATCCAGCCGAGCGAGTTCAGCGGCAGGCGGTAGCCGACCGGGCTGTCGCCAGGCGTCAGGAAGATGCGGCCACGGCGCGTATTCCATTTCTCGCTCGTCCAGCGGCGGCCGCTGGCGCGCGCATTCCATGTCTGCACCGGCAGGATATAGCCCGTCGGGCGGGTCAGGCCGCGCTCGAAGACGCGGGCCATGCGCGAGCGTTCCTCGGGGTCCTTCAGCTTCGAGTTGGATGGGTCGACATTGTCGGGCAGGTTCGCTTCCTTGACCAGCCATTCGGCCGGATCTTCGAAGGCGGGCGTCACATAGTCTGGCTCGATATCGAGCTCGCCGGCAATCGCCGTCAGCAGGCGGCCGGCATCGTCCTCCGTGACGCTGTAGTCGCGACCTTCATTGGCGATCAGATTGGGGTTCGACCAGATCGGCAGGCCGTCGCGGCGCCAATAGAGCGAGAAGGTCCAGCGCGGCAGGCTTTCACCGGGATACCATTTGCCCTGACCGTAATGCAGGAAGCCGTTCGGCGCGAAGCGCTCGCGCAGACGGCGGATCAGCATATCGGCCTTTTCGCGCTTGGTCGGGCCAACGGCGGCGGTGTTCCATTCTTCGGACTGGAAGTCGTCGATCGAGACGAAGGTCGGTTCGCCACCCATGGTCAGGCGCACGTCGTCTTCCTTAAGGATCGTGTCGACCTTTTCGCCGAGTTCGTTCAGGGCCTCCCAGCTTTCGTCGGAAAACGGCTTGGTGATGCGCGGGTGCTCGGCGACGCGAGCGACCTTCATGTCGAAATCGAATTCGGTCTTGGCTTCGCCGAAGTAACCGCCCGAGATGGGTGCGGCATTGCGGTAATGCGGCGTGGCTGCAAGCGGAATGTGGCTTTCACCGGTGAGCAGCCCGGAAGTCGGATCGAGGCCGACCCAGCCGGCGCCGGGAAGATAGACTTCCGCCCAGGCATGCAGGTCGGTGAAATCGACCTCGGTGCCGGAGGGGCCGTCGAGTGCCTTCAGGTCGGGCGTGAGCTGGATCAGATAGCCGGAGACGAAGCGGGCGGCGAGGCCGAGATGGCGCAGCACCTGCACCAGCAGCCAGCTCGTGTCGCGGCAGGAGCCCTTCGCCGTCTCCAGCGTCTCCTCCGGCGTCTGCACGCCGGCTTCCATGCGGATGACGTAGCCGATTTCCTGCTGCAGACGCGCATTGAGGCCGACGATCATGTCGACGGTCTTTTGTTCCGAGCGGTCGAGCGTGGCGAGAAAGGCCTTCAGCCTGGGGCCGGGCTCCTCCGGCTTCATATAGATGGACAGATCCTCACGGATCGTCTCGGGGTAATCGAACGGCCATCGGGTCGCTTCCTCCTCGACGAAGAAATCGAAGGGGTTGTAGACCGTCATGTCGGCGACGAGATCGACCTCGATCTTCAGCTCGGTAACCGGATCGGGAAAGACGAAGCGGGCGAGATAGTTGCCGTAGGGGTCCTGCTGCAGGTTCACGAAGTGATTTGAGGGCGTGACCTTCAGCGCATGGCTGAGCACGCGGGTCTTGGAATGCGAGGCGGGTTTTAGGCGGATGATCTGGGGGCCGAGGCGGACCGGATTGTCGTAGATGTAATGGGTGAGATGATAGATGCTCGCCTTGATCGCCATATGTCTCTTCGCCTAGCCCGCATCGTTGTGCGGTGATTGCCGTTCCCTTGGGGCAGTGTGTGCAATGCAGCGAAAGAAAGCAAGACATCTGCGCGCGATGCGTAATCGCGTCATACCTGCCAAAGTAAAACGGCGAGCTTTCGCCCGCCGTTCTCGAATCTCTATTGCGCTACCCGCAATCACGTTCTGCCGAATTCATCAACGATACGGATGATGTCGTCTTCGCCGAGATAGGAGCCGGTCTGTACTTCGATGAGCTCCAGCAGGATCTTGCCCGGATTGGCCAGACGGTGCACTTCGCCGAGAGGGATATAGACCGACTCGTTTTCGCGCAGCATCTGCACGTTCTCGCCGACCGTCACTTCGGCCGTGCCCTTGACGACGATCCAGTGCTCGGAGCGATGGTGATGCTTCTGCAGCGACAGCTTCTTGCCGGGCAGGACGAAGATGCGCTTGACCTGGAAGCGCTCGCCGTTCAGCACCGAGGTATAGCCGCCCCAGGGGCGGTATGAGGTCGGATGCGTCTCGGTGAGTTTGGCGGTCTTTTTCTCGCTCGCCAGCAGCTTGACGAGCTTGCCGACTTCCTGGCTGTCTCTGAGGTGGCCGACATAGACGGCGTCTTCGCTGGCGATGACGGCGACATCTTCGAGCCCTTGCACGGCGACGTGCAGGCTGTGCGACATAACAAGCGAGTTCTTCGTGTTGACCAGCGTCGTGGCGCCGGCGGAGACATTGCCGCTTTCGTCGCGGCTGCCGACCTTCCAGACCGCATCCCAGCTGCCGAGATCCGACCAGGTGAAGGGCGAGGGAACGACGGCGGCGTTGGCCGTCTTTTCCATCAGCGCGTAGTCGATGGAAATGTCCGGGCTCTTGGAGAAGGTGTCGGCGTCCAGACGGGTGAAATCGAGGTCGCGCGTCGACTTGGAAACGGCCTTGCCGGCCGCCTTTTCGACCTCGGGTGCAAATTCCTTCATCTCATCCAGAAGCTGGGCGGCCGAGAACATGAACATGCCGGAATTCCAGTAGAAATGGCCGCTCGCAACCATCTCCTCGGCCCTTTCCAGGGCGGGCTTTTCGACGAAACGCTTGACGGCATGAGCGCCCGTCGCAAGCGCCTTGCCGCTTTCGATATAGCCGTAGCCGGTCGCCGGTTCCGTCGGCTTGATACCGAAGGTGACGAGCTTGCCCTGCAGCGTCGTGTCGCGCGCGAGGCGCACGCAATCGTAATAGGTCGTGTTGGCGTCGATCTCGTAGTCGGAGCCGAGGACGTGCATAATCGCGTCCTTGCCGAACAGCTCGGTAACGAGCGTGGCAGCGGCGGCGACTGCTGCGGCAGTGTTGCGGGCCATGGGCTCCAGCAATATGGCCGTCAGCTTCTGGTCAAGCTCGCGGGCCTGCTCCGCAACGAGGAAGCGGAACTCCTCGTTGGTCAAAACGATCGGGGCTTCGTAGAGCTCCGAATCGGCTACGCGCGCCAACGTGTTCTGAAACAACGTCCTGTCGCCGATGAATTGGATGAACTGCTTCGGTGCGGAGGCGCGCGATAGCGGCCACAGCCGCGTACCCTTGCCGCCCGCCATGATCACCGGAACGATCTTTGCCGTCATGCTCTGCCTCTCCTGGACATCTCATTCGGAGCTGTTTTGACGATGCACAACCATTGTGCGCCCGCCCATGCTCTTTCGACAATTTCCATCGCCATTGCGATATTTTTTCTTAAAGCGCCAGCTTTAATACGTCGAGATCGTAAACATTCGGCGACTTTAGTCCAAAAGATGCAGTGAAAGTCTATCGCGTACACTATTTTGTATGAAAGGCGGAAGCTGTCGTAAGACGGCTTCCGCCATGGATAAGCCCAACGCTTACCCTGAGTGGTAACGCCAACGCCTCAAGGCTTAAGCTTCTGCCCGGTCATGCTGTTCTTCATGCGCCGGCACATGGTTCAGGCCGTTGCGCCTGTTGTAGCGGATCGACGACCAGAGCGAGATGCCGATGAGCGCCGCGCCGCCAAGGCCGGTGATGACCTCTGGGATGTGCGTCAGCGTTTGCACATACATGATCACGGAAAGGATCAGGATGGCATAGAAGGCGCCATGTTCGAGGTAGCGATAGTGCGCGAGCGTGCCCTTCTCCACGAGCATGATCGTCATGGAGCGAACATACATGGCGCCGATGCCGAGGCCGATGGCGATGATGAAGAGGTTCTGGGTGAGGGCGAAGGCGCCGATGACGCCATCAAAGGAGAAGCTGGCATCGAGGATTTCGAGATAGAGAAAGGCGCCGAAGCCGCCTCTTGCCGCAGCACTCATCGTCTGCTGCGAGGCATCCAGGAACCCCGCGAGAACCTCGACGAGCAGGAAGGTCAAAAGGCCGTAGATCGCGGCATGCAGGAAGGTCGTGGCATCGTCACCATCGAGTACGGAGGTGAAGATGAGAACCAGAACCAGCACGAAGGCGATTTCGACGCCCTTGACGGTGGCAAAATGCGCCATCCGCTTTTCGATGAAGCCGATCCAGTGCACGTCCTTTTCGTGATTGAAGAAATAGGTCAGCCCGACCATCATCAGAAAGGTGCCCCCGAAGGCCGCGATCGGCAGATGTGCCGCCCGCATGATCTCGCCATATTGCTCCGGCCGGGTGGCGGCGAGCTGCAGCGCTTCCCATGGGTTGATCCAGGCGGCGATTGCGACGATCGCGAGCGGAAAGACGATGCGCATGCCGAAGACGGCAATGATGATGCCCCATGTCAGAAAGCGATGCTGCCAGACGGGCGTCATCTCTTTCAGCTTGTTGGCGTTGACGATGGCGTTGTCGAACGAAAGCGAGATTTCGAGTACGGCGAGGACCGCGCAGATGAAGAAGGCTGTGGCAAGGCCGCCGAACGTGCCCGTCGTATTCCAGCCGAGCAGGGCGCCGAGGGCAAGACCGCCGGCGGTGACGGCAAAAGCCCAGCCGAAATAGCCGAGCACGGATTTTGAAGCGGTGCGAGAGCTCATGAGCGCCTCCCGCTGCAAAAGAAATGAACATTTCCGGATTGCGCGCATAGCCGCATACCGAAGACGGCATGCGGGTGAGGCATGGTCAAGCTGATCATGGGAACGAAGTCCGCCGGCTCATCTGCAGGCGGTACCGACATCGCGAGAGCGCCGTGAAAACTCTCGCCAGAGGGGCCCGGCACCAAAGTTCAATCCGTCGCCGATGTCAGAGAGGCGCGGAGATGCATCATAGTTAGTGAAGTTGCGACACAGGTCAAGAGTTGAAATCGTAGCGGCAACAACCGCATTCGATAATTGAGAAATCGAGGAACCAAAGGGAAAGGGCTTGCGTTTGACCTTCAGGCGCTCTTGCGCCGCCCGCCGTTCGAATACTCGGGCGGATCATCAATCCCGACAACAGCGACCGACAGGAGAAGCTCCGATGAGCCCGACACCCATTCATCGCAAGTCGCAGACGCAAAAGCCGGAACTGACGGAACGACAGAAGAAAGCGCGCTCGAATAGGCTTCGCCAGGCCCAGGTCCTGCCGCCGCATCAGGTGGACCTGACGCTGCATCCCGTGACGCATGAGGACGTGCATGTCCCTGCTCATGTCAACGGGGCGGACCTGTCGCGCGAAGCGCCAGCCGATGCCAATCACGGCCGGAAGCAGAAGAACGGGCCTCGGCACTAAATATGGCGACTTCTCAGATTTGTTTCCGAGCGCGGCGTCATTGATCTCGGGATCGTTACCACAAAGCCGTGCCACGCTTTAGCGCGGCGTGCGTGAGCTAGGGGTCGGTTATCCGACGGCTATTTGTGCCGGGGCGCCTTGCCGTCGGATGTAAAGCTGCCATTGAAGCTCATCTCGGGCGATTTCGCCGTGCATTGAATGGCGATCGGCTTGCCTGCGTAGGGATTGGCGAAGGTGCAGCTGCCCTTTGCTGCGACCTGATTAGAGATATTGTTGCCGGCTCCGGTCGCGATAGCGTCGATCGGCAGTTGCGCCGTGCCTTTCTGGCTGCCGGGCTTGATGCCCTTGCCATTGCCACGGAAGCCAAGCATTTTGCCGCCGGACGTGAAAATGAAGGTCACGGAACCGTCAGGTGCGGTCACGCTGGCCAGTTCCGGTTTACATCCCTTCGAGGCATCGAGTTTGCCGACCACGAGCTTGGAGCATTTCCCGCTGACCACGGTGGCACCCTGTGTGGGAAAATTCTCCACGGCCGCAGCTGCGGCCTGTGTGGCGACCAGCGTCGCCAATCCAAAAGCAATGCCTGCGAATCGCATAAGAGAGGCTCCTTTCAAGCCCGCGCAGATTCGCCGATCCAAATGTGGCAGTCAACCCGAAGCAGAACACAAGCCGAAAGCGCCTGACGACCGTTTCGATATTCATTGCGCTTCAGGCTCGTGGATTGCACAGGCCGCGGCCATAAAACGACCGCTCAGGGTTGTGCCAATCTCAATGTGGGGCTGATTCCGGGACAAGCGAGCCGATGAGTTGCAGCAGGGCATTCTGGCGATTGCCGCCACCGGCCAGGAATTCATAGAGGGTCATGCTCTTCTCGCTGCCACCATCGACGACAAAATCCGCCTGGCGGATGACGTAGACCTCGCCGCTTTCGGTGTCGCGGGCGAGGTGGAACATATATTCGTCGCCATTGGGCTTGTGGTTCTTGTAGAACTGCCGCTTCATCACCGTCATCTCGTCCTCCCGTATGATCGATGCGCTGGTATGACAGTAGGATGACGGCGCGACCGGAAGTCAAGCGGCTTGTCGCAGGAACTTGTGTCGCAGGCTTCGTTCAATTCGCAATCGCAGCGAACATCAGCATGTGATTGGATATCTTTCAAAAGGCGATTATTCTCGACTTGCGCTCGAATTTTCGAGACGCGGCAAGTTGGAGATCGAAGCACATGAGAATGATGTTAGCGCTGGGAGCCATTTTGAGCCTGGCATGCGTCTCTGCCGGTGAGGCGCCTTCGAATTATCAGACATATCACGGCGCCGTTCGCGCCGACAGCGACCCGGTGGTGCTGGCAAGATACGACAGGGCCCTCAATCGCTGCGAGCCCGAAGCCTATTCCTGGCGGCGCGGGTCGCCGGACGCAAACAGTACGCTTTATTGGCTGGCCTTGCGGAATTGCCTCTACCGCCAGGGCTTCCTCGATCGCGGTGCCTACGCCTATCCGACGACGGCCGTGTTCCAGCATTTTCTGGAGCAGTGATGTGCTGCGGCCGACTGTGGCGTGCGGACCGGCCTGCTGATGCAAAAAGGTTTACGACATAGCCAGGCACGGCCAGATGCCAAGAAATGAAAAAAGGCCTTTCGATTTCTCGAAAGGCCTTGCTTTTCAGCTAATTAGGATGGTGGGCGTGACAGGGATTGAACCTGTGACCCCTACGATGTCAACGTAGTGCTCTCCCGCTGAGCTACACGCCCATCCGATGGCGGCGCATAGATCACAAAACCTTGGGTGTCGTCAATAGGCTTTTTTTCGGTTTTGTGACGAGGCCGCCGGAAGCCTTACGCGGCAAGGAGTTTGTTGACTTCGTCGACCAGCTCGCGGAGGTGGAAAGGCTTGGAAAGGACCTTTGCATCCTTCGGCGCCTTCGAATCAGGGTTCAAAGCGACGGCGGCAAAGCCGGTGATGAACATCACTTTCAGGTCCGGATCGAGTTCGGTGGCGCGGCGCGCCAGCTCGATGCCATCCATCTCCGGCATGACGATGTCAGTCAACAGCAGCGAGAACGGCTCTTCGCGCAGCCGATCGTAAGCGCTTGCTCCATTGTCAAAGGACAAGACCTTGTAGCCGGCTTTTTCGAGCGCCTTCACGAGAAAGCGACGCATGTCGTTGTCGTCTTCGGCAAGAAGTATCTTCTGGGTCATCATCTCTATCGCTAATCAACTTTGTCTTGTTGGACTCGTCCAGCGTTTAGGGTAGCGCCACGCCGTAAACAAGCCGTGAATGGTCAGTCAAAACGCCCTGTTCCGGCATTTGTTCGAAACATGGATACATCGCACGGAAACGCTCTGCGTTTCCGAAGACCGGTCGTCCAGAGATTTCGATTACGGCGCTTTGGATTAAGGCCATTTCGGTCAAGTTACTATGGACTTGCGGTCATGCAACTGGCAACATGATTAGTGCGACAAGTTGTTGACATGGTAAAGACGTTTATGTCCGCGGAAATGCGCAGTTTCGAGATTTTTGAGGTATTGGAGCCCGCCTCCCAGACGATACCGTTCGTCTACAGCTCGCCTCATAGTGGTCGAATCTATCCGCCTGACTTCATCGCCCAATCCCGCCTGCAAGGCATCGCTATTCGCCGGTCGGAAGATCACTATGTCGACGAGCTTTTTTCGGCGGCGAGTTCGCTTGGTGCGCCGCTGCTGCTTGCCAATTTCCCGCGCGCCTATATCGATGTGAACCGCGAGCCCTATGAGCTCGATCCGCGCATGTTCGACGGGGCGTTGCCATCCTACGCCAATATCAATTCCCTGAGGGTTGCCGGCGGACTCGGCACGATCCCGCGAATCGTTGCCGAAAACATGGAGATCTACGCGCGCCGCGTGCCGGTGGAAGATGCGCTGAAGCGAATCGATACCATCTACAAGCCCTATCATGCCACGCTGCGGCGGCTGATCGCGCGCACCCATGTCAAATTCGGTTTTGGCGTGCTGGTCGATTGTCATTCGATGCCGGGCAATATCCGGATCGCCGGCAGCAACATGCGGCCCGATTTCATTCTCGGGGATCGCTACGGCACCAGCGCCTCGGCCGAGCTGTCACGCGCCGCGATGCAGATCCTCGAGGAGATGGGCTTCAACGCCGTGCGCAACAAGCCTTATGCCGGCGGCTTCATCACCGAGCATTACGGCCGTCCCTCTCGCGGGCTGCATGCCCTGCAGATCGAGGTCAACCGTTCGCTTTATGTCGACGAGACGACGCTGGAGAAGCGCCCGGATTTCGACAAGGTCGCGGCCGCGATCACACTCTTCATGAAGCGGATGGCCGAGCATGTGGAATCCTACACAGGCGATCCGGCGCTGGCGGCCGAGTGACCGTTTCGTTCCGTTGAGCTTGCCGAAGGGGTGGGCGGGCATTCGAAGCTTGGCGATCGGCTGAACGCAGTGGATGGGCAATGCATCGGACTATCACCGTCACCTATACGGAAGAAATGGTGCGCGATGCCGTGAAGACTTTTGTCTTGCGGCGGCTGATCGTCAATCAGAAGCGTCTCTGGGTCGCGGAAATCGCAATAATCTCGCTGTTTCTTTGGCAGCTTTGGAGCGATGGCGCCGGCTGGCCGGTTGGCGTCCTTGGCGCTATCGCCTTTCTCTATCCGGCCATGATTGTTCTCGCGTGGGTCGCGCATTACCGCAACACGGTCGGAAAATTCCGCAAAATGGCGACGCGCCAGGCGACGTTTACTCTTCGTGACGAGGGATTTGATGTCGCGTCCGAATTGGGATCGGCCCAAATTCCCTGGTCCACCGTTACCGAAATCTGGCAGCGGCCGACCTACTGGATGATATTTACAGCCATCAACCAGTTCATGACTCTGCCCATCCAGGCAGCAAGCGTTGATGATCTCGATTTTTTGAAATCGAAGCTGCGCTCCCCAATATCGCGATAAGCGCGGGTACCCTTGCAAAATCGCCCGGTCAGGCAAAAAAGAACCGCGCTTGTGGCGCGGCTAAGTCTAGGGAGGAAACACCCAAGGAGGGTATTTACAGTCGAAAGACTGCAGGAGGATATTGCTACCGCACTGCACAAATGTCAAGCACTTTGTTGCAGTGCAAAATTTTTAGGCAATTTTGGAAATTCTGCCCGATCCGCAGGCACTGCGCCCACGCCGTCATCATCCGGTTTGCTTCGCGGCCTATATGCGATATGACATCGCCATCCCGCCACTTACCCGGATTGACCATGCTTCCCGATCGCTCGTTCTTCCATCGTCTGGCCGAAGCGGCCAAGGCCGAAACCCTGCCGCGCTTCCGGGCCGGCATCGACGTGGTCAACAAGGAAGCCAAGGGCTTCGATCCGGTGACGGAAGGGGACCGCGCCGCAGAAGAGGCGATTCGCGCGCTGATCGAGTCCGAATTTCCCGATCACGGCGTCCTCGGCGAAGAGCATGGCAGCGTCGGGCTCGATCGTGAGTATGTCTGGGTGATCGACCCGATCGACGGCACGCGCGCCTTCATCTCGGGCGTCCCGGTCTGGGGAACGCTGATTGGCCTGCAGAAGAACGGTCGTGCCACGATGGGCCTGATCGACCAGCCCTTCACAGGCGAGCGCTATTTTGCCGATGGCAATGGCGCCACCTATTCCGGCCCGGACGGCGAAAGGCGGCTTCAGGTCCGCGATTGCGGCAGCCTCTCGAACGCCATCCTCTTCACCACCTCGCCGCATCTCTTCGTCGGTGACGAGCTTACCAAGTATCGCGAGATCGAGAGCCAGGTCCGGCTCTTCCGCTATGGCTGCGATTGCTATGCCTATGCGCTGCTTGCTGCGGGCCATGTCGATCTCGTCATCGAGAATTCGCTGAAGCCCTATGATGTCGGCGGCATCATTCCGGTCGTTGAGCAGGCCGGCGGCATCATGACCACCTGGGATGGCGGTCGTCCCGAAATGGGCGGAACGATCATCGCAGCCGGCAGCCGTGCGGTTTACGAGCAGGCGCTGGCCGTACTGTCTCGCTAGAGCAATTTCAGGAAAAGTGCGCAGCGGTTTTCCGTCTGGAATTGCGGAAAGACAAACGGGTAGGGCGATATGGCGATTCCATGAAGCGCCATATCGCTAAGCCGCTCAGGCCTCGGCTTCAATCTCATAGGCATTGGCCTCGGCGTCGCTGCCGGGGATGAAGGCGTGGATGGCGGCAAGCGCCTGATTGCGGTAGATATCGCGCTCTTGCAGGATTTCGTGCTTGGCGCCGTGGACCGGCACCAGCTGCGCGGCGCGGAAATAGCGCGAAAGCCGCTCCTGATCGGCATAGGGCACGACGCCGTCCCGCGTCGGGGCGATCAGAACGGTCGGGATCTGGATCGAAAACAGATGCTCAGGCCTGTTGACCTGCTCGATCGCGCGCAGGGCCTGCGATAACCATCGCGCCGTCGGCGGCCCGAGAGAGAGCTGCGGATAGGTGATGCCGATGCCGATGTTGCGTCGATAGCGCTGCTCGTCCGTCGTCAACGGATTGTCGGGGAAGGATTTCTCCTTGAACTTCCTGCTGAACTGCAAGCGGCCGAGGCCGATCCCGCTCACCGTGCCGGAAACGAAGCGGATGAGGCCGGGGGAGGCGCCATGACCCGTCAGGCCGATGAAGGGCGCCGACAGCACCATCCGGTCGATACGGGTTGCAAGCCGCGGAGCGGCCGACAGGGCAATCAGCCCGCCCGTTGAATGGGCGAGGAGAAAGAACGGCAGGCGCGTATCCGGCAGCACAATCTTGTCGAGGAAGGCGGTCAGATCCCGCTCATAGTCGGAAAATCGGCCGATATGGCCGCGCAAGGGGTCTTTCAACAGCCGTTCCGATCCGCCCTGGCCACGAAGATCGAAGGTCGCGACCCACAGGCCCTTGGCTGTGAGGTCGCGGACCGTCTCGAAATATTTCTCCATGAATTCGTTACGGCCCTGCAGCAGAACCACGGTTCCCTTGGCAACCGGCTGTTCGCAACGGAAGACGGCGTAGCGGAGCTTCCGCCCGTCGAAACTCTCGAAGAACCCTTCGGTGCGGTTTTCCGGCACCGGATTGTCCGCTGTGGAATAGAGGACCGAATCCATGACGATGTCGCGCCTCGCTGACCAATGGCTGTTCTCAAGGGGATAGCGCAGCCGCGTGGAATTGCAACAGGTTTATGGCTTTTCTCCGAATGGGGTGTGCGGCGCCGACTGGAGGGTCGAAGCTGCTTCCGCATCAGGTTTTCGGCGCCGTACCGCGTCGTTCTAGTGCGGTTCTGCGGATGATGTCGGCAATCTCCGGGCTGCTGCTCGACAGCATCTGGAAATCGGAGGAGTAGAGCGACAGCAGCGAGACTTCGGTGGTGGCGCTGACGGTCGCCGAGCGGGGCTCGCCGGTGATGAGCGCCATTTCGCCGAAGAAGCTGCCGGAGCCGAGTTCCACCGGGTTGGGCGTGGCGACGCTGACGCGGCCCTCGACGATGAAGAACATCTGATCGCCGGCCTCGCCCTTGCGGCAGATGATGCCGCCGGCCGGCACGATGCGAGGTCTGAGTGCCCGGACGATCTCGATGAGGGCGCCCGAACCGAGCTTCTGGAACAGCGGCACTGCCGCGACCAGCTGCCAGTTGCGCACGAAATCCTGGCGGCGTACCTCTTCGTAGAAGCCGGTGGCGAGAATGCCGGCCCACAGCGCGAAGATGCCGATCCCGCTCATCATGACCAGCCCGGCAAGGATGCGGCCGGCGAGGCTTTGCGGAATCTCGTCGCCATAGCCCGTGGTCGACAGCGTGGCCACCGCCCACCACATCGCAAGCGGGATGCTGCCGAACTTGTCGGGCTGGATGTCACGCTCGATGATATAGGCTGCGAGCGCTGCGGCGAACAGCACGATTCCGAAGATCGAGGTGACGCCGATCAGGTTGCGGGCTTCCTTGCTCAGAACCCGGCCCAGCAGGCGGAAGAAGGTCGAGCCGCGCAGCGGCTTCAGCAGCCAGATCGAACAATAGAGGCTCTGGTCGCGGCCGCGGATGAAGAGGAATGCGGCCAGAGGGATCAGCACGGCCAGCGCGTCGACCGCAATTTCCGGCACCCTGCCGCGAACATCAGTTGCCCGATGGATGATCAATGTCTCGATCAATTGCAGGACATATGCCGCCCATATGCCGGCAAGCACGACTTCCAGGATGAGCCTGATCTGATCGGTCAGATCGGGCATCGTCAGTGCCGCGACCGTCAGCAGACCGATGGCAGCCAGCACCGCATTCAGCGATGCGGAAATTTTCGAGAAAGAGAGCGCCGACATTGATTACCCCGGGTGGCCGCCACGCTCGCACAATAGGATGGCTTCGATCCAAACGTAAAGGGCCGGCATTGCACGGCGATAACCGGGCTCGGGCAGCGGCGAGGGAGCAATCGCGACCGCCTTGCTACCTTGGGGCATTTCACGCTCCCTACCGCTATCGCTGGCCCGTATCGAGCGGGAAGCCCTTGAAAGGCTTGATTTCCTTCAGCACGAACGTGGTCTGCATCTCCTTGATGCGCGGCAGGCGGCGCACGACGGCCATGGCGAAATCGGCATAGCTGTCGAGGTCGGCGGCCACGACCTGCAGCAGAAAATCCGCGTCTCCGGCGATGCTGTAGCAGGCGACGACCTCGTTGAGCTTCAGGACGTCGTGAGAGAATTCCTCGGCCTCCGTCTCGCTGTGGCTGTCAATCTTGACCCGGATGAAGGCAAGGACGCCGAGACCGATTTGCCGCCTGTCGAGGGTGGCCGCATAGCCCTGGATCACTCCCGTTTCTTCCAGCTGGCGCACGCGCCGCCAGCATGGCGATGTGGAAAGCCCGACCTCGGACGAGAGCGCCTGGTTCGTCAGACGTCCGTCCTTCTGGAGCGCGCCAAGAATGCGTAAATCGATGGGTTCAAGGATTTCGGGCATATGCTACCTAAATTCTGATAGATTTGGGTAGATGCTATCATAATTTCGCTCACAGCCGCAATAAAAGGCAGGATTGCTCCCGATCGAGACGATATCCTCTGCGAGCACATTGTTTCAACAGCAGCAGGTCTCCATGCTTCCCGATATTCGTCTTGCCATCGTCATCAATCCGGCATTGCCGGTCGGCCTCATCGCCAACACCGCAGGCGCCATCGCGATCGGGCTGGGCGCGAAATTTCCAGCCCTTGCGGCTCACCAGTTGACCGACAGGCAAGGCAGGACCATCGACATCAGCTCGAACCTGCCCGTTCCGATCCTGCAGGCGGATGCGGAGGTTCTGCGATCGCTGTTGCTGAAAACCTTGCCGGTGGGCGGCGACCGCGCGATCGTTCTGTTTCCGGCCTTTGCCCGTTTGCTGCATGACTATCGGGAATATGAGGCGACGTTTCCCGGGCGCGATCTCGCCGAGGAGGCGATCGATGGTCTGGGAATAGCCGGCCCGTCGAAGTGGGTGAAGTCGCTCACCGGGTCGCTGAAGCTGCTGCGCTGATCGGGGAAAGAAAAAAGGCCGGCTTACGGAGATAGAGAGATCCGCTTCGCCGGCCGAGCAAGGACTGAAGAAGAAGGGACGATACACTTCAGTCATCGGATGATGGTCTTCCGATGGTTTGGAGATTAGGCCCGCCAGCCTGAACGGGTTCCGAACCAGTCGTTCATCTGCGGTTCACGGAGCAATTCTGTGCAAAATGGCGGCGGCGGCGCAGGGGGCTTGAACTCCGGAAAATCGATCCCCATCTCTTTTTCGCGGGTGCCAAACGGGCCTGCGGAACCGTCCCGAGGCTGCCAGAAGTGGGGTCATGGGACAAAAATTGAAATCGCAATTGTCGCTCACAGGAGGACTCCATGCGTCACGTAGACTTCTCTCCCCTTTACCGTTCCACCGTCGGTTTCGACCGTCTTTTCACTATGCTCGACAGCCTTGGTCAGCCGGATCAGGCTCAGACCTATCCGCCCTACAATATCGAGCGCACGGGTGAAAACACCTATCGCATCACCATGGCCGTTGCCGGTTTCGATGAAAAGGAACTGAGCATCGAGGCTCACGCCCATGTCCTTCAGGTCAAGGGTGAAAAGAGCGAAGAGCCGGCGGAAACCAGCGAATATCTCTATCGCGGTATCGCCAAGCGCGCCTTCGAGCGTCGTTTCCAGCTCGCCGATCATGTCGAGGTCCAGGCCGCATCGCTGAAGAATGGTTTGCTGCACATCGATCTGTTGCGCAACATTCCGGAAGCCATGAAGCCCCGTCGTATCTCCATTGCGGCCGAGCAGGTGGATACCCCGAAGGCCATCGAGGCTCATATCAACTAATGCGGGCTGACGGTAAGCCGTCATGCCCGGGCTGGCGGTCTTCGACCGCCCGGCCTTTGATCCTCCCAAGATCAAAAAGGAAGCGGCGCTCCATCGGGGCGCCGCTTCTGCTTTGACTTGACGTCGAAAGTCTCAGGCCGCGTTCGTCGCTTCGCTCGGCTTTGAGCCTGCCTGGATCTTTGCTGCCTCGCGCCGCTTGGCGGCATCGGCGTATTTCTGGGCAAGCACGGCGCAGGTCATCAGCTGGATCTGGTGGAACAGCATCAGCGGCAGCACGATGGCGCCGATGCTCTGGCCGGCGAAGATGACGTTTGCCATGGGTACGCCGCTTGCGAGCGACTTCTTCGAGCCGCAGAAGGTGATGGTGATCTCGTCGGCCTTTTCGAAACCGAGGGCGCGGCTGCCGAACATGGTGATGCAGATCACCATCGCCAGAAGCACCATGTTGGCGACGATCACGGTTGCGATATCGAGCACGGAGAAGGTGTGCCACAAGCCTTCGACCACGGCTTCGCTGAAGGCAGAATAGACGACCATGAGAATCGAGCCGCGATCGACCGGCATCAGGATCTTCTTCTTCGAGCGTATCCAGTTGCCGATCCACGGCTGCAGCAGCTGGCCCAGAATGAAGGGGGCAAGCAACTGCATCATGATCTGCCACAGGACATCCCAGGAGAAGCCGCCTCCGTGGCCGCCGACCGAAAACAGCACGCCGACGAGCAGCGGTGTCAGGAACATGCCGAAGATGTTCGAGGCCGATGCCGAGCAGATCGCAGCCGGAACGTTGCCGCCGGCGATGGAGGTGAAGGCGATCGATGATTGTACGGTCGAGGGCAGGACGCTCAAAAACAACAGCCCGGTGTAAAGCGATACAGGCAGAATGCTCTCCGGAACGACATGACCTATGGCCAGGACCAGCAGCGGGAAAATGCCGAAGGTCGTCAGCAGGATGACGAGATGCAGCCGCCAATGCAGCATGCCGGCGATGACGACATCGCGCGACAGGCGCGCGCCGTGCAGGAAGAACAAGAGGCCGATGGCGAAGTTGGTGGCGATGCCGAAATAGTGGGCGCTTGCCCCCTGAACGGGAAGGAAGGAGGCCGTCAGTACGGTCAGCACCAACAGCATGGTAAAGGTATCCGGAAGAAAGCGGCGCATCGTGCCTACCCCAATCGCATTTGCACGTCTTAAAAAATAGCTGTTGTAGATAGACCTATCGTGATCCACGATGCAAGGAATAACAGTTATCGTGATTTAGGATAGTCCATGCTGGATCTCACACAATTGCGCAGTTTCGTTGCCGTCGAGCAGATGGGCGGTTTCACGCTGGCGGCGGAGCGTCTCGGGCTTGGGCAGTCGACCGTTAGCCAGCACATACAGCGGCTGGAAGCGGAACTCGGGCGCAAGCTGCTTGCGCGCGACACGCATCGGGTTGTCCTGACTGGCGACGGCGAGGCATTGCTCGGCCATGCGCGGCAGATGCTGTCGATCGAAGGCGAGGTGCGGCAGCTCTTCGCCGGCAATAGCCTCCGCGGTAATCTCCGGCTCGGCGTTTCCGAGGATTTCGTCACCAGCCAGCTCCCCGACGTGCTGGAGGAATTCGTCCGCTCGCACCCGTCTGTCGATTTGGAATTGACGGTGGCGCTAAGCGGCACGCTCTATGAGATGCAGGACAATGGCGATCTCGATCTGGTGCTGGCCAAGCGCCGACTCGGCGATATCAGAGGCAAGCTGGTCTATCGCGAGCCGCTGGTCTGGCTGGCGCGCGATCCCGATCGCATCCGCAGGCTTGCGGGACCGCTGCCGCTGATCGCCTTTCCCACCCCCAGCGTCACGCGCGCCGTTGCGCTTGAGGCGCTCCGCCGGCAGCAGATGCCGTGGCGGATCGTCTGCACCTGCGGCAGCCTCAGCGGCCTGACGGCGGCGGCGCGCGCCGGCATGGGCGTTCTCGTCCAGCCCAAGAGCATGGCGCCGGCCGGTTTGACGGAGATCGCCTCGGGTTGGCTGCCCGTCCTGGAGGATGTGGAATTCGTGCTCGTACCGCGCAAGGGCGCGGACCAACTATTAGTCAATGCGCTTTCGGACGATATTCTGGCTAAGGTCAGAGGGCCGCGATCAAGCTGACGATTGGGACGCCGATATGAAGCGCCGCCCGGCCCAGAGCCGGGATCGGCGCTCCTTTTACGCAATCAGCCGAGGCAGGCGAGGAAGTTCGCCACGTCGGCCTCTGTCGTTGCAAAGCTGGTGACGAGGCGGATCAGCGTTTCATTCTCGCCGACCAGATCCGGCTGTGCTTCCGGGATCGGCCATTCGTAGAACTTTGCTCCCTTGTCTTCCGCAGTTTTGGCGGAGGATTTCGGTACGATCGCGAAAACCTCGTTCGAGATCGTCGGCCATGCCAAGCGGGCACCCGGAACTTTCTCAAGGCCGGCGCGAAGGCGATCGGCCATGCCATTTGAATGGCGGGCGAGATCGAGCCAGAGACCATCCTGGAAATAACCGTCGAACTGGGCGGCAATGAAGCGCGACTTGGAAAAGAGCTGGGCGGCGCGCTTGCGGATGAAGTGCATTTCCTTCGCCTTCTCAGGATCGAAGAAGACGATTGCTTCTGCGCACCAGCAGCCGTTCTTGGTGCCGCCGAAGGAGAGAATGTCGACGCCGCGCTTCCACGTCATCTCGGCTGGGCTCGCGCCGAGCGCGACCAGGGCGTTGGCGAAGCGTGCGCCATCCATATGCAGCGGCAGGCCGTTGGCCTTGGTGATGGCGGCAATGGCGTCGATTTCAGCGAGCGAATAGACCGTGCCGATCTCCGTCGCCTGCGTGATCGTGACGGCAGCTGCACGGCCATGATGCACGGCATCCTGCGGGAAGCGGCCGATCTTGGTGGCAAGCGCCTTGGGATCGATCTTGCCAAGAGCGCCCTCGACGGTTGCGAGACGCGCGCCGCTGAAGAAATCGGGCGCGCCGCATTCGTCTTCGGCGACATGCGCCTCGGTATGGCAGAAGCTGATGCCGCCCGGCTTCTGAACGCTGGCGAGCGACAGCGAATTGGCGGCCGTGCCCGTTGCGACGAAAAAGACGGCGACCTCGCGCTCGAACACCTCGGCGAATTTGGCTTCGACACGCTGGTCGAGCTCACTCGTACCATACGCGGAGGCAAAGCCGCTGGATTCGGCGAGCAGACGTTCGGCGATTTTGGAATGGGCGCCAGCCCAATTATCGGAAGCAAAAAACATGGAAATGCACCAGATGAAGGATTGAATTGCGACTAGATTAAATAGGGTCGGCGGGACATTACGCCAATGCAAAAACCTATCAAGTGCATGCGTTTGAAGAACTCATCACAGAAATTGATCTACGCAATCAACAAATAAAATGATGCTCTGCGGCGAAACTTTATTGCTCTATTTGTGCAACAAAGGCAATCTTCCGTCTTTCGTTGACGAATTTTTGCCGTTTTGCTCTTGCGAAGGCCTGAGCTTTCTGGCATAGAGCTGATGAATTAGGACAGGGTTGCTGTCCTATTTTGGCCGCCGAGGCCGAAGATGCGCTAGAGGGCCCTGACGATGTCGGGATTTCGAGCTATAGTTACCGCGAGCATGCCCCTTCAAGCCCTTTGGGCGGCGGGCAATGCGGCGGTGGAATAGCAAGGCGCGAACGCTGACGACTGGCTCCACATCGGGGCCATGGTTCGCGGCCGGATCTTCACAATGCAACAGAGCTGTCGCGCGTCGGCGCCGGAAACGGACCGCGCGGGACGAAGGAGCGCCCGCGAGGCGGGCCTTATCGGAGGGAAGACGATGACGAACAGGAAGACGTTCACGAGTTTTGACCAGACCGCTGCAGCCAATGCTGCCGCGACGGCCAAAACGACGAAACGCGCCAATCGTTCGAAATCGGTGGGCATCCCGCCGAAACAGGGCCTTTACGATCCGCGCAACGAACATGACGCCTGCGGCGTCGGCTTCGTCGCACATATGAAGGGCCAGAAGTCGCACCAGATCGTGCGCGACGGCCTGTTCATTCTCGAGAACCTGACGCATCGCGGTGCCGTCGGTGCCGATCCGCTGATGGGCGACGGCGCGGGCATTCTCGTGCAGATTCCCGACCGCTTTTTCCGCGAGGAGATGGCCAAGCAGGGCATCATCCTGCCGAAGGCAGGCGAATATGGCGTCGGCCATTTCTTCCTGCCGCGCGACGAGGCGCTGATCGAGCATTTCAAGACTGCCATCAAGCAGGTCGTCGTTGAGGAAGGCCAGGTTCTGCTCGGCTTCCGCGACGTGCCGGTCGACAACTCCTCGCTGTCGAAGGCGCCCGACATTGCCGCCACCGAGCCGCATCATGTTCAGGTCTTCATCGGCGCCGGCCGCGATGCCGGCACCAACGAGGAGTTCGAGCGCCGCCTCTTCACCCTGCGCAAGGTGATCTCCAACCGCATCTATGCGGAATATGAGGGCGAGGAGAGCAGCTTCTATCCCGTCTCGCTGTCGAGCTCGACCATCGTCTACAAGGGCATGTTCCTCGCCTACCAGGTGGGCGCCTATTATAAGGACCTGTCCGACCCGCGCTTCGAGACGGCGGTTGCGCTCGTGCACCAGCGCTTCTCGACCAATACCTTCCCGTCGTGGAAGCTCGCGCACCCCTACCGCATGGTCGCGCATAACGGCGAAATCAACACGCTGCGCGGCAACGTCAACTGGATGGCCGCACGTCAGGCGTCGGTATCCTCACCGCTGTTCGGCGAGGATATCTCGAAGCTCTGGCCGATCTCCTATGAGGGGCAGTCGGACACGGCCTGTTTCGACAACGCGCTCGAATTCCTCGTGCGCGGCGGCTATTCCATGGCGCATGCCATGATGATGCTCATCCCGGAAGCATGGGCCGGCAATCAGCTGATGGCGGCCGAGCGCAAGGCATTCTACGAGTATCACGCAGCGCTGATGGAGCCGTGGGACGGCCCGGCCGCCGTTGCCTTCACCGACGGCAAGCAGATCGGCGCGACGCTCGACCGTAACGGTCTGCGTCCGGCCCGCTATCTCGTCACCAACGACGACCGCATCATCATGGCGTCCGAAGCCGGCGTTCTGCCTGTCGAGGAAGAGAAGATCATCCAGAAATGGCGCCTGCAGCCGGGCAAGATGCTGCTGATCGACATGGAAAAGGGCCGCATCATCTCCGACGACGAGGTGAAGTCGGAACTGTCAACCAAACATCCCTATCGCAGCTGGCTGAACCGCACGCAGCTGATCCTCGAAGACCTGAAGCCCGTAGAGCCGCGGGCGCTGCGTCGCGACGTGTCGCTGCTCGACCGTCAGCAGGCCTTTGGCTACACGACCGAAGACACCAAGCTGCTGATGTCGCCAATGGCGACGACGGGGCAGGAAGCCGTCGGTTCGATGGGTACGGATACGCCGATCTCGGCCATGTCCGACAAGCCGAAGCTGCTCTACACCTACTTCAAGCAGAACTTCGCGCAGGTAACGAACCCGCCGATCGATCCGATCCGCGAAGAGCTGGTCATGAGCCTCGTCTCGTTCATCGGCCCGCGCCCGAACCTGCTCGACCATACCGGCATGGCCAACGCCAAGCGCCTGGAAGTGCGCCAGCCGATCCTGACCAACGGCGATCTCGAAAAGATCCGCTCGATCGGCCACACCGAGGATCGCTTCGACACCAAGACGCTCGACTTCACCTATGATGTCGAACGCGGCGCCGAAGGCATGCCGGAGATGCTCGATCGTCTCTGCGAGCGGGCGGAAGCGGCAGTTCGTGGCGGCTACAACATCATCGTACTCTCCGACCGTCAGATCGGGCCGGACCGCATCGCGATCCCGGCGCTGCTGGCGACGGCCGCCGTGCACCATCACCTGATCCGCAAGGGCCTGCGCACCTCGGTCGGCATCGTCGTCGAAACCGGCGAGCCGCGCGAAGTGCATCACTTTTGCCTGTTGGCCGGTTACGGCGCTGAAGCAATCAACCCCTACCTCGCCTTCGACACGCTGCTCGACATGCATCAGCGCGGCGAATTCCCGAAGGAAGTGGACGCGACCGAAGTCGTCTACCGCTACATCAAGGCTGTTGGTAAAGGCATCCTCAAGGTGATGTCGAAGATGGGCATCTCCACCTATCAGTCCTATTGCGGCGCGCAGATCTTCGATGCTGTGGGCTTGCAGCAGGAGCTGGTCGACAAGTATTTCTTCGGCACGGCAACCATGATCGAGGGCATCGGCCTCGACACGATCGCCGAGGAAACCGTCGCTCGTCACGCATCCGCTTTCGGCCGCGATCCGCTGCTGGCAAGCACGCTCGATATCGGCGGCGAATATGCCTACCGCATGCGCGGCGAAAGCCATGCGTGGACACCGGATGCGGTGGCGGCGCTCCAGCATGCCGTGCGTGGGAATGCCGAGGATCGCTATCGCGAATTCTCCGAAATGGTCAACGACTCGGCGCTCCGGATGAACACCATCCGTGGTCTCTTCAAGATTAGGGGTGCGGATGCGCTCGGCCGCAAGCCGATCTCGGTCGACGAGGTCGAGCCGGCTGCCGATATCGTCAAGCGCTTCTCGACGGGCGCCATGTCCTTCGGCTCGATCAGCCGCGAGGCGCATACGACGCTGGCGATCGCCATGAACCGGATCGGCGGCAAGTCGAACACCGGCGAGGGCGGCGAGGAAGCCGACCGCTATATGCCGCTCTTCGACGGTTCGCCGAACCCGGAACGCTCCGCCATCAAGCAGATCGCCTCCGGCCGCTTCGGCGTGACGACCGAATATCTTGTTAATGCCGACGTGCTGCAGATCAAGGTCGCGCAGGGCGCCAAGCCCGGCGAAGGCGGCCAGTTGCCCGGCCACAAGGTCGATGCGACGGTTGCCAAGACCCGGCATTCGACGCCGGGCGTCGGCCTCATCTCGCCGCCGCCGCACCATGATATCTATTCGATCGAAGATCTGGCACAGCTGATCTACGACCTGAAGAACGTCAACCCGACGTCGGATGTCTCGGTCAAGCTCGTCTCGGAAGTCGGCGTCGGCACGGTTGCCGCCGGCGTCGCCAAGGCGCGCGCCGACCATATCACCGTGTCAGGCTATGATGGCGGCACCGGCGCTTCGCCGCTGACCTCGCTGAAACATGCGGGTTCGCCTTGGGAAATCGGCCTTGCCGAGACCCAGCAGACCCTGGTGCTGAACGGGCTGCGTTCGCGCATCGCCCTGCAGGTCGACGGCGGTCTGAAGACCGGCCGCGACGTCATTATTGGCGCGCTGCTCGGTGCCGATGAATTCGGCTTTGCGACCGCGCCGCTGATCGCGGCCGGCTGCATCATGATGCGCAAATGCCACCTCAACACCTGTCCGGTTGGCGTCGCCACCCAGGACCCGGTCCTGCGCAAGCGCTTCAAGGGCGCGCCGGAGCATGTCATCAACTACTTCTTCTTCGTGGCTGAAGAGGTGCGTGAGATCCTTGCCTCGCTTGGCGTCGCCAAGCTGGACGACATCATCGGCGCCTCCGAACTTCTGGAGAAGGACGACATGCTCGCCCACTGGAAGGCGAGGGGCCTCGATTTCAGCCGCATCTTCCACAAGGTCGATGCGCCGAAGGAAGAGACCTACTGGACCACGCTGCAGAAGCACCCGATCGACGACATTCTCGACCGCAAGCTGATCGAGAAGGCCGAGCCGGCGCTTTCTTCCAAGACACCGGTCGCCTTCGAAGTCGACATCAAGAACGTCGACCGTTCGGCTGGTGCCATGCTGTCGGGCGCAGTCGCCAAACGCTACGGCCATCGCGGCCTGAAGGATGACACGATCAATGTCACCCTGAAGGGGACGGCCGGTCAGTCCTTCGCGGCGTTCCTGGCGCGGGGCATCACCTTCAACCTCGTTGGCGACGGCAACGATTATGTCGGCAAGGGCCTTTCCGGCGGCCGCATCATCATCCGCCCGCCGGAAAATTCGAAGATCGTTGCCGAGAACTCGATCATCGTCGGCAACACCGTGCTCTACGGCGCGACTGAAGGCGAGTGCTACTTCCGCGGTGTCGCGGGCGAGCGCTTCGCGGTCAGAAATTCCGGCGCGATCGCCGTCGTCGAAGGCGTGGGCGATCACGGCTGCGAATACATGACCGGCGGCGTCGTCGTCGTGCTCGGCGAAACCGGACGCAATTTCGCGGCCGGCATGTCGGGCGGCGTGGCCTATGTGTTCGACGAGGCGGGTGATTTCGCCCGGCGCTGCAACATGGCCATGGTCGAGCTGGAGCCGGTTCCCGAAGAGGACGAACTGCTGGAGAAGCTGCATCATCACGGCGGCGACATCATGCACAAGGGACGTGTCGACGTCTCCGATGACATGACGCGCCACGATGAGGAGCGTCTCTTCCAGCTGATTTCGAACCACTTCCACTATACGGGCTCGACGCGAGCCAAGGAGATCCTCGATCACTGGGCCGACTACCGCCCGAAATTCCGCAAGGTCATGCCGGTCGAATACCGGCGCGCCCTTGAGGAAATGGAGCGCAGCCGGATGAGCGTGGCGGCGGAGTAATCCGCCCCGGTTCTGAAACCAGTCGAGGGTTTCGCCTCGCATTGCGATCGCCGTCATAGCGGTCGCGACTGTCGAATAGCGGAATCGGATTTGAATTACAGTGCCGCGCAGGGACCCCGAGATGACCCGCAGGCACGGGAGCCATGAGCTCCTCTTTTAGAGTGAGGAAACGAAAGCATGGGCAAGGTAACAGGCTTCTTGGAAATCGACCGGCAGGTGGCGAAGTATCAGCCGGCGTCGGACCGCATCCGGCATTTCCGCGAATTCACGATCCCCATGTCGGACCAGGAAGTGCAGAAACAGGCGGCGCGCTGCATGGACTGTGGCATTCCCTATTGCCACGGCCCGACCGGCTGCCCGGTGCACAACCAGATCCCCGATTGGAACGATCTCGTTTATAACAACAACTGGGAACAGGCGATCCGCAACCTGCATTCGACCAACAACTTCCCGGAATTCACCGGCCGTGTCTGCCCCGCGCCTTGCGAGGAGGCCTGCACGCTGAATCTGGAAGATGCGCCGGTCGCCATCAAGACGGTGGAGCAGGCGATTGCCGACAAGGCCTATGAGCTCGGCTTCATCCGCCCGCAGCCGGCAACGGTGCATACGGGCAAGAAGGTGGCGATCATCGGCTCCGGCCCCGCCGGCATGGCTGCGGCCCAGCAGCTCGGTCGCGCCGGTCACGACGTCCATCTCTACGAGCGTGAAAGCAAGGCCGGCGGCCTGCTGCGCTACGGCATCCCGGACTTCAAGATGGAGAAGAACTTCATCGACCGTCGCGTCGAGCAGATGAAGGGCGAGGGTGTCACCTTCCATTGCGGCGTCAATGTCGGCGTCGACGTGAAGATGGAGCAGCTTCTGGCCGATTACGATGCTGTGCTCTATTGCGGCGGCTCGGAAACCCCGCGCGAAGCCGGCATCCCCGGCACGACGCTCGCCGGCGTTCATGATGCCATGCCCTATCTCGTGCAGCAGAACCGCCGCGTCGGCCGCGAAAACATCGACAGCGTCGGCTGGCCGGCCGACCCAATTCTTGCCGGCGGCAAGCACATCGTCGTCGTCGGTGGCGGCGATACGGCATCGGATTGCGTCGGCACGGCGTTCCGTCAGGGTGCGGTGAAGGTAACCCAGCTCGACATTCGTCCGCAGCCGCCGGAAAAGGAAGACAAGCTCGCCGTATGGCCCTTCTGGGCAACGAAGATGCGCACCTCTTCCTCGCAGGCCGAAGGTGCTGTCCGCGAATTCCAGGTCGCAACGCTTGAATTCATCGGCGAAGACGGCGTGCTGACGGGCGTGAAGTGCTGCGAGGTGGATGAGCGCCGCAA
This sequence comes from Rhizobium sp. WW_1, assembly GCF_003610155.1. Lineage (NCBI taxonomy): Bacteria > Pseudomonadati > Pseudomonadota > Alphaproteobacteria > Hyphomicrobiales > Rhizobiaceae > Rhizobium > Rhizobium sp. WW_1. The sequence continues at coordinate 221,399 of NZ_RAIN01000003.1, forward strand.
GCCGATTGCCGGCACGGAATTCGTCATCCGCGCCGATCTCGCCTTCATCGCCATCGGCTTCCGCGGCCCGTTCACCGACGGCGTGCTCAAGGAACTCGACGGCAAGCTGACTGTGAATACCGACCGCCGCGGCTCGACCAACGTCGTTGCCAACGACAAGGACTACAAGACTTCGGTCGACAAGCTCTGGACAGCCGGCGACATTCGCCGCGGCCAGTCGCTGGTCGTCTGGGCGATCCGCGAGGGCCGTCAGGCCGCGCGCGCGATCGACGAGGCGCTGATGGGTTCGACGGTTCTGCCGAACTAAAATTCGCCGCTGTTTTCGCACAGTGACCAAAGGCCGGGTTCGAAATAAACCCGGCCTTTGTCGTTATCGGCTTGCGGCGATGTTCCAGTTGTAGATGCAGCGGTCGAGGCCGATGGCGATTTCGAGCACGGCGACTTCGTGGTTTAGCGCCGGCCCCTTCTTCGGTTGGCTGCGATATCGCTGCGGAAAGTCGGTGCGTCTCGAGATCGAGCAGACCTCCATCCATTTGTCGCCGTTGTCGACCTCGATATCCATGGTGATCTCGGAGTAAGCCGGAAGACGATCGGACGGCACGATCCTCGTCGGCAGGTGAATGACCGAGGCGATCATCCGGCGAACCGGTTCCAGCGACGTGGCATGGTAGTCATTGCCGCTGTCTGCGGTAAAGGCGCATTGGAACTCGAGCTGCCAGAATTCCTTGAGCCTGACATGCTTGCTCGGCTGGTCCTGTTCCCGCCGGTAGGACTTTCCCGCCTGCCAGACGCATAGCGGCAGCCGCGTTCTGGAATGATTGCCGAGAAGATGCTGCATATAGATGTAGGTGGACGGCGTCGTTTCCGGCCGAAGCACGAGTTCGGCCTCGGTCTTCGAGACCTGCTCCTGCACCCATATGTCGGCGTTGGAATAAGCGTCCGAGACGAGGCTGCGGGGCATCAGGGTCGGCGCTTCGACCCTGCGAATATCCCAGGCCGGGTTTGCTGATCGCAGAAAGCGGGCGACTTCATCGGAAAAGAAGCGGACGAAATCGTCGCGCAGGCGGATATCACGCTCTTCCCAATGAACGAGCGAATTGACGTTATAGATACTGAGCACGTGCCATTCTCCATGGGCAACGTTGATGTCTGGAGGTGAGGGCTTTACGTCCAGCAGCCGCCGGACGCATCAACGCCTCCGGCTGTCACGACTGGACGCGGAGACCTCGGCCGGAGAAAGCGCGCAAAACCACAGCCTGCGGGCAGGTGCGATTACGATCGATCTGATCTGCGCTCTTGGTGCTCATGCAGCTCTTCTATGGGCGACTTGCGGCCTTGTCAAATCGCGCCTGCGCCGCTTACCGCTCGACCGATCCCGGCAACCTGTAGTCATCGACGCGGCCGACCGGCGCGGGGCCCATCAGACCCTTCTCGACCAGAAGATCGCGCGGCGACGATGTCGTCACGGTCGGGGAGGGCGTATTGCCCAGAAGTTGTGCGCCGCCGTCGAGATCGGGATCGGAGAGGCTCATCGGCTGCGTGCGGATGATCTTTTCCGATTCCGCGCCGGGAAGGCTGGCCTGCTGCGCCGGCAGCGGATTGCCGGTATCCAGGCGCGTGATGTCGGGGCTTGCCTGATCGCCCAAGATCCGGCGTGCCGACTTTTCCAGATAGAAGGCGAGCTTGCGCTTGCCTGCGGCCGTCAGATTGACTCCATCCGCCGTTCTTAGGCGCACTTGCTGGCCGTTGATGTCGGAGCCGGTGACAATGAACTCGCCGTTCTGGTCGGTAAATCCGTCCCATATGTCGATGAATTCGCCACCGACGCTGGTCATCTGGCTTTGGTAGACCTGATTGAGCTTGACGGCGCTCGCGGTCAGCTGATCGGAGCCGAAGGAGGGCAGTCCGACCCAGAGCAGCGGAATATGGCGGCTCGTCACCAGCTTGGCGAATTGCTGCACTCGCTCCTCATAGGCGAGAAACCACGGGTCCGTGCCGTATTTTTCATTGAGCCCGTCGCCGATCATCTGCTGGCGGTCGTTGGCGCCGATCATGACGACGACCATAGACGGTTTCAGCTGGTCGATCATCCCGGGCAATTGCTGCGGCCAGTTGTAATAGTCCTGACGCACGAGACCGGAGGCGACATTGCCGCGCGACTGAATGACGACGCCGGGGGAAGTGGAGAAGGCGTCCTCCAGCCCGGTTGCCAAGCCGCTTGCCAGGAAATCGCCGACGACAAGAATGGTCTTGGCATCGGGCAGCTTCTCTGCCGGCGGCGGCGTTGCCGGCTGCACGACTGGCTGGCGTGGCGGCGGGGTCGGCCGTTTCTTCGGCTGCACCTTGCGCCGTGGCGGCGGTTGTTCGACCGGCTGATCGGAGTAATCGGGCTCGCGGGTGCCGAACAGCATGTCGAACAGGTTTCGGCGGGGCCGCTCCTGGGCAGCGGCGGGGTTCGGCAGGCAGCCAAGCGCGATGACGGTCGTGAGGAACGCCGTCAGAACAACCTTCAAGATCACCATGGTCGCGCGGGCAGGTCGTTTCTTCATAGCTTCTTTTCCGCTCACGACCCCGTGGCCGCGTGAGGACGGCATGGCCGTCCGGCGATCCCGGAGCCGCTTGAGGCAGCCTACTTGCGCAGGGCTTTCAGCAGGTTCATCGACGGCTCGCCATCCGCATCCATGCCCATGCGCTCCTGAACGGCTGCAATCGCTGCCTTCGAGCCTGAGCCGAAATTGCCGTCGACGACGCCGTCATAATAGCCGAGTTCCTTCAGGCGCGTCTGCAGCTCGAATTTCTGCTTGACGTCGAGCGTGCCGCTCGGGCGCGGCCAGGATTGCTGCATGCCGCCATAGCCGGCGATCTGATCCGCAAGCAGGCCGACGGCGAGCGCGTAGCTGTCGGAGGCGTTGTAGCGCTTGATGGTGAAGAAGTTGCCGGTCATCAGGAAGCCGGGACCATCCGGACCGCCGGGCATCTTCAGCTGGGCGCGGTCGGAGGTCTGGCGGAAGCCCTTGCCGTTCGGACGCACGAAACCGAGGGCGGCCCATTGTGCGATCGTATGGGTCTTGCCGGCCTGGGCGCTGCCGCCCTTTGGTACGACGACTTCATAGCCCCAGGTGCGGCCGGTATCCCAGCCGTTCTTGGCGAGAAGATTGGCTGTCGTTGCCAATGCGTCCGGAATGGAATTCCAGATGTCGGCATGGCCGCTGCCATCGGCATCGACGGCGTAGAGCAGGTAGCTGGTCGGGATGAACTGCGTATGGCCCATGGCGCCGGCCCAGGAACCGTTCAGATCCTTGCGCGAGATATCGCCCTTCTGCAGGATCTTCAGCGCGGCGATGAGCTGCTTCTTGGCATAATTTGCCCGCTTCGGGTCGGCGTAGGCAAGCGTCGCCAGCGCGCGCGGCACATAATGCAGCCGGTCGTTCTTGGCGAGGACGGCGCCATAATTCGACTCCATCGACCAGATGGCCAGCATGATATTGCGGTCGACGCCGAAGTGCTGTTCGAGCGTGCGCAGTGTGGACCCGTATTTGACTGCCATCTTGCGGCCAATATCGACCGTATAGGGATTGACACGGGAGTCGAGGTAATCCCAGACTTGGGACTTGAATTCCGGTTGGTACTGCGCCTTTTCGAGGACCGTGGGGTCTGGGTCCGTCACGCCGGCGAATGCATTGCGGTAAGTCGATTGCGTAATGCCGCTCTTTGCAGCGGTAGCGTAAAAGCCCGCGATCCATTTCTGGAACCCAGGGTCGGCATTGGCGTTAACGGGAAGGAATCCCGCGAAGGCGCCGAGCGCGAGCGCCAGAGCGAGACCAAGAAGGGAGTGTTTGCGGTTTACGGTCATCTACAGCCTTGTCCATCAATCGTTGGATTTCGGTGCGGCGATGCACGTAGCATCGGCCCAAGCGTGACGCTAAACGAACGAAGTCAACAAATTCTTTACCATGGAAGTCCGGGCCAGTCATTATTTGCAAAACAGTAGCAAATTTAATCTACTGACCGTTAGAATGGCTTGGCGCCAACTGATTTAATGCCCAGGAGGTATGAGTGGGACAGCATAAGAAGGTTCGTAAGGCAGTATTTCCGGTTGCCGGGCTAGGGACGCGGTTCTTGCCGGCGACCAAGGCGGTGCCGAAGGAAATGCTGACCGTCGTGGACAAGCCGGTGATTCAGTACGTCGTCGACGAGGCGATGGAAGCGGGCATCGAGCATTTCGTGTTCGTCACGGGCCGCAGCAAGCACGTCATCGAAGACTATTTCGATATTCAGTTCGAGCTCGAGCAGACGCTGCGCCAGCGCAACAAGAACGCCGAGCTGTCGCTGCTGAACGGCCTGCTGCCGAAGGCCGGCACGGCGAGCTTCACGCGTCAGCAGGAGCCGCTCGGCCTTGGCCACGCCGTCTGGTGCGCCCGCGAGATCGTTGGCGACGAGCCCTTCGCGCTGCTGCTGCCCGACATGGTCATGCGCGCGGAAAAGGGCTGCATGAAGGGCATGATCGAACTCTATGAGCACAGCGGCGGCAACGTCATCGCCGTTGAAGAATGTGCCCCGGACCAAACCCATAAATACGGCATCGTCGGCGTCGGCGAGACGGTCGGCAACGGTTTCCGCATCACCGAGATGGTCGAGAAGCCGGCCAAGGGCACGGCTCCGTCCAACTTCTTCATCAATGGCCGCTATATCCTGCAGCCGGAAATCTTCCGTATTCTGGAAAGCCAGGAGCGCGGCGCCGGCAACGAGATCCAGCTGACGGACGGCATGCTGAAGCTTGCCAAGACTCAGGATTTCGCCGGCTACCACTTCCAGGGCCAGACTTTCGACTGTGGCGCCAAGGATGGCTTCATCCTCGCCAACGTTGCCTTCGCGCTGGCGCGCGCCGATATCCGCCCGACCATCGAGGACGAATTCAAGGCGTTGATCGCCGCCCTGAAGTAAGCCCTCGGACTTTCGGGGAAAATGTTGAGGCCCGGCACCTGCCGGGCCTCAATTCGTTTGAGCGGAAGGGTCGGGTTTAGGCGAAGGCGGTGCTCAACGCTTGACTGTCAGGCCCAGGCCGGCCTGGAACTGGCGCGTGCTGTCGCCGACATCGCGGGTCGTCAGCTGGTAGCCGACATTGCTGGTGAGATCGAGATAGCGGTTGATCCCCCAGGTCAGGCCGAAAGCGGCATCGTATTCGACCTCGTCGGCGGCGCTGCCATTGGAAGGATAATTGCGCCAGATCGGTCCACCCGTCAGCTTGGCCGTGAGATCGTCGCGCAGCTGATGGCTGATCGTGCTCGTAAGCTGGTAGGCGGTGTAGCCGCTAAGGCCGGCCGTTGTCGAGGGCTGGACCGTGGTCGAAAGGCCGACACTGATATCCGTACCGCGCTGCGGCGACCAGGCGAGACTGCCATCGATCGTCGGCGAATCGACCGATGCGAGGCGCGAATCGTCGAATTGCGTATGCTGGTAGCCGAAGCCGAGCTCGCCCTTGAATTTTTCTCCGAGATCGAATTCGACGCCGGCCTTGCCGCCATAGCTCTGGTTCGAGCGGGCGTAGCCATTGCTGTCACGGGTCTGGTCGTAAACGGCGCGGCCAAGGTCGACTTCGACGAAGGGGATGATCGCCGGCGACAGTTCGTAGCCGATGCGTCCGCGCCAGGCGCCGGCCGTCTGGTTACGGTCGCTGAGAGTGACCGTCGTCCCATCGGAGAGCACGGCATCGGAATAGACGCTGCGTGTCAGCGCTATGGCCGTCGTGCCGCGCAGCAGGCCGAAATCGCGCTCCAGTGAGAGCCCGGCCGTGTACTGATTGACGGCGGACTGCTTCGCGGCGCCGGCGATCGCATTCGGGTCGCTCGTATCCTCGCGGTAGAATTGATAGCCTGCGGTGATATGCGCCGTCGTGTCGGCGGGAAGATCGAGACGCAAGTCGGCATTGAGGTTGACGGTCGGCTTTTCCTCGCCGGTGCCGCTGATGTTCTTCTGCCAGACGCCCTCGCCGGTGATGGTCAGGGCATGCCGGTCCCAGTCCGAAGTCAGGGTGCTGCGCAGATCGGTCTGCAGGAAGCCGCGATTGTCCTTGGTGTCGCCGGTGCGATCCCGTTCGATATTGATCGATTGGTTGATTGAAGGCTTCAGGGTGAACGTGCCGAGCGGTATGCCCTGGACGTCGGCGCGATCCGGATGCTGGCGGGTCCTCAGGCCATCGACGGTCGGCTCCTGCACGTTGACGCGGCGCAGATCGTTATCCAGCGTCGAGCCCGTCGTCGTAGGGTCGATGCCGGTAAGGCGCAGTGGTGCGTTCAACGGTGCGTCGCTGGAGGCCGATGTCTGGTTTACCGGTGTGGTCGTCTGGCTATTGGCTGTGGACGCGGCATTCGGATCGGTCGGGGATGCCGATATCGGGGCCGGCAAGGTGTCGTCGGTGGTCTGATCCGCCGGCAGCGATTGCGCATTTGCCGGCGGCGGCGCGGCGAATGCGATACCCCAGCCGAGCAGGGCGGTGGTCGCCCATGCCGACAGCCGGAGGGTACCATGACCCGCCTTGTCCTTGCCGATGCCCATGTCGCTTATATCTGACCCTGCTGGAAATGACCTAAATTCTTACCCAAGTGTAAAGCCGCGTGGTTAACGCTTGGTTGCCAAGCGATGGCGACAAGAAAGGATTTGATAATATTATCGGGAAGGCGTTGCCGGCGGTCGCCGGCGCCATAAGTCGATCTTTGGTGGACAGATTTGCAGAAAAGCGTTAGGCCTCGCTCATGAATAAGAGAGCTGTAAGACTGATCGAGAACGGTGCGATCGAATCCGCGATTCGAACGATCGAGACCGAAAGACGGGGTATGGAAGCGCTGGAACGCGCTTTGGCCAATGGTCTGGCCGAGCCCTTCAGCCGTGCCGTCGAGATCATCGGCGATATCAGCGGCCGCGTCGTCATCACCGGCGTTGGCAAAAGCGGCCATATCGGCAACAAGCTCGCCGCAAGCCTGGCTTCCACCGGGACGCCGGCTTTCTTCGTCCATCCAGTCGAAGCCAATCATGGCGATCTGGGCATGATCACACAGGACGATGTCATCGTCGCGATCTCCTGGGGCGGCGAAAGCGCCGAGCTGCGCGGCATCATCAGCTATTCCCGCCGCTTCTCGATCCCGATGATCGCCATCACGGCCGGCGAGACTTCGACATTGGCGCGCGAATCGGATGTGGTGCTGCTGCTGCCGAAAGAGCAGGAAGCCTGCCCGCACGGGCTGGCGCCGACCACATCGACGCTGCTGCAGCTTGCCATCGGCGATGCGCTGACCGTGGCGCTGCTGGAAGCGCGCGGCTTCACCGCCGAGGATTTCCGTACGTTCCATCCAGGCGGCAAGCTGGGCGCCAGCCTCTCGCATGTCGCGGATATCATGCACAAGGGCGATCGCGTGCCGCTGGTCAAACTCGGAACCGGCATGCCCGAAGCGGCGATGACGTTGTCGCAAATGCGTTTCGGCTGCGTCGGCGTGATTGACGATGAAGGTTGCCTTTGCGGCATCGTTACCGATGGCGACATTGCCCGCAATCTCGGGACGAGCCTTGCCGAGATGCGTGTGGACGAGGTGATGACCCGCAATCCGAAGACGGTGAAGGAAACGACGCTGGCGACAAGCGCCATGGCCGTGCTCAACCGTCACAATATCTCGGCTCTCATGGTCATCGATGAAGCGCGCCGGCCGATCGGCGTCGTGCATTTCCACGATCTGCTGCGGATCGGCGTCGCCTGATCAGACCGGTTCGACCGTAAGGTCGCGGCCGTTGCTGGCGACGACCTTGACGCGGGTGCCGATGGGCAGGTCCGGTCCGTTGACCGTCCAATAGGTATCGTTCAAGCGAATGCGCCCCCGGCCTTCGGCGATCGGCTGGTCAAGGGTTGCCGTGCGCCCGACGAGGCTGGCGCTGCGCTGGTTCAGGAAGGGTTCGTCGGTCACCTGGTTGTTGTTATAGAGATAACGACGGCCGATGAGGGTGACGATCACAGCCGTGGCCGCAAAGACCAATCCCTGAACCTGCCAGATCCAGAAGCTGTTCTCCCAGAAAAGAAGCGACAAGGCGCCGACGATGATGCCGGCAAGCCCGATCCACACCAGGAAAAAGCCTGGCAGGATCAGCTCGGCGGCCAGCAGCACCAGACCCACGAGCCACCAGCTCCAGGGGCCGAGTTCGACGATGAGATTGTCGAACATCTCAAGTCTCCTTCGAGGTCAACGGATTGACCGACGGCGTGGTGCGCGCGGCGGAGGGGCGCGGGCGATTGGGTTGTGGCGCGCCGTTGCCGTCGCCATTGTCGCCGAAGACTTCGCGGGCGATGGCGCCGATGCCGCCGAGCGAACCGATGATGGAGCTTGCCTCCATGGGCATGAGCACGATCTTGGAATTGTTGGCCGAGCCGATCGCGGTCAGGGCTTCGGTGTATTTCTGTGCGACGAAGTAGTTGATGGCCTGCACGTTGCCTTCGGCAATCGCCTCGGACACCACGCGGGTCGCCTTGGCTTCTGCTTCCGCGAGGCGTTCGCGGGCTTCGGCATTGCGAAATGCCGCTTCGCGCTGGCCCTCGGCCTGCAGCACGGCTGCCTGTTTGGCGCCTTCGGCGCGCAGGATCTGGGCGTTGCGCAGGCCTTCTGCCTCAAGAACCTGGGCGCGCTTTTCGCGCTCGGCCTTCATCTGCCGGCCCATGGCATCAACGAGATCCTTCGGCGGCTGGATGTCCTTGATCTCCACGCGCGTTACCTTGATGCCCCAGGGTTCGACCGCCTCATCGACGACGCGCAGCAGCCGCTCGTTGATGGCATCGCGATTGGACAGGAGTTCGTCCAGGTCCATCGAGCCCATGACCGAACGGATGTTGGTCTTGGTGAGGTTGAGGATCGCGCTTTCGAGATTGGTGATCTGATAGGCGGCCTGCGCCGCGTTCAGGACCTGGAAGAAGGCCACCGCATCGGCGGAGATGCTGGCGTTGTCCTTGGTGATGACCTCTTGCGTCGGCACGGCCAACACCTGTTCCATCACATTCATCCGCATGCCGATCGTTTCAATGAAAGGCACGATCAGATTGAGACCTGGTTCCAGCGTGCGGATGTAGCGGCCGAAGCGCTGGACCGTGTACCGATAGCCCTGCGGCACGGTCTTGATGCCGGCAAACAGCACCAGGATGACCAAAACCACCAGGGCAATCACGACGATACTGAAACCACCGACCACCATCGAACTCCTCCATGAACGCGCCCGCCCGTGGCAGGCTTGCGTCGCGTAAAACGCTGCCGTTCGGCCTCCTGTACCCGGTCGAGTCCATGAGGAGGCAGCTCAATCAAATGTGGTGAGTTAGCATGTTCTCGGCAAGTGAGGAATGGGCTGCGGAGGGTGCTTTGCTGCGGGAGTGATCACCCAATCGCTGTCCGGGTCTTGCGCCCGGCGATTGATGTTCATACCTTATGATAGAAATCTCCGGCTCCGCTGCCACGCAGCCTTTCGGGCCAAGCCATCGCGCATCATCAGGGTGAAGCTATGAACTTAGATAGGACCTTGCGGTCGGTTGTGGCCGTGCACGCCTCAATTCCGGAAGACGCCTTTACGGCCCCAACGCTCGGTACCCGCAGGGAAGGCAGTGGCGTCGTCATCCGTGGAAACGGTCTGGTACTGACGATCGGTTATCTGATTACCGAAGCCGACGAGGTCTGGCTCACGACCAATAGCGGCCGCGTCGTGCCTGGCCACGCGCTGGCTTACGATCAGGAAACGGGGTTCGGCCTGGTGCAGGCGCTCGGGCCGCTCGACGTGCCCGCCCTGGAATTCGGCGACACCAACAAGGCCGATATCGGCGATGAAGTCGTCGTCGCCGACGGGATCGGCCAGTTCGTCGAGGCGAAGATCGTCGCGAAGCAGGAGTTTGCCGGCTATTGGGAGTATCTGCTCGATGAGGCGATCTTCACGGCGCCGGCGCATCCCTCCTGGGGCGGGGCAGCTCTTGTCGACGAGGACGGCAAGCTGCTCGGCATCGGCTCGCTGCACCTGCAGATGGCGACCCAAGACGGCGACAGCGCCGATATCAACATGATTGTGCCGATCAATCTCTTGACGCCGATTCTCGACGATCTGATCAAGCGCGGCCGCGTCAACAAGCCGCCGCGGCCCTGGCTCGGAGCCTTTTCCGCCGAGAGCAATGGCGAGGTCGTCGTCATGAGCGTCACCGAAGGCGGTCCGGCCGCGAAGGCTGGCTTGCGCCGTGGCGACGTCATTTCCGAAATCCGCGATGGTGAAGTCGACGGTCTCGCTGATTTCTACCGCAAGATCTGGCAGAGCGGTCCAGCCGGCTCCGAGATCCCCATGCGGGTGTTGCGCGATGGCCGCGAGGCCTGGCTGCGCGTTAAATCAGCCGATCGCGGCAGCTTCCTCAAGAAGCCGCAGCTTCAATAGAACTGTGTCGCCGGCATTGCTGCCGGCGGTCCCTCACGCCCAGCCGAGCAGCTCCCGCCGCACGACCTTTTCCAGCACATTCATGCCGTCTTCGCTGTCGTTGAGACAGGGGATATGGGTGAACTTGTCGCCGCCATTGTGATGGAAGGATTCCGCCGCCTGTTCGGCGATCTCCTCCAGCGTCTCCAGGCAGTCGGAGACGAAACCCGGATTGAGTACGGCGATCCGTTTGGTGCCATCCCTGGCAAGCTGTTCCACCGTCTTGTCGGTGTAGGGCTGCAGCCATTCCTCCGGGCCGAAGCGGGACTGGAACGTGACCATGAACTGATCTTCGGTCAGACCGAGCTTTTCCCGCAGCAGGCGGCCGGTCTTCTGACAGAAACAGTAATAGGGGTCGCCCAGCTTGAAATAGGACATGGGGATGCCGTGGAAGGACGCGATGATCTTTTCCGGCTGCCAATCCAGCGTCGAGAGGTGCCGGGTCACGGAATTGGCGAGCGCCTCGATATAGGCCTCGTCGTCATGATATTGCGGCACGGTGCGGATGGCCGGCTGCCAACGCATCTTCTGGAGCTTCTCGAAGGCCTTGTCGTTGACGGTCGCCGTCGTTGCTGCTGCATATTGCGGATAGAGCGGAAAGAGCACGATGCGCTCGCAGCCTTCGTCCTTCAGCGCCTGGATTCGGTCGGCGATCGAAGGCTGGCCGTAGCGCATGGCCCAGTCGACCTTGACATTGGGCAGGTCGCGCAGGCGCTCGGCCATCAGGTCCGACTGGTTGCGCGTATAGGTGCGCAGGAAGCTTTCGTTCTTCTCCTTGTTCCAGATCATCTCGTAGGCCTTGCCGACCTTTTGCGGGCGGGTGTTGAGCACGATGCCGAACAGGATCGGGTACCATTTCCAGCGCGACCACTCGATGACGCGGCGATCGGTCAGGAACTCGCGCAGGTAGCGGCGCATGGAGGAATAGTCGGTGCCATCAGGCGTCCCAAGATTGATGAGCAGCACGCCGACCTTGCCGTATTTCACGCTTGGGTGATCGGGCGGAAGTGCCGTCAGGTCTGCTGTCATCGATTGGATTCCTCTCAAGATACGAAGCACTTCACATAAGAACAAAAGCCGGTCCGGGGAAGCCCGGACCGGCTGGGGCAGGCGAGACAAATCGTCCTTACTTGGCCGGAATCCTCAACTTTTCGCCGACGGTCAGGTGATGCGGCTTGATATTGTGGTTTGCCGCCAGAAGTTTGCGCCATTGCCTGGCGTTGCCGTAGTAGGTCTTGGCGAGATCCCAGAGCGTGTCGCCGGCGACGACCACATGCGTCGTCGGAGTCTTCGGCGGTTCGCTGGCCTTGGTTTCCGGCGCTGTGGCTGCCGGAGCCGTGGTAGCCGGTGCGGCGGCGGCCGGGGTTTCCGTCGCTGGAGCCGAGGTCGCGGGCGTCGACTGTACCGGGTCGGACTTTGTCGGGGCGGACGGCGTTGCGGCGGGGTTGGCCGGCATGGTCGTGCTCGGTGTCGTCACCGCCGGGGCGGAAGAGGCCGGAGGGGTCGTCGTGGGCGATGCTGCGCCCTTATCGTCGGCTGCCGGCGCCGGTTGCTGTGCAGGTACAGCCTGCTGTGTTGCGTCTGCGGGCTTTGCCGGCTCCGGCTGCGCTGCTGCCGCGGCGGCGGCAACCTGGGTTATGCGGCCATCCGTATAGGGCTTGTAGGGATTATGTGCGCCGAGATAATCGGCAACCACCGATTCCAGGTTGGGGCCGAAGTCATAGGCATTCTTGCCGTCCTTTGCGAAGACCGTGTAACCGTCGCCGCCGGCGCGCATATAGTTGTTGCTGACGACGCCATAGGTCTTTTCGGGGTCGATCGGCTTGAATTCGGTGCTTTCCTGCACTTCGACCGAGACCAGACGGCTTCCTGGCGGCTTCGATTTGTCGAAGCTGTATTTGAGGCCGGCGACCTGCGGGAAGCGACCGGCACCGTCGTCGATCTGGCTGAGGCCGTTTTCGAGCGCGGCCTTCACATCAGCGCCCGTCAGCTGGAAGGTCGCAACCGTGTTCTGGAAGGGCAGCACGGTCAAGACGTCGCCCATGCTGACATCGCCGGCGGCGATGGAGGCTCGCAGGCCGCCACCGTTCTGGATGGCGATCGAGATGCCCTGTGCCTTGGTGCGATCGAGGATCGCATCGGCCACCAGATTGCCCATCGAGCATTCCTGGACGCGGCAGATTTCGCGCGCGCCTTCGATCGGACCTTGCGAATTGCCGATGACCTTCTTGCGCAGCTCCTCGATTGGCTTGGCCATTTCCTGCACGCGGGCGAGGATCGTCGGATCGGGCTTGATGGAGGAATCGAGCAGGATCGGGTCGCCCTTGGCATCCTTGACGGCGCCGTTGTCGTCGAAGGTGACGACGAGATCGCCGAGATACTTGCCATAGGAGGCGGCCTGGACAACAGGGACCTTATAGCCCGCCGGATTGTCGACCATGGTCGGATAGGGGCCGGCGGCCTTCGGGTCGGTATTCGACAAGAGCGTGTGCGAGTGGCCGCCGACAACGACGCTGACGCCGGCGATCTTGGCGATCTTCTCGACATCGCGGGGATAGCCGACATGGGTGAGCGCGATGATCTTGTTGACGCCCTGCGATTTCAGTGCGTCGACTTCGGCGCTGATGGCGGCGGCATCGTCGGTGATCTTCACATGCGGGCCGGGAGAGGCGAGCTCCGGCGTCTCTGTCGTCACCGCACCGACGATGCCGATCTTCTGGCCGCCGATGTCGAGTACGATCGACTTCTTGATGCGGTTGCCGAGCTTCGACTGGTCGTCGACCACCAGATTGGCGGTTACGACCGGGAACTGCGCCTTGTCGAGGAAGGCGGCCAGCGGGCCTTCGCCATCGTCGAATTCGTGATTGCCGACCGTCATGGCGTCGATCTTCATGTCGTTCAGGAATTCGACTTCGGCCGCCCCCTTATAGGTCGTGTAGAACAGGGAGCCCTGGAAATTATCGCCGGCATCGAGAACAAGCACGTTCTGGCCGGCAAGGGCTGCGCGTCTCTGGTCGATGGCAGCTTTCAGCCGCGCGGCACCGCCGAAGCACTCGTTCTTGGCTTCCTCGGCTGCCGAGCAGGTGGCGTCGAACTTGTTGATCGACTCCACGCGCGAATGGAAATCGTTGAAGTGCAGGATGTTGAGCTGATAGTCCGCGAAGGCGGCGCTGGTGCTCAGCGCCAGCAGCGTTGCGGCCAAAAGACCCACTCCGAAGGGCTGCTTCATCTGTCTCTCCTGTTGGTCATTGCAATCCGGCCCGCCAATGCCCCAAGGCGGTCCCCCAGGCCGATGTTTTCATCACGGCGGAGCGAGCGCAAGCAAAAGCTGTTGGCTTCATTAGGATTTTACAAAGCGAGGGAATCGGCCATCAGGTCAGGCGCAGGCCTCGATGGAGGCGCCACCATGGGATTCCCGCAGGGCAGCAACGGCGTTCCAGCCGACGAAACAGAAGACAAGCAGGCAGCAGAGAGAGGCGACGAGATGAAGGCGTCGATTCCGCTTCCGATAAAGGAGGATAGCGCCGACGCCGTAGACGAGCAAAGCGGGCAGGGCGAAGAAGAGAACGCCTATCGGCCCGTCGCAATCGAGCGCTTCGATACCCTGGGCGCGGTAGACGTTGACCGGAAGGACCGTCGCCAGGATGGCGACGGGGAGGGCGGCAACGAGGGTCAGATAGAGGATCAGCAGACCGCGCATGATGCCTTATCCGTCCACTAGGCCTCTATCAGCCCTGGCGATTGAGCGAGAAGTGCCCGCCAGTTTCGGAGGTGCAGTTGAGCTGGCTGGGATTGGCCAGGAAGCAATTCACCTTCGACGAGGTGCGCTTGATGTTCGAATAAAGATTGATCTGGATCACGCCGGAGGGGTCGGTCGTGTAGGTTCCCGAAGCCATCTGCTGGTTCGTGCCGTCAGTGGTGTGCGTTTCGAAGCGACCGCCGTTGAACGTCGAGTTCAGGCCGTTCGAATCGGCCCAGCTGCCTTCCACCGAATTCATCCGCGGCTGAGGCCCGCCGGGGTTCATCGTCATCGGCGGCGGTCTAGAGCCACCGAAATCGACGCAGGCAGATAAAGCTGCTGCGGCGGCGAGGAGGGCAAGAGCGGTTCTCATCTTCATAAATATCTCCCGCGAATAAGGGCGGACTAAAGGCGTATCGGTTGCAAGGAAGATGGCGCGACCATCGGGCTAAAGCAAGGCTTCACAGGCGATCTGATTGATTTATCTGGCTTGCGTAACAAAAATGCCCGCACGACCTGTGCGGGCATTCGAGCTTGCATTGGGCTGACGCTATACGCTTAGCGAACCAGGATGTTCCGGAACTGCCAGGGGTCCTTGGTGTCGATGTCTTCCGGGAACAGGCCCGGGCGGCCATCGAGCGGGGTCCAGTCGGTGTAGTGGCCTTCGACCGGGCCGAGATAGGGCAGCTGGACTTCGAGGCAGCGCTTGTAGTCGACTTCGTCGGCTTCGACGATGCCGGCCTTCGGATTTTCCAGCGCCCAGACCATGCCGGCGAGCACGGCGGAGGTCACCTGCAGACCGGTGGCGTTCTGGTAGGGAGCGATGCGGCGGGTCTCTTCGAGAGACAGGCGCGAACCGTACCAATAGGCGTTCTTGTCGTGGCCGTAGAGCAGCACGCCGAGCTCGTCGATGCCGTCCTCAAGCTCGTGTTCGTCGAGAACGTGGTGGACCGGCTGCGGTGTGCCGCCATTGCCGAACATTTCGTGCAGCGACAGCACGGCGTCGTTCGCGGGATGGTAGGCGTAGTGGCAGGTCGGGCGGAAGGTGACTTCGCCGTCCTTGTCGCGCACGGTGAAATAATCGGCGATCGAGATCGACTCGTTGTGCGTCACCAGGAAACCGTATTGCGGGCCCGGGGTCGGGCACCAGGTACGGACGCGGGTGTTGGCGCCCGGCTGTTCCAGATAGATGGCGGCCTGGCAGCCCTTCTTGTGCTTCTTGGCGTTCTTCGGCATCCAGTTTTCATGGGTGCCCCAGCCGAGTTCGGCCGGCTGCAGACCTTCGGAGATGAAGCCTTCGACAGACCAGGTGTTCCAGAAGACGTTGAGCGGCTTCGGGTGCTTGGTGCGCTGCGTGTCGCGCTCGGCAATGTGAACGCCCTTGACGCCCACCTTCTTCATCAGCTTGGCCCAGCCTTCGCGGTCATGCTGATCCGGCTCTTCGAACTTCAGGCCGATATCCTTGGCGAGGTTGACGAGCGCCTGCTTGACGAACCAGGAGACCATGCCCGGATTGGCGCCGCAGGTGGAAACCGCAGTCGTGCCGCCCGGGTTCTTTTCCTTTTCCTTGCGCATGGTTTCGCGCAGCGCGTAGTTGGTGCGGTCGGCGTTCTTCATGCTCTTGTCGAAGTAGAAGCCGAGCCAAGGCTCGACGACGGTGTCGATGTAGAGCACGTCGAGCTTGCGGCACAGCTTGACCAGATCGAGCGAACCGGTGTCGACCGAGAGGTTGACGCAGAAGCCCTGGCCGCCGCCTTCGGTGAGAAGCGGCTTCAGGAGATCCTTGTAGTTGTCCTTGGTGACATGCGCCTGGATATGGCGGACGCCATGCTTTTCCAGGATCGCCAGGTGCTCGGCATCCAACTGCGGGTCGATGACGACCATCCGGCTCTTGTCGAATTTGAAATGGCGCTCGATCAGGGGCAGGGTGCCACGGCCGATGGAGCCAAAGCCGATCATCACGATCGGACCGGTAATTTCGGCATATACCGGATAGTTGTGTTTCGTCATTCTTTTCTCCTTCGAAAGGCAGGACGCCGTTCGGTTCACGAAATCTAGTTAGAGTTTGCGCGAAAGCGCTGGCAGAGTTTGCGCGAAAACGCGGGTTGAGCGGCTCTAATCATAATTTGATGTCACAATAAAGAGCTGTTCAGGGTTAGCCGGACAAAGTCAAGTGGAGGCCAACATACACGCCTTATGCGACGAGTTTGTTGCCTTCAAGGTCGGTTTTCACTGACATAACCGAAATCGGATGACGGTCGCCGTCATCCGTCGATCAGGCCTTCAGGCTCTCCAATCCGTCCGTGACAGTGGTCAGAGCGATTTCCTGAACCTCATAGGCTGCGACGCCGTGGATGGTGAAAGGGTCGGCTGCGACATAGGCTTCCAGCTCGGCTTTTTCGCCGTGGGCGAAGATGACGCCCCCGGTGCGCGGCACCTTGCGGCCCGAGGCGAGGAACCAGCCCCTGGCATAGCCCTCCTTCACCCAGGCCATGTGAGGTTCCATGTGCTTGTCGGCTTCGTCATTGCCCTTGAGGTAGGTGAGCGAGAGGATGAACATTCAATCAATTCCATATGAGTTGCGCGCGGATCAGGCCGCGCAGGGAGTTTCCGACATAAAGGGGGCGATCTTTCAGGTCGTCGAGCCGGATGCGGCCGACGCGGGCCTTGCGCTGGCAGATGAGTTCGGTACGCAGGACGCCGGCAAGCAGACCGGCCGATATCGGCGGGGTGCGGAGCGTGTCCGGATCATCCTCGAGGAAGATCGAGGTGATCGTTCCCTCGCACACATCATCCTTCTCATTAAGCAGCAGCACTTCATCCGCTTCATCGGGCCCATACTCCGCGCGGGCCGCTTCATAGACCGCGCGACGCGTGGTCTTGACGCGCAGTAGCTTGTCGGCGGAATCGAGCCGGGTTGTGGCAATGCGCACGCGCCAGACGGTGTCGGGCAGCAGCGGGACAAACGGGGCCGTCGTCAACGCCGTCTGCCCCTCGCGGTCCGCCGTGAGCCGAACTCGCAAGGGCGCGGCGGCATCGGTGACCGCCTGTTCTAGCTTTCCGAGCACGTCCTTCGGGGCTGCAAAGTCCAAACGGCGGGCAGAGCGCTGCAGTCGTGCCAGATGCAGCCGCAGACGCACGAAGCCGGCTTCCGGCTCGTAGCGCAGCGTCTCGATCAGGGAAAAATCCTCTAACGGTCGATCCATCGGTCCCCCACGGCGAAACGCGCCTTGAGGAGGCATTCTTCATATTCCGCTTCCGCCGTCGAATCGAAGACGATGCCTCCGCCGACATTGAATACCGCGCGACCGTCTTCGAAAAGTGTGATCGTGCGGATCGCCACCGAAAAACGCATGGCTCCATCAGGCGAGATCATGCCGATCGCGCCACAATAGGCGTCGCGCGGGCCATCTTCGAGATTGTGCAGGATCTCCATCGCCCGCATTTTCGGCGCGCCTGTTATCGAACCGCAGGGGAAGAGCGCAGCAAGGATATCGCGGATCGATATGCCCGGAAGCAGCCTCGCCTGCACATGGCTCACCATCTGGTGCAGGGTCGGGTAGGTCTCGATTTCGAAGAGTTTGGGCACGTCCAGCGTACCGACCTCGGTGATGCGCGAGATGTCGTTGCGAAGCAAGTCGACGATCATGCGGTTTTCGGCCTGCGTCTTCTCGTCGGCAAGCATTTCGGCGATGATTTTTTCATCCTCGACGGCATTCGCGCCGCGTTTGGCCGTGCCCTTCATCGGATGCGTCTCGATCCAGCCGTCTTCGTCCGTGCGGAAGAACAGCTCCGGCGAGCGCGACAGGATGATCGGGCCGCCGAGGTCGACGAGCGCGCCATATTTCACCGGCTGCCGGTCGATCAGCGACCAGAAGGCAGCGCGGGGATCGCCGTTCCAGCGGGCATGGATCGGCATGGTGAGGTTCGCCTGATAACAGTCACCCACGCGCAGATGCTGGTGCAGCCTGTCGAACCTCTCCCGATAGGTCTCAAAATTCCAGGCAGCCTTCGGCTCCGTCAGGAACTCCTGGTTTTCCTGCCGTTGTGCGGGTTGAGCAAGTGGATGGCCGTCGCCGGCGGGCGCATCGAAAACGCCGAAGCAGAGAAGTGGCGTCTCCCTGTTGTCCTCGGCGAAGGAAGCGAGTTTTTCCTCGAAGAGGTGGCCCGCCTCATAGGCCATATAGCCGGCAAGCCACTTTCCCCGTTGCCTGGCGTCTTCCATTCGATCGAGGGCATCAAAGAATTGCTCGCGCGTATGGGCGATGATGATCTCGGCCGGTTCGGCAAAGATCATCACCTGTCCGGTGCTGTCGTCCCTGAAAAGGACGTAGGGTATGGCGTCGGCCATTGAGCACTTCTTCGGCGGTGGTGTGTCAGGCAGCCTTATCTAGCGCTTCCAGTTCGTCGATCAGCCCTTCGATCATCGACAGGCCCTTGCTCCAGAACGACGGATCGGTCGCGTCGAGGCCGAAAGGCTTCAGGAGTTCGGAGTGATGCTTGGTGCCGCCGGCCTTCAGGAGCTCGAAATACTTCTCCTGGAAGCCCTTCTCGGCGTTGCGGTAGACGGCATAGAGCGAGTTCACCAGGCAATCGCCGAAGGCATAGGCATAGACGTAGAAGGGCGAGTGGATGAAATGCGGGATATAGGCCCAGTAGGTCTCGTAGCCCTCGGAGATCTTGATCGCAGGCCCGAGGCTTTCCTCCTGCACGGAGAGCCACAACTCGCCGATATTGTCCGACGTCAGCTCGCCATTCTTGCGGGCGGTGTGCACCTTGCGCTCGAATTCATAGAAGGCGATCTGTCGCACGACCGTGTTGATCATGTCCTCGACCTTCTGGGCGAGCATCGCCTTGCGCTCGCGCTTGTCGGTGGTCTTGTCGAGGAGGGCGCGGAAGGTCAGCATCTCTCCGAAGACGGAGGCGGTTTCGGCCAGCGTCAGCGGCGTCTGGCACATCAGCGCGCCCTGGCCGCCGGCCAGCACCTGATGAACGCCATGGCCGAGCTCATGCGCCAGCGTCATGACATCGCGCGGCTTGCCCATGTAGTTGACCAGCACGTAAGGATGAGCCGACGGCACGGTTGGATGCGCGAAGGCGCCGGGCGCCTTGCCGGGCCGCACGGGCGCGTCGATCCATTCCTCATCGAAAAAGCGCTTGGCGATCGCAGCCATTTCCGGGGCGAAATTGCCGTAGGCCGACAGCACCGTATCCTTCGCGTCGGTCCAGGGGATCAGCGCATTGGGCGTTTCCGGCAGCGGCGCATTGCGGTCCCAGAAATTCATCTGGTCCATGCCGAGCCACTTGGCCTTCATCTTGTAATAGCGGTGAGAGAGGCGCGGATAGGCGTCGCGCACGGCGGCCGCCAGCGCATCCACCACCTCGCGCTCGACGCGGTTCGCCAGGTGCCTTGAGTCGGCGATGTCTTCGAAACCGCGCCAGCGATCGGCGATTTCCTTGTCCTTGGCGAGCGTATTGGTGATGAGCGTGAAGGTGCGCAAATTGGCCTTGAAGGTTTCAGCAAGCGCCATCGCGGCTTTACGGCGCGCTTCCGGGTCCTGCTCCTGCAGCATGTTGAGCGCGACTTCCAGTGGATGCTTCTCGCCGTCGATCTCGAAGCGCAGTTCGGCCATCGTCTCGTCGAACAGCCGGTTGAAGGCGGCCGCGCTGGTCATGGATTTTTCCAGGAACAGCTGCTCGATCTTGTCGTCGAGCTGATGCGGCTTGTCCTTGCGCAGGTCGACGATCCAGGGACGATAGTGGCCGGCGATGGCGTCGTTCGCCATGCAGGCGTCCATCACGGCATCGTCGATGCGGTTCAGTTCCAGCGGAAAGAACAGCAGGTGTGCGGCGTAGTCCGTCAGCTTTGCCTGCACGTCGCCGTAAAGCTTGCCGTTGGCGGGATCGATGGTGTTGGAGAAATAGGTGAGACCGGCATAGGAGCCGAGGCGGCCCATGATGTCGTCAAGCGCCTCATATTCCCTGATGGCGGCGCCGATGCCTGCATCGCCCGATCTGGCGGCTGCATCGGTAAGCTTGCCCTTCCATTTTTCCTCGAAGGCGACGGACATCGTGCCGGCCTTCTCCATGTCGCCGAGGAAGGCCGGCGACGTTGCCGACGGATAGAGATCGCTGAGCTTCCAGGCGGGCAGGTTGCCAAGCGCCTGACCCGTGGCCTGGCTTGCGGAAAAATTAAGCGATTGATGGAGCGAGGTCGGGCTCATGGGCGATATTTCCTCTGCTTTTATTGTTCGGATCGTCCGATCCGTTTTTGTCTATTCGGCTGGAAAGCCCGCCGCAAGGCCTGATTTTGCTGCACCGGCGGTTGAATCCCGGGCGGCGTTACATTCGTCATAATGATTAAAATGCGATGATTTGGCAAAACTTCATGTTCAAGCCTTTCTGCGACTGTCGTGTCAGGTTTCGCATGAAGTGAGGCACCAATGACCGTTTATAATAGCGCCAAAGGGGGCGCGCAGATTCTCGTTGTTGAGGATGATCCGATTCAACGTCGTCTGCTCAAGAATGCCATCGAGCGGCACGGACACGTTGCCCATCTGGCAGAAAATGGCCGTCTCGGCCTTGAGTTTCTAAAGCGTGGCAACGATCATATCAACGTGATCGTGCTCGATCTGATGATGCCGGAAATGAACGGCATCGAGTTCCTGGGCGCGCTGAACGATATGGGCATCGACCTGCCCGTCATCGTGCAGACGGGGCAGGGCGGCATCGATACCGTCGTGCAGGCCATGCGTGCCGGCGCCTTCGATTTCGTCGTCAAGCCCGTGTCGCCGGAGCGTATCGCGGCATCGATCGCCAACGCCCTGAAGCTCGACCAGCGCGAGGCGAAAGCCCGTGCCGGACGCAAGTCACGCTCGAGCAGCATCTCCTTCGACGACATCGTCTCGGCAAGCCCTGCGATGATGCGCGTCATCGATCTCGCCCATCGCGCGGCGCAGTCGAATATCCCTGTCGTGCTGGAAGGCGAATCCGGCGTCGGCAAGGAACTGGTGGCTCGCGCCATCCAGGCCGCAAGCGACCGTGCCGGCAAGCCGTTCGTGACCGTCAACTGTGGCGCCATCCCGCACAATCTCGTGGAAAGCATTCTCTTCGGACATGAGAAGGGCGCGTTCACGGGCGCAGCCGAGCGCCATGTCGGCAAGTTCATGGAGGCCGATGGAGGGACTTTGTTCCTCGATGAGATCGGCGATCTGCCGCTGGAAGTCCAGGTCAAGCTGCTGCGCGCCGTGCAGCAGGGCGAAATCGAGACTGTCGGCGCGCGCGTCGCGCAGAAGGTCAATGTCCGGCTGATTTCCGCCACGAACAAGGATCTGATCGAAGAGGTCAAGGCAGGACGGTTCCGCGAGGATCTCTACTATCGTCTCAACGTCTTCCCGATCACCATGCCGGCGCTGCGCCGCCGCAAGGAGGATATCCCGCATCTGGCGCGCGCTTTTGCCGATCGGTTCGCCCACGAGCAGAAGCTCGATCATCCGCTCGGGATCAGCAACGACGCGCTGGCGCTGCTGACGGCCTATGACTGGCCGGGCAATATCCGCCAGCTCGAAAACGCGGTTTTCCGCGCGGTCGTGCTGTCCGAGGGGCCGGAGCTGCTCGACACGGATTTCCCGCAGATCGCCGCGCAGCTGCCCGGCTACTTCGCAGCCGAGCATCCGACCTTAGTTGTGGATAATTCGCATGTCTCTTCGACAGAGGCTCTTGCTGCTGAAAGAAGCGAACGGGGCGTCTACGGCATTTCGCATGGAGCGGCTGCAACCACTCCGCTTGCCGTAGCTGATGCGTCGGCCAGCGCTTCCGACAATATCATTGTCAGCACGAACACATCGGGTGACGTGCGGAAACTCGCGGATGTGGAGGAAGAATTGATCCGATTCGCCCTCAAATTCTATCGCGGGCAGATGAGTCAAGTGGCGAGAAAGCTCGGTATCGGGCGCTCAACTCTCTACCGGAAGTTGAAAGACTACGGAATAGACCCGGATGACCCGCAAAAAAACGCCGCGTGAAGGAAAGCTTAACGTTTAGGCAAGCATATTTTGTTACCCGTCGTAAAGCACTTGTTAGTGCATCGTTCACCATGTATGAAGAGGTCGACGATGTGTGGCATTTTTGCCATCGTGTCACCGCAATTGACAGCCATTTGGAACACGATGCGACATTGTCTGTCGGACGGGGATCGAATTGCCGAATTTGAGTAGAGATACCAAGCCTAATAGCTTGAGCTGGCATTCTGCGTGCTCGAACCTATTTAGCAAGGTGGCCAAGGTTGCAGCCGTTGGCCTCCTTGCTTTGGCTGTTTCTACCCCTGTTTTCGTCGGCAGCCCCTCTCAGGCGGGTGGCGAAACCCGCAGCCTGAAGATCTATTACGTCCATACCGGCGAAAAGGCCGTCATCACCTACAAGCGCAATGGCAAGTTCGATCCGGACGGCTTGGAGAAGCTGAACCGCATCTTGCGCGACTGGCGCAAGAATCAGCCGACCAAGATGAACCCGCGCCTGTTCGACCTCATATGGGAAGTCTATCGCGAAAGCGGCTCGCACGAATTCATCTACGTGATCTGCGGTTTCCGTTCGCCAGGCACCAACGAGATGCTGCGCACGCGTAACGCTCACACCGGCGTTGCCAAGAAGAGCCAGCACATGCTCGGCAACGCGATGGACTTCTACATTCCCGACGTCAAGCTCACCAAGCTGCGCGAAATCGGCATGAAGCTGCAGGTGGGCGGCGTCGGCTATTATCCGACCTCGGGCTCGCCTTTCGTGCATATGGACGTTGGCGGCGTGCGCGCATGGCCGCGCATGGATCGCCAGGATCTCGTCCGCCTCTTCCCGGACGGCAAGACGATGCATATTCCGGCCGATGGCCGGCCGCTGCCGGGCTATCAACAGGCGGTTGCCGATTACAAACGCCGCATGTCGTCCGACGATATTCAGATCGCAAGCTCGTCTTCTCCGCGCCGTGGCTTCTTTGCCCGCCTCTTTGGCGGCGGCGGTGGCGCGGATGAGGAAGAGGACAATGCGGATAGCGGAACGCCGGTGGCTGTCGCGTCGGCTGCTCGTAAGGGGCAGCCAGCTCCGGCCGCAAGCGATGATGGCGACGATAGCCCGGTTCAAGCTCAGACCCCGGCCCAGGTTCAGGTCGCCAGCGTAAATGCGCCCGTTCCGCAGGTTCGTCCGGCATTCGGCAATCAACCTTCTGGCAGCGACGTCGTCGCCGCGCTCGTCTCGCAGCCTCGTAACCCGGCTCAGGATGCGCTTGCCGCTGCGATGCCGGAGACCGACGATCAGCCGCAATATGCCGATCTCCGCTCCTATCATGTGCCTGTGCCGTCCCTGCTCGATCGCCGGGCGCCCGGCGACGCCGAAATGGCATCGGCCGAGGCTGACATGAAGGGTCAATTGGCCGCCGTTCCGGTGCCGGCGCAGCGTCCGGAAGTGGCGGAAAGCCTTCTGGCATCGGCCGATGCCGATCAGGAAGCGGCCGATGACCAGGCAGACGCAGGCGTGCTTTCGCCTTCGGTCATTGCCGCCCTCGAGCAAAGCCGTCCCGATCGGTCGGATACAAGCAATGCGGTTGCTGTGAACCAGCCGTTGAACAATGTTGCATCGAAGGATCAACTGGCGCCGGCAAGCAATGGTATGGCCACCGGCGATAGCGCAGCGCAGGCAATTGCCGCGGTCTTGCCACAGCAACGGCCGGTTCAGCAGATGCCGATGCAAGTGGCCGCGCTCGCGCCGATCCGCAACGAGGTAAAGGCGAGCAGCCGCCGTTTCAACGACGGTTTCGAGCCGGCCATACAGCAGGAACGTCCGATTGCCGCCGGTATCGCGACCAAGGGTGGCCGACCGAACAAGCAGGATGCCGTCGACGCCGATTCGGGCCGCGCGACGGTGACGACTTCGCCGAGGCTGACCGAGAAGATGATCTCGCAATGGGCGATCGCAAAGGCTCGGGTCGAGATCGTGAACCGGCCTGTCAAGGCGCCCCGCTTCGTGAGCCCGACGCTCCGTGCGCAGCCAACCGCCGTCTATACCGATGGCTTCAAGGTGCAGACGGCATCGATCGATCCCGAGCGCTTCAGCGGGACGGCGGTGAATTTCCTGCAGGTGAAGAAGTTCAATTCGGTCGAATAGGCCCATCAACGTCAGCATCGTTTTCAGGAGCCCGTTCGGGCTCCTTTTTGATTCGGTCGATCGGCTGCTCAGTTGTGATTGCAATCCGCATCAGCCAACGAGAACGCCTTTGCAAATGCGAGGTGGAAGTGGGTCCTCGTGCGCAGCTGTTGCTTGCAGGTGACACCGCCTCGGCTTTCAGGTTCGTGTCAGGATTTATGCGCGCCTCCAGCCTCCGTCATTCAGTTTCGCTTCATTTGGCTCCCTTAGGCCGGCGACTTGGGACTTGGCGGATACTCGTATTTGACTCGTAAGACGGCAATCATCATCGGCAATGGCAAGTTGCAGCGCGATCTGTCGGAGATCGTGGACCAGGCGGAGTTCGCGATGCGCTTCAACGAGCCGAAAGCCTCGATCGGCATGAGCGGTTCACGCACCGACATTCTCATGCTTGCCGCGTCCAGCAAGCCGATGCAGCGCCGATTGTCGGACCCGAGCTTCCTGACCAGCGCGACTTTCACTGCCGCCAAGGAGATCGTGCTCGCCTATCATCCCGATATCATCAGCAAATATCATCCCAAGCCCAATTTTCTTTCGCGTCTGAAAGGCAGAAAGAGCGATTGGACGATGCGGACGATCGAATTGGTCGGTGCCGCGGGCAAGGAAATCCGCATCATGCCGCCGCAGTTCTACATCGAGGGCTGCAAGGAACTCGGCGTGACGCAATGCCGGATGCACCTGCTCTTCCCGAGTACCGGCTTCTTCGGTATCCGCTATGCGTTGTCGCGATTGCCGGCCGAGGAATGGGACGTGAAGCTCTGCGGCTTCAGCTGGGAAGGATGGAAGCGCCATGCCTGGCTGGATGAACGCCGCTGGGTTGAGGACAAAATGGCGAACGGTCGCATCGGCATGCTCGCCTAGCCTTCTTTCAGTTGTTCGGATCGGCCCGAAAACAACCATTTTCAGTTTCGCCTCAGGTTTGCCTAAGCTCGCTTTCATTCAGGGTTGCTAGAGCCTCGCGAACTATGACCTCGAGGTGTCCTTTCATGCAAGCTCACGAATTCGGCCCGTCTTCGGCGATGCCGCTCGAAAGATCTCCCACGGGATTCGAGTTCGATCAGCCGTCCGCCTCGGTTGGGACCGTTCTGGCCGGGGTAAGCCAACCCGTCATTCGTGGCTTCATCATCCATCTGGATCGCGCTCGCGATCGCATGCCGCAGGTCGAAAGACTGGCCGCGAAGCTTTCGGTGCAAAGCGAGGTTATCGAGGCGGTCGATGGCCGCACGTTGACAGCGGCCGAGATCGAGAGCGTCTATCGACCCCGGCTGCAGAAGCCATACTATCCGTTTGCCATGAGCACCGGCGAGATTGCCTGTTTTCTGTCGCACCGCAAGGCCTGGGCTGCCATCGTCGAGCAGGGTATCGACGCGGGCCTCGTCTTCGAAGACGACGTCGAGATCGATGATGCGTTCCACGCGGCCTTCGCAGCCGCCAAGGCATGCCTGAAGCCGGGATCGTTCATTCGGTTCCCGTTCCGCATGGGCAAGGAACACGGCAGATGCGTTCTCTCCCAGGGAGAAACCAATGTCATCCAGCCAGTGCGGATCGGTCTCGGCATGGTGGCTCAGCTCGTCAGTCGCGATGCCGCCATCCGTCTGCTGGAGGCGACGTCCGTTTTCGATCGGCCGGTCGATACGACCATACAGATGAGCTGGTTTACCCACGTGTCGCCATTGGCGGTCCTGCCGGGCGGCGTGCGCGAAATTTCTCCCCAGCTCGGCGGCAGCACGATCAAGAGCCACAAGACCTTGGCCGAGAGGCTTTTCAGAGAGGTGTTGAGACCGCTCTATCGCGCCAAGATCGCGCTTCGCGCCCGTCGCATGATCTGAGACGATCCATCGTGGCTGTTCCGATCCTCGCATATCATCAGATTGCGGTGCCGCCGTCGCGCAAGGCGCCGTTCAGAAGCATGGTCGTCCATCCCGACGCCTTCCGTCATCAGATGGAATGGCTGAAAAGGCTCGGTATTCAGGGCATGTCGCTGCGCGAGGCAATGCCTTACGTCAGAGGCGAAAAGCGAGGCAGGGTCGCCGCCATCACCTTCGACGACAGCTATGCCAATGTCTACGAGAATGCTCTGCCCGTGCTCCAGGACTTCGGCTTCACTGCCACGAATTTCGTGGTGGCGAATCAGATCGGCGGCAGCAATGTCTGGGACATTCCCCTCGGCGTGGCGCAGGCGCCATGCATGTCCGTGGAGCAGTTGCGCCACTGGCACAGCCTGGGGCACGAGATAGGGTCGCATACGCTCGATCACGTTCGCCTGCCGCGATTGCCGATGGAAGAGGCGCGTCGCCAGATCACGCATTCGCGCGAGGTGCTCGAAGATCTGCTGGATGAGGGTATCTCGTCCTTTTGTTTCCCCTATGGCGACGAAACGCCGCTCGACCGCGTGCTGGCCTATGAGGCCGGTTACAGTGCGGCGACGACGACGCGCCGCGGCCGGGCGCGTCCGGGTGACGATGCGTTCGGTCTGCCGCGCGCGACCGTCCGGCGTAACGACAGCTGGCTGCATTTCGTCAAGAAGTGCGTCATCGGTTAGCCGACCGGCGTGGTCAGGGCGCGACGGTGAAGCTGTAGCTGCCGTTGGTCTTGTGGCCATCGGTCGAAAGTACATGCCATTTGACGGTATACTTGCCGGGCGCGAGCGTATCGCTCACGGGTATTGTCAGCGTCTTATCGCCTTCCGCCAACGCAGCCGTGCCAATCTTGATTGCCTTCCTGCCCGGCCCGGTTACCGTCGCGGCGCTGAATTTCAGGTTGAGGCTCTCGGTGAAGCCAAGATCAAGCACCGAAGGCGATTGCTTGATGGTACTATCGGCAGCCGGTGTCGCGGTTTTGAGGTGAGCGTGTGCGAGCGCTTGCTCTGTAAGGGCGAGGATCGTCACGGCTGTGGCGAGAAACAATGTCTTCATCGGAGGCATCTCGGTCTTTCCTTCGGTTTGTCGGTTGCAGCGACGGCGGCTATGGCTGCTTCTTCGACGCGGGCTCCGCAATCGCATGGCCATTGCTATCGCTGAGCGTAAAGCGAGCGTTGCCATGGTCCTTCGGCGGCGTCGCGGGCGGCATCAGGGTCCAGGTGAAATAGGCGATCAGGCCGCAGACTCCGAGCAGAAAGACGGTCAGGATCGCGGGAATAGACCATTCCTTCGTAAACATCGGTGTTTCCGGGCGAGATCTAACAGAGGCGTGGCGGCCGGACGCGGTCTTATTGAGCTGTGTCGGCATGGTCGCCTCCAAGGCTGTGCGGCGCGGTCGCAAAGAGGGTGTGGATGTCGGTTGCCTCGGTAGAGTGGGGGCCGAAGGTAGCCCAACGGCATATCGTTCGGATCATGGTCGGTTTCCTTGGGAGGGTTGTCCGGCCTCGTGGCAGAAGCTGCCCGCAAGGCATTTCATGGCAAGGGCGCCTGCGTGTGCGGCACGGGCGGTGATCCACCGGCGGCATGCAGGCTGCTGACCTGACGAGCGGCATCCGCCGCAAAGCCGGCTCAGGCGGGTGTCTGGAAGACCGGCGGTGCGCGTGGGCCGCAATTGGGGGGATAGAGCTGGCGGCGGAATTCCGTATTCTCGGGAGCGGCCATATCCTGCCGTACGAACGCGAGATGGTCGCACATTTCGGTCGGCGGGTGGGGGAGGAGCGCTGCAGCGGAAATCCGGCAGGCTTCGCAGCCGAGTACATGTGCCTTGCCGTGTTGCTTGCCGTCAGGCGTCTTCTCGGAGGTGCAGATGACGGGCAGGCTTCCATCCGGCAGGCTGTACTGAGCAAGCTCGAATGGAGGCAGTTCGGCGGCGCTGGAAATGGCCGGATGATGGGCGAAGCCGAGCGAAAACAACGCGATGGCGCATAGAATGCGCGTCAGCCCCTGCGTTGTTGCCAAGATCCGCCTTTGCACGATCTTTCCTCATCATCTGTCTAGATGAAGCAGGTACGACATTCGCCGTTTCAGCTCAATGCGGCAATTTGGTATCGCAGTCGCCGCGCCCGTTTACATGCCGCGCCGAGGTCGGTTACAGATGATCGCGAGGGCTTGCGCTGGCGGATCGGCGAGCCTCATATCAGCCAAAGTCGCGCGGCCGGATCATTTTCGGCGCCTGCGCGAAAAGGAATTGGAATGCCCATCGAATCCTGGAAGGGCGGCGAAGTCGACGTCGCGGTGATCGGTGCCGGGGCGGCCGGCGTGGGTGCCGCTCGGCAATTGCAATTGCTTCGGCCGGATCTTTCGATCGTCTTGCTCGAAGCCTCCGATCGCGTCGGCGGGCGTGCACGCTCGATCCATCCGTTCGGGGCCGATGCGGCCGCGCTCGATCTCGGTTGCGGCTGGCTACATGGCGCGCGCACCAACGCCTGGACCGGGATTGCCGAAGAGGTCGGCCTCACCGTCGATCGCACGCCTGCCCCCTGGAGCGACGGCGGCCACCGGCTGGAGCAGAATGATGCGGACGCAAAGGCTGCGGCTGCCGCCGTCAACGATTTCTTCGAACGCGTCGACGACTACAGGGGCAATGATGACGCGGATCTTTCGACCATGCTGTCTCCCGACGATCCGTGGAGTGAGAGGATCTATGCCGTTGGTGCCTTCATGACCGGGGGAGAGCTCGACAAGTCCTCGGTGATCGATCTCGGCCGCTACGATCCCGGCCCCGGACCTGACTGGCGCGTGCGGCAGGGCTACGGCACTCTGGTTGAGACCTTTGGCTTGCCGGTGCCGACCGTTCTGAGCGTCGAGGTGAGCCGCATCGACCATAGCGGCGCAGACCATATCGTGCTTTCGACGAGCAAGGGGGAGCTGCGGGCAAGGGCCGTCGTCGTCACAGTGTCCACTAACGTGCTGGCCGCCGAACGCATCACCTTCTGGCCGCCCCTGCCGGAGAAGATCGAGGCGGCGGCGCGCCTGCCGCTCGGGCTCGCAAACAAGCTCTTCATCCGCATTGCCGACCCCGAGATATTTACCGACGATACGCATGTGATGGGATCGAAGCACAGCCGTCGGACCGGAGCCTATCAGTTGAAGCCGTTTGGCGCCTCGGTCATCGAAGCTTATTTTGCCGCCGATCTCGCGCTCGATCTGGAGCGGCAGGGCATTGATGCGATGTTTGCATTTTCGGTCGAGCAGCTGAAACGTGTCTTCGGCGCGGATATCGGCAAGACACTGTCGCCGCTTGTTGCCTCGGCCTGGGCGGGAGAGCCCTTCTTCGGCGGCTCTTATTCCTACGCGACGCCCGGCGCTTCCGATCTTCGTAGCGTATTGGCGGCGCCCCGTGACGGGCGCTTGTTCTTCGCGGGAGAGGCCTGTTCGAAGGCGCGCTACTCTACCGCGCACGGCGCCTATGAGACCGGCGTTGCCGCCGCTGAAGCCGTTGCGAAAGCGCTCTGATGGAAGCTGCATAGGAGGTATAGCCGGCTTCCAGGCAAGAAATAGCGATTCGCCTCATAATTTTACGCAGATCGCTCTTAAACTTGCGTGAGAACAGGCGTAAACGCAATCAAATACCACCCGATTTGATTTACACCATCCTTCGGGAGATGGGCGGCGAAAGCCGCGACAAGAGAAGCATTGGAGGAGCCATGAGCAACGGCGAAACTTTAACGTTCGACATCCAGAAAAACCCCAATTCCGCTACGGCGAGCGAACGCGAAGCGCTGCTGCAGAACCCAGGCTTTGGCCGCGTCTTCACCGATCACATGGTCACGATCCGCTATTCGCAGGATCGCGGCTGGCACAGCGCCAAGATCGAGCCGCGCAAGGCGCTGGCGCTCGATCCGGCGACCGTGGTG
The DNA here is from genome assembly GCF_003610155.1 of Rhizobium sp. WW_1. Classification (NCBI taxonomy): domain Bacteria; kingdom Pseudomonadati; phylum Pseudomonadota; class Alphaproteobacteria; order Hyphomicrobiales; family Rhizobiaceae; genus Rhizobium; species Rhizobium sp. WW_1. The sequence continues at coordinate 251,578 of NZ_RAIN01000003.1, forward strand.
CTTCATTATGCGCAGGAAATCTTCGAAGGCATGAAGGCCTATCATCTGCCTGATGGCGGTGCGGCGCTCTTCCGCCCGAGCGCCAACGCGCAGCGCTTCCACAATTCGGCCGAACGGCTGGCCATGCCGCCGTTGCCGGAAAAGCTCTTCGTCGAGTCCGTTCGCGAGCTGGTCAAGATCGATCGCGAGTGGATTCCGACCGCCGAGGGTTCGTCGCTCTATCTCCGGCCATTCATGATCGGTTCGGAAGCGGCGCTCGGCACTAGGCCGGCGACCGACTACCTCTATTGCGTCGTTGCCTCGCCGGTTGCCTCCTATTTCAAGGGCGGCGCGTCGGCTGTTACGCTTTGGCTCTCCGAGAACTACACGCGTGCGGCTCCCGGCGGCACCGGTGCGGCCAAGTGCGGCGGCAACTACGCTGCAAGCCTTTCCGCGCTCGCCGAAGGTCAACGCGAGGGCTGCGAGCAGGTCGTCTTCCTCGATGCCGTCGAAAAGCGCTGGATCGAAGAGCTTGGCGGCATGAACATCTTCTTCGTCTTCAAGGACGGGTCGCTGCAGACGCCGCCGCTGACGGGAACGATCCTGCCTGGAATCACCCGCGACTCCCTCATCAAGCTTGGGCGCGACATGGGTCTCACTGTTCGCGAGGAGCCCTATTCGATCGAGCAGTGGCAGGCCGATGCCGAGAGCGGGCGCCTGAGCGAAGCCTTTGCGTGCGGCACGGCAGCCGTCGTGACGCCAATCGGCAAGCTGAAGGGCCGCAAGCACGGCTTCACCATCGGCGACGGCAATGCCGGCCCGACCACCCTGCGCCTGAAGGCTGCGCTGACCGACATCCAGTTCGGCCGCGCGCCGGACAAGCATGAGTGGCTGGACCGCCTGTTTTAAGCGGACCACGAGCCGATATCCGGCGGGAAAGGCATATGAACTCTCCCGCCGGCTCTGACTAAAAAGTTCGCATAGTCACCCGAACAATCGGAGTTGTTATGATGACCAATGTCAGCGACCGTCCCGGCGCCGCGCCGGGCGAGGAGATCGGCTTTGTCGGTCTCGGCGTCATGGGCCAGCCAATGGCTCTCAATCTTGCAAAGGCCGGCGCGAGGCTTGTCGTGTGGAACAGATCGCCGGCAGCCGCCGATCCGCTGCGCGAGGCTGGCGCCGCGGTCGCGGCAGGTGTCGATGAGGTGTTCGAATGCGCACGCATCGTCATTCTCATGCTGGTCAATGAAGCAGTCCTGGACGAGGTGCTGCTGCGCGGGACGCCGGACTTCGCCAAGCTGGTCTCCGGCCATATCGTGGTGTCGATGGGCTCCAATCCGCCCGACTATTCGCGCGGGCTCGCCGCCGATATCATCGCTGCTGGTGGACGCTATGTCGAAGCCCCGGTTTCGGGCTCGCGGAAGCCCGCCGAGATGGGACAGCTCGTGGCCTTGCTTGGCGGCGATGCGGAGGCAATTTCCGAGGTGCGGCCGCTGCTCGCGCCCATGTGCCGCGAAACGATCCTGTGCGGCCCGGTCGGCAATGCGCTCTTGATGAAGCTCACCGTCAATCTCTATCTCTGCACGATGCTGGCGGGGCTTGCCGAAGCGGCGCATTTTGCCGAGAGCAACGGGCTCGATCTCAAGACGTTCCAGGCGGCGATCGATTCCGGTCCGATGGCCAGCGATCTGACGCGCGTGAAAATTCCAAAACTTGTCGCACAGGATTTTTCAGTGCAGGCGGCAACGGCCGATGCCTTCAACAGCACGAAGCTGATTGCCGAGGCGGCCCGCGCCGTCGGCATGGCCTCGCCGGTTCTCGATCTTTGCCGGACCCTTTATGGCGAGAGCGTCGAACTCGGTAATGGCCGGCTCGACATGGTGTCGGTGGTCAAGGCGATCGAGGCCCGCACCGCGGCGCTTGGTCGCCCCTCGTAAACCACGGTGCGATGCCTATGTTGAGTCGAGGTTTCAACAGACATTCCTGAAAGGAACACGGATATGTCTGCCCTTAAGGACAGCAATCTTTTTCAACAGCTCGGTTTGAAGCATCCCTTGATCGTCGCGCCGATGGCCGGTGGCCCTTCGTCGGTGGATCTCACGGCGGCCGCTTCGGCTGCGGGCGCTCTTGGCGCCATGGGCGGCGCCTATTCCAATGCTGCGGCCATCGAAGCCTTTGCAGCTCAGGTGCGCCAGCAGACCGACAAGCCGTTTTCGATCAATCTCTTCATCCCGCATTCGATCCCGGAAGTCGCGGCTGATCGTATCGAGCGCGCCGTGGAGGCGACCGCGCGATATCGTCAGGAGTTGGAGCTATCTTCTCCCCAGCTTGGCCTTCCCTATGAAGAGGATTTCGACGCACAGTTCGAAGCCGTGTTGCGCATCAAGCCGGCGTGCCTGAGCTTCGTCTTCGGCCTGCTGCCCGCCGATCATGTCCGCGAGGCAAAGAGGGCCGGCATTCCGCTGATCGGCACGGCGACGACGCTTGAGGAGGCAAGGGCGCTGGAAGAGAGCGGCGTAGATGCGATCACGCTGCAAGGCTACGAGGCCGGTGGCCATCGCGGGATTTTCGATGCCAGGGCAGCCGATCCGGAAATCGGCATTCATGATCTCCTGACCCAATCCGTCGGCACCATTCGCCTGCCGCTGATCGCCGCCGGCGGCATCATGACGGCGGGCGATATTCGCACGGCGCTGCAGGCGGGCGCGCAGGCCGTCCAGATGGGGACAGCCTTCCTTGCCTGCTCCGAAGCCGGGACATCGGCGCCCTATCGCAAGAGGCTTCTCGAAACGCCGGACCGCAAGACGCGGACGACGCGCGCCTTTTCGGGCCGTTTTGCCCGCGGCATCGAGAATCGCTTCATGGATGAGATGGATGGGAAGCCTGACGCCATTCTGCCCTTTCCGGCGCAGAACAAGTTCACCCGGGACATTCGCGGCGCATCGACGGCGAAGGGATCGCCGGATTTCCTGTCTCTCTGGTCGGGAACTGGCAAGGGCGAGCTTTGGCAGGGCAGCGCCGCCGAATTGATCGGTCGCCTTTTCGCCTGATAATCCGCCCAAAAAGAAAGGAGCCGGCAAGCCGGCTCCTGATCATCTTGCAAGGCTGATACGAGCCTTGATTATTCCATGCCGAGTGCGGCCATGTAGGTCTGCAGGATGGATTCTTCTTCCAGGCGCTCGTTCGCGTCCTTCTTGCGAAGGCGGATGATGGTGCGGATCGCCTTGGTGTCGTAGCCACGGCCCTTGGCCTCGCCCATGACGTCCTTGATATCGGAGCCAATCGCGGCCTTTTCTTCTTCGAGGCGCTCGATGCGCTCGATGAATTGACGGAGTTCCGCCGCGGCCACGTTCTCGACGCTGTTCTCTTCCATGCACTTCTCCTAAAGGGTCTCAAAGGGGTCGCTTGCAGCCCGTCGCGGATGAGATCGGCCAGTCGCCGACACGGCACATCGCTTCATGGCTTGCGCGGTATTTCGAATTCGATCGGGCAGTTGACGTGCCGCGAATGGCGCGCAAGGTCAAGCCGAATTGGTGAAGGGAGCGTTAATCTTTCGGCTTGTTCTGCTCGAAAGCGGCTTTTTGCACAGGCGAGGCTTCCTTCTGGTGCAGGTTTTTCCAATCCTCGTAGGGCATGCCGTAGATCGCTTCGCGGGACTCGTCCTTGCTGACGGGTAGTCCTGCCTCTTCGGCGGCTTCGCGATACCAGTTGGAGAGGCAGTTGCGGCAGAAACCGGCAAGGTTCATCAGGTCGATGTTCTGAACGTCGCTGCGCTCGCGCAAATGTGCCACGAGGCGGCGGAATGCGGCGGCTTCAAGCTCGGTCTCCTGTTGCCTGGTGAGTGTGGTCATTTCGGATCTCCTTGGTTCGCTCGCCGCTTCATGCCTCATAAGGGCCGGTGCGCGAAGGATAGCGTTTGTATTCGTGCAGGGCCGGATCGGCATTGATCTCGGCGAAGATCGGCGCGAGGCGGTCGGCCCATTCGACAGTGCCGGCCTCATCGCCGATCAGGTCCTGACGGACCTCCAGCAACGCATGCGGAATGCCCTTCATCATGCAATGCCGGAACATCGTGTCGTTGCGCAGGGCGCCGTCGTAAGGCTCGTTGTCTCCAATCACCAGATCGGTATCGGCGCCAAGCTTTGCAAGAAGCGGCAAGACGGCGCGTTCGTCGCTGTCCCAGAGTACGCTTGCATGCCAGGGGCGCGGCACACCCTTCCAGGCAGGCGTGAAGGAGTGCATCGAGAAGACCAGAGGCGCCTTGCCCGTCGCTTCGGCTACGGCTGATATCGTCTCGTCGACCGCCTTGTGATAGGGCCGGTGGAAGGCCTCGATGCGATAGTTCCACTCCTCATCCGTGATCGGATGATTGCCCGGTATGATCGCGCCGTCCGAGATCTTCATGATGAGCGTCGGGTCGTCCTCGCCGCGGTTCGGATCGATCAGCAGGCGGGAAAAGCCGCCGAGCACGCCCGGCACCCCAAGCTTTTCGCACAAATGGCGGCACAGGCTTTCGATGCCGATGTCATAGGCGATGTGGCGGGAAAAGGCGGCTTCCGGCAGGCCAAGGCTGCCATAGCGCGCGGGCAAATGTCGCATGGCGTGGTCGCCGAGAATGACCATGCCTTTGTCACGATTGCCGGGTATGCATTCAAACGGTGTGAAATCGGTCATGCGGATTGTCGGTTATTGAAATTTTCAACTCTTTGTTTGATTGCATGTGTGGATGGAAGGTGCAAGGTTCGCAACTTCGATCGGATCAAGAGCGGCGCATGGTGCCGTTACCGTCTCGTGATGAAAATATAATCGATTAGAGTTGCGTTGACATTCACCGGATGGCGGCGCAAGAAGCAACAACAACGAATAACCGGGAGCCAATTGGAAGCCGTGTCCAGCCAAGTCGCGCCACGTTTCGTTAAGCGGTCAGGTCCGCTCGCCCGAATCGCCTTCCTCATTCTCGCTGTCGCAGCGCCGTTCTTCTTCATGCCGAATGCGGCTCGTGCCGATTTCCGAACGTGCAACGGCACGCAGAACCTTGTTGGTGTGGCGATCGGCTATCGTGCGAAGGACGGCTGGGTGACGGAAGGCTGGTGGCAGATTCCGGCCAACACCTGCGCGACATTGATCGAAGGCCCGCTTCAATCCCGCTATTATTACCTCTACGCAGAAGATGCGGCCCGCGGCGGCCGCTGGACGGGCGACGTCGAAATGTGCGTGGCGGAAAATGAATTCAAAATCCCAGGCGTGAAGGACTGCTACGCTCGTGGCTACCAGAAGATGGGGTTCAAGGAATACGACACCGGGCGCCAGGCGAGCTGGATGGTTCAGCTTTCCGAGCCCTCGGGCAGCCAAGAAAGCCAGAATTGATGAGACGCAACAGAAAAGTCAAAATCCTCGCAACGCTCGGTCCGGCTTCCTCTTCGGAGGAAATGATTCAGAAGCTTCATGAGGCCGGGGCGGACCTGTTCCGCATCAACATGAGCCATGCCAGCCATGATGTCATGCGCACGCTGATCCAGCGTATTCGCGCCGTTGAAGCTCGCTGTGGCCGTCCGATCGGTATTCTCGCTGACTTGCAGGGTCCCAAGCTGCGCGTCGGCAAGTTTGCCGAGACCAAGGTCGATCTGAAGCCCGGCCAGACTTTCACGCTCGACAATCAGGATATCCCCGGCGACAACACACGTGTTTACCTGCCGCATCCGGAAATCCTGGAATCGGTTCAGCCCGGCCATCGCCTGCTGATCGATGACGGCAAGCTGGCGCTGCGCGCCGAAAAGTGTGACGGCAAGAGCATCGTCACCACGGTCATTTCCGGCACGAAGATTTCAGATCGCAAGGGTGTGAGCCTGCCCGATACGCTGCTCGGCGTCGGTGCTCTCACAGAGAAGGACCGCGTCGACCTCGATGCCGTTCTCGCCACCAACGAAGTCGACTGGGTGGCGCTCTCCTTCATCCAGCGTCCGGAAGATTTGACGGAAGTCCGCAAGATCTCGCACGGCCGCGTCGGTCTGATGTCGAAGATCGAAAAGCCGCAGGCCGTCGAGCGCATCGAGGAAATCATCGAGCTTTCCGACGCACTGATGGTTGCCCGTGGCGACCTCGGCGTCGAAATGCCGTTGGAATCCGTTCCTGGCATTCAGAAGCAGCTCATCCGTGCCTGCCGCCGTTCCGGCAAGCCTGTCGTCGTCGCCACGCAGATGCTGGAATCGATGATCTCAGCGCCGGTTCCGACCCGCGCCGAAGTGTCCGACGTTGCGACCGCCGTGTTCGAAGGCGCCGATGCCGTCATGCTCTCGGCAGAATCCGCATCCGGCGACTATCCGGTCGAAGCCGTTTCGATGATGGCTTCCATTGCCGGCACCATCGAGCGCGAGCCGCATTATCCGGGCATCATCTACGCCCAGCGCGCCTTGCCTGAAGCAACCGGCGCCGATGCCATCTCGCTCGCCGCCCGGCAGATAGCCGAGACGCTGAAGCTTGCCGCCATCGTCTGCTACACCTCTTCCGGCACGACCGGTCTGCGCGCCTCGCGCGAGCGCCCGCAGGTTCCGATCCTTGCGCTGTCGCCGATCATCCAGACCGCGCGCCGCCTGTCCGTTGTGTGGGGCATGCACTGCGTAGTCACCCATGACGCGACTGACCTCGACGACATGGTCAACAATGCCTGCCGCATCGTTGCCGAGGAAGGCTTCGGCAAGCCAGGCGACCGCATCATCATTTCGGCCGGCGTTCCGCTCGGCACGCCGGGTGCTACCAACATGCTGCGTATTGCCTATATCGGTTCGGACGGTCAGTCCGGCGTGTGATTGCCGCCATCTGACTGCGGCAGCACCCTGAAACAACCGAAACCCGCTGTCGAAAGACGGCGGGTTTTTTCTTGAAGCGAAGCGCCTACGTTCCCCCAGGCAGAGTGAGAAGGAGATATGCCAATGAAAGTCGGATTTATCGGATTGGGTCAGATGGGCAGCGCCATGGCCGTTAATCTCATCAAGGCAGGGCATGAGGTGACGGTCTACAATCGCTCGCGCGACAAGGCGGAGGCTCTGGTCGGCGAGGGTGCGAAAGTCGCAGGAACTGTGGCGGAAGCCTGCACTGGCGATGCCGTCTTCACCATGCTCGCCCACGATGATGCACTTTCGGCGGTCGTGCACGGTGATGGCGGCGTCCTTGCGAGCCTCGGCAAGGGTGCGGTTCATATCTCCGCGAGCACGATCAGCGTTGCCACCTCCGAGCGGCTGACCAGGGAACATGCGGCCGCAGGCCAGCGCTTCGTCGCGGCGCCCGTCTTCGGTCGGCCGGAAGCCGCGGCTGCGGCAAAACTATTCGTCGTCGCGGCCGGAGTGCCCAATGCCGTCCAGTCGGTCACACCGCTCTTCGATGCGATCGGCCAGCGCACTTTCGTCGTCGGCGAGGAGCCGAAGGCTGCCAACCTCGTCAAGCTCAGCGGCAATTTCCTCATCGCCGCAGTCATCGAGTCGCTTGGCGAGGCCATGGCGTTGGTCGAAAAGGGCGGTGTCGACCGGCATGCCTATCTCGAACTCCTGACCTCGACGCTCTTCAGCGCGCCCGTCTACAAGACCTATGGCGGGCTGATTGCTGATCGCAAGTTCCAGCCGGCTGGCTTTACCGCGCCGCTCGGCCAGAAGGACATCCGCCTCGCGCTTGCCGCCGGCGAGGCGCTGAACGTGCCGCTGCCGCTGGCGAGCCTGCTGCGTGATCGGTTCCTCAACCTGTTGGCGCATGGCGGCGAGGAGCTGGATTGGTCGGCGATCGGCGCCTTGGCTGCCAAGGATGCGGGATTGGTGGGGTAGATCAGGGCTGGGTGGTGTAGTTATCGCCGATCGAGCGGGTGGAGACTGCGCACCCCCTCTGTCGCTGTCGCGACAGAGGGGGACACCATAGGCGCCGTATATTGCAGGCTTCTTTCAAGCCCCTTGCTAACCACCGCCCCACATGCAACCTTCCTATCTTCCAGAGGAGGGACCCCTATGCATTTCACCACGCTGCTCGCCTTTGCCGCCGTTTCCTTCATCGGTATCGCAACGCCGGGGCCGACCGTGCTGCTGGCGCTCACCAACGGCTCGCGCTTCGGCGTCCGGCGCGCCTTGCCGGGCATGATCGGTGCGGTCCTGTCCGATGCCGTTTTGATCAGCGCGGTTGCCATCGGCCTTGGCGCGCTGCTGGCTGCCTCCGAATTCTGGTTCTCGGCCCTTAAATGGGTGGGCGCGGCCTATCTCGCCTTCCTCGGTATCATGATGCTGCGGTCGAAGGGGGCCATCGACAGCGCCCTGCAGGCGAGCGCGAGCCAGCCGAAGGGAACAGCCTTTGCCATCGGCCTGAAGAGCTTCATGGTGGCTGTCACCAATCCCAAGGGCTATCTCTTCTTCTCAGCTTTCCTGCCACAGTTCATCGAACCATCCGCACCGCAGCTACAGCAATATGTCGTTCTGGGCGCGATCTTCGCCGCACTCGATTTCATCATCATGTTCGGATACGCGGTCTTCGGCTCGCAGGCCGTGCGCGTCCTGAAGTCGGAAGGCGCGAAATGGCTTGAGCGCGCCTGTGGCGGCGCGCTGCTCGCGCTTGCTGGGTCGCTGGCGCTCTATCGTCGCGCAGTGAACTAGCGGCGAAGCGGACGATCCGCTCCGCATTTGTCCTGAAATTGCTCTAGTGGCGGCTTAGCGCCGCCTCGAAAACATCCTGGTCGACATTGCCGCCTGACGTGACGGCGATGACCGTGTCGCCGTCGAGGTCCTTGCCGTGGAAGAGCGCAGCAGCGAGCGCGACGGCGCCGCCCGGCTCGACCACGATCTTCAGCCGAGTGAAAGCGAACGCCATGGCCTTTTGCGCCTCTTCATCCGAGACGACCAGGCCGGGGCCGCAAAGACGCTTCAGGATCGGAAAGGTGATGTTGCCGGGCTGCGGCGTGATGATGGCGTCGCAGATCGAGCCTTGCAGTACAGAGTTGCGCTCGATCTGGCCCGAGGCCAGCGAGCGGGCGGTATCATCGAAATTTTCCGGCTCGCACGGACGCGCCTTCAGGCCCGGCGCGCGGGATTCGAGCGCGAGCGCGATACCCGAGGTCAGGCCGCCGCCACCGCAGGGGACGAGCACGCTTGCAGCCTCGATGCCTTCCTCGGCCGCCTGTTCGGCGATTTCCAGCCCGGTCGTTCCCTGGCCGGCAATCACCTGCGGCTCGTCGAACGGCTTGATGAGCGTCAGCCCGCGCTCTCTGGAAATACGTGCGCCGATTTCGTCGCGATCTTCCCTGATCCGATCATAGAGCACGACTTCGGCGCCGAAGGCCCGGGTGTTGGCGATCTTCAGCTTCGGCGCGTCCGTCGGCATGATGATGACCGAGGGGATGCCGTGCAACTTTGCAGCCAGCGCCACACCCTGCGCATGATTGCCGGACGAGAAGGCGATGACGCCTCTGGCACGCACGGTCGGCTCCAGCGCGGAGACAGCGGACCAGCCGCCGCGAAACTTGAAGGAGCCGGAGTGCTGCAGGCACTCGGCCTTCACGAACAGGCGGCGGCCGGCAATCTCATCAAGAAAGGGCGAGGAGAGAAGCGGCGTGCGGCGCGCCCGGCCGCCGAGGCGAGTGCGGGCGGCTTCGATCATTGCGATATCGACCATGGAAGGATCACTCTTCTGATTCAGAAAGACTTTCCATCCATAAAGCGCCCGCCCTCCGCTTAAAACAAGGAGATTGTCTCCGTGACACTTCAGGCGAGGCCGGGCAGCGAGAGATGCCCGACATTGTAGGTCTGCAGACCGGCGCGGCCTGGAACTTTCGGCGCCTCGGCGAGCAGGCGGAAGCGCACTAACGTCCAGTGAGTCGGCTCGAAGGCGGCGACCGAGGCGAGCGCTTCGCCGTTCGATATGGCCCGCGCTGCCGTCTCCGTCTCCTTCGCACGGAGTTCGGCAAGCGATGTTTCAGCGTCGATGGCGACTACTTCGCGCGTGGCGAATTGGGCGCTGCGAATATCCTCGGACGTCTCGGCGTGCCAGGTGATCCATGTGTTGACCCGGGGGCGGACGAAGCTCTCAGTGAGAGCCGCGAAGCCGGGGCCGCAAATGAAGTCGCTCAGGCCCTCCTCCTGCTGCCAGACGTAGAAGGGGGAATAGAAATTCTGCCGGCTGCCCGTGATGGCATCGCCCTTTCTTGCCGTCAGGTAGGCTTTGAACTTCAGGCCCGGGAGATTGTCGAGCAGCGGGCCTTTTTCGCGGATACGGCGATCGATGATCGTCATGTCGTAATCCGCGGGGAGGGGGAAATTATATTGCATGGCGATCATCAGTCATTCCTCCAGCCAGGTGACGGCGCTTCCATCCTGCGCCGCCTGGATGCTGATATAGGAAAAGGCATGTTCCGACGTCGCACCGTGGCGATGGCGCTCGTTCGGTGCGAAGCTGATGCAGTCGCCGGCACGCAGCTCCTCGGCCGGGCCGCCGAAGCGCTCGGCAAGTCCGACGCCGGACAGAACATAGAGGATCTGTCCATGCGGATGCGTATGCCAGCGAGTCATCACGCCGGGCTCGAGCGCGCAGCGCATGGCCGTGAGGCCGCCGTTTTCAGAGCTTTCCACGAGCGACTCCACCAGAAAGGAAGCCGTCGCGATACCCTCGGGCGAGGGCCGCATATTCGTGCCGGCGCGGTGGATGGCGGGTGCTTGGGTCGATGTGGTTTGAGGCATCGCTCTCAGGCCTGTTCGATCATCTGCGCGCGGCCATCGGCGAAGGACCAGTCCTCGCGTGTCGCCGTCGTGATGGTGATCATGATGTCCTCGGGACGGACGCCGGGGGCGTCTGCAAGAAGCTCGGCGACACGGCGATAGAAAGCCTTCTTGACCTCAATGCTGCGCGGCTTGCCAGTCGTGACATCGAAGAAGACGTAATCGTCCGAACGCGGCTTGCTGGCGAAATAGGTTCGATCGAAGATGAGCTCATGCGGCTCCAGCTGATGAATGGACTGGAAGCGATCTGTCGGCGGCACCTCGAAGGCCTCGACCAGGGCGCGGTGAAAGTTATCAGACAGCGCCTTCAGATATTCCGGCGACTTGCCGCGCAGAAGGGTGATGCGGGTGAATGGCATGGGATTGCTCCTGTTTCCGTGTCTCTTGACGATCATAGAATGCCAGCGGATAATCATCCTGAAAATCAGATAATTCAGGATTTATAGTCCTAAAAATATGGATGGTTATCCGTGCGAAAGGTCATCTTCGATCTCGATGTGCTGCGCAGCTTCGTCACCGGCATGGATCTCGGCAGCTATGCCAAGGCGGCGGACAAGCTGGGGCGTTCGACTTCTGCCATCAGCGCCCAGCTGAAGAAGCTTGAGGACCAGGCGGGCATGCCGATCTTCCGCAAGGCTGGCCGGGGGCTGGCGCTGACGGAGGCCGGCGAGACGATGCTTGGTTACGCGCGGCGGCTGCTGGACCTGAATGACGAGGCGGCTACGGCGCTGCACGGGACGGAGCTGGAAGGTTGGGTGCGGCTCGGCTTGCAGGAGGATTTCGGGGAGACGCTGCTGCCGGAAGTATTGGGCCGCTTTGCCCGCGCGCATCCCAAGGTGCGCATCGAGGCGCGCGTGGTGCGCAATGTCGAGCTTGTGGAGCGGGTGACGTCGGGCAAGCTCGATCTGGCGCTTGCCTGGAGTGATGGCTTTCGCACGGAGCATACGGATCGTATCGCCGAAGTGCCGCTCTGCTGGGTCGGCCCGGCGAATGGCGCGGTGCAGTGGCACGCCGATGGCGGTGAGGTCATGCCGCTTGCCTCACTCGAAGCTCCATGTCTGCTGCGGAACATCGCCACGAAGACGCTCGATCGGGCCGGAATCGGCTGGCGGATATCTTTTGTCAGCCCGAGCCTTGGAGGGCTCTGGGCGGCGACGGCGGCCGGGCTCGGCCTGGCGCTGCGCACGCCGCTCGGCCTGCCGCCGAAGGTGCGGCAGATGACGCCGGGCGAGGCCGGTCTGCCGGTCCTGCCCACGCTTGATCTGGTGCTGCATCGTGCCGAGGCGGAGGCGAGCCCGGCGACGGAGCGGCTGGCGTCGATCATGCTGCAGGCGGTGCGGCAGACGATCGAGACCGTGCCGCACAGCCGGATATTTCAGGATGCGCCTTACGATGATGTCGTGACGGCCTGAGACACGGCGCTCGATCCGGAAACTTCCCCGGCGAGGTTGGCGATGCGGATTTCCGCTTGTGCCGCCAGTCTCTGCAGATCGCGTGGCTGGCCCGCCAATCGCTCCATGGCGGCGATCGCGACATCCGTCGTCACGTAATCCGGCTTGTGGCCGAGATTGCGGATGGTGATGAGTTCGGCGCCCGTAATATCCCGCGCAAGCCCGCGTGAATGCAATTCCTCCAGCACGACATCGTCGCTGTCGCCGGTGATGATGACCGTGGGTGCCTTGATCTCGCTGTAGCGCGGCGCATGGGCGGAGACATAGGCAAGCAGATTGACCACGTCGATGGCGTTGTTGCGGAAGGTCTGCGGCCGAAGCACCAGTTCTGGCGCCGTCTTCATGATGTAGTCCGCCGGCCTCGTGTTCGGACGGAAGATGCTGAGCGTGCCGGTCTCGACCCGGCGCAAGCCGAGCGGGATGACGAATGTCTGGGTAAAGAGCCAGCCGAAGACCGGCGTGGCGGCAAGCGTATAGTACCAGTCGACGCCGCCGGGCCAGGGATGCGTTGCCGGCGCAAGAAACAGCAGCCCTTGGGTCTTGTCGGGATGGCGCATGCCGAAGGCGGCGGCAATCGCACCGCCGAAGGAATGGCCTATGATGATGGCGCTCTTGATGCCGCGTTTGTCCATCAATCCGGCGATGGCATCGGCCTGACCGGAAGGAAGGGCGTTTTCGGCTGCCCCGCGCTCGGAATAGCCATGGCCGGGACGGTCGACGAACAGCATTTCGGCGCGGCCGTTCAAGGGGCCGGCGAAGGCTTCAAACTGGTCGCGCAGGTTGCCGCTGGCGCCGTGTATGAAGATGAGGGCTGGCAGGTCTGCTGTCTTCGGTCGTGGCAGATGCACGGCGTTGAGGCGGTAGCCGCCAATATCGGTCAGCTCGCCGATATTGGGATAGGCCTGCTCGATCGCACGGGTCTTATAGGCGGAAAAGCCTGCGGCGAAGACGAGGAGCAGAACGATGACGGCGAATAGAGAATCGATCATTTCGGCACGGATCAAATATCGTCAGTCACTCATTTAGTGCATTGCCGCAGCTTTTCACCCCACCGGGCGCGATTTCGATGCCGGCATGAGCAAGGCTGCCGTCGAAAACTCAGGTTCGGCTGCCGGCAATCTTCTCCGACAGCTTGTCCGCCTCTTGCTGGGCCGATCGATTCGCCGGATAGACATCGAGGAAACGCTCCCAGACCCTCAGAGCCTGGGCGTCGTTGCCGGTTTCGGTCAGGATCGCCGCCATGCCGGCCAGCGCGCCGAAATGGCGTGGCTCTATTCGCAGGACCTGATTGATGTCTTCCATCGACTTGCGGTAGTCGCCGATCGCGAAGTTGAGCGTGGCTCGTCGGTTCCACCCTTCGACATAGTCGGGCTTCAGGGAGATCACCTGATCGAGATAATCCATGGCCGCGCCATTGCGCTTGTCCTGAATGGCCTTGTCGGCCCACTGCATCAGAAGATTGATGGTGGCGCTGCCGGAGTCGCTGAACTCGGCATTTATCTGGTCGGCAATCAGGCTTGCCTGATCGGGGTCGCGCTGCCGCTTCAGCGCCGTGAACAGATTGTCGAGCTGCTGCTTGGGCGACAAAGTGCCGGAGGAATCGCCAGGATTCTGCTTTTCCACAGGCACAGGCTCATCCGCCAGCGCCGCATGGGGCGCGGAGGCAGTCAGAGCGAGGAGAATCGGCAGGGCTAGATATGGCAAAGCAAAAACGCGCATGGCGGGCATAGTAGCCCGCCAATGTCGAAGATCAAACCGAATTTGATGCGATCAACTAAAACTGAGCGTCCGATCCATGGGATCGGAGCCGCGCGCTATATCAGCCCTGACGAGCCTTGTAGCGCGGGTTCAGCTTGTTGATGATGTAAATGCGGCCCTTGCGGCGGACGAGACGGTTGTCACGATGGCGCGCCTTGAGCGACTTGAGCGAATTCTTGATCTTCATTTTTCTGATCCGCGATGTTCGAGGGGGAATGTCACATTCGCCCGGGTCTTTAACAATCAAAAGCGCGCTCAGGGCGCGCTCTTTAGGGTGGGGAGCAAATACCCTGTCGACCGTTCGCTGTCAACCATGTCAGGGCTTTTTCCCGCTACTCTTAGCGGAGAAGCTGCGTGACATGGCCCATCTTGCGGCCCGGCCGGGCTTCGGTCTTGCCATAGAGATGCACCAGCGTGTCGTCAAGGCACAGCCATTCCGGCAGTGCCAGGATGTCGTCGCCGATCAGATTGGTCATGACACAATCCGAATGACGATCGGGATTTCCGAGCGGCAGGCCGGCGACGGCGCGGATATGCTGCTCGAACTGCGAGATGACGCAGGCGGCTTCCGTCCAGTGGCCGGAATTGTGGACGCGCGGCGCCATTTCGTTGGCGATCAGGCTGCCATCGGCAAGCACGAAGAACTCGATGCCGATGACGCCGACATAGCCGAGCGCCGTCAATATCCTTTCCGCAGCTTGCCGGGCAGCCACGCCTGTTTCTTGCGAAATCCTGGCAGGCAGCGTCGAGGTGTGGAGGATGCCGTTGCGATGGACGTTCTCGGCCGGATCGTAACAGGCAACCGTTCCGTCGATGCCGCGCGCCGCAATGATGGAGATCTCGCGCTCGAAGGATACGAAGCTTTCGAGAATCAGCGGCACATTGCCCAAGGAGGCATAGCCACCCTCGGCGCTTTCGGCGGCAGAGCGATAGACACGCTGCCCCTTGCCGTCATAACCGAGGCGTCGGGTCTTCAACACGCCCTGGCCACCGAAATCGGCCAGTGCCCTTTCGAGATCGGCCTGGCTGTCGACGGCATGGAAGCGGGCCGTCGGAATGCCGCAGCCGTTGATGAAGCTCTTTTCCGTCAGCCGGTCCTGCGCCATTTCCAGCGCTTTCGGCGGCGGATAGACCGTGACCTGCCGGGCGAGCTCTTCGGCGGCGGAAATGGGAACGTTCTCGAACTCGTAGGTCACGACATCGCAGCGCTTGGCCAGCTCGGCAAGGGCGGCCGCATCGTCATAGGCTGCGACGATCTGTTCGTTGGCGACATGGGCCGCCGGACAATCCGTCTGCGGCTCGAGGACGACGGTGCGGAAATTCAGCCGCGCAGCCGCCATGGCCAGCATGCGGCCGAGCTGGCCGCCGCCGATGATGCCGATCGTTTTTGCGTTCATAGGTCGTCCATCGGATATTCGGCAACGGCGGCGCTCTGGCGCGCGCGCCATTCGTCGAGGCGCTCGGCAATCTCCTCATCGCCAAGCGCGAGGACGGCTGCGGCGAGCAGGGCGGCGTTGACCGCACCGGCCTTGCCGATCGCAAGCGTGCCGACAGGAATGCCCGCCGGCATCTGCACGATGGAGAGGAGACTGTCCTGCCCGGAGAGCGCGCGGGACTGCACCGGCACGCCGAAGACGGGCAGGGGCGTCATGGATGCCGCCATACCAGGCAGATGGGCTGCGCCACCGGCGCCGGCAATGATGACCTTGAAGCCCTCGTCCCTGGCGCCCTTGGCGAAACTCACCAGCCTGTCCGGCGTGCGATGAGCGGAAATGATGCGCGCATCATAGGTGATTTCAAGCACTTCCAAGGTGTCTGCGGCATTCTTCATGGTCTCCCAGTCGGACTGGCTTCCCATGATGATGGCGACAGGCGGTCTTTCGGTCATCATCGTTCCGTTGTGCTCCTCAGGCTATAATGTCGGGAATGATCTGGTCTTCCAGCTTGGTCAGCTTGTCTTTGATGACAAGCTTCTTCTTCTTCATGCGCTGGACGCGGAGGGCATCGCAGCCCGTCTGGATCATGGCATTGATTGCGGCATCATAATCCTCGTGTTCCTGGCGCAGCCGCGCCACGATCAGCCTGATTTCCGCCTGTTCCTGATCGGCCATGTTCATTTCCCCAGCATATCGCGGAATCGCATTCGTTCCGCCTCCTGAATTCCGCAAGCTCCTATCACCAAATGGCGATAACGGGAAGTTATCCTTCATCACGAATTTGCCGCCTATAGGCCACGTTTTCGCCTTCGACAAAGGCTGCATATTATGGCACAGTGAGAAGGTTGACACCTAGAGCCTTGGCGAATGGATGGTCAGGGCTCTGAAAGAGGAAGGAAGGGTCATATGACTGTTCAAGCTCATCTTGAATCGCTCGAAAAGAAACATGTCGCGCTCGAGGAGGCGCTGCATCTGGCAATGTCATCTCCCTCTAGCAATGATACTGAAATAGCAGACATCAAACGCAGGAAACTGCGCGTCAAGGACGAAATCCAGCGTCTGCGTTCCTCGGTCCACTGAGGCAACGCTTCCACAGTTCAAAAAGCCATCGATCTTGGGGGCAAGACAGGCTGATCGAAAGGTCTTAAGGCAATTTCCCAACCAGGATCGATGTGCATTTCCGTCAAAGCGGATGCGCCAGCGTCACATCGTCAGGGGTAGGGGTTGGCGCAATTTTCTCATTTTAGGCAGCGAATGCTGCCAATGATTATTTTTGAGCCCGTTGCGGTCATCCGGCACATTTTGCGACGTGTCGGACGCAAGATTCCGAGATGATGGTGTGACGACGATCGTACTGGCGGCATTTATCAAGGGCGGCCGGGTATTGATGGTGCGTCGTGCCGCAAGCAAGCGGCATTATCCGGAGCACTGGGATCTGGTTGGCGGCCACGCCGAGACGGATGAACCCCTCGATGTCACGCTTGTACGAGAGGCTCGCGAAGAAGTCGGCGTTACACCTGTTGTCTTCCGCTATTTGGGTTGCTTCGAAGACAGCCAATGCGAAACGATCTACCACTTGTACGAGGTGACCGGCTGGTTGGAAGGGGAGCCCAGATTGATCGGGGATGAACATATCGATTTGGCATGGGTAGCATTGGACAGTGCGAACTTCCCAACGCCGCTAGCCCATCCGGAAGTTATGAAGTTCCTCTCCGTGGCTTAGTCCGGACGGGGGCGGGCCGCGGTAGTTCTGGCGTCGCCGTTGGCGCCAGCGAATTCCGCAATTTTCCGGAATGCCGCAGACGCGAACAGTCCCTTCAGGACCAGAACTGATCCAGCCATAAATTGAGCTTGTCGAAACCGCGGCTGTTGACCGCATAGATGCGTTTCGTGCCTTCATTGGTGACGGAAACGAGATTGCTGTCGAGCAGGGCTTTCAGATGCTGGGAGACTGCCGGGCGGCTGATCGGCAGGCCCTGCGCCAGTTCGTTGACCGTCTTGGGTGCGCGGCGCAATTCCTCCAGCAGATGACGCCGGTTCGGGTCCGCGATGGCTGCGAAAGGGTCCATGGTCGACATGCGCGAAAGCTACGTCAAACACCAAGGGGCGGCAAGTTAATTGTGCGCTGCATGATATATTGTGAGAGCGGCCGCGCACGGGGTATGCGCTGCCGGCGCCGCTCGTGGCGAGTTAGCGGTTTCGGCCGCTGCCTCTTGTCAGAGAGAGCTAACGGATTTACTCACGACTATCGAACCGGTGCGCCATCGCTGACGATGGGGACCGAAACCATGGAAGCCCTTATGACCGTGCCCGAAGATCGTTGCCGCCTCGTTCTCATCGTTCCCGACATCGCCGATATCGAGCAGCGGGCGAAGGTGGTGGCCGATGCGCTGAGGGGCGGAGACGTGGCCTCGGTCATTCTTCCGCAATATGGCCTCGATGACGGCACCTTCCAGAAACATGCCGAAAAGCTGGTGCCGATCATTCAGGCTGCAGGGGCAGCGGCGCTGATTTCCGGCGACAGTCGCGTGGCGGGCCGGGCCAAGGCGGATGGGCTGCATATTGCCGGCAATCTCGCCGAACTCACCGAAGCAGTGGAAAAATTCGTGCCGAAGCTGATCGTCGGCGGCGGCAGCGCTGCCGAAAGGCACAGTGCTCTGGAGATCGGCGAACTTAGGCCGGACTACATATTCTTCGGCAAGCTCGATGGCGACATCAAGCCCGAGGCGCATCCGAAGAACCTGGCGCTCGGCGAATGGTGGGCCTCGATGATCGAAATTCCCTGCATCGTCATGGGCGGTACCGACCCGAAGTCGGCGCTCGAGGTGGCTTTGACGGGCGCAGAGTTCGTCGCCCTGCATCAGGCTGTTTTTGCCGATCCAGCGGCAGCCCCGTCCATCGTTGCC
Source organism: Rhizobium sp. WW_1 (assembly GCF_003610155.1). Classification (NCBI taxonomy): domain Bacteria; kingdom Pseudomonadati; phylum Pseudomonadota; class Alphaproteobacteria; order Hyphomicrobiales; family Rhizobiaceae; genus Rhizobium; species Rhizobium sp. WW_1. Next base: position 269,847 of record NZ_RAIN01000003.1, read on the forward strand.
GAAGTGAATGCGCTTCTGGACGAAAAAGCGCCACGGTTTGAGGATTGATAGCGATTCATGTCGTCCATGCCTCGATTCCGCCATCGATCCTTCCTTGCCGTACTCGCCGCCGGGCTTTGGGCATTCCCATTGCTGGCGGTCGCGCAATCGGGCAATGGTGATCCGTCGCTGCCGGGCGTCTCGGAGCCTTCGGACAAGGGGGCGCAGTCGGATAGCAACGCGCAGTCCGATGACGATACGACGGTGCCGGATGCGCCGCAGCCCAACGACAACCTCGTGACGCGTCCGCTCGGTGCCGATGCCGGCACCTTCAAGACGGAAAAGATCCAGCCCGGCGCCGAGCCCAAGGCCGATAGCGACATCAAGCCATCCCAGGGGGTCGGTGTTTTCGAGCGCATGGGGGCGAAATTGCCCGATCTGCCGCCGGAAAAGCCGTTCAAGGGCAAGGTGGACGATGCTTATGGCGCCTTTCAACGTGGCTATTACCTGACCGCCTTTCAGAGGGCGCTGCCGAGGGCGCAGCTTGGCGATCCGGCCGCGCAGACCCTGATCGCCGAGTTGATGACGCAGGGCCTGGGGGTCAAGCGCGACACGAAGGACGCGGCCTTCTGGTACAGCAAGGCGGCCGAGGGCGGTGACCCGACGTCGATGTTCAAATATGCGCTGATTCTGATGGAAGGGCGCGACGTACCGCGTGATCAGAAAAAGGCCGACGAGTGGATGAGGAAGGCTGCCGAAGCCGGCCAGGCTTCGGCGGAATTCAACGTCGCGCAGATGCTGACGGCTGAAAATCCCGGTGTGAAGGGCCTGCAGATGGCGCTTCCCTACTACGAGAAGTCCGCAGAGCAGGGCATTGCCGATGCGCAGTACGCCGTGTCGCAGCTTTATCTGAACCTTCCCGATCTGCCGCCGGAGAAGAAGGCGCGTGCGCGCGAATGGCTGTCGCGCGCTGCCAATGCCGGCTTCGATACCGCGCAGCTCGATATGGGCCTCTGGCTCATCAACGGCATTGGCGGCAAGCAGGATCTCGAAAACGGCTTCAACTGGATGCGCGTCGCCGCCTATCGCGGCAACGTCGTCGCGCAAAACAAGCTGGCGCATCTTTATATCAACGCCATCGGCACCAAGCAGGACCGGGTGGCGGGGGCAACCTGGTATGTCATTTCCCGTCGCGCCGGCCTGAAGGACTCCGAGCTCGAGGATTTCTACCAGGGCATCGAGGATTATCAGCAGAAGGCAGCTATCGACGCCGCCAACAAGTTTCGGCGGGCGCGATAATAGCGGACTAAATCGGGTCCTATCGGGCCTGATGTGACACCAGTTTGAACGTGCCATAGCCTCACCACTTGAAATTCCCCCGATTTTATGGTCTTGAGGCCGCCAATCTTTTATTTCCGCTGACGCTCCCGCCCCGTCGGGGCCTGATTTCGGGCCCGGTCAGCGCTATCTGCTTTATCCAAGGAAACCCGATGGCCCGTTCTGCTCTTCTCAATGTCATGGTTCAGGCTGCCCTCAAGGCAGGAAAGTCGCTCAGCCGCGATTTCGGCGAAGTGCAGAACCTGCAGGTTTCCGTGAAGGGACCGGGCGATTTCGTCAGCCAGGCGGATCTGAAGGCGCAGAAGATCATCCGCGACGAGCTGATGAAGGCACGCCCCACCTACGGCTTCCTCGGCGAGGAAGGTGAAGAGGTCAAGGGCACCGACGGCGCGCATCGCTGGATCGTCGATCCGCTCGACGGCACCACCAATTTCCTGCACGGCATTCCGCTGTTTGCCGTCTCGATCGCGCTCGAGCGCAATGACGAGATCGTCGCCGGCGTGATTTTCAATCCGGCGACCGACGAGCTCTACACGACCGAGCGTGGTGGCGGCGCATTTCTCAACGATCGCCGCCTGCGCGTCGCTTCGCGCCGCGTGTTGTCGGACAGCGTCATCGGCTGCGGCGTTCCGAATCTCGGCCGCGGCAATCACGGCAAGTTCCTTGTCGAGCTGCGCCATGTCATGGGCGAGGTCGCCGGCGTCCGCCGTCTCGGCTCCGCATCGCTCGATCTTGCCTATGTGGCGGCAGGCCGTTTCGACGGTTTCTGGGAGACCGGCCTGTCTCCCTGGGATATCGCAGCCGGCATTCTCCTGATCCGCGAAGCCGGTGGTTTCGTTTCCGATTTCAACGGCGGCACCGACATGCTCGGAACCAATTCGATCATCTGCGGCAACGAGCACATCCAGAAGGCGCTCGCCGAAGTGGTCAAGCGGCCGATCCCGACGAAATAAGTTTAGCTTCCGCTGCTTTTCGAGCGATAAAACAGTCTGTTGCCAACGGGCTGTTTTGTGCTTTCCGTCTCTTCAATTCGGCACAATGTTGCTCTAGTCTCCGCCTGCGGAAAATGCGGTGGCGGAGCGTGTGATGGAAAATGTGAAACTGGCGGATCTGGGCTCGACCGACAATGTGTCGGGCAGCTACGCCTACAAGCTCTCAAGCCCGATGGCCTTCTTCTGGACGATGGTTCTTTTCCTCGTCATCGTCGGCTTCATCGTCGCCATCCTGTTCCGTCAGGCCCAGGTCGCCTTCCTGCACAATCCGGGCCTAAACGGCCTGATCGTCGGCGTTCTGGTCGTCGGCATCCTGCTCGTCTTCAACCATGTGCTGATGCTGAGGCCGGAGGTTCGCTGGTTCAATCATTTCCGTGCCGTGGGCAATGCGGACAAGGTCGGTCGTAATCCGCGGCTGCTGGCGCCGATGCGGGCGCTGCTCGGCAACCGTCGCGCCATGCAGCTTTCCACGGCGACGCTGCGCTCCATTCTCGATTCGATCGCCACGCGTCTCGACGAATCGCGCGACACCTCGCGCTATCTGATCGGCCTCCTCGTCTTTCTCGGCCTGCTTGGCACTTTCTGGGGCCTGATCGGCACCATCGGCTCGATCAATGACGTCATCCAGGGTCTCGACGCCGGCACCGGCGACAGCGGCGATATTCTGAGCGCGCTGAAGTCAGGCCTTTCCGGCCCGCTGGTCGGCATGGGCACGGCATTCTCGTCCTCGCTGCTCGGTCTTTCCGGCTCGCTGATTCTCGGCTTTCTCGATCTGCAGGCCGGCCGCGCGCAGAATCGATTCTATACCGAGCTCGAAAACTGGCTTTCCTCCGTCACCGATGTCGGGTCCGATATCGCGCCGGTCATTGAAAATGCCGCCGGCGCTTCCTCGGAGGATGTGCGTGCGCTTTCGGACTATCTGCGCAAGATTGCCGATGAGGGCGGCGGCCAGCGCTCGGTGACGGCCATGGCGAACCTTGCCGAAGGCATTCAGGGCCTGGTCAAAAACATGCGCAACGAGCAGCAGATGCTGCGCGACTGGATCGAGGCGCAGCAGGAAGAGGCCAAATCGATGCGCCGCACGCTCGACCGCCTCGCCGACCGGATCAGTCACACCGAGAAGACCGGGAGCAAGTAAGCCATGGCGCTCGCCCGCAACCGACGCCACCAGAGAAGCGTCGACTACTGGCCCGGCTTCGTCGATGCGCTGTCCACGCTTCTGATGGCCATCATGTTCCTGCTGACGGTGTTCGTCGTCGGCCAATTCATCCTCAGCCGTGAAATTTCCGGACGAGACGAGGTCCTCAACCGGCTCAACAGCCGCATTAACGACCTGGTGCAGCAGCTGGCGCTGGAAAAGGGCGGCAAGCAAGATCTGGAAGATGCCGTCGCCAATCTGCAGGCATCGCTGTCCTCGGCTGAGAGTGAGCGATCGAGGCTGCAGGCGCTGCTTGCCGCCGGTTCCGGCAATAGTCAGGCGGCCGAGCAGCGTGCCGGTTCACTCTCGCAGGAGCTGGACGAGCAGAAGCAGGTCAGCGCGCGAGCGCTGAGCCAGGTCGATCTCCTCAATCAGCAGATTGCCGCCTTGCGCAGCCAGATTGCCGCCGTCGAAGCCGCCCTTCAGGCATCCGAATCCAAGGATCAGTCGTCTCAGGTGAAGATTGCCGATCTCGGCCGGCGGTTGAACGTGGCGTTGGCGCAGCGCGTGCAGGAGCTGAACCGCTACCGCTCCGACTTCTTCGGCCGCCTGCGCGAAATCCTGTCCGACCGCGACAATATCCGCATCGTCGGCGACCGCTTCGTGTTCCAGTCCGAAGTGCTGTTCCCGTCCGGTGCGGCCGATCTCAATCCGGCCGGGCAGGCGGAGATGACGAAGCTTGCGGCCGCCCTCATCGATCTCGCCAAGGAAATTCCGCCTGAGATCAATTGGGTGCTGCGCGTCGACGGCCACACGGACAATGTGCCGCTTTCGGGCAATGGCCGTTATCCGGACAACTGGGCGCTGTCGTCGGCGCGCGCCATCGCCGTCGTCAAGTTCCTGATCGCGCAGGGCGTTCCCGCCGACAGGCTGGTTGCGGCCGGCTTCGGCGAATTCCAGCCGATTGCACCCGGCGACACGCCGGATGCCCGCGCCACCAACCGCCGCATCGAGCTGAAGCTGACGGAAAAATAATCGGTCAGTTGTTGTTCGGAGAGATGGAGGCGAGGCGTCGCAGCAGAAATTGCCGCACTGCCTCGCTGCTGCTTAGCCCGATTGCCGAGCGATAGGCGGTCCTTGCATTTTTCGTATCGCCGGCCTCCGTGAGCAGATGCGCGCGAACGGCCCAATAGGGTTGATAGGTGCGGATATCGCGCTCAGCCATGCGGTCGAGGAGATCCAGTCCGGCACCGCTGCCTCGTATCTCGGCGACCACAGCGGCCTGGCCGATGCGAGCCCCGATCGTTGGCTTCAGCATCAGGAGCGCCTCGTAAAGTTTGGCGAGCGCCGGCCAGTCGGTGGTGCCGGATCGTCGCCGTTCGGCATGCACGGATTGAATTGCTGCCTGACACTGGAACGGACCGAAGCGGCTGAAGGAACCGGCCTTTCGCAGCAGCCCGTCGGCCTCGCCGATTATGTCGGCATTCCAGAGAACCGTCTCCTGCTCGCCGAGCGGGACATATTGCCCGCTGGCATCGCGCCGGGCGCTTTCGCGGGAGTGGCTGTAGAGCATGAGCGACAGCAGGCCCATCGCCTCCGGCTCTTCAGGCAGGGTTGCATGCAGCGCACGGCCGAGCCAGATGGCTTCGTCGGCCAGAGAGCCTTGCCTTTCGCTTTCTCCGAGGCCCTCCCAGCCGAGGCCATAGGCGGCATAGATGGCGGCGAGCACGCCCGACAGCCGCTCCGGCAGCACGGGTGGTTCCGGAACGCTGAAGGGGATGCGGGCTTCGCGAATCTTGATCTTTGCCCGCACCAGCCTCTGGCTCATGGCTTCTGGCGACAGGACAAAAGCTTTCGCTATGGTGGCGGCATCGATGGCGAGCACGGTTTGCAGCATCAATGCCGCGTGAATGGAGGTGTCGATCGCCGGATGGGTGCAGGCAAAGAGCAGCTTCAGCCGTTCGTCCGGAAAGGTCGGATGATCCGCGTTCATGCGCTCCTCCGCTTCTTCCATCGCCATTGTTATCCGGTCGCGACCCGCGGCCTTGACGGATTCATGCCGAATGCCGCGAAGCAGGTTGCGGCGGGCGGCGACCAGCAGCCAGGCTTCCGGGCTGTCGGGAATGCCGCGTTCCGGCCAGTTGCGCAGCGCTGCTGCGATGGCTTCCGACAAGGCGTCCTCCGCCGCCGGTACGTCGTGCGAACGCGCCGCGAGAAAGGCGATCAGCTTGCCGTAGGATTGACGCGCCACCCGTTCGGTGGCGCACTGGGCATCGGATAGCATCGCGGACTACATCTGGAGGCGCGGCCGGACCTCGACCGAGCCATCGTGCGAGATCGGAACCCGAACGGCCCATTCCAGCGCCGCGTCGAGGTCAGGCACGTCGATCAGATAGAAGCCGCCGAGCTGCTCCTTGCCTTCGGGGAAGGGGCCGTCCTGCACGTCATGATCTTCGCCGCGGCGACGGATGACGGTTGCCGTCTCGGGCGGAGTCAGCCCGGCGCCGCCAGTCATGATGCCGGCCTGGACAAGGGCCTGCGTGTAGGCGACCCAGCCATTCTTGTAGGCGGGATCGTCGCGACGTTTGAAATCGTCAGGGGATTCTCGAATGATCAAGGCATATTGCATGGAACTGCTCCCACTCGCTGTTCTGGCTGGAGACCGGTCGACGCATCATTTTGGACCTCATTCCAGAATGAGCAACGCCGTCCGCGAAACGACGTTCTGCCGCTTCGATACAATGAGCCGCTGGCAAGGATGATTTCGACAGGGCTGCCGGATTTTCTGAAATTTATTCTTGTGAAGACAGAACGGCCGGCATGCCCAAGGGCAGCCGGCCGTGAATGGCTTTGCAGCGAAAGCGCGACGCGAGGAATTATGCGGTGGCGGTGGTCTGGTCGTCGATGGCAGCGCCGCCGACGTGAGCCTTGATCGATTCGATGGCATGCAGGGCCGAAGCTTTTGCCTTGTAGCCTTCGGACCCGAACATGATTTCGCCGTTCGAGGCTTTGAAGCGGAAGCGAAACTCGCCGGCCTTGTCCTTGTAGACTTCAAATTTATACATGGTTCTCGTCTCCTAGAATCGCGTCAGCGTGGGATAACGCGAAAAATCTAGCTCAACTTCGAGACTATTTCCATATGGTTGTATTTGCGGCGCCGGGACACTGCTGGCGCTATTTCGCGATCAGCATGTGTTCCTCGATGCCGGCATCGAATTGCAGGCGTGCGAGCTTGGCGTAGATGCCGCCATGGCGGATCAGGCTCTGATGCGTGCCTTCCTCGACGATGCGGCCCTGATCCAGCACCAGAATGCGGTCGGCCTTCAATACGGTTGCGAGGCGATGGGCGATGACGAGGGTCGTGCGCGCCTCCATCAAACCCTCCAGCGCCTTCTGAACGAGCGTTTCGCTCTCGGCATCGAGCGCCGATGTCGCCTCGTCGAGCAGCAGGATCGGTGCGTTCTTCAGGATCGCGCGGGCAATGGCGATGCGCTGACGCTGGCCGCCGGAAAGGGTGACGCCGCGCTCACCCACTCCGGTATCGTATCCTTCTTCCAGGCGGGAAATGAACTCGTGCGCCTGCGCGGCGATCGCAGCGGCGCGCACGTCGTCGCGGGAGGCGCCGGGGCGGCCGAAGGCGATGTTGTCATGGATCGAGGCGGCAAAGATCGTCGTGTCCTGCGGCACGATGGCGATGCGCTCGCGAAGCGCATCCGGCATCACGTCGCGGGCATCGACGCCATCCAGGGCGACGCGGCCTTTCTGCGGATCGTAGAAGCGCAGCAGCAGCGAAAAGATGGTGCTCTTGCCCGCACCCGACGCGCCGACAATCGCGACGGTTTCGCCAGGCTTCACCGAGAAGGTGAGCCCGTGCAGCGCCGATCTGTTTGGCCGCGACGGGTAGAAGAAGTGGACATCGGAGAATTCCACGCGGCCCTGCGGCGGCTGCGGCAAGGGCAGGGGATTGGCCGGAGGCGCGATCGGCGAGACTTCGGCAAGCAGCTCACTCAGGCGATCGGCAGCACCTGCGGCCTGCGACAGCTCGCCCCAGACTTCCGACAGCGAGCCGAGCGAAGAGCCGGCGATGACGGAATAGAGCAGGAACTGGCCGAGCGTGCCGGCCGACATGGTGCCGGCAAGCACATTCTGCGCGCCGACCCAGAGAACCGCGACGATGCTGCCGAAGACCATGGCGATGGCAAAGCCCGTCAGCAGCGAGCGGGACCTGATTGCGGCGCGGGCGGCCCGATAGGCGTCCTCGACGGCGCTGCCGTAACGCTGCGCGGCGGCATCCTCGCCATTATAGGCCTGAATGGTGCGGTTGGCCGCGATGGTCTCGTTGGCATAGGCCGATGCCTGCGCCAATGTCTCCTGCGCGGCCCGCGAACGCTTGCGCACGGAGCGGCCGAAGCTGACGAGCGGCAGGACGATAATCGGGATGGCGATCAGCACGATGCTCGACAGTTTCGGGCTGGTGACGATCATCATGATGACCGCGCCCAAACAGAGGATGAGGTTGCGCAGCGCCACCGAGGCCGTGGCGCCGACCGCGGACTTGATCTGTGTCGTATCGGCCGTCAACCGCGAGACGATCTCGCCGGATTGATTGACGTCGAAGAAGGAGGGCGAGAGGCGCGTGACGTGATCGAACACTTCGCGGCGCATGTCGGAGACAATGCGCTCGCCGATGGAGATGACGAAGTAATAGCGCAGCGCGCTCGCAGCGGCGAGCAGCAGGGCCATGATCATGATGGCGACGAAATAGCTGTCGACCAGACCACGATCGGCCTGGTCGAAGCCGTGATCGATCATGCGGCGGACGGCGACCGGCAGCGCAAGCGAAGTAACGGCGGCGATGACGAGGGATATGATCGCGCCTGTCACCATGCCTCGATATCGTCTGAGGTAGGGCGCCAGTCGTCCGAGAGGACGGATTGATCGGTTTTTCTTTTCCTCAGCCTGGCCAGTCTCTGACAAGTCGTCTCCAATCCCCATATCAGCAAGGGACTTGACGTTTCGCCCCTTGTTATCGCCGCTGCCTTCATGTATAGGCACGCCATCTTAATTGGAAGCCGTGGCCTTTAACGGACTGCGGCTTCATTTATTCAATCGGTTCGGTTGCCGCAATGGCTTGCGACAAATGGACCCTGGCATGACAGGAAGATTGTTATGAAGGCCAACATTCATCCCGACTACCACACGATCAAGGTAGTCATGACCGACGGCACCGAATATGAAACCCGCTCGACCTGGGGTTCTGAAGGCGCTGTCATGAACCTCGAAATCGACAGCAAGTCTCATCCGGCTTGGACCGGCGGCAACCAGCAGCTGATGGACCGTGCCGGCCGCGTTTCGAAGTTCAACAAGCGCTTCGGCGGTCTCGGCATCTAATCGCATCGCGATTTGCTGTTTGAAAAAAGAGCCCGGCTTGGCCGGGCTTTTTTGCGTCGGAAATATAGCGTATCGCTTCACCTCATACGCCTGAGGTAATCGGCACGGTCGAACGGATTTGCACTCGCGCGTGCTCGCCGGTGCGGCTGGCCGTTCAGCGGCGCATAGTGATCGAAGACGTGATCCAAGACGCCCGCTCCGCCTGACAATCCCGGCAATTGCCTTTGGATGACCTGGATCATCGAGGATGCCATCATTCCTTCCAGCCGCGCCAGCCCTTCGTCGATCAGCGATTTTCTCATCGAGGCACCGGATTTCGCCAGCAGACTGTGCATGCCGGCCAAAGCCGTTGCCGGTATCTCGATATGAAAGTGCTCGATGGGCTCGCAGAGGATCGTTTCCGCCGATGATAGCGCTGTTGCCAGCACAAGCGGCGTCAGCTTGCGGAAATCCACCGCTGTGCTCGCGGGAGAGGTCTGCCGCGCCGCTGTCATGGCGACGTGGCAATCGATGATCTGCCATCCGAGGACACCTTCCTTCAGCGTTTCGAACGCCGTCTCCTCGACTGCCCGATAGAAGCTTGCGGGCATCTGACCGATATCGACCTCCAGGGCAAAACTGTTGCCGGCGCCTTCCGGCCGCGGCTCGACGCGCAAGCCGACGGTTGCGAGAAATGGATTGGGCTCCTTGAATATCAATTCGACCGCGCTTCCCGTTCCCGCCAGCCTCTCGACATAGATGACGGTGCTTTCCTCGAAGGCGATGTCGAGGCCGAACTCGGCCGACAGCGTTGCCTGGATGACCTCCTTCTGTACCTCGCCGTAGAGCGAGACATATATGTCACCCGTTTCCTCATTGGCACGCAGGTTGATGAGCGGGTCCTGCTCTGCGAGCTGACCGAGAGCCAGCCAGAGTGCGGCATTTTCTGATGGGCGCATGGCGCGGATACAGGTTTCCAGGGTGGGCGGCGCGAAGTGGCGAAGCGTGCCGGGCGGCCTCTCGATGCCGATCCAATCGCCGATCCGGGCATTCGCAAGGCCGCCGACCTTGGCGATTTGTCCCGCGCTCATCTGCGCGACCTTGTCTGCCCGGCCGTCCCGGAAAAGCTGAAGGCTGCTGATCTTTGCCGGGCCGTTCGCCGCTTCGATATCGTCGCGAAGACCGATCGTGCCCGACGCCAGGTAGAGATAGGCGAGCTTCTCGCCGCCCCAGCCGCGCTCGATCTTGAAGATTGTCCCGGAAACCGGGCGGTCAGGGTCCGGATGCCGGCTGGGCAACAGGGTCTCGATCGCCGAGATCAAGGCTGAGATGCCAAGGCCCCGCGTCGCCGCGCCGGCAAATGCCGGATGGATCTGGGACTTCGCCACCTGATCGGCAAGGGACTGGTCCAGCCTCTGCCGCGTCAGGCGCTTGGGAGCCAGAACGTAGTCCTCCAGCAAGTCCTCGTCGTTGACTGAAAGTGTTTCGCATAGGCGCGAGAAGTGGGGATCGCTTCCAATATCGGCAGCTTCCACAGTCGCGAGCCTGCTGCCGGCATCATGGGTGATCGACATTGCCACGGGGCGAACGGCCAACTGGGTCGCAATATCCTCAAGCAGGTCGTCATAGCGCGCGCCGAGGCGATCGACCTTGTTGATGAAGAACAGGAAGGGGATGCCGAGGCGCCGCAGCGCCCGTACGAGCACGCGGGTCTGCGGCTGCACGCCCTCGACCGCCGACACGACGACCACGGCTGCGTCGAGCAGCTGCAGAATGCGTTCGATCTCGGCAATGAAGTCGGGATGGCCCGGCGTGTCGATGAGGTTCACCATCACGTCGCCGATGGTGAAGGAAACCACCGCCGCAGCGATGGTGATGCCACGTTGTCGCTCAAGCTCGAGGCTATCGGTCTGTGTGCTGCCGGCGTCGACGCTGCCGAGCTTGTCGATTATGCCGGTGTCGAAAAGGAGTCGTTCAGTAAGGCTAGTCTTGCCCGCGTCTACATGGGCGAGGATGCCCAGATTCAATGTGCGCATGGTCCATCATCTTCTCAGAATTTCGGATGTGATTTTCGTGAGAAGTGAGTCGGCGCATTGGGTCCTCCACGTAGCTTCCATATCGGCTTGCCCGTCCTTGAGAGACGGGCGGGCCTTTTTTACAGATGTTTCGCGGAATCCGTCAAGCTTTGCCCGGTTTCTACTTACAGCTTAACTTTGCGCATGGTCTTTCGGAGAGTTGGGTGACTGTCCAAAACAAAACCGGCCGCGACAAGCACGACCGGTTCAAATTTGTCAGCGATGCTTCCGGGGGGCTTAGTTGCCGCCGAAGGCCGTCTGCAGCAGGGTCAGCTGTGCCTTGACGCTGTTCTGGTTGTCCGGAACGATTGCGGGCTCCGTCGGGCGGTAGATTTCGCGGTCGAGAATGGCAACGCGGTTCTGCAGCCGCAGCGAGCGCTCCACGAGATCGCGGAAGGATTCCGGCAGGTCATTCCAGCCCGGAGCGTTGCGGTCGACGTTGAAGCCGTCGAGGCGTACCTTGTTCTTTTCGGCCAATACTTGATCGCGCGACATTTCGCCGTTGTTGACGGCGCGCTGCAGAAGCAGCCAGGAGGCCATCTGCATGAGGCGGGTGGTCAGCCGCATGGATTCCGCTGCGTAGAGCACGGAGGCCATGCGGGGCAGCACCTTGGAAGCGGCGCGACCCTGGCCATCGAGATAGCCGGCGGTTTCCTCGACCAGCGACATGCCTTCAGAATAGAGCGCCCTGAACTGTGCCGACGATGCGGCGTGGCCAGCAAAGCTGATCGTGTTCAACCCAAGTTCCGACATCGAATAAATCCCTGCTTCACGCAACACTTTTGTTCAGGAAAAGCCGGTCAAGTCCCTAAGAGCTTTCGGCATCCGCTTTTATGACTTTAAGATGGTTGTTTTAACTGAAATTCGCAAGGCGATTCTTAAGAAAGGGTTAATCTCCACAGTTTCGGCGAGGTCCGTGATACAGGACAAAAAAGAAGAGCCGCAAAAGCGGCTCTCAAGGTAAAACAGGGAGAAAAATCAGACCAATTCGCCAAGAGGAGGAACTGTCTGAGTCCAGAGCGAATCTGGATGGTCATAGTAATATGTCGTAAAGCTTAATATTCGGTTGACCATGCCTTAATCCTGGACTGCACCGCACAGATTTGTGCTGGTGCCAGGCGCCTGAAAGCAGGCTCTTTAGAAGCGGAAAAGGCTATCAGCCGCCTTGCGGCCGGAGGCCTTGGTGGCGATTTCCTCTTCCAGCCGGGCGATCTCGCCCTGGAGCAGGGTTACGCGGCTTTTCAGCTCGTCCACAGACAGCAGCGACAGGTCGCTGCCGATCTCGTGGGCGGACGGCTGCTTGGGACGATCATCGTCAAAAATGCTCATTTCGGCTCCTCCTTCCCTTTTCCGAGGGATCAGGTGCCGTAATTTACAGTTATATCGTCCTTTTTTGAAGTCTCGCCGCGTGCGAGCGCCATGCTCTCCGGCGTGATCATCTGCGCATTGGCTGATGGCATGGTCGTATAGGCGTCGCGATCACCCGCCGGCTTGGCGGCGCGGAGGCGGCTGCGGAAGATCGAATAGGCCGTGATCAGCACATGGGCGATCGCTGTGACGAAGAACAGCGAGTAGGGGCCGATGGAAGACATGACCGGGCCGCTCAGTGTCGGGCCGATGATGGTGCCGATGCCGTAGAGCAGAAGCAGCCCGCCCGAAACCTTGACGAAATCCTCCGGCGCGGCGAAGTCGTTGGCGTGGGCAACGGCGATCGGATAGAGCGTGTTGGCGACGGCGCCATAGACGACGACCATGCCGATGAGGAAGAAGGGGCTGCCGGGCTTCAGCAGGAAGAGCAACAGGCCATCGATCGCGGCGATCGCGGCCATGCCCGCCAGCACGTAACGGCGGTCGATGCGATCGGAAAGCCGGCCGGCCGGCAGCTGCATGACGGCGCCGGCAAAGATGGTCAAGCTCATCATCAGAGCGATATCGCTTTCCGAGAGGCCGGCATTGGCGCCGAAGACGGCGCCGAGCGTGCCGTATGCACCATTGGCGATGCCGACGAGCAGGATGCCGATCGAGGCAACGGGAGAGTTGCGGTAGAGCGCCTTCAGGTCGAGGCTGACTGCCTTCAGCGGCTGCGGCGAGGCGGCGGTCGACAGCGTCGTCGGCAGCATGGCGACACAGTAGCAGATGCCGCATATCATGAAGAGGATGGGCGTGTGGATGTCGGCAAAGGGCACCATCATCTGGCCGGCGACCGCGCCGATCAGGGTAATGCCGATATAGAGCGAGAAGATTGCGCCGCGGCTCTCGTTGGTGGCTCGCTCGTTGAGCCAGCTCTCGATGATCATCGACGTGCCGGCAGTGCAGAAGCCGGTCACGGCGCGCAGCGCCACCCACCAGACCGGGTCGACGATGATGCCGGTCAGAAGCGCGATGATGGCGATGACGGAGATGAAGCCCGAAAAGGCACGGACATGGCCGATGCGCCTGACCAGCTTCGGGGCCGTCAGGCAGCCGAGCACGAAGCCGGTGGCCCAGGTCGTGCCCAACAGACCGAGCGTCGTCGTCGCATAGCCTTCGGCCGTGCCGCGCACCGGCAGCAACAGGCTATGCAGGCCGTTTCCCGTAAACAGGAAGAGCGTGCCGAACAGCAGGGCCAATACGGGCAATATATTTCTCTTCATGCTCCCCACCTTCATGCGGCTCCGCTTGAGGAGCCGATAAGGCAGGAATCCCGACCTGCCTGATTTCGCTATTGATTGTGTCCCGGATTGCCGATATCGGCCTTTAGAAACAGTCTGTTGGCGCGGAAAAATGTCCGTCCTATGACAATTAGAGCATGATCGCGAAAGCAGTGCAGCGGTTTTTGGTCGCGGCTGTCCTCACTCTTGCATAAACGGGGAAAAATAGCGTGACAAAAGCCATAGCGGTGCTGCTCCTGCTCGCCATGGCGGTGCATATCATCAAGCCCCTGGGGCTGCCGGGCCTGAAGCGCAGGGCCGATTTCTGGAAGATCGCCATCTTCGCCTTTGCCATCTGGACGGTGGCATTGCTGATCAACGAGGCGTTTTAGCGTATTTCAGGCCGAGATTCTGGCGGCAGCCTCGCCATGCGCCGCTGCCTAAAGCTGGATCTCTCCACGCATGACAAAGACGCTGCTGCCCGACAGCAAGACTTCATTTACCGTGCCGGCAGATTTCCTGACATCGATGCCGATGATGCTGCGCCTTCCCATCTCCACGCCCTGCTCGATGGTGATTTTCACCTCGGCATCCCGCGCCGGCAGCAAGGCGGTCAAGTAGGCTCCGAGCGCAGCCGATGCGCTACCGGTCGCCGGGTCTTCGGTCACATTGTCCAGAGGCGCGAACATGCGGGCGCGGATGGACCATGGATTTTCAGGTGAGCGCACGTAGACAAAGAGCGAGAAGCCGGTCTTGTCTTCCTTATGCCTGGCTGCTGCCTGAGCAAAGATCGCGGCATTCGGGCATGCCATGCCGAGCGTTTGGAGGCTGTCCAGCTCCGCAAAGGCGAAGGGGAGGCCGACCGATGCGAAGGTCGGGGCATGGGTCCGGTGGAGGATCGAACCTGGGTCGATCTGCAAGCAGCCGGCAATCAGATCGTCGGCGATCGTCTCGCCGATTGTGAGGCGGCCCGGTGCGCGGATGCTTGCACCGGAAACATCGCCGCCATTGCGCAAAAGGCTTACCTCCACGAGCCCGGCATCCTCTTCGAAGACGAGGCGATCGCCGACCGGCTTCCCGAAAATCGCCGACTGTTGGCCAAGAGCGAAAGCGGTGCCGACATTGGGGTGGCCGGCAAAGGGGATCTCGGCCGTCGGCGTGAAGATGCGGACGCGTGCGGCGTGATCGGGATTGTCTGGCGGCAGCACGAAGGTCGTTTCCGAATAGCCGAACTCGGTGGCGATCTTCTGCATGGCGTCGCCGGTCAGGCCGCGCGCATCGGGGATGACGGCCAGCGGATTGCCGACGAAGCGCTCGGAGGTGAAGACGTCGACGGTGACAAAGGCAATGGTGTTCATGGCGGCTCCCGGCAGCTTCGATGGAACTGCCGGAATTTAGCCGTTGCACGCATAGGCCCGAAAGCGTGAACTTGTGTCGATGACAAGTTCACCGGAGCCGTTCCGGCACAATGCAGGATGGCTCTTCATCCGGAATTGTTTAGGAGAAAGGCCTTCTATCCTTCGTGCGGCAAGCTCGCCGCCCGCATGACGATCGTTTCAATTGTTCTGGAACTGTTTCAGCACGCTGGACCAGAGTTCGACCAACTCGGCGCTGCCGGTATCGCCCGGCTTCGCTCGTACGGCGGTGTGAACGAGAACCAGATGCGTTGTCGGATCGACGAGGATGCGCTGACCCGCCCGGCCATCCAGGAAAAACGTGCGGCGTGGACCGGGCATGAGCCAGGTCTGGTAGCCGTAGCCCCACGGGTTCGTCTCGTGATTGACCGCGAGGAACGAGCCTTGCTTGACCGGCTGCGTCGCGTCCAGCAGCCATTGGCGCGGGATGATCTGGCGGCCGTTCAAGGCACCGTCATGGGCGAGCAGCAAGCCAAAGCGGGCGTAGTCGCGGAGTGTTGCGCTGAAGCAGCAGTAGCCGACTTCCTGGCCTGTTCTGTCGACCTGCCAGTTCGCGCTGGCTTCCGCACCCATCGGCTGCCATATGCGGGTCTGGAGATAGTCCGACATCGACATATGGGTGGCGTGGGTCAATACGAGACTCAGCCCTTCCGTGTCGAGATTGCTATAGTGCCAGACCGTGTCGGGCGGGGCGACCCGCTTGTTGAACCGCGATACGGCCGTAATGGGGTCGAGCTTTTCCGGGCCGAGCAAGGAGTTGCTGAGCCGAACATTGTCGTCGGGATTGCCGAAATTTTCGGTGAAGGCAATGCCGGAGGCCATGTGCAGCAGCGCGCGGATCGGCGTGCTACCCATTTCGGTGCCTTTCAGCTCCGGCACATAGGTCTGCACGGTATCGTCAACGGAGTGAATGGCACCCTCGGAAATCGCAATCCCGATCATCATGCCGGTCAATGTCTTCGCCATGGATTGCGAGACGAGGCGGTCACGATCGGTGCGCCCATATTGATAGTGCTCGAACAGGATCGTGTCGTTGTGTGCGATCAGCAATCCCGTGGTGGGATTGGTATCGAGATATCTAGCCAGAGAGGCGGCTTCCTTGCCGAACGTAAACTTGACCGAAATCTCGGCTGCGGCGCGCAGCAGCGGCAGTGGGCGTTCGGCCGCAGCGATCGTATGCGTCGGGGCCAGCTGATCGGCGTGGCTGAAGTTACCGATCATGTTTTGCTGCTTGCCCATTGGTGGGTTTAGTGACGGGCCTGTGGGATAACCGAGTTTCTCACCATAAGCTTCGGCGTCCGGCCCGGTCGGAGAGAAGACGGGAACAGCTGCGTGCAACTGCTGGGCGTGAGCAATGCTTGCTTGAGCAACTAAGAATACAGTAAGAACGGCAACAAAACTACGCCAGGCAAGCATATGGCAACCCCTCTATTAGGCCCCTTTATTATTAGCGGGACAACCTAGTGCCGTGCTTTCGTAACATCTGTTTGACATGGTCTCATTTCCGATATCACAGCAAACCTATTCTTGTCATTGTGGCAGATGTGACTTGCTCTGTTCTGAACGTTCGGTTGGCTATTGCAGGAAAGCAAAAGAGCCCCGGTCAGATCGCGACCGGGGCTCTTTTTCATTGGAAGTGCTTGCTGATTTACTTGGCCGCCTGCAGAACGGCGACGCCCGGAAGGACCTTGCCTTCCATCCACTCAAGGAAAGCGCCGCCGGCCGTCGAGACATAGGTGAAGTCGTCGGCGACGCCGGCATGATTGAGCGCCGAGACCGTGTCGCCACCACCGGCGACCGAGGTCAGCTTGCCAGACTTCGTGCATTCGGCTGCATATTTGGCAACCGCGACGGTCGCGGCATCGAAGGGCGCGATTTCGAAGGCGCCGAGCGGACCGTTCCAGACGAGCGTTGTGGCGCGACCGATCCAGCTGTTGATCGCTTCGACCGATTTCGGGCCGACATCGAGCACCATGGCGTCGGCCGGGATGGTGTCGATCGCGACGACTTCGTTGTCGGCGCCGGCCTTGAATTCGCGGGCGACGACGCCGTCCTCAGGCAGAACGATCGCGCAGCCGGATGAAGCCGCCTCGATCATGATCTGCTTGGCGGTGTCGGCGAGATCATGTTCGCAGAGCGACTTGCCGACATTGGTGCCGCGCGCGGCGAGGAAGGTGTTGGCCATGCCGCCGCCGATGACAAGCGCGTCGACCTTTTTCACCAGGTTCATCAGAAGATCGATCTTGGTGGAAACCTTGGCGCCGCCGACGATGGCGACGACCGGGCGAACCGGATTGCCGAGGCCCTTTTCCAGGGCTTCGAGTTCCGCCTGCATGGTGCGGCCCGCATAGGCCGGCAAAAGCTGGGCGAGACCTTCGGTCGAGCAATGGGCGCGATGGGCGGCCGAGAAGGCGTCATTGACGTAGAGATCGCCATTGGCGGCGAGCGCCTTGGTGAAGGCTTCGTCGTTCTTTTCCTCGCCCTTGTGGAAGCGGGTGTTTTCAAGCAGCAGGATGTCGCCGTTGTTCATCTTGGCGACGGCGTCGGCGGCCGAAGCGCCGATGCAATCGGACGCGAAGAGAACGGCATGATCCAGAACTTCTTCCACGGCCGGGACGATGAGGCCGAGGGAGAGATCCGGGGAGGGGCCATCCTTCGGGCGGCCGAAATGGGCAAGCAGGATGACCTTGGCGCCCTTTTCCGACAGTTCGAGAATCGTCGGAGCGACGCGCTCGATGCGGGTCGCATCTGTGACTTTGCCATCCTTGACCGGCACGTTGAGGTCGACGCGAACGAGCACGCGCTTGCCGGTGATGTCGTTGAGATTGTCAAGGGTTTTGAAGGCTGCCATGGGAGGGTCCAATATTGTTGGTGGCGGAAAGTGCGCCGACCATACTACGGATGATCGGAGACGCAAGGCCAATCAGGCGTCGTTTTTTCCGGCAGTTGAATCGTTTGAAATGGCTTCATCAGCGCGTTCGCGGCGCTTGTGGAGATAGGCGCGGACGCTCTTCAAAATATCATGGAGATTGATGAAGATCGGCATGATGACGGGCGGCTCGACGGCTTCCAGCGACATGCCGACGGACTGGATGTGATCGTTTTCGTCGAGATCGCGGACGATGAGGATGATCTCACCCAAACGAATGCGATCCGCATAGTCGGCCTTGCCACCCAGGCGATGGCGCATCAGCTCGGCGATGGTGAGGCCCTTCTCCTGTTCGGTCAGCAGGCCAGGCCCATAGGCGGCATCGAGATCGGCGGCCGGGCGCAGCGGCGAGATCGAGAAGGCGCCGAAGAATTCGGCATCCTCGGGATCAACCGGTGCGCGGCTGGCGAAAAGGCGGTCGAGCAGGCGGGAATAATTGGGAGAGACGAAAAGGTAGACGATATCGTTTTCGCGCAGGCGTCCAGCATATTGATAGCGCATGGATTTGCCGTCGCGCACGATGAGCGACGGCGTTGCCCAGCGCGGGATGCGTTCGCCGCGAAGGACCGGGCTGTCTTTGACGACACGGTACGAGAGGAGCTCATGGTTGACGGTGCCGGGGAGGTCGACCTCGACCTTGTCGATCGCCCCCATGCGCGGGGGAACGATGAGGCCGAGCCTGCGCGCCATCGGCTTGATAGTCCATCCCTGGACGAGCAGCGACACCAGCACGACGATGAAGGCGACGTTGAAATAGGTCTGGCCTGACTGCAGGCCACCGAGGATCGGCATGATGGCAAGAAGAATGGAGACTGCGCCGCGCAGGCCGACCCAGGCGACGAAGCCGGTCTCGCGCTGGGTATAGTCGAAGGGCAGCAGGCAGAGCCAGACAGCGATCGGGCGGGCGATGAAAATCAGGAACAGCGCCAGCGCAACGGCGGGGATGGCGATTGCTGGAAATTCAGAGGGCGTGGCCAGCAGGCCAAGGACAAGGAACATGATGATCTGCGCCAGCCAGGTCATGCCGTCCTGAAAGCGCTTGATCGAGGCGGATGCCGGCAGCTTGCGATTACCGGCATAGATGCCGGCGACATAGACGGCCAGGAAGCCGCTGCCGCCGACAGCGCCGGTAAACGAGAAGACGAGGAGCGCCAGCGCCAGAACGAAGATCGGCGTCAGGCCGCGATCTGTTTCCAGACGGCTGACGATGAGGACGATCATCATGCCGCCGAGCAGGCCGAGAATGACGCCAAGCCCCATCTGCTGGACGAAGGTTGCGAGCATGGCGAGGTTGATGCCGGCATAGCCTTCGCCGCTTGCCAAAAGCTCGACCAGCGCCAGCGTCAGGAAGATCGCCATCGGGTCGTTGGTGCCGGATTCGACTTCCAGCGAGGAGCGTACCTTGTCACGGATATTGATGCCGCCGATGCGCAGCAGGAAGAAGACGGCGGCCGCATCCGTCGAGGCGACGATGGAGCCGAGAAGCAGGCCCTGCAGCCAGGTGAAGCCAAGCAGCCAGGTGGCGGCGAGCCCGAACAGCGCCGCCGTGACGATGACGCCGACGGAGGCGATGGTGATCGCGGGTGCTGCTGCAAGTTTGAAGGCCTGGATCGGCGTGCCGTAACCGGAATCGAAGAGGATGATGGCGAGTGCCAGAGAGCCAAGGATGTAGGCGAGATAATTGTTGGAGAATTCGATGCCGAGCCCGTCCGTGCCGGCGGCAAGGCCGATCATGAGGAAGAGCAGCAGCAAGGGAGCGCCGAAACGGAACGCAAGGAGGCTGGAGAAGGCTGCAATGAGAATAAGGACCGTGCTGATCAGCACGATGACGTAAAATGCCTCCACCTTGTCTTCCCCTTTCCGTGCGCCGCTGCTGGGGCCAAAGCCCGGAATGCCGGAAACCCCCAGTCTCCATCATGCCGCCGCGCCTGGCAAATTGGCAAACACGGAAATCGTTCGGAGGAGAGTTCAGACACCGAAACTCTTTCCGACGACTGTATCGTCATGGTGTGATGCGCACTGCCAGAACGGCAAAGCGGCGTGGAGTGCCCTGGGAGACGTCCAGCTCAAAATTTACTGGTAAATCTGGACCATAGCAGGGCAGAAGACGAAAAATATCGAAATGTTTTTAAGGCGATGCGGGGCCGTCGTAGCTCGCGTCACAGGGGTGATGGACGGGGCATTCTCCAAAATGACAATGCCGACGGCGCAGAAAACCGCACCGTCGGCATCAGGATAGATCCAGGCTCAGCCGTAATCAGATCAGCTTTGCGAAGGCAACGGCCGTGTCCGACATGCGGCTGGAGAAGCCCCACTCGTTGTCGTACCAGGAGAGGACGCGCACGAAGTTGCCTTCCATGACCTTGGTCTGGTCGGTCGCGAAGATCGACGAGTGGCTGTCATGGTTGAAGTCGCGGGAAACCAGCGGCTCGTCGGTGTAGCCGAGGATGCCCTTCAGCTTGCCGTTCGATGCAGCCTTGATGGCTTCGTTGATTTCGCCGACCGTCGTTGCCTTCTTGGAGACGAACTTGAAGTCGACGACCGAAACGTTCGGGGTGGGAACGCGGATCGACGTGCCGTCGAGCTTGCCCTTCAGGTGCGGCAGAACGAGGCCAACGGCCTTTGCAGCGCCCGTCGACGTCGGGATCATGGACAGGGCTGCGGCGCGGGCGCGGTACAGGTCCTTGTGCATGGTGTCGAGCGTCGGCTGGTCGCCGGTGTAGGAGTGGATCGTCGTCATGAAGCCGTGGTCGATGCCGACAGCGTCGTCGAGAACCTTCACGACCGGCACCAGGCAGTTCGTGGTGCAGGAGGCGTTGGAGATGACCAGATGCTCCTTGGTGAGCTGGTCATGGTTGACGCCGAAAACGACGGTCAGATCGGCGCCGTCAGCGGGAGCCGAAACGATGACGCGCTTGGCACCGGCCGTCAGGTGAGCGGCGGCCTTGTCGCGGGCGGTGAAGATGCCCGTGCATTCCATGGCGATGTCAACGCCGAGATCGCGGTGCGGCAGGGTTGCCGGGTCCTTGATCGCCGTGACCTTGATCGGCTTGCCGCCGCCAACGATGATCGTGTCGCCTTCGACCTTCACGTCGGCGGGGAACTTGCCGTGGATGGAATCGTAACGCAGCAGGTGGGCGTTGGTTTCGACCGGGCCGAGATCGTTGATGGCAACGACTTCGATGTCGGTGCGGCCGGATTCGACGATGGCGCGCAGAACGTTACGGCCGATACGGCCAAAGCCGTTGATGGCAACTTTTACAGTCATGAATGTCACTCCCTTTCACTCAGGGTGTTTATCTATTGGATTTGAGAGCGCTTGTCAGCGCCCTCAGGAAAGCTTTGCCTCGGCGGCGGCGACAACGGCTTCCGTCGTGATGCCGAAGTGCTTGTAGACGTCCTTGTAAGGAGCCGAAGCGCCGAAGCCCTTCATGCCGATGAAGGCGCCTTCCGGTCCGATGAAGGCATCCCAGCCTTCGCGAACGCCGGCTTCGACGGCAACCTTGACCGGCGAGTTGCCGATGACTTCCTTGCGGTAGGCGTCCGGCTGCTCGAAGAAGAGTTCGGTGCAGGGAACGGAAACGACGCGGGTGGAGATGCCCTTGCCTTCGAGAACCGTGCGGGCGGCAACGGCGAGTTCGACTTCGGAACCGGAAGCGAAGATCGTCACCTTGGCGTCGGCACTGCCGGCCAGCGTGTAGGCGCCCTGTTCGCAGAGGTTCTTCTCGCTGTACTCGGTACGGGCGGCCAAGAGGTTCTGACGGGTCAGTGCGAGGCCGGACGGACGGTTCGTCGTCTTGATGGCGATCTGCCAGCATTCGGCCGTTTCCGTAGCGTCCGCCGGGCGGAAGAGCTGGAAGTTCGGGATGGCGCGCAGGCTTGCGACCTGCTCGACCGGCTGGTGGGTCGGGCCGTCTTCGCCGACGCCGATGGAATCATGCGTCAGGACGTGGATGGCGCGGATGCCCATCAACGCAGCGAGGCGCAGCGGCGGACGGCAATAATCCGAGAAGATCAGGAAGCCGCCCGAGTAGGGGATGAGACCGCCGTGGAGCGCGATGCCGTTCATGGCAGCTGCCATGCCGTGCTCGCGGATGCCCCAGTGCATGTAACGGCCGGAGAAATCGGTCGGGGTGATCGACTTCATCTGGCTGGTCTTGGTGTTGTTCGACGGCGTCAGGTCGGCCGAGCCGCCGAGCGTTTCGGGAATGAAGCCGTTGATGACTTCGAGCGCGTCTTCCGATGCCTTGCGGGTTGCGACCGTCGGCTTGGTTTCAGCGAGCTTCTTCTTGTAGTCGCTGATGGCGGCATCGAAGCCGGCCGGCAGCTTGTGGTCGAAGCGGCGGGTGAACTCGGCCTTCTTGGCGGCGTCGGCTGCGGCAAGGCGACCTTCCCAAGCTTCGCGGGTGCCGACGGAACGTTCGCCGGCAGCACGCCATTCACCGAGGACGTCGTTCGGGATGACGAAGGGCTCGTAGGGCCAGTCGAGCGCGACGCGGGTTGCGGCAATTTCCTCGGCGCCGAGCGGCGAGCCGTGGACCTTGTGGGTGCCCTGCTTGTTCGGAGCGCCGAAGCCGATGATCGTCTTGCAGGCGATCAGCGTCGGGCGATCGGACTGATGAGCGGCTTCGATGGCGGCGCTGATGGCGGCCTGGTCGTGGCCGTCGACTTCGATCGTGTTCCAGTGAACCGCCTTGAAGCGCATGATCTGATCGGTCGAGTCCGAAAGCGAAACGGCGCCGTCGATGGTGATGGAGTTGTTGTCCCAGAACAGGATCAGCTTGTTGAGCTTGAGGTGACCGGCCAGCGCGATCGCTTCATGACTGATGCCTTCCATCAGGCAGCCGTCGCCGCACATGGCATAGATATGGTGATCCTGCAGCTCAGCGCCGAACTCTTCGCGCAGCTTGCGTTCCGCGATCGCCATGCCAACGGCATTGGCAATGCCCTGGCCGAGCGGGCCGGTGGTGGTTTCGATGCCCGTGGCGTGGCCATATTCCGGATGGCCTGCGGTCTTGGAACCGAGCTGGCGGAAGCGTGTCAGCTCTTCGACCGTCATGTCCGGATAGCCGGTGAGGTAGAGAACCGAGTAAAGCAGCATCGAGCCGTGGCCGGCGGAGAGGACAAAACGGTCACGGTCCGGCCAGAGCGGGTTCTTCGGATCGAAGCGCAGATATTTGCTAAAGAGAACGGTGGCGACATCAGCCATCCCCATCGGCAAACCGGGGTGACCGGAATTGGCCTTCTCGACAGCATCCATGGCAAGGAAACGGATCGCATTTGCCATCCGGTCGTTTTGTTCGCGAGAGATCATGGGTTTTTCCGCAATGTTCCGGGTTCGGGAGATGGCCGCACGCTTGGGAGGGAAGCCATCGGTTGAAAGGCGGGCAGAAGGGAGACAGACGGTCCTCTGAACTCCATTTTCAACGTCGCCTCAGACGGCTGAGACATAGCAGTTGGGGCGAGCAAGTCAATAAATCGAGGACCCAATCCGGGGCCGCTGCGGCAATTTTTTGACATTTGCCCGTTCACTTTTACAAAAGACGACAATCGTGCGACAAGGCCTGTGCAACCGATAAAGGCGGCATTCATCCACAGAATAGGGGGGGTGCCATATGACAGCCTTTATTGACGTGCTGTTGCCGAGTTGAATATTGTTGCGAAATCAGACAAGTGGCCGGATGTTTTGATTCGGGCCTTGCGCGGAGAAGCGAAGGGTATGACACCTTCAGGCAAAACGGTGGACGCGGCGCTCGCCCAATTGCGCCAGGCGCTTTCGACTTTGGAGAGTGCCGTTGACGGACGGTTCGAGCGGGAACGAGCACAGAGCGATATAGAAGGCGAGGTCCGAAGGGTTCATGCCGACCGGTCCCGTCTCGCCCAGGAATTGGACCAGGCCGAGTTCCGCGCGAACCGGCTCGAGGAGGTCAATCGTGAAGTGTCACGCCGGCTGGTTACGGCGATGGAAACCATAAGAGCCGTGCTGGACCGCTGATCCCTCGGGAGGCAGCCGTCGCAGTGCGGCAGTGATCGGAAAGTCGAATGGCACAAGTAACGGTAACGATCGATGGCAAAGCATACCGGATGGCCTGCGAAGAGGGTCAGGAAGACCACCTGACCGATCTTGCCAATCGTTTCGACCGCTATGTCATGCATTTGAAAAGCCAGTTCGGCGAGATCGGCGATCTCCGATTGACCGTGATGGCCGGCATCATGATCACAGACGAAGTGTCGGAGCTGACGCGGCGGGTCGCCGCGCTCGAAGCCGAGCTGGAATCTCTTACCAGCAGCCGGGATACGACGGTCGCGGCCAATGCCCGCGCCGAGGAGACACTCGCAAATGTCATCGACGAGGTGACGGCGCACATTCACGGCATCACCGAGAAGCTTCTGGCGCGGCCGGGCGTCGAGCAGGCTTGAGTTATTTCTGCGGAAGCCGGCAGCCGGCCTCTGGTGCGACGACGTAATCCGCTCTATATAGTTTTGGCGGTCTGCGCTTCCCGACAGGAACCACAATCCCTGGGGCCATACTCGATCCAAAGGGAGCTGTCCCTGACTAGGCCCGTGGGCCTGGACACACGGTGCCCACCTACGTTTGTAGGCACCCAGGATCGTAAACATCCATCGGTCGTCGTGGATCGCTCTTAAAATCTTCCTGGCTGATAGCCAAGGAAGGCGCCGCGCAGTTCTTTTGCCGCGCTGACGCCACTCCTCCTCCCCTTACACTTTCGATCGCAGATAAGCACCGCGCTCGAGCTCGGCCCGATTGGTCGCGCTGCGCAGCCGCAGCAGGTCCTTACGGGCGATGAGGCCGACGAGACGACCGGTCTGCGGTTCAACGACTGGGACGCGTCCCGTGTCGGCGTGGATCATGATGTCGGCGACCCGGCCGACAGTGTCCTCCGTGTGCGCGACCGGAAGAGACGTATCCGAGATCACGTCATAGAGCGATTGATCCATAAGACCCGGCTCGTTCTGCCAGCGCAGGGCGTCGGCGCGCGAGATCATGCCGACGAGGCGATCGTTCTCAGCCACGACGGGATAAAAGCGATGGGCATCCGGTCGCTCCGTCATCTGCGCCAGTGCTTCCGACAGGCGCATGGAGGCGGGCAGGGTGTCGACCTTGGCGATCATGATGTCGCGGGCGCGGGTCAGCTCGAACGGATCGATGCCATATTCTCGGGTGATGTGCTGGCCGCGACGGGCGATCTTTTCGGTCAGGATCGATCGTTTCAACAGCAGGACCGTGACGGCATAGGCTGCGACCGTTGCCGCCAGCAGGGGCACCAGAGCGCTCGTATCTCCGGTCAATTCGACGGCGAAGAAGGTGCCTGTCAGCGGCGCGCGCATCGTGCCGCCCATCATTGCCGCCATGCCGAGCATTGCCCAGAAGCCGGGATCGCCGGGCAGGACAAGACCGACCAGCCAGCCGAGCGCGCCGCCGAGGATCAGCAGCGGCGCGAGCACGCCGCCCGATGTGCCCGAGGACAGTGCCACCAGCCAGATGCCCGCCTTGACCAGCAGGATTGCCAGCACCGCGCCGACGGCGATGCGGCTGTGCAGGAGATCGGCGATGATGTCGTAACCCACACCGAGGGCGCGAGGCTCGATCAGGCCGCCGAGTCCGACGACGAGGCCGCCGAGGGCCGGCCACCACATCCAATGGATCGGCAGTTTCTCGAAGGCGTCTTCGATCTTGTAGAGCAGCGTCGTCAACAGGCCGGATTGCAGGCCCGAGATGATGCCGAGGCCGGCGGCGAGCAGAATGCCCCACCAGGAAAGCGCCATTTCGAAATGGGCGGGGAAGAGCGCGCCGCTGCCGATCAGCAACGGACGCCAGACGACCGAGACGCAGGCCGCGACGGCGACGGGGATGAAGCTGCGCGGTTTCCATTCGAACAGCAGCAGTTCGACGGCGAGCATGACGGCCGCGATCGGCGTGCCGAAGACTGCCGTCATGCCGGCTGCGGCGCCGGCGACGAGAAGGGTCTTTCTTTCGGCAGCACTGAGATGGAAGAGCTGCGCAAAGAGTGAGCCGATCGCGCCCCCGGTCATGATGATCGGACCTTCCGCACCGAAGGGGCCGCCGGAACCGATCGAGATTGCCGATGACAGGGGTTTCAGCACCGCCACCTTCGGCGACATGCGGCTGCCGCCGATCAGGATTGCCTCGATGGCTTCGGGAATGCCGTGGCCGCGGATTTTTTCCGAGCCGTAACGCGCCATCAGGCCGATGACGAGACCGCCGAGGATGGGAGCGACGACCATCCAGGGCGAGCGTGCCACCATGGCGAAGGACAGCGGCTCCGTGCTGATCTTGAACAGCCAGACGGCATTGCTGACGAGCGCGATGAGATTGATGAGCACCCAGGCGGCGAATGCACCGCCGGTGCCGACGACGAGCGCCATGGCAATCAACATCAGGACGCGCCTGTCCGTGGTGAAATCGCCATTGTCCTTGCGGGAGGCCCCGCCGGAGAAATCGTGACTGTGACTTTGTGAGGTGGGCGTGTCCTGCATTGGCGGCCTTCTGTGCCAGAGCGCTTTCGCTTTTCTTCGAACAGCGAAAGCGCTCAATCTTCCTGTTTCACGCATTCCGGACGGAAAACCGCTGCGCACGTTTCCTGGAAATGCTCTAAGCGCGCGACCATCTTTTAGCCGCTCTCCGCTTCGAGATGGCAAATATATCGTAATGCGATATAAATCAACTAGGACCGCGAATTGCGGCAATGAGGACGATTTGATGGTGCAAGGCGTGGACAAAACTCTTTCGCAGGCGGATTACGAGGCGCTGGCGACATTGCGCTACACGCTGCGCAAGTTCATGGATTTCAGCACCTCGGCCGCGCATGAGGCGGGCCTGCCGCCGCAGCAGCATCAGGCATTGCTGGCGATCAAAGGCAACGGCGCAGGAGAGGCGATGACGATCGGCATGCTCGCGGAAAAGCTGCTGATTGCGCCGCATACGGCAACGGAGCTTGTGGGACGGCTGATCGATGGCGGCTACGTCACCCGACACCCCGATCCCACGGACAAGCGCCGCCAGACGCTGCAATTGACGGAAAAGTCCGAAGAGGTGCTGCAAACGCTCAGCTCGATCCATCTGGTCGAAATCCGCGATATGGCGCCGCGGCTGATCAAGATCCTCACTCAGCTTCAAGCGGGCGTGCTGATCGAAGACTGAGCGCCGGCAAATTCTCATTCGCTCGATAGTATACGCGAAGAGCGGTGGCGTCGGTTCGCTGCTCCTCGCCGCCGCCTCAAGCTTCCAGATCCTTTTTCAGCTGATCGAGGATCGAGAGCGCATGGCCGGCATAGGCGCTGATCCAACGGTCGTGAATCTGTTTGATCGGCAAACTGTTCAGATGGTTCCAGCGTTCGCGGCCGTCCTTTTTGGCGATCACGAGATCGGCTTCTTCAAGCACTTTCAGATGCTGCATGACAGTGCAGCGATCCATGTCGGTGAAGGCCTCGCAGAGCATGCCGGTCGTGCGCGGCGCGTCCTTGAGCATGTCGAGGATTTCGCGTCGGCGACGATGCGCAAGGGCCTTGAAAATGAGGTCGCTGTCTGATTCGTTTGACATGTTATGTTTTTATAACATAATTAGACCGCCCGCAATGAAGCGATGGGGCCAAACCGACAACGGAGGAGATGCCATGACATTGAATGTTCGGATTTCAGGACGGATCGGTCGCAAGGTCGACGACGTCTTCGATGCGGTCGTCAATCCGAAGAAGCTT
This sequence comes from Rhizobium sp. WW_1, assembly GCF_003610155.1. Taxonomy (NCBI): domain Bacteria; kingdom Pseudomonadati; phylum Pseudomonadota; class Alphaproteobacteria; order Hyphomicrobiales; family Rhizobiaceae; genus Rhizobium; species Rhizobium sp. WW_1. Next base: position 297,454 of record NZ_RAIN01000003.1, read on the forward strand.
TCGAGCTATTTCACCACGGTTGGCGGCGCAAGCGCGCCGCTCGTCGCGGGAACGACGGTCATCTGGTGGAAGAATGCACCCGTCGAAGTCAATGAGGTGGAAGATAACAAGCGCATCGTCTTTCACTGGGACGGCGGCACCGGCGAGGATGGCATTCGCTACAAGACCAAGGTCGAGATGACGTTCGATGCCCTGGAGGATGGCGGTACGCTTGTCATCATCGAGGAAACCGGCTGGCGCGAGGACGAGGCCGGTCGCCGTGGCACCTATCTGAATTGCGAAGGGTGGACGCAGATGCTTTGCTGCATGAAGGCCTTCGTGGAATATGGGATTAATCTGCGCGAAGGGTTCTTCCTGAGTGAAATGCGCGGAGAGCCGGCGGAAGCGCCGGATCGCTGAACTCCCAAGAAGATGTGCCGAGCGTCATAAAGCTCTTCCCCGAATTGACCAATCTGCCGGTGGCCCGGCGCCGAGATGGGCGCCGGGCCAATCCGTTTGCCCATGCGCCTGACTGCTTCTTTTCCTTGACTTCAGCCGGCTCAGTCGAAGTGGGTCGAAAGGTCAGGTTGACGACGGCGGATGAAGATCTATCTTACGTTGTGGTTGCTCGGCAAATAATCGCCCCCGCCTGCGGTTCGAACGCGACGGCACGCCCGATGGAAGGCGTGGCCGGACTGATGACCGGGTGAAGAATTCCTGATAGAGGCGGCGTTCGAGCGGGGATTTGGAAGATCACTTTTGTGTGTGGATAAGCTTAAAAGCCGGGTGAATGACAAAATCCTTTAAATAATAACAGATTCATTGCTGGCGGAACGGGGCCTGCGCCAAAATTGCCTAAATTCAGAATGATGGGAGCGCGCGTCACAACGGGCTCATCGAAAGAAGTGTATACGGCTCCGCGAAGACGCGTCGTCGATGTTGCTGAATATCCGAACAGTCGGAACCGGCGAAGATCACTATAGACAGGTAGAGTATGTCGAGCCCAATCGATCTGGAAAATGCCGATGAAGAATTGGAAGAGCGTGGCGGTATCGTCGGTCTGCTGAACCGCTACCGCCCCCTGATCATCGGTCTTCTGACCATCGCCGTATTCTGCATTGCCGCCTATGCGATCTACGATCTCACCAACGAGGTGCGCTACGACGACGTCGTCCACGCCTTGACGACGACGAAGATCTCTTCGGTGCTGCTTGCGCTGTTGTTTACTGGGCTGAGCTTCGCTTCGCTGATCTACTACGACCAGAATGCGCTCGAATATATCGGCAAGCGCCTGCCGTTCCCGCATGTGGCGCTGACCTCCTTCAGCGCCTATGCGGTCGGCAACACGGCCGGCTTCGGCGCGCTCAGCGCCGGCGCGATCCGCTACCGCGCCTATACCCGGCTCGGCCTGTCGCCGGACGATATCACCCGCGTCATCGCTTTCGTCACGCTCGCCTTCGGTCTTGGCCTCGCCGCCGTCGGTGCCATCGCGCTTCTGGTCATCGCCGACGAGATCGGTCCGCTGATCAGCGTCGACGGATTGTGGCTGCGGCTGATCGCCATCGCCATTCTCGCGGCACTCGCTTTCGTTGTCTACGCCGGCCGCAACGGTCGCGAGGTGCGCATTGGGCCGGTCGCCGTCCGTCTGCCGGATTCGCGCACCTGGTCGCGGCAGTTCCTCGTCACCGCCTTCGATATCGCCGCCTCGGCCTCCGTGCTCTATGTGCTGTTGCCGGAAACCTCGATCGGATGGCCGGGCTTCTTTGCCATCTATGCAATTGCCGTCGGCCTCGGCGTGCTCAGCCACGTTCCGGCTGGCTTCGGCGTGTTTGAGACCATCATCATCGCCTGGCTCGGCAGCTCGGTGAATGAAGATGCCGTGCTCAGCTCGCTGGTTCTCTATCGCGTCATCTACAACGTCATCCCGCTTGTCATCGCCATCGCCGCGATTTCGGTGGCGGAGCTGCGCCGCTTCGTCGATCATCCCGTGGCCTCGAGCATGCGCCGCATCGGCGCGCGCGTCATGCCGCAGCTGCTGTCGGCCTTCGCATTGCTGCTCGGCATGATGCTGGTCTTCTCGAGCGTGACGCCGACGCCGGATCAGAACCTGATCGTGCTTTCCGGCTACCTGCCGCTGTCGCTCGTTGAAAGCGCGCATTTCCTGTCGAGCCTGCTCGGGCTTGCGATCATCGTGGGAGCGCGCGGTCTCAGCCAGCGTCTCGACGGCGCCTGGTGGGTGGCGATCTTCTCGGCGCTGCTGGCCCTGTTCCTCTCGTTGCTCAAGGCCATCGCCATTGTCGAGGCCGGGCTTCTGGCCTTCTTCGTCTTCAGCCTCGTCGTCAGCCGCCGCCTGTTCAAGCGGCCGGCCTCGTTGCTCAACCAGACGCTGACGGCCGGATGGCTGACCTCCATCGCCGTGATCTGCATCGGCGCCATCGTCGTGCTGCTCTTCGTCTATCGCGATGTCGGCTACAACAACCAGCTCTGGTGGCAGTTCGAATTCGCCGATGAAGCGCCGCGCGGCCTTCGCGCAGCGCTCGGCATCTGCATCGTCTCGGCGGCGATCGCGATCTTCAGCCTTCTGCGTCCGGCAACGAAACGACTGGAGCCGGTAACGGGCGATGCCGTGACGCGTGCCGTCGAAGTCGTCCGCAGCCAAGGCGTGGCAGACGCCAATCTGGTGCGCATGGGCGACAAGAACATCATGTTCTCGGAAAAGGGCGATGCCTTCATCATGTATGGCAAGCAGGGGCGCTCGTGGATTGCGCTCTTCGATCCGGTCGGCCCACGACACGAGCTGCCGGATCTGATCTGGCGTTTCGTCGAAACCGCGCGTGCGGCGGGTTGCCGTTCCGTGTTCTATCAGATCTCGCCGTCGCTTCTGTCCTATTGCGCCGATGCCGGTTTGCGTGCCTACAAGCTCGGTGAACTGGCCGTGGTCAACCTTGCCAATTTCGAGCTGAAAGGCGGCAAATGGGCCAACCTCAGGCAGACCGCGAGCCGCGCGGTTCGCGATGGACTAGAATTTGCCGTTATCGAGCCGCAAGATATACCCGAAGTCATGGATCAGCTTACCCATGTGTCCGACACGTGGCTTGCAGATCACAATGCCAAGGAAAAGAGCTTTTCGCTTGGCGCGTTCGACCTAGACTATGTGTGCTCGCAGCCGGTCGGTGTGTTGAAAAAGGATGGTAAGATCGTCGCTTTTGCGAATATTCTGATGACGGAGACCAAGGAGGAGGGGTCCGTCGACCTGATGCGTTTTTCGCCCGATGCCCCGAAGGGTTCGATGGATTTTCTGTTCGTGCAGATCCTCGAATACCTCAAAGGTCAGGGCTTTTTGCGTTTCAACCTTGGCATGGCACCGCTGTCGGGCATGTCGAGACGAGAATCGGCGCCGGTTTGGGACAGGGTCGGGGGGACTGTCTTCGAACACGGCGAGCGCTTCTATAACTTCAAGGGGCTTCGTGCCTTCAAATCCAAATTCCATCCCGAATGGCAGCCGCGCTATCTGGCTGTTTCGGGAGGTGTGAGTCCAATGATCGCGTTGATGGATGCCACATTCCTCATCGGGGGCGGACTAAAGGGGGTCGTGAGGAAATGATCTTGAAATACGCAATGTCATTGGTTTTCGCCGGCATGCTGTCGATGGGCCTGCTCGCCACGGGCGCGGCAAGGGCCGACGAAGACGATAGCAAATACGATCTGGGCATGATCCCGGCGCCGCATATCATGCGACCGCAGGGCAAGGTTTCGAATGAAGTCGTGCTGATTTCCGATCTCGCCGGTTGGGGCGACAAGGAGAAGGCGGTTGCCGACAAGCTCGTCGCCAACGGCTCGCTGGTCATCGGCATCGACTATCCGTCCTTTCTGGCGTCGCTCAACAAATACGACGTCAAGCAGAACGACGGCTGCATCTATATCGTCGCGGATCTGGAATCGCTCAGCCAGCAGGTGCAGCGCTCCTTTGCCGACAGCACCTATCAGCTTCCGATCATCGCGGGCGTCGGCGCGGGCGGCGCCATGGCGCTGACGATTGCGGCCCAGACGCCGGATGCGACCGTTGCCGGTACGCTCGCCGTCGATCCGACGGCAGGCATTGGGCTGAAGCAGGAACTCTGCACGCCGGCCGAAAAGAAGACCGATGGCGACATGGTGTCCTTCGGCCTGCAGGACGGCACCTTGCCGAACCCGATCCTCGTCACCTTCACCGCCAACGCGCCGAAGGACGGACGCGAGCATGTCGAGGAGCTCCAGAAGGATCATCCCGACGTCCAGGCAACGGATTCGGACAATACCGACACCTATGCGACGCTCGAGGCTTCGCTTGCGGATCTGATGAAGACGATCGACAGCTCCAAGTCGCCGCTCGGCCTGCCGGTCGACGTCATGGAGACGACGCCAACGGAGGACACGCTCGCCATCGTCTATTCCGGCGACGGCGGCTGGCGCGATATCGACAAAGAAGTCGGCAGCTATCTGCAGGATCAGGGCATTCCGGTCGTCGGCGTCGATTCACTGCATTATTTCTGGACCGAGAAGGACCCGCAGCAGACGGCAACGGACCTCGGACGGATCATCGACTTCTACACCAAGCGCTTCAAGGTCAAGCATGTGGTGTTGGTCGGCTACTCCTTCGGGGCCGATGTGCTGCCGGCGAGCTATAATCGCCTGCCGCAGGCTGCAAAGGACAAGATCGTGCAGATATCGCTGCTGTCGCTGTCGCAGAAGGTCGACTATGTGATCTCGGTCATGGGCTGGCTCGGCGCGACAAGCGAAGGGAAGGGCGGCGATCCCGTCACCGACCTCAAGTCGATCAATCCGAAGATGGTGCAGTGCGTCTATGGCAAGGATGACGACGAAGATGTCGCCTGCCCGCTGCTGAAGGGCACCGGTGCAGAAATCATCGCCATGGATGGCGGCCATCACTTCGACGACGATTACGAGGCGCTGGCGAACCATATCATCAATGGTCTGAAGAGCCGCCTCGGCGAGTGATTGATTGCAGCGCGCGGCAGAGGTCTCGCCGCGCGCTACCGCCTTCTTCCAATCGCGATCCCCCACCTTCATCCGGTTTGACGTTGCCGATCGCGCGGCTTTCGTGTGCCCTGCATCAGCATTCGTTTGCTTCTTGCGCCGCGTGCCGCTAGTCGGAAGAAACATCTATCGGGAGCCGGTTTCATGCCGTGCTTGCTCACCGTCCCATCCAGAAAGGTCCGTCCTTGTCCGCTGCATCGTCTTCCGCCTTCACCAAGATCTATTCCGGCTTCCTGTTCGACATGGACGGCACGATCATCAATTCGATCGCCGCAGCCGAGCGCGTCTGGGGCAACTGGGCGCGTGCCCAGGGTCTTGATGTCGAGAAGTTCATGCCGACCATGCATGGCAAGCGCGGCGTCGATACGATTGGCCAGTTGAATCTGCCTGGGGTCGATCCGATCGCGGAGGCGCTGAAGATCGAGCAGGCCGAGATTGCCGATGTCGAAGGTGTCGTCGCACTGCCGGGCGCCGTCGATTTCCTGGCGTCGCTGCCGCCGGAGCGCTGGGCGATCGTGACCTCGTCGCCCTACCGCCTGGCGCTGGCGCGGCTGGATGCTGCCGGAATTCCGGTGCCGCGCTTCATCGTGACAGCCGAGGACGTCAAGGTCGGCAAGCCTGATCCGCAGGGCTATATTCTCGGTGCACAGCGCCTCGGCCTCAGCCCTTCGGAATGCCTGGTGTTTGAAGACGTTATGGCCGGCGTCAAGGCGGGCGAGGCGGCCGGTGCCGATGTGGTGGTCATCACCGCCACGCATTCGCATCCGATCGAGACCAATCACACGACACTGCAGAATTATGAAAATGTTCGCGCGCATGTGGATGGCGACGGAAAATTGTCGATCATTCGCAAGGGCTGATCGCGCCGGCTCCTTGCTGCGACAGCCGCATGTCGCATTCGCGCTTTGCAATGCGCTGCCGGCTCATTATGTTTTCGTGATATCATAGATGTTTGCGAAGATCCGATGAGCCCTAGAGAGCTGAAAGCCCAATATCGCAAGGAGCGTCTTGCCGAGCGCGACGCGATCGCGCCGGAAGAGCGTATCGAGAAGGGGCTTGCCATGGCCGATCATGGCGATGCCATCGATGTCGAGCCGGGAGAGATCGTTTCCGGCTTTCTGCCGATCCGGTCCGAAGTGGACATAAGGCCGTTGATGGCCCGCTTGCGGGAGCGAGGCGCGCGGCTTTGCGTGCCCGTCATCGTCGACCGCAGCACGATCGTCTTTCGCGAACTTCTGCCCGGCGCCCCGCTTGTCTCCTCCGGTTTCGGTACGTCGGGACCGGGGCCCGATGCGGCCGTGCTCGATCCCGATGTCATGCTGGTGCCGCTTTCCGCTTTCGACAAAACGGGTCATCGCATCGGTTATGGAGCCGGCTATTATGACCGTGCGATCGACCGTTTGCACCAAAAAGGCTTGAATCCGCGGCTGATCGGCATTGCATTCGATTGCCAAGAAGTGCCATCAGTACCGGCTGAGCCGCATGATATCCGTCTTGACGCGATTTTGACCGAGAGCGGACTCAATTTCGTTTCGGAAGTGATTGGATAGGGAATGCGGCTGCTTTTTCTGGGTGACATGGTCGGCAAGACGGGACGGACTGCGGTATGGGATCGCCTGCCGGGGCTCGTGTCCGACCTGAAACTCGATTTCGTCATCGTCAACGGCGAGAATGCCGCCGGCGGCTTCGGCATCACCGAGGATATCTTCCTCGAAACCATCAATGCCGGCGCCGATGTGGTGACGACGGGCAACCATGTCTGGGACCAGAAGGAGGCCGTTGTCTTCTGCGAGCGCCACGACCAGTTCCTGCGTCCCGCCAACTATCCGGCCGGTACGCCCGGCCGCGGCTCCGGCATCTATTATGCCCGCAATGGTGCCCGCGTGCTTGTGGCCAACATCATGGGTCGCGTGTTCATGCATCCGGAGCTGGACGACCCCTTCAAGTCTGCCGAGGCCATTCTGGATGCCTGCCCGCTGAAAGAGCAGGCGGATGCGATCATCTTCGATTTTCATGCGGAAGCGACCAGCGAGAAGCAGTGCTTCGGCCATTTCGTCGATGGCCGCGCCAGCTTCGTCGTCGGCACGCATACGCATGTGCCGACCGCCGATGCACAGATCCTGAATGGGGGCACCGCTTATATGTCGGATGCCGGCATGTGCGGCGACTATGATTCCTCGCTCGGCATGGAAAAGGAAGAGCCGCTCAACCGGTTCATCTCGAAGATGCCGAAGGGACGGTTCGAGGCCGCTTCCGGCCCGGCGACCATCTGCGGCGTTGGTGTCGAGATTTCCGATGCGACGGGATTGGCCAAAAAGATCGCGCCGCTGCGGCTCGGCCCGCGCCTTGCGGAAACCATTCCGGATTTCTGGCGCTGATTGCTGCGCGCTAATTCATCGTTCTCATGGGATGACGTGATTGTGAGCAATCGCGTCTGAATGTCGCTGGACCTGTTTCGGGTCATGCCGCATCCTTTCGCCACTGTCTGGCTTGAGGGGATGGCATGATGCCGCGATTTCCTGTCCTTGCCGTATTCTTCCTGGCGATGATCTTTAGCTCGGGCGCAACGGATGCCCAACAAAAGCCGGTGCGTCCGCAGCCGAGCCAGTGTCAGGCGATCGCGCAGTCTCTGCCCAAGGCGACATTCGCCAGTTTTTCTCCCCTCGGCCCGACGCTTGCCAATGATCCCGTCAATGGCGACGTGAAAATCACTTTCCTCGGTCACGCCACGCTTTTCATTGAAACGCCCGGCGGCGTTTCCATCGCCACGGATTATAGCGGCGCCTATCCGCCGCCTTACACGCCCGAAGTTGTGACGATGAACAAGGCGCATCCAAGCCACTACACTTTGACACCCGATCCGGCGATCAAATATGTGCTGCATGGATGGAGCGATACGCCCGGAGAGCCGGCAAAGATCCGCATGACCGTCGGCGACACGCTGATCCGCAATGTCGTGACCGACATTCGCTCCTGGGGCGGCGGCATCGAGGCCAATGGCAATTCGATCTTCATCTTCGAGGTGGCGGGCCTCTGCATCGGCCATCTGGGACATCTGCATTTCGAGCTTACCGACCAGCAATATGCCGAGATCGGCCGGCTCGACGTGGTGATGGTGCCGGTCGATGGCGGCCTGACCATGGGGGCGGACAGCATGAGCCGCGTCGTCAAGCGGCTGCGTTCGTCGCTGATCCTGCCCATGCATCGCTGGGGACCGCCGATCGACCAGTTCCTGGCGCTTTTCGGTCCCGATTTCGATGTCGGCTATGCGCCGACGCCAAGTGTTACTGTGTCCGTGAAGACCTTGCCACGCAAGCCGCTGATCTATGTGCTCAAGGGGCTTTGACGATTTTCGTTGGGATATGCATCGCGCCTATCTATGCAACCTCCACTCGTCATGATTGATTGCGCTGTACCATTGGGGGAAGCGCATGAACCGAGTTCTTTTGACTGCAATAATGGCTGCGGCGCTATCGGGTTGTGTCTCTCCAAACCCGGTCAGCACGACATCCGATGGCTACCGCATCGAGAAATTCAGTCACGGATCGGTTTTCGTCGGCAAAAGCAGCGATCCGTTCACGCCCGGCACTTGGAGCGTCGACTGCCCGATCGACTCGATGACCGACAAGCGGGATTGCAGCATCTCCACCGTGCCGGGGGCGCCCCTTCGCATCCGCTACGGCAATTCGACCACGCCACAAAGCGTCTGTGTAACTGGGAGCGTGATCACCGCCTTGATGCGAGTCGACAATAACCCCCCGATTACCACCGACGGTAAGGGCTGCGTTCCGGCCAGCCAAATCATCGGCCAGCTCAAGACCGGCACCATCTTCCGGGCGAGATATGGCGTGATGACTGAAAGTCTTACCGATCCGAGGCCGATCCTCCGTGAGGGAACGGCTTCGCTCGAGGGATTGAACAAGGCCATGGAGACCGTTGCGGATATCCAGGCGGGAAGGCTTGCCGTCATGCCATAGGAATGGCGGCGGAAGGCTTCTGCCGCCGCCGTTACCCGGCTTTTTACTTGAATGAAGGCCGCTTCGCTCTTATAAGGCAGCCATTCCCAACAAAAGACGTGAACAGGGGTGCCATGGCTGGCCATTCACAGTTTAAAAACATCATGCACCGCAAGGGTCGTCAGGACTCGGTGCGTTCGAAAATGTTCTCGAAGCTGGCGCGCGAAATCACCGTCGCTGCCAAATCGGGCCTGCCCGACCCGACCATGAACGCAAGCCTGCGCCTGGCGATCCAGAACGCCAAGGCCCAGTCGATGCCGAAGGACAATATCGATCGCGCCATCAAGAAGGCGTCCGGTGCCGACACCGAGAATTACGACGCGATCCGCTACGAGGGTTACGGCCCCGGCGGCACGGCGATCATCGTCGAAGCGCTGACCGACAACCGCAACCGCACGGCTTCCAACGTCCGCTCGATCTTCACCAAGGCCGGCGGCGCGCTCGGCGAAACCGGTTCGGTGTCCTTCTCCTTCGATCACGTTGGCGAAATCACCTACAAGCCGACTGTTGGCGATGCCGACAAGGTCATGGAAGCAGCGATCGAAGCCGGCGCCGATGACGTCGAGAGCGATGAAGAAGGTCATGTGATCATCTGCGGTTTTGAATCCCTCGGCGAAGTTGCCAAGGCGCTCGAAGCTACACTCGGCGAAGCCGAGACGGTCAAGGCGATCTGGCGCGCGCAGAACAACGTGCCGGTCGACGAAGAAAAGGCGCAGTCGCTGCTGAAGCTCATCGACAATCTTGAAGACGATGACGACGTTCAGAATGTCTATTCGAACTTCGAAGTTTCGGAAGAGGTACTGGCCAAGCTCTCGGCCTGATCCTTCGTAGTTATCCAAGAAAGCCGGCCGCAGCGATGCGGCCGGCTTTCTGCGTTATGGGTTTGTCGCGCGGGTGAAATCGTCGCGGAAGGCGGAAAGGTCCGGTGCGGCGACATCAGAGACGGCCCAGAAGACCAGCCCGTCCACGTGCCATTCGACGAAATTATAGCCATCCTTCTCGGTATTGCTGCGAGTCTCCAACGTGGCGGGCCAAATGAAGAGATTGATGACATGGCCGTGCCGGCGGTAGATCAGCGCCGCCACTACGCGGCCGTCGAGGTAGTCCACCCGGCCGCCAACGAGAGGGAAGCCCTGTGCCGCCAGATCGACCACGGGCGGCGAGAAATCGATCTTGCCGTTGAACCAAGGCTTGACGGTGTGCTGATCGGAGGTCAGCACGTCGGTCAGATGATCGGCGAGCATCGAACGAACGTGGCTGGCAAGAAGCTGATCCTCGATCGACTGGCTCTGCTGCGGCACGTTCAGCACCAGCATGAGGCTTGCAGCCAGCACCGCGAGTGACGGCACGAAGCTCCAGTCACGGATGAAACGCAAGCCGCGGCGCCACGGGTTTCCCGCTTGGTTCGCGGCCGCCGTTGCGCGCCTCGTCATGGCCTGTTCCAGCGAAAGTGCCGCCCGCACGCGAGCATGGACGGCCTCCGGCGCTTGCCATTTCACGCCTTCGCGTGCGGACAGACGCTTGACCATCAGGGCATTCTCCATCTCGTTGGCGCATTCCGGGCAGGTTGCCAGATGCGCCTCGAAGCGGGCGGCATTGGCTGCGTCCAGTTCGCCGTCGATGAAACCGTGCAGCAGGTCAGCCCACTCGCCATGATCGTCTTGTTCCCCGCCGCTCATCGCGCCGCCTCTTTTCCTTCAAGGCTGCGCCAGATCTCGCCGAAATCGCGGCGGGCGCGGGCGAGGCGTGACATGACAGTGCCGATCGGCGCATCGATAATGTCGGCGATCTCCTTGTAGGAAAGATCCTCAAGTTCGCGCAGGACCAGGATCTCGCGCATGGCATCGGGCAGCATGTTGATGACCTCGCGCACGCGCTGCGTTTCCGACTTGCGGATAAAGGCTGCTTCCGGCGTATCCTCCTCGGAAGCAGGTTCGGCGGAGGGCGAACCTTCGTCCGTCTCCCGTTCGTCGGTCATCGGTTGTTCGTAGCGGGTCTTGCGACGTCCTTCCTGCAGCCAAGCATGGTAGCAATTGCGGACGATGGTAAATGTCCAGGCACGGGCATCGCCATCGCGAAAGCCGCCGAAGCCACGGTAGGCGCGCAGATATGCCTCCTGCACGATATCCTGTGCGGCATCGGCATCCCGGCTCAGGAAGCGCGCGAAATTATAGGCGGCGTCGAGATGCGGGAGGATCGTATGCTGGAAGCGACGCATGGTCTCATCGGGCGATGAGATTGCATGCTGCAGCGGTGCAGCTTTGGCCGAGGGCTCCGCCACCGTCATCAGGAGGATGCGTTTGATGGCTTTCGGCGCCGCGATGGCTGCCCGCAGGCGAGCCAGAAGCCGCGCCAGCCGGCGTATTGCGGTGTCCTGCGGCCAGCGCCATGTCCATGCCTGGAGCGGGTCACTGAGCGTCATCGAAGTCATCATTCGGGCGTCTGTCATCGTGATCCCCGCAAAACGCCGATGTCGACTGTAAGCTTCGGATAGGGCGCTTGCAATGTTGTCTGAGAAGCTAGATCGCGCACGTGCGAGTTTTATTCCCGATCGCATGCAAAAAAATCGCCGATACCAGATGTCGAAGTCTGTGATGTCACCGCTTTAATCCATCTCGATAGAATAATTCCATATATATCAATGGCTTGATAAAAATCTCCCTCTGATGGGGAATAAGCGCCCATCGCCGTCGATCTTCTTCCTCAGTGGATGGCCGCTATCGCTTGCGACCTCCGCCTGGCCCGAAAGCCATAACCCTGAGGAGATATTGCGATGTTTGATATGACCCGCCGCACCGTTCTCGGCACGGCTGTAGCTGCGGCAGCCTTCGGTCTGTCGTCGAAGCTCGAATTCATCCCGCAAGCCTTTGCCGCCACCCCGCTGGAGCCAACGGTCGGTTTCGACAAATACAAGGTCGGTTCGATCGAGGTCACGGCCATTTATGACGGCATCTGGCGCAAGCCCCACGATCCGGCCTTCATCAAGAATGCTTCCGTCGAAGACACCAAGGACGCGCTTTCCAAGGCCGGCCTTACCACGGACTTCATGCCCATTCCGCTGACCGTCGTCGTTCTCGATATCGGCGGCCGCAAGATCATGATGGATGCCGGCTCGGGTGTCGGGCAGTGGCAAACCAATGCCACGCATCTGCCGGCCAACATGGCCGCCGCCGGTATCGACTACAAGAAGATCGATACGATCATGATCTCGCATTTCCATCCCGACCATGTCTGGGGCCTGATGGAAAAGGGAACGAACGCGGCAATCTTCCCGAATGCCGAACTGATCGTCAACGCTGCCGAATACAATTGGTGGACCGATCCCGGCCGTGTCGACAAGCTGGCGGAAGGCCGCAAGGAAGCCGGCCGGCGCATTGCCTCCGTCTTCCCGACGTGGAAGAACTGGAAGCTGGTCGAGGATAATGCCGAAGTGGCGCCCGGCGTGCATATGCTGGCCGCCTATGGCCATACGCCGGGGCACTCGGTCTTCCTCATCGATGGCGGCAGCGAGCAGCTGATGGTCTCGGCCGACATCATGTATGTGCCGGCGCTGCTTGCCCCCCATCCGGAATGGGAAGGCACTTACGATCAGGACGGCCCGATGGCCGTCACCACCCGCCGCAGGCTGATCGATCGCGTCATTGCCGACAAGATCAGGATCTGCGGATCGCATTTCCCGTTCCCAGGCTCCGGCACCTTCGTCAAGGACGGCAATGCCTACGGCTTTACCCCCACCATCCAGGCCTGAGCGGCCAAAACAGGAGCAAGTACCATGTTCAGACATGCCATTTTCGGGATCGCCGGCCTGTGCGCCGTCGCCATCCTGCCCGCCGCGACAGCAGGCGTTGCCTTCGCCGTCGACAACATGGAATCGACTGACGCGCCGGACCTCACCTCGGTTCGCGCCAAGATCGATGCGAAGGATTATGCCGGTGCGCTCGCCGAGCTTCGCGATATCGCAGAGGAGCACCAGCAGGCCGATGTCTATAATCTGATGGGCTTCACCCTGCGCAAGACCGGCGATTTCAAGACCTCGCTCACCTACTACACCAAGGCCCTGGAACTGCAGCCCGATCACAAGGGCGCGCACGAATATCTCGGCGAACTCTATGTCGAGACCGGCGACATGCCCAAGGCCCGGGAGCAGCTGGCAACGCTTGCCAAGCTTTGCCCGGCAGGCTGCGAGGAGCTTGAAGACCTGACCAAGGCGATCGCCGCAAAGGGCAACAACTAGCTCGCGGCTTCAACCGATCCGGCGGCATTTCCATTCGATCAAGTCGGTGAGATGCCGCCGGACAGCCTGCGGATATTAATGGGAAGGAGATAGGCCATGGAATTCGAAACGGAGAATGCCGTTCTCGTCAACTTGGCAGACATGGCCCTGTTGTTCGGCCGCCTGCTGCTGTCGTTGCTCTTTCTGGAGGAGGGCATCGAACTTGCCAGTAATTTCGATGGTGCGCTGGAGGCCATGGCCAAGCTCGGCGTCGCTGCGCCCATAGCAACCGCCACCATTCTGCTGCAGCTTTCAGCCGGGCTTGCGATTGCAATCGGGTTGATGACGCGATTGGCAGCATTTGGCCTCGGCCTGTTCTGCCTGTTGACGGCGACGCTCTTTCACACGAACTTCGCCAGCCACAACGAGTTGCTGCATTTCGAGAAGGATCTGGCGATCGCGGGCGGGATGTTCGTGCTGATCGTTGCCGGCGGCGGAAAGCTCTCGGCGGATATGGTCGTCCGCCGTCATTGGAAGACGAGGCTCGTGGCTTGAGCCCGTCGATCGTCCGGTGAGCTCACGCAAAGTGGGCTCACCGGAAACTTTTCCGTAAAGGTCAGGCGGCTTTCTTGAAGCTTGGAAGCGTCGCGAAGAGTTCCACCGACTTCAGCCGCGCCTCGATATTGTGGACCGGCATCGAAATGATGACTTCGTCGGCCCCGGTGTCCTTGATGAATTGCGAGAGCTTCGTCTCCGCCGTGGCGGGAGAGCCGACCACGGCATAACGCAGCGTATTTTCCACGTTCAGCTTTTCCATCGGCGTCCAGAAATCGTCCATGCGCTCAAGCGGGCGCGGGAAGGGGCCGCGCACGTTTCGCCGCAGGTTGACGAATTGCTGCTGTGCCGAGGTGAAGTGGTACTGCGCTTCCTTGTCCGTTTCCGCGACCGCGCCCATGACGCCGACCATGACATAGGGTTTTTCCAGTGTGGCCGAAGCGGTGAAGCGGTCGCGATAGATGGCGATGGCGTCCATCAGGGATTCCGGCGCAAAATGCGAGGCGAAGGCGTAGGGCAGGCCGAGCATGGCGGCGAGATGGGCGCTGTAGAGGCTCGAGCCGAGCAGCCAGATGGGTATGCTGGAGCCATGGCCGGGAACGGCGAGGATAATCTGGCCCTCATCGGCCGGGCTCAGAAGATGTTGCAGCTCGACGATATCTTGCGGGAAGCTTTGCGCTCCGGCGTCGATGTTGCGGCGCAGGGCCTGCGCCGTACGCATGTCGGTGCCTGGCGCACGGCCAAGGCCTAGATCGACACGGCCGGGAAACAGGGCTTCCAGCGTCCCGAACTGCTCGGCGATGACGAGTGGCGAATGGTTCGGCAGCATGACGCCGCCCGAACCTATGCGGATGCGGGAGGTGGCAGCGCCGACATGGCCGATGACGACGGATGTTGCAGCACTCGCAATCCCGGGCATGCCGTGATGCTCGGCGAGCCAGAACCTGTTGTAGCCAAGTTCTTCCGCCTTCTGCGCCATGCGCTTCGAGCTTTCGAAGGATTGGCTGATGGTGCTGCCTTCGGCAACGGGCGAAAGATCGAGGATGGAAAAGGGAACCATGGCAAGAAACCTGCGTGGTTGAAGGGAGGGTTGCTCCCACATGTAGGAGCGCCGTCCGCGCATTCCAAACCCCATGCCGCAATTTCGTCACGATGTTTTTCGTGCGGCCTCAGTGATCGCAAACTGTGTCTTGTTTTTGTTTTGTTCACATTTTGCTGGCACATGTCAGGGCTGAAAGATAGGTTGGCTTATGCAGAATACGATTCGCATCATCGGTATCGATCCGGGCCTGCGCCGTACCGGTTGGGGCATCATCGACACGCTCGGCAACTCCCTGCGTTTCGTCGCGTCGGGAACCGTGACGTCGGATGGTGACATGGATCTCGCATCCCGCCTTTGCCAGCTGCATGACGGGCTTGCCGAGGTCGTTCACAGCTATCAGCCAGACGAGGCCGCCGTCGAGCAGACTTTCGTCAACAAGGATGCCGTGGCGACGTTGAAGCTCGGCCAGGCGCGTGGTGTCGTCATGCTGGTGCCGGCGCGCGCCGGCCTGCCGGTGTCGGAATATGCGCCGAATGCGGTCAAGAAGGCAGTCATCGGCGTCGGCCACGGCGAGAAACAGCAGATCCACATGATGCTGAAGATCCTGATGCCCAAGGTCGAGTTCAAGGGCAATGATGCGGCCGATGCGCTCGCCATTGCCGTCTGCCATGCCCATAACCGCGGCGCCAGCCGGCTACGGCAGGCGGCATTGGCAGGATAGTTTGTTCTTGACTTGTTCTTGTGGTAATGATAATTCTTACTCCAGGATCGGAGAGTAAGAATGCGTGTGACATCCAAAGGGCAGGTGACCATTCCCCGCGACTTGCGCGAATTGGCTGGCATAGAGCTCAACAGTGAAGTCATATTTTCCGTCGAGGATGGAAAGCTGGTTGTTTCGCCCAAGAACGGTAAGCGGGAAATGGAAGATCGGCAGCGGCTCGATCGGTTCATGGCCACTCTCAAGCGTTTGGAAGGCACCGGCGATCAGGATATCGACGCCGACGCGTTGATGTCGATGACCCGTGACCGGTGAACATGGTCACCATCGTCGACACGAATGTGCTGGTTGATTTGGCGATCTCAAATTCAGCTTGGCATGGCTGGTCCAGCGGACAGGTTCTTTCCGCTTTCAAGCGAGGACCGGTCGTCATCAACCCCATTATCTATGCGGAATTCTCGGTGCGTTACAGCAGTGTGGACCAGGTGGACGAACTGTTGCCGCAAAGCGAATTTCGTCGCGAAAGCCTGCCTTGGTCCGCTGCATTTGCCGCTGCCGCGGCTTTCAAGATTTATCGCCAGAGTGGTGGGGGACGCGAGCGTATTCTTCCCGACTTTCTGATCGGTGCGCATGCCGCTATTCGCGGTTACTCGATATTGACACGAGATTCCAAAGGCTATCGGTCCTATTTCCCGACTGTTGACCTCATTTCCCCCGAAACCCATCCCTGACGGACTTTATCCATGATCGGCAAGCTGAAAGGCACAATAGAAGAGATCGGCGAAGACTATGTGCTCGTGGACGTGCATGGCGTCTGCTATGTCGCCTATTGCTCGGCCCGAACATTGTCGAAGCTCGGCTCCGTCGGCGAGGCCTGCATTCTCTTTATCGAGACCTATGTGCGCGAGGATCAGATCCGGCTTTTCGGTTTCATGACGGCGCTGGAACGCGAATGGTTCAACATCGTGCAGACGGTGCAGGGCGTGGGCGCCAAGGTGGCGCTGGCGCTGCTGTCGACGCTGACGCCGGCCGAGCTTGCCAATGCGATCGCCCTGCAGGATCGCGCCGCCGTTTCGCGGGCGCCCGGCGTCGGCCCGAAGGTTGCGATGCGCATCGTGACGGAACTCAAGAACAAGGCTCCGGCCTTTGCCGGAGATGCTGCCAATATCGGGCTCAAGCAGGAATTGGGGGATGGGGTTGCGGCCGCGCCGGTTGCCGATGCCGTCTCGGCGCTCAGCAATCTCGGCTATTCGCGCGATCAGGCCGCCAATGCCGTTGCCGCTGCCCTGAAAGCCGCCGGCGAGGGCGCCGACAGTGCCAAGCTGATCCGCCTCGGCCTCAAGGAACTCTCGCGGTGAGGCTTTGCACCTTCCGCAATCCTTACTATTGTCGCAAAGTCGAGAGATCGAGCTTCTGCGCCTCTTCGCCAAAGAATGTTTTCGACGCGGCAGATGTGATACTGCCTTCGGCGCGGAAGCTGCGAAACGCATACCGGGAATGGAACCTCTGACATGAGTGAAGCCGCACGTCTGATATCGCCGGAAAAGCGGGGCGAAGATATCGATGCGACGCTCAGGCCGCAATCGCTGGACGAGTTCACCGGCCAGGCGGAAGCGCGTGCCAATCTGAAGGTCTTCATCGAAGCGGCCAAGGGACGCGGCGAGGCGCTTGACCATGTGTTGTTCGTTGGGCCTCCCGGCCTCGGCAAGACGACGCTGGCGCAGATCATGGCCAAGGAGCTCGGGGTCAATTTCCGCTCGACCTCCGGCCCGGTCATCGCCAAGGCGGGCGATCTTGCGGCGCTGCTGACCAATCTTGAAGAGCGCGACGTGCTCTTCATCGACGAAATCCATCGTCTCAACCCGGCCGTCGAAGAAATCCTCTATCCGGCGATGGAGGACTTCCAGCTCGATCTCATCATCGGCGAGGGGCCGGCGGCGCGTTCGGTCAAGATCGATCTTGCCAAGTTCACGCTGGTTGCCGCGACGACCCGTCTCGGCCTGCTGACGACGCCGTTGCGCGATCGCTTCGGCATTCCCGTGCGGCTGAGCTTCTACACGGTCGAGGAACTGGAACTGATCGTCCGGCGCGGTGCCAGGCTGATGGGTCTCGGTATGACTGATGAGGGCGCGCGCGAGATTGCGCGCCGGGCCCGCGGCACGCCGCGCATCGCCGGCCGGCTGCTGCGCCGCGTGCGCGATTTCGCCGAGGTCGCCAAGGTCGAGGCTGTGACCCGGGAGATTGCCGACGAGGCGCTAACGAGGCTTCTCGTCGACAATGTCGGCTTCGACCAGCTCGACAAACGCTACCTCAACATGATCGCCGTCAACTTCGGTGGCGGGCCTGTCGGCATCGAAACGATCGCCGCCGGCCTTTCCGAACCGCGCGATGCGATCGAAGACATTATCGAACCCTATATGATCCAGCAGGGCTTCATTCAAAGGACGCCGCGCGGCCGTGTCTTGACTGCTATCGCCTGGAAGCATCTGGGCCTGCAGCCGCCCAAGGACCTGGAGGCCGCCCAGTTCCGGCTGTTCCAGGAGGGGGACTGAATGCTCGGCCGTCGTGCCTTTCTGAAGCTTTTCGGCGGCAGCGTTTTCGGTTTGATGGCTCTCGGGGGATATGCCCTCGGATATGAGCCGGTTATCCGTCTGGATGTGACCCGTTACGGGTTGACGCCGCCTGGATGGACGCCCGGGCTGAAGCTCAGGATCGTGGCGCTTGCGGATTTCCACGCCTGCGAACCCTGGATGACGGCCGAGCGTATCGGTTCGATCTGCGCTCATGCCAATGAGCTCGGCGGCGATATCATCTTGCTGCTGGGTGACTACACGTCGGGAACCAGTCTCGTTACCGGTCGTGTCGATCATCGCATTTGGGCGGCGGAGCTTGCGAAGCTGAAGGCGCCGCTTGGCGTTCATGCCATTCTCGGCAATCATGATTGGTGGCACGATGCGACGGCCCAGAGAACCGGCCACGGACCGACCTTCAGCCATCGCGCCTTGTCGGCCGTCGGTATCGAAGTCTATTCCAATCGGGCGGCGCGCCTGGAAAAGGAGGGCCAAGGGTTCTGGCTCGCCGGCGTCGAGGATCAGCTCGCCCTGCGGCGGAGCATACGCTGGAAGCGACCCTATACGAAAGGGCTCGACGATCTCGGGGGTACGCTGGCGCAGGTCACGGATAATGCGCCGGTCATTCTTCTCGCCCATGAGCCGGATATCTTCCCCGCCGTCCCGTCGCGGGTATCGCTCACCCTGTCCGGACATACGCATGGTGGGCAGGTAAGGATCTTCGGCTGGTCGCCCTATTCGCCGTCCCGCTATGGTGACCGATATGTCTATGGCCATATCGTCGAGGAGGAGCGCCACATCATCGTATCGGGTGGCCTCGGATGCTCCATCGCGCCGGTCCGCCTCGGCGTTCCGCCGGAGATCGTCGTCATCGACGTGGGATAGGGGATCATGCGGAAACGTAAGCTCATCAGATTGAACGCAGGTAGTTCGCGCTTCCAGATGCGTGTTGCGGGTCTTGGATTTCGCGACGGATATGTCCTGGTGCATCGTGCAACGCATGAAAGCTTCTGGACCTTTCCCGGCGGCCGGGCTGAGATCGGCGAGACCTCGGAAGAGACCTTGCGACGGGAGATGATGGAAGAGCTCGGCATTGACGTCACGGTCGGCCGTCTGCTGTGGTCAGTGGAGAATTTCTTCCATTACGAGCAGATGGACTGGCATGAACTCGGCCTCTACTATCTGATGGATACTCCGGTCGACTTTCCTTTCGATCCCGATGAGATCGTGCATCGCGTCCAGGACGGCGACAACGACCTGGAATTCAAATGGGTGCGGGCGACGCGAGCGGCGCTGGTCGCGCTCGACATCCCGCCCTATTTCATTGCCGAGGAAATCGAAAACCTGCCGCCGGCGTCGCGTCATCTCGTCTGGCGGGATGGCGATCTCGACAAGCCCTAGGGGGATTTGATGGCCGATTTCGATCCGGTTCGCAGCTTTCGCAAGCTCGCCTATAACAATGCCCTGGCGAATGTCCGGCTGTATCGGGCCTGCGCGGCGCTGAAGTCCGGCGAATTCGAGGCGAAGCGGGTGAGCTTCTTTCCGTCGATCAAGGCGACCCTCAATCACATCCTGACGGTGGACTGGTTCTATGTCGATGCGCTCGAAGGCGGCACGCTGGGCCTGAAAGCCTTCGAGGTCGATGAGCCGTATGACCGGCTGGATGTATTGAGCCGGGAGCAGGCGGATGTCGATCGACGGCTGGTCGCCTTCTGCGAGGAGTTGGCGCCCCAGACCGCCATGAGGGTCGTCGATATCCAGCGCAGCGGCCGTATACAGCGGGAGAGGGCGGACGACGTGCTGAACCATCTGTTTCAGCATCAGACGCATCATCGCGGGCAGGTGCATGCCATGCTCGCCGGAACCAGTGTTGCACCGCCGCAGCTCGACGAGTTCATCGTTGCCGATGATGCGCGCTTCAGGGGCGAGGAGTTGCGTGCGCTCGGTTGGGATGAAACGAAGCTGATGCGCTGATGCCGGATTGCTGCGGCATTGTCCTCGCCAGGGTTTCGATAGTCCGCTGCAGACGTTCCTTTCCGCCGCCTTGCCATCCGAGCGCGCGGATCTTCGACGTATTCATGGCGCTGACGGTACTGTGTGGCGCGGGTGCGGGCAGCGTGTTGGGACAGCTTGTTGCGCTCTGAAGATGCTTCAGGATCTCGTGCGTATCGGTCAGTATGTCCGATAGATTGAAGGCTTCGCCGTCGATGCGGCCGGCTTCCGTTTCCAGCAGAAGACGAACCGCGTGGCCGAGGTCACGGCCGTGAACTTCGGTTCCCGCACGGGACGCAACCGCCTTGCCGTTCAGATAGTCTTCGAACAGCCCGTCCCATTTATTGGGCCGCAGGTCGCCGTAGACGCCCGTCGCCCTCAGGCTCGCAGTTGCGAAGCCGGGTGCCGACAGGGAAAAGAGGGCATGCTCCGCGTCGCGCTTCACTTCGCCGTAGAGCGTATTCGGTTTCGGCTTCATGGCCTCCGTCAGGTGTTCTCCGGCAATCCCTTCGCCATAGACGGCGCGGGAGGAAAGAAAGATGCAGCGGCGAATGCCGGCCTTTCTGGCCGTCTCGAACAACTTGACCGTGCCGTCGAGATTAAGCCGGCGAAAGCCTTCCGGGTCGTTGCCTTCGCCGCCGCGATATTTGCCGGGGATGTGGCTGAAGGCTGCATGCACGAAGAAATAGGCGTCGTCGAAAGCGCAGCTCTGGTTTTTCGCTGGATCGAGGCTCAGAGGCACGAAGGAAACGGGTTGCGAGAAGAAGCCGCCCGGCGGCGGACTGCGTCCGCCGATCGCAACCTTGTATCCGGCAGATAGCAGCGTGTCGGCGATGTATCGGCCGACGAGACCTGTTCCGCCTGATATCAGCACTTTCATGCCGCCGCTCTCGGATTCGCGAGCGTGGCGATATCGGGCATGTTCCGGCCGGTGTGGAAACTCTGCCAAAGCTCGATCAGCGGCCTCAACTGTTCGGCCTTGGGATGGTTTTCCTCCCAGGGCTTCTCATACTGATAATGCACGATCGACACGCTGTCCCAGTTCCAGAGCTCGGGCATGCTGAACCAGACATATTGCAGCATGTTCATGAACACAGGCAGCCCGTGCCAGTCCGGGAAGAATGCCTCGAGGAAAGTCTGATCCGTGCGTCGCCAGAAAACATCGGGGCGATCAAGGTGCTCCAGCATGTGCTGAAAGGTCGCAAGCGATGGCTTGGCGACGAAGACGCCGGAATTTAGCCGATGGAAATCGGCAAGGCTTTCATAGACGTTCGGCGCGGCGGAGAATTCCGGATAGTCGAAGAGCCGGTCGACATTGCGCAGAACCAGCGCATCGGCATCGATGAAGACGCAGGTGTCGTATTCGATCAGCTGCCAGAGCCGCAGCTTGCAGAAGTTGTCGAGCGGCGTATGGAAGGACGGCTTGCGGCCCTTGGTGAAGGGCGCGCTCGCATGGAGATTGCCACGGTCATGCCGCTCATTGAAGGCTTCTGACAGGGGGAGATGCTCGACCTCGATCAATCGGCAGTCGAGCGCCGCCAACGGGGCGAGGTCGTCTTCATCGACGCCTGCCGTATGCAGCACGACGATATCGGCCTTCGTGCCGCTTTGGGCTATCGAACGGGCCAGCGCCAATGCACCCATGGCATAGTCGGCATTCGTGACGAGGGTCACGAATGCCTGTCTGGCGTGAGGGCGGGTTTGCGAACGCAACCCCTGCAGCATTTCGCTTCCGGGCATCATGACACGGACTTCAACCTCTTGCCTTCTGGATCATGGTTGACCGTCGCGGCGAGGTCCTTGGTCCAGGCGGAAACGGCCGGAACGCGCGAGCGATCAACGCGGTAAGCATATTTCTTGGCGACGTCGACGATCTCGCCGAGCAGACCGGTTTCGAGCGTGATCGGCGCCAGTCCGAGGCCGAGGAACTTGTCGTTCTTGACGATCAGCTCGTTCTCGGGAGCTTCCTTGCGCGGATTGGGCAGGCGGACGACTTCCGCGCCGCTCATCTTGGCGATCATATCGGCGAGATCGCGCACGCGATGCGTTTCCGTCATCTGGTTGAAGATCTCGACGCGGGCGCCGCGGGCCGGCGGGTTCTTCAGCGCCAGTTCGATGCAGCGCACGGAATCCTGGATATGGATGAAGGCGCGGGTCTGGCCGCCGGTGCCGTGCACGGTCAGGGGATAGCCGATCGCCGCCTGGATGAGGAAGCGGTTGAGCACCGTGCCATAGTCGCCGTCATAGTCGAAGCGGTTGATCAGCTGAGTGTGCCGCCGCGTCTGTTCCGTATGGGTGCCCCAGACGATGCCCTGATGCAGGTCGGTGATTCTGAGCCCGTCATTCTTGGCATAGAACTGAAAAAGCAGCTGATCGAGGCATTTCGTCATGTGGTAGATCGAGCCGGGATTGGCGGGATAGAGGATCTCCTGGCTCACCGTGCGGCCGTCCGTCGTCTCGATGCCGACGGGCAGATAGCCCTCGGGAATGGCAGCCCCGATGGTCGAATAGCCGTAAACGCCCATGGTGCCGAGATGCACCAGATGCGCGTCGAGATTGAGGTCTACCAGCGCATTCAAAAGATTATGCGTGGCGTTGACGTTGTTGTTGACCGTGTAGTTCTTGTGGCGGTCGCTCTTCATCGAATAGGGGGCGGCGCGCTGCTCGGCGAAATGCACGATGGCATCGGGACGATGCTCGGCTAGCCACTTCTTGAGAAGCTCGTAGTCCTTGGCGAGGTCAATGAGATTGAAGTGGATGCGGCGACCGGTTTCGGCGTGCCAGATGCGGGTGCGTTCCTGGATCGAATCCATCGGCGTTAGCGATTGGACGCCCAGCTCCGTATCGATCCATCGGCGCGAGAGATTGTCGAGGATATGGACCTCATGACCAGCGTCGGAGAGATGTAGCGAGGTGGGCCAACCGATGAATCCGTCTCCGCCCATTACCGCTATTTTCATGAGATGCTTCCTTCTGCGCCAATCCGCGATCCGGCACCATTCCGGATAGTCGGAGTTTATGACAATTGTTCAAAGCTTGCTTGATGGCAGAACTTCGGCCAAAGAGGTGCCGGACATTCAAGGAGATGCGGCAACGATGAACAGCCCCTTTCTGATAGCTGGGGAACTGGAAGCCGGAAGCCACCGGCTGATGCAGCGAGTCTACTATGAGGATACGGATTTTTCCGGCCTCGTCTATCACGCGCGCTACCTGCACTTCCTTGAACGCGGGCGCACGGACTATCTGCGCTGTCTCGGCGTGGAACAGCGCGAACTCCTGAATGCCGACGAGGAGGGGCTGGTTTTCGTCGTTCACCGGATGGAGATCGATTTCAAGGGACCGGCACGCATGGACGACGTGCTGACGATCCGCACCGTCACCGAAAAGGCCGGCGGCGCCAAGATGGTGCTGTCCCAGGAGATACGCCGCGACGATAGTTTGCTGATCGCCGCCAAGGTCATCATTGCCGTGATCAACGCCAAGGGCAGGCCGCGGCGGCTGCCGGAAAAGCTCGCCGCGCAGATGCTCGCCGCATCGGAATCGGCCGGCTAGCAAGGCGTTTCGGGCGCCCGACGGTGGCGTTGACGGGCAAAGATACCATCATTTGCCTGCTGGCGCTTGCAATAACTTGAGTTTTATGTGAAGGAATTCGCCGCGCAAGCTTTGTCTGCGTTTGCCGCCGGTTTCGTCCGGTCAGTTCTTCCCTGGAGCTAGAATAGTCTTCCCTTGCCGTTAAATCCTTCATGGTTCGACGCTAACATTCTTTTAACCATAATAGTGTCTTACTGCTTTCGTCGGAGTTTGTGCGGTGCACGCCTTCCTTTGACCAAATTTGACGGCAAGAAGGCAATTGTAAGCTTGGAAGGCTTGACCAGGGCGTTCAGCGGCGGCTGCCAAACAATTCTTGTGAGATCACTTTTAGCCGCCCGGTCTAGCGCCGGGCGTTTGGATTCGGGGATTTTGGATCAATGGAACAAGTAGCATTGGCAGCGGCCACCACACCGGACATCACCCTCTGGTCGCTTTTCATGCAGGCGGGCCTGGTGGTCAAGCTCGTCATGATCGGCCTGCTGGCAGCGTCCGTATGGACCTGGGCGATCGTCATCGACAAATATCTGAGCTACGCGCGGGCGCGCCGGCAGTTCGATCACTTCGAGCAGGTCTTCTGGTCTGGCCAGTCGCTCGAAGAACTCTATCGCACGCTTTCGGAGCGTAACAACACCGGCCTCAGCGCCATCTTCGTCGCCGCCATGCGCGAGTGGAAGAAGTCCTTCGAGCGCGGCGCCCGTTCGCCCATCGGCCTGCAGATGCGTATCGACCGCGCCATGGACGTGACGCTGGCGCGCGAATCGGAGCACCTGGTCGCCCGTCTCGGCTCGCTTGCGACAATCGGTTCGGCCGGTCCGTTCATCGGTCTCTTCGGTACGGTCGTCGGTATCATGACCTCGTTCCAGGCAATCGCCGGTTCGAAGTCGACGAACCTCGCCGTCGTCGCGCCGGGTATCGCCGAAGCGCTGCTCGCGACCGCGATCGGTCTGGTTGCCGCTATTCCCGCGGTTATCGCCTACAACAAGTTCTCGGCCGATGCCGGCAAGCTCTCGGGTCGCATGGAAGGCTTCGCGGACGAATTCTCCGCCATTCTTTCGCGCCAGATCGATGAGAAGCTGCAGCCGCGTCAGGCTGCACAGTAAGTCGCGGACAGAACCGGAGTATTCACATGGGAATGTCTGTTGGAGGCAATGGTGGCGGCGGTGGCCGCCGTGGCGGTCGTCGTGGCGGAGGCCGTGGCGGCCCGATTTCCGAAATCAACGTGACGCCGCTCGTCGACGTCATGCTCGTGCTGCTCATCATCTTCATGGTGGCGGCGCCGATGATGACCTCGGGTGTGCCGATCGACCTGCCGCAAACGCAGGCGGGGGCATTGAACGCCCAGACGCAGCCCATCACCATCTCGATCAAGGCCGACGGCCAGGTGTTCCTGCAGGAAACGCAGATCGACGTCGCCGAAATCGCCGCCAAGCTGCAGGCGATCGCGACCACGGGCTACAACGAGCGTATTTTCGTGCGTGGCGACGGCAAGGCGCCCTATGGCGTGATCGCCGACGTCATGTCGCGTATCCAGGAAGCCGGCTACAAGAATATCGGCCTGGTTACGCAGCAGATAACGGACCACTGACGAGTCGACATGAAGCGCAGTCTCGCCACTTCTGCTGTCTTTCACATCCTGGTGCTGATCGGTGCCATGGTGACGCTGAGTGCGCCGGCGCCGCTTGAGACGCCGGAAAGCACGGCGATGGATGTCGACATCGTCACGGCGGATCAGCTGCAGCAGGGTGAAAAGAAGGCGCCGGTGACGGATCACGTCTCGCGCAAGCAGACCACCAAGCAGGATCAGGTCGCCGACGCCCAGAACGTCGGCGAGAACAAGGTGGATATCAAGAACCCGGTCATCCCCACGCAGCGGCCGGAAAGTGATACTGCGGTATTGGCGCCGAAGAAAGTTGATGCGCCGGTTCCGCAGGACGATCCTAGGCCGAATGACGTCAAGACGATCGAGCAGAAGGATACTGAAGCCGCACCGAAGGAAGTGGCTGCCATTCCGCAGCAGAAGCCGGACGTGACGCCGACACCGAAGCCGGACGTTACGCCGCCGACACCGAAAGCCGATGCGACGCCAACCCCGCCGCCGACGCAGCAGCCGACCCAGCAGGCTGAAATCCAGGTGCCGAACAATGTTCCCGTGCCCGATGTGAAGCCGACGCCGCCGAAGGCAGCCGAGCAGAAGCCGGAAGTCAAGCCGACGCCGAAGCCGGATGTGAAGGTGGCGGACGCCAAGCCGACGGACAAGACGACGACGCAGAGCACGAGCAAGACCACCTCGGCCGACGACGGCAAGAAAGACGCCGACAAGAAGCGCCAATCTCCCAAAGGCTCCAACAAGGGGCTGGATGATGGCCTTGCCGATCAGATCGCCAACGAGCTGAACAATACGTCGTCGAAGGGCGGCGCGAAGCGGTCGACCCAGCAGGCTTCCGCGGGCGCCGATACACAGGTCAACAACCGCGGTGGCATGAAATCGCTTGGCGGCGGCAAGCTCAGCCAGAGCCAGCAAGACGGCTTGCGCGATCTGATTGCCAAATACTGGAATTTGGTGCCCGGCCTGGAAGGCGCCGACTCTGTCCGTATCAAGGTGCAGTTTCGTCTCGACAAGTCCGGGCAGATCGTCGGTGAGCCACAGGCGACGACGAGCGGTGGACCGGCCTCGACGCAGGCTGCCATGCAGAGCGCCGCGATACGCGCTGTGCAGCGCGCTCAGTCCGATTACCTGAAAATCCTGCCCGCGGACAAATACGATGACTGGCAGGAAGTCGTCGTCAACTTCAGCGCAGCGGATCTGGGGATGTGATGCGGGAAGTGCAGCTTTCGACAAACCACTGTCCTCGCATTGGCCTGAGCTTGCTTGTGGCCTTGGGGGTAATGTTGGCTGGTTCCGTGCCGGGTTGGGCTGCGAATGCCGCCGGCGAGAATGCCCTAAGACGGACTGCCGGTGAAGACATTCGCAAGAGCGTCATCGTGAACTGGCTTCGGCCTGCCGATCAGACTGACTTGAAAGAGGTCCACGTTCAAATCCGATTTGCGCTTGATCGTGCCGGAGAGATCGTTGGCAAGCCGAAAGTGACAATGACTGGCGGTCCTCAAAAGACTCAAAGGGCTGTCGCGGCAAGTGCGATGCGAGCCGTGCTTAGGGCTGCCCCGTTCAAAAATCTGCCGATGGATCAATATGACGTCTGGAAAGAAGTAATCATCAACTTCGAAGCGGGCGATCTCGGGCATTAATGCTGAAAGGCTTGACACATATGATCAGAAAATCCTTCGTTCGTCTCCTGCTGGTGCTGGCAGGCCTGACGGCAGCCCTCGCGAGCCCGGCCTATGCCGTGGTCGAGATCAATATCAACAAGGGCAATGTCCAGCCCATGCCGATCGCCATCACCGACCTTTTGTCGAATGATACGCTCGGCCAGCAGATTTCGGGCGTGATCGCCGCCGACCTGCAGCGCTCCGGATTGTTCGCGCCGATCAACAAGCAGGCCTTCATCGAGAAGATCACCAATCCGGACTCGACCCCGCGCTTCCAGGACTGGACCTCGATCAATGCGCAGGCGCTGGTCACCGGCCGCGTGACGCAGGAAGGTGGCCGCCTTCGCGCCGAATTCCGCTTGTGGGATACGTTCGGCAACAGCCAGATGATCGGCCAGCAATTCTATGCCCAGCCGGATAACTGGCGTCGTGTGGCGCACATCATTGCCGACGCGATCTACCAGAAGATCACCGGCGAAAAGGGTTATTTCGATACCCGTGTCGTGTTCGTCTCCGAAAGCGGCCCGAAGACGGCCCGCAAGACGCAGCTCGGCATCATGGATCAGGACGGCGCCAACGTACGCATGCTGACGGACGGCAGCGACCTCGTGCTGACGCCGCGCTTCTCGCCCAACCGGCAGGAAGTGACCTACATGTCCTTCGCCAACCAGCAGCCGCGCGTCTATCTGCTGCAGCTGCAGACGGGCCAGCGCGAACTGGTGGGCAACTTCCCCGGCATGACCTTTTCGCCGCGCTTCTCGCCGGATGGCCAGCGCGTCATCATGAGCCTGCAGCAGGAAGGCAACGCCAACATCTACACGATGGACCTGCGCTCGCGCACCACGACGCGCCTGACGTCGACGGCCGCGATCGATACCTCGCCGTCCTATTCGCCCGATGGCACGCAGGTCGCCTTCGAAAGCGACCGCGGTGGCCAGCCGCAGATCTATATTATGAATGCCGACGGCTCGAACCAGCGTCGCATCTCGTTCGGCAATGGTTCCTACTCCACGCCGGTCTGGTCGCCGCGCGGCGATTTGATCGCCTTCACCAAACGCGCCGGCGGCAATTTCTCCATCGGCGTCATGAAGCCGGACGGCTCCGGCGAGCGGGTCTTGACCTCCGGCTCTTACGCCGAGGGTCCGACCTGGGCGCCGAACGGCCGCGTCATCATGTTCTTCCGCCAGCCTTCCGCTGCGAGCGGACCGCAAATTTACTCGATCGACCTGACCGGCTATAACGAGCAGAAGATCCCGACGCCGGGCTTCGCTTCGGACCCCGCCTGGTCGCCGCTTCTCGAGTAATGAAGGGCTCGCCACGTTATCGCCGCAAAGTCCTGTGACTGGACCGTTTCCGGACAATTTTAGGACATCATTAACCATACTTGTTGGAATCGGATTAACCGAACCCGGTTACAGTCTGGCAACCCTGATAGAGACTTAAGGAGAGACCGGCCATGAGCCGCATCGCAACCCCGGCCGTTGGCCATATGCAGAACCTCGCCCGCAACCCGATCATGATCGCGCTTTTCGTCGGCCTTTCTCTGGCCGGCTGCGCCTCCAAGAAGGGTCTGCCGAACGATGCCAACGGTCTCGGCCTGAACGGTGCCGGCAATGCGACTCCGGGTTCGCCGCAGGACTTCACGGTCAATGTCGGCGACCGCGTCTTCTTCGTTGTCGATAGTTCCTCCATCAGCTCCGAGGCAGCACAGACGCTTGACCGCCAGGCCCAGTGGCTCGCTCGCTATCCGAACTATTCCATCACGGTCGAAGGTCATGCCGACGAGACCGGCACGCGCGAATATAACCTCGCTCTCGGCGCTCGCCGCGCCGCAGCAGCGAAAAGCTACCTCGCTTCGCGCGGCGTTCCGGCCAACCGCATGAAGACGATTTCCTACGGCAAGGAACGCCCGGTCGCGACCTGCGACAACGAATCCTGCTGGTCTCAGAACCGCCGCGCTGTCACCGTGCTCAACGGCGCCGGCTCCTGATAGTCGAAGAAAGATCGATCGAAATATAAAAGGCGGCCCCCGAGCCGCCTTTACTTTTTTGACCACACTTTGGCCGAACTCCGTTGCTTTTTGAGAGCAATTGTAAAAATCTCCTGTTCGAGCCCACCGGCCCGAAGAATCAATAGGACAGGAAGATCCATATGAGAAAACTTGTCGTGGCGAGCATGCTTTGTCTCGCTGCCGTCATCGGTAGCGAGCGCGATGCTTCTGCCTTGTCATTGTTTGGAATCCATCTCGGAGGCCGCGATGCCTCCGCGCAGTCGGCTTCCGGCAATTCCCAAAGACAAGCACAATACGGCCAGGCACCGGTCATCAATGTCCAGAACAGCGATGCCGAAGTTCGCCTGCAGCAGCTTGAGGACCAGATGCGCCAGCTAAACGGCCGCGTCGAGGAAATGAGCTACCAGCTTTTGCAGATGCAGGAACAGATCCGCAAGACGCAGGAAGACAACGAATTCCGCTTCCAGCAGCTCGAAAAGCGCGGCGGCGGTACGGCTGCTCCGGCTGCGGGCGGCACGATGAAGAAGAGCGAGGCCGATGTGCCCGCGCAGAGCGGCAGCGGCGGCCAGCAGGATGATATCGCCGGCGTCATCAGCGATTCGCAGAATGGCAGCGCTCCTTCGCCGCGTGGCGCCGGAGCGGGCAAGCCGCCGAGCGAGCTGGGTTCGATCCAGTTCGACCAGAGCGGCGATCAGGTTGGCTCCTCGATGACGGGGGCCAACAACGGTTCGGGCGCGCCGCCGAGCACGGGTTCGGGCTCGCAGACGGCCTCGCTCGGTAACGAGAACGATCAATACAAGGCGGCCTACGGCCACGTCCTGTCCGGCGACTACAGTGTCGCCGAACAGGAGTTCCGCCAGTATCTCGACAGCTATCCGAGCAGCTCGCGGGCTGCGGACGCGAATTTCTGGCTCGGCGAAGCGCTCTATTCGCAGGGCAAGTACAACGAAGCCGCCAAGACCTTCCTGAATGCGCATCAGAAGTACAGCACGTCCGAGAAGGCACCCGAGATGCTGCTGAAGCTCGGCATGTCGCTTGCCGCTCTCGATAACAAGGATACGGCTTGCGCCACGCTGCGCGAGGTCACCAAGCGCTACCCCAAGGCCTCCAAGGCCGTGACCGGCAAGGTCGCGAGCGAAGAGAAGCGGCTTGCCTGCTGATTGCCATGTCCACTGACGCTGTGACAGACAGTGCCACAGCCCTTATGCCTGATGCCGCAGCAAGCGAATTTCTGCACTCCCTAGAAAAGCCAGCTCATGTTCTCGTCGCCATTTCGGGCGGCAGCGACTCCACCGGGCTCCTGATTGCCCTTGCCGAGCGGCTGAAATCCCATCCTCACGAAAATATTACCCTGACCGCTGCGACCATCGACCATGGATTGCGCGCGGCATCCGCCGATGAAGCTCGCGAGGTCGCCGCACTCTGCGCTTTGCACGGCATTTCCCATTTCGTCCGTCGCTGGGAGGGTCAAAAGCCCGAGACCGGAATCATGGCTGCCGCACGGGAAGCGCGCTACACGCTGCTTGCGGACTTGGCCTCCAGCATCGCGGCCGATGTGATCGTAACCGCCCATACGCTCGACGATCAGCGCGAGACGATGGTCATGCGCGGCAAGCGCCGGCTTGATGATGGCGCCGGCACCGGTATTGCCGACGCGGTCCTGTTCGATCGACGCATCTGGGTCGTCAGGCCGTTTCTCGCCTGCCGGCGGGCGGATATCAGGGCATATCTCAAGACGCGTGGCGTATCCTGGCTCGACGATCCGAGCAATGAAGATAGGAAATACGAGCGCGTGCGCACGCGCATGGACCTCGCGAGGGAGCCCGCGGCGGAAACACCGGTAGACGGCGGCGCCGATCGCGCGGCGCTTTCCGGCAGGGCGGCTGCATGGCTGGACGAGCATGTCGCAATCCATGCGAATGCGCTCTGCGTCATCGGCCGGTCTGGCCTTTCTGCGGATGAGGCAGTCGTTGCCTATGCTTTGTCCTATCTTGCCGCCGTCTTCGGGGGGAGGAACTACGGGCTGGCGCGGGCGCAGCTGGACCATGTTCTCGCTTTTGTGAACGGCGCAAGCCACGGTCGTCGTACGGCCGGCGGCGTGGTTTTCGATCTGCGTCGCGATGCGCTTTATCTGATGCGGGAGAGCCGCAACATCGCTGACGTTTCGGTCTTGCCGGGCGAAAAGGGCAACTGGGATGGCCGCTTCGAAATTGAGAACTCAGGGTCTGCCCCGGTTCGTGTCAGTGCCTGGGGAGCGGCAAATGCGACGATTTTGCCGGCGAATCTACCGGGAGGCGTGACGCAGCGCGCCGGGGCGGCGATGCCGTCGATCGCGGTGGAGGGAGGGGAGGAGGCTGCAATCGTCGTGCTTCGGCCCCATCTTGCGCCCTTCGACCGCTTTTTGACACGATTCGACCTCACATTTGCCGATCGTCTGTCTGTCGCTTTTGGGCGTGAAGCCTATAGGCGTCTGCCGCTTTCGGCCCTATAGACGGAAAAAACATGCGCTGACGCGGTTTGCCTTGGCAACGGCTTGGCGCAACCCTATGTTAGGGATCAAGTAATGCCGTCGCTTTGCGGCGGAAGTTTCAGTGCTGGGGAGTTCGATGAACCCTAATTTTCGTAATTTCGCTCTGTGGGCAATCATAGCTCTGCTATTGATTGCCTTGTTCAGCATGTTCCAGAACGCGCCGGCACAAACAGGCTCCAGGGAAATACCGTATTCGCAGTTCCTCCGGGAAGTTGATTCCGGCCGGGTGCGTGACGTAACCGTCACGGGCAACCGCGTCGTCGGCAGCTATGTCGAAAACGGCACTCCCTTCCAGACCTATGCCCCGGTCATCGATGACAGCCTGCTTGAGCGCCTGCAGACCAAGAATGTCAACATCGTCGCCCGTCCGGAATCGGATGGTTCCTCGAGCTTCCTGAGCTATCTCGGCACGCTGCTGCCGATGCTCCTGATCCTTGGCGTCTGGTTGTTCTTCATGCGGCAGATGCAGGGCGGCTCGCGCGGCGCGATGGGCTTTGGCAAGTCCAAGGCCAAGCTTCTGACGGAAGCGCACGGCCGCGTCACCTTCGAGGACGTCGCCGGTGTCGACGAGGCCAAGCAGGATCTGGAGGAGATCGTTGAATTCCTGCGCGATCCGCAGAAGTTCCAGCGTCTCGGCGGACGTATCCCGCGCGGCGTTCTGCTTGTTGGCCCTCCGGGTACGGGTAAGACGCTTCTGGCCCGCGCCATCGCCGGCGAAGCTAACGTGCCGTTCTTTACCATTTCCGGTTCCGACTTCGTCGAAATGTTCGTCGGTGTCGGTGCAAGCCGTGTCCGCGACATGTTCGAGCAGGCGAAGAAGAATGCGCCCTGCATCATCTTCATCGACGAAATCGATGCCGTCGGCCGCCATCGTGGCGCCGGTCTCGGTGGCGGTAACGACGAGCGCGAACAGACGCTCAACCAGTTGCTGGTCGAGATGGACGGCTTCGAGGCCAATGAAGGCATCATCCTGATTGCTGCGACGAACCGTCCCGACGTCCTCGATCCCGCGCTGCTGCGTCCGGGCCGTTTCGACCGTCAGGTCGTGGTTCCGAACCCGGATATCGTCGGCCGCGAGCGCATCCTCAAGGTTCATGCCCGTAACGTGCCGCTGGCGCCGAATGTCGACCTCAAAACGCTCGCACGCGGTACGCCCGGCTTCTCCGGTGCCGATCTGATGAACCTCGTCAACGAAGCCGCCCTCATGGCCGCACGCCGCAACAAGCGCCTGGTGACCATGCAGGAGTTCGAGGACGCCAAGGACAAGATCATGATGGGCGCCGAGCGCCGCTCTTCGGCCATGACCGAAGCGGAAAAGAAGCTCACCGCCTATCACGAAGCCGGCCATGCGATCACGGCCCTCAAGGTTGCCGTCGCGGATCCGCTGCACAAGGCGACGATCATTCCGCGCGGTCGCGCGCTCGGCATGGTCATGCAGCTGCCGGAAGGCGACCGTTACTCCATGAGCTATACGTGGATGGTGTCGCGTCTCTGCATCATGATGGGTGGCCGTGTTGCCGAAGAACTGACTTTCGGTAAGGAGAACATCACTTCCGGCGCATCTTCGGATATCGAGCAGGCCACCAAGCTTGCCCGCGCCATGGTCACGCAATGGGGCTTCTCCGACCAGCTTGGTCAGGTCGCCTACGGCGAGAATCAGCAGGAAGTATTCCTTGGCCACTCGGTCTCGCAGTCGAAGAACGTGTCCGAGGCGACCGCGCAGACGATCGACACCGAAGTCCGCCGTCTGATCGACCAGGCCTACAAGCAGGCCAAGGATATCCTCACGGAACATCACGATGGCTTCGTGGCGATCGCCGAAGGCCTGCTCGAATACGAGACGCTGACGGGCGAAGAGATCAAGGCTCTCCTTCGCGGTGAGAAGCCGGCTCGTGATCTCGGCGACGACACGCCTCCGAGCCGTGGTTCGGCCGTGCCGAAGACCGGCGCGAAGAAGGACGGTTCGCTCGGCGCCAAGGGTGATGAACCCGAAGGCGGTTTCGAACCGCAGCCGCGCTAAATGCGTTAGGCGTTCAAACCTTAAGGTTGAAAGGCCAGTCACCGTTTCGGGTGGCTGGCCTTTTGCTTTGGGGACGACAAAGGGAGGTACTGCTTCCGATGTTGATTGCGCCCGATGGCAACTGCCGCGTGGGGCGAAGTAATGCGGACGCGGTAGGCTGTGAATTGGACTATTGTCCGTCTCGACCTGATGCAGTTTTTTAGTGCTTATTAATGGTAACGCGTTGTAATAGGCGTTCTCGGTAATTTAAGTGCCGAGTTTTACAATCTGTGGCATGAGCCACATCACCGATGTTCGCAGTGTCGCTGGTTTCGGAGCGGCGATATCGGTGCCGCTGCATGTCTCGCGAAGATGCAGCAACGACAGGAGTGCACATGAAACGTCGCTATTTCGGAACTGACGGAATTCGCGGTCAATCGAACATCTTTCCGATGACGCCGGATCTGGCCATGCGCGTGGGTATCGCTGCGGGTACGATCTTCCAGCGAGGCAGTCATCGACATCGCGTCGTCATTGGAAAGGACACGCGTCTTTCCGGCTATATGCTGGAAAATGCGATGGTGGCGGGCTTTACCGCTGCCGGTGTCGATGCCTTCGTTCTCGGCCCGATCCCGACGCCGGCCGTCGCCATGCTGACACGTTCGCTGCGTGCCGATATCGGCGTGATGATCTCCGCCTCGCACAATCCCTATCAGGACAACGGCATCAAGCTTTTCGGCCCGGATGGTTACAAACTTTCCGACGATCTCGAAATGAGGATCGAGGACATGCTCGACAGGGACATGTCCGAGCATCTGGCCAAGGCCGAGAATATCGGCCGGGCCAAGCGTATCGACGGTGTTCATGACCGCTATATCGAGCATGCCAAGCGCACGCTGCCGCGCGATGTCACGCTGCAGGGGCTACGGATCGCCATCGACTGCGCCAACGGCGCGGCCTATAAGGTGGCGCCAGCTGCTCTTTGGGAGCTCGGCGCCGATGTCGTAACCATCGGCAACGAGCCGAACGGTACGAACATCAATCTGAATTGCGGCTCCACCAGCCCCGTCGCCCTGCAGAAAAAGGTGGATGAGGTGCGCGCCGATATCGGCATCGCACTGGATGGCGATGCCGACCGCGTCATCATCGTCGATGAAACCGGCACGATCATCGATGGCGACCAGCTTATGGCTGTCATCGCCGAGAGCTGGGCCGAGAGCCACACGCTGCGCGGCAACGGCATCGTCGCAACGGTCATGTCCAACCTCGGCCTGGAACGCTTCCTGGACGCGCGCGGCATGTCGCTTGCCCGAACGGCTGTCGGCGACCGCTATGTCGTCGAGCACATGCGTCAGAACAATTTCAATGTCGGCGGCGAGCAGTCGGGTCATATAGTACTCTCCGACTACGGCACGACGGGCGACGGCCTCGTGGCCGCGCTGCAGATCCTTGCTGCGGTGAAGCGCACAGGCAAGCCGGTCAGCGAAGTCTGTCGCCGTTTCGAGCCGGTACCGCAGCTGCTGCGCAATGTCCGCATTTCAGGCGGCAAGCCGCTGGAGGACATTCATGTGCTTCAGGCGATTGCCGATGCGGAAAGCGAGCTTTCCCGCAACGGCCGCCTGGTAATCCGCCCTTCCGGCACGGAACCTCTGATCCGCGTCATGGCGGAAGGTGACGATCGCGGCCAGATCGAGCGCATCGTCGGAGGGTTGATCGACGTGATTTCAAGCGTGCGTTCGGCCGCCTGAAAAGATCGAGAGAAGTAATAACGGATATATACTATGGCCGTCCTGCCGGGCGGCCATGTTACTTTCGGGGGCTGGCTGATGTAGCCGTCTACTGAAACATTTCTCCGGGGTAGGCGCCCCAGAGCTTATTCTGCCTGATATAGCCTCTTGCGGAATGTTCGCTGACGGAAACGCGGCACCAGGTGCCGGTGCAGGACTGGAGCGAGACCAGCACGCGCGGCTGCAGTTCTGCAAGTGCCCTTGCGGCCGGATCGGGATCGGCGCGCAGCATGGCATTCTTCGTGAGCCAAGGGGCAATCACGGCCGTGCGCGTTCCGGAAAGCAGGGCGCTGTGCATCCAGCCGGTGACTCCCGTATCGTCGCGGACCTGTCGCCAATGACCGAATTCATCGATGATTTCCATGGGAAGGCCGGGTTTCATGTAGATCCATTTGGTCGCGTAGATGGTCGAGGGTCCGACGCGCATGCGCGCCTTATGAGCTCTGAGCGACACATAGCGGGGGATCGGCAGGCCCGTTTCGCGCCCCTTGTTCCACGCCGTGGCAGCATCCGCGATCGGCTTTACCGGCATCGTGCCTGCCAGGGCGGCGGGGCTCAGGAAGATGAAGGCAATGCCCAGGCCGGCCCATATTGTTCGACGGTAAGTCAACGACTTCCTCCTGAGTTATCTCCCGGCCGCCGTACTGTAACGGTTCGATTCTTGCCAATTGGTTTAAAAAGTCTCTCGTCCGCGCGTCTATGGATTTCGCGGCTTTATGCAGAAAGGAATATCCTAGTAATCGTATCTCATTCTCTTTGTTTATAAATTTATGTTTTCTAATATATAAAATAAAGTATAACCTCTGAATAAACACGGTAAATATTCGTAGTTAATCAGGTTTTAACTCCTTTTCACCATTATCGCTGTCATGTCTTTTCGATTGGCAAGCATTTGCTGTGCCATGGGCAAGAAATTTGGAGCCAAAGCCATGATGAAATCCGTGATCGGGGCACTTGCCACTTTGCTTGTCGGCACGTCGGCCTTTTCCGCTGATCTTTACACACCGGAGCCGGTCCAGCCGGCGCCGGAAGTGACCGTCGCCCAATCGAGCGGCTGGTATCTGCGCGGCGACGTCGGCTACGCCTTCACGAACCTGCGTGGCGCCAACTATTTCCAGGGCTCCAACTCCAGCCTGGTCGATTTCAACAGCGCCAAGCTCGATGGCAACGTCAATCTTGGTGCCGGTGTCGGTTATCAGATCAACAATTACCTGCGCACGGATTTGACGTTCGACTATCTCTTCAACTCCGACTTCAAGGGCTCGACGAAGGGCGACTGCGGCGGCTGCGGTCCGGGTTATACGGCCGTGCCGGCGACCTCGCGCGACCTGGCCTCAATGAGGGCCTATAGCTTGCTCGCCAACGTCTACGTTGATCTCGGCACCTACAGCATCTTCACACCCTACGTCGGTGGCGGTCTCGGCGGCACCTACGTCAAGTGGAGCAATCTTAAGAACACGTCCTGCTCCGACGCCAATCCGGATTCTTGCGATGGATCGGTTTCGCATAACGGCCGCGGCAGCTGGCGCTTCACCTATGCTCTGATGGCCGGTACGTCCATCGATCTGACCTGCAACCTGAAGGCTGATGTGGGCTATCGTTATCGCCATATCCAGGGTGGTGACATGTTCGGTTATGCCGAGAATGGCGGCCCGGGTTACGACAAGGGCATCAATCTGAACGAGGCCCGTATCGGCGCTCGCTACACGTTCGGCGGCTGCCAGACCGCAAGCTACATGCCGCCGGCCGATATCCCGGTCCAGCCGCCGGTCTACAAGTAAGCAATATCTATCCAAGCTATTGAAAAGCCGTCCGGTTTCTGCCGGGCGGCTTTTGTATTTTGCCCATTCCGTTAAGCAATTCTCCGTCGCTTTAAAGCTTCATTAACCATGAATTCCCTATGGTTAACGAAACGAGAATGGCGGCTTCCCGCCTGGCATCTTCCTTTCGGAGAGCGCGAGGCAGCGGCAGGTCAGCCTATTCGGCGCGCGGGCGTCAGCCCGAGGATGGAAGGCGAGGGGTAATGATCCGATTTGACGCTTTGGCGCTGGCCGCAGCGATGGCAGGCGCATCGGCAGGCACTGCCCTTGCGGCAGATGCTGCACCGCCGGAAATCAAGATGCCGGAAGTCAGCGTCAAGGATGCCAGGGGATGGTATGTGCGCGGCGACGTCGGCTATGCGGTTAACGCCAGCCGCGGCGACACGACATTTCGCGCCTATGATCCGGCCGGTGGCGATTATAGTTCGAACGGCTTTGATTCGACCCGCTTCGGTGGCGATTTTTCCGGCGGCCTCGGTGTGGGCTACCAATTCAACGATCTCTTTCGTGCTGATGTCACCGGCGATCTCTTCAGCGGTGATTTCAATGGCCGTATTTCCGGCGATTCGCCCTGCTCCGGCGGGGCCGGCGGTACGGGATGCTCCACAAAGGCGCATTCGTCCTTCCGCGCCGGCAGTCTGATGGTCAACGGCTATGTCGATCTCGGGACGCTTGCCGGTTTCACGCCTTATGTCGGGGCCGGCCTGGGCGCCACGCGGGTTTCCTGGAGCAACGTCAATGCCATTGGCTCCTGTGTCGACGGCGCTGTGGGTTGCGGCGGCGCTGCTTCGGTCAGCGCGCGCTATCCCGGCGATAGCGACTGGCGGATGACCTATGCCTTGATGGCGGGTGTCGCCTATGAGGTGGCTCCCAATATCAAGGTCGATCTCGGCTATCGCTTCTCCCATATCGCAGGCGGCGACATGTTCGATGATTCGGCTGCGGGTGCTGGCGGTGCGGCGGGTCGCGATGGCGCGCTGTCGCGCCATGAAATTCGCGTGGGCTTGCGGATCACCACCTGGTAGCGCGCAACGATTACGGGGTCGTCAGCACGTAGGCGATGCGCCGAAAGAAATCCAGGGTTCGGAAGAGGTGGGCGGGTAGGCGCCGCCAGCCAGCGGATTTCGCGGCACGATAGTCGCGCCGCCAGCCGACCATGGTCGTTCTCTGCAGCTGGCTGAAGCCGGCAACATTCGTGCGCGTGCTGACGATGGATAGACGCATGTCCCAGCCGCGCTCCACGGCGACATCCCAGGGCAGCGACATGACCTTCAACGATTTCACGATCTTTTTGGCGCCGTTGCGCGTCACGAGATAGCACGCCGTCGAGCCCTGCGGTCCGAAGAGGCAGCGGCCGACAATGTCTCCCTTGCTGCTGCGCGTCATGGTGCGGAAGCCATTCCAGCGATGATTGACGAGCTTGATCAGATCGGCCTGAGGGGCGGCGTCCTTCGCCGCCATGGCGCGTGCGAGGAAATCGATATCCAAGGCGACATCATCTTCGATGACGACAGCCATTTCGTCGTCGCTCGCCAGAAACCGGTGCAGCGCCAGCAAATGGCTGCGATAGCAGCCATATTCACCGGGCAGGATGGTGCGGCCATGCCTGAGCCGGAAGCGATCGTGATCCACGTCGATCCATTGGTCGCGCGGGATGAGGGCGCCGTCGATGCCATCGATCCGCTCGAAACGAAAGCCGAACTCATCGCTCTGGCGGCGGATTTCAGCGAGCCTTTCCGCCGCACGGTCAATGTTGATGAGATAGACCGGCATGGTCTGTGCGGGCGTAAAAGAGGTTTCGGCGAGCGCAGTTAGAGACATCGAGCACACTTGTTATTGTCATCGGCGCAAATCAGCGGGCGCCGAGCCTTATATGCTTACGGATCGGCACAGAAACCAGCTTTTGTGAGGCCAATTTTGCCGCGATTCCATTGTGCGTGCCTTGCATCCCATCAAAATATTCGCACGACTTCGTGATGGCGGGGCATCCGCAATTTTTGCCATTGCGCTTGGCTGCGGCTTCCAATATATCCGGCGGCGGGACACCCTTCCCCAACGAAGGGCTTTCTATCTGAGAGGATAGCATCATGACTAAGCTCGCCAAGCCGGACATCCGTCCGGACAATACCCATTTCTCTTCTGGCCCCTGCTCGAAGCGCCCCGGTTGGACGCTCGATGCTCTTTCTGACGCGGCCCTTGGCCGTTCGCACCGCGCGAAGGTCGGCAAGGCAAAGCTGAAGCAGGCCATTGATCTTACCCGCGAAATTCTGGAAGTGCCGGCGGATTACCGCATCGGCATCGTCCCGGCTTCCGACACTGGCGCTGTTGAAATGGCCCTATGGTCGCTGCTCGGCGAACGTGGCGTCGACATGCTCGCCTGGGAAAGCTTCGGCGCGGGCTGGGTGACAGACGTCGTCAAGCAGCTGAAGCTCAAGGACGTCCGCAAGCTTGAAGCCGGCTACGGCGAGCTGCCCGATCTTTCCGCCGTCGATTTCGACCGCGACGTGGTCTTCACCTGGAACGGCACGACCTCCGGCGTGCGCGTGCCGAATGCCGATTTCATCCCGGCCGACCGCAAGGGCCTGACGATCTGCGACGCCACTTCGGCCGCCTTTGCTCAGAACCTCGATTTTGCCAAGCTCGACGTCGTCACCTTCTCCTGGCAGAAGGTTCTGGGTGGCGAGGGCGCCCATGGCGTCATCATCCTGTCGCCGCGCGCCGTCGAGCGCCTGACGACCTATGTGCCGGCCTGGCCGCTGCCAAAGATCTTCCGCATGACCAGCGGCGGCAAGCTGACCGAAGGCATCTTCTCCGGCGAGACGATCAACACGCCTTCAATGCTCTGCGTTGAAGACTATATCGACGCTCTCCTCTGGGCAAAGAACCTCGGCGGCCTGAAGGCGCTGATCGGCCGCGCCGATGCCAACGCCAAGGTCATCCATGACTTCGTGGCCGCCAACGACTGGATCGCCAATCTCGCCGTCAAGGCCGAGACGGAGTCCAATACGTCAGTCTGCCTGAAGATCGTCGACAAGGATGTCGTCGCTCTCGATGCCGATGGCCAGGCGAATTTCGCCAAGGGTCTCGTCGCTCTCCTCGAAAAGGAAGCGGTTGCCTATGACGTTGGCCACTATCGCGACGCACCGTCCGGCCTGCGCATCTGGGCAGGTGCGACGATCGAAGCTTCCGACATGCAGAAGCTGATGCCCTGGCTCGCCTGGGCTTTCGAAACGCAGAAGGCGACGCTCTCTCAGGCTGCTGCCTGAGGTTTGAAGCGTTTATGGCTCCGCCAGGATAGGCGGAGCCCAGCATCCGGAAATTCTCGTTGTTTTCACGCAATTCCGACCGGAAGACCGTTTCGCATTTTTCGTGGAATTGCTCGTCTTAGCTGACCATTTTCAGGAGGCCCATCATGGCACCTCGCGTTCTCGTATCCGACGAACTGTCGGAAACCGCCGTCCAGATCTTCCGCGATCGCGGCGTCGAAGTCGATTTTCAGCCGCAGCTTGGCAAGGACAAGGACAAGCTGTTCGAAATCATCGGCAGGTATGATGGTCTTGCCATCCGTTCCGCTACTAAGGTGACGGAGAAGATCATCGAGGCGGCCAAGAACCTCAAGGTCGTCGGCCGCGCCGGTATCGGCGTGGACAATGTCGATATTCCGGCCGCCTCGCGCCGCGGTATCATCGTCATGAACACGCCGTTCGGCAACTCGATCACGACGGCCGAGCACGCCATCGCGCTGATGTTCGCCGTTGCCCGCCAGCTTCCCGCCGCCGACGCCTCGACCCAGGCCGGCAAGTGGGAAAAGTCGAAGTTCATGGGTGTCGAAATTACCGGCAAGACGCTCGGCATCATCGGCGCCGGCAATATCGGCTCCATCGTGATCGCCCGCGCCCTCGGCCTCAAGATGCATGTCCTTGCCTATGACCCCTTCCTGTCGAAGGAGCGCGCCGAGGAAATGGGCGTCACCAAGGTCGAGCTCGACGAACTCTTCGCCCGCGCAGACTTCATCACGCTGCACGTGCCGCTGACCGACAAGACCCGCAACGTCATCGATGCCAGCGCCATCGCTAAGATGAAGCAGGGCGTGCGCATCATCAACTGCGCCCGCGGTGGTCTCGTCGACGAGGCGGCTCTTGCCGCTGCCATCAAGTCCGGTCACGTTGCCGGTGCCGCCTTCGACGTTTTCGAAGTCGAGCCGGCCAAGGAAAGCCCGCTTTTCGGGCTGCCGAATGTCGTCTGCACGCCGCATCTCGGCGCCTCCACGACGGAAGCACAGGAAAACGTCGCTCTCCAGGTCGCCGAGCAGATGGCCGACTACCTCGTCAAGGGCGCGGTCTCCAACGCCATCAACATGCCCTCGATCACTGCTGAAGAAGCGCCGATCCTGAAGCCCTTCATCAAGCTTGCCGATGTTCTCGGCGCCTTTGTCGGCCAGGTCACGGAAGAGCCGATCAAGGAAATCGAGATCCTTTATGATGGCGTCACCGCCAACATGAACACCAAGGCCCTGACGAGCGCATTGCTCGCCGGCCTGATCCGCAATCAGGTTGCCGACGTCAACATGGTTTCGGCGCCGATCATGATCAAGGAAAAGGGCATCGTGCTCGCCGAAGTCAAGCGCGACAAGACCGGCGTCTATGACGGCTACATCAAGCTGACTGTTACCACCGACAGCATGACGCGCTCGGTTGCCGGTACTGTCTTCTCGGATGGCAAGCCGCGCTTCATACAGATCAAGGGCATCAACCTCGATGCGGATGTCGGCAACCACATGGTCTACATCGCCAACACCGACGTTCCCGGCATGATCGGCTTCATCGGCACGGCACTCGGCTCCGCCGGCGTCAACATCGCCAACTTTCAGCTCGGCCGCGACAAGCAGGGTGGCGATGCCATCGCGCTTCTCTATGTCGACGGCCCGATCAGCGATGACGTGCTGGCCAAGCTGACGGCGCATCAGGCA
The DNA here is from genome assembly GCF_003610155.1 of Rhizobium sp. WW_1. Taxonomy (NCBI): domain Bacteria; kingdom Pseudomonadati; phylum Pseudomonadota; class Alphaproteobacteria; order Hyphomicrobiales; family Rhizobiaceae; genus Rhizobium; species Rhizobium sp. WW_1. Next base: position 339,550 of record NZ_RAIN01000003.1, read on the forward strand.
ATCCGCCAGGCAAAGCCGCTGGTGTTCAACGTCGACTGAGGCTGCTCGCTTTCCGAAGGGCGGCGCCAAAAGAGTTCGCTCCTCCCAAGAGCCAATCCGGAAGCCCGGCGTGACGTAAGTTGCGCCGGGCTTTCTTCGTTGCTGCCATGGTTGTGGATAAGGTGGGGTCATAGGCTATCGGGGCCGATCGAACGCGCCTATCTCTTGTCTCATGGAGGCTTTGCGGAAGAACATTCTCGGGGAAGGAATGGGTACGCCGATCGAATGGCTGGCCAAGCCTGTTTCCGTGGCGATCGTGCTCTTTGCCCGCGCCATTACCGCCGTCAGGGCCATCTGGCCGGAGAGCGGCATGCGCACCCACCGCTGCGTCTATTTCGCCAACCATTCCAGCCATGGCGACTTCATCCTGATCTGGACTGTGCTGCCGCCGCGTCTGCGCCGGCGGGTGCGCCCGGTGGCAGGTGCCGATTATTGGCTGAAGTCATCGCTGAACAGTTTTATAGGCCGGGATGTCTTCAATGCCGTGCTGATCGAGCGGGATCGCGAGGCGCGCAAGGAGGACCCGGTCACACAGATGACGCAGGCGCTCGACGCCGGCTCGTCGCTGATCCTGTTTCCGGAGGGCACGCGCAATCTCACGGAACAGCCGCTGCAGCCGTTCAAGAGCGGGCTCTTCCATCTTGCCAAGGCACGCCCGGATATCGACCTCGTTCCCGTCTGGATCGACAACCTCAATCGCGTCATGCCCAAGGGCGAGTTCGTGCCCATCCCGCTGATCTGCACCGTCACCTTCGGTGAGGCTTTGCATATCGGCGAGACCGAGGAGAAGACGGAATTCCTGGCGCGAGCCGAAGCGGCGCTGCTGGCGCTTGCGCCGAAGCGGGCAGGAGATTGAGCATGGAAGCAGCCAGCGCCGATCTCATTCATCTTGTTCTTGGCATTTTCGGCGTGCTGATCGTCGCCTCCATCATCGGCTATGTGCTGGAACAGCGCCTGTCGCCTGATGGATCGAACGCCGCGATCGAAAACCTGAATGCGCGCATCAAGGCCTGGTGGGTGATGGTGGTGCTGATCGGCATCGCCTTCATCGCGGGGCGGGCCGGCGTCATCCTGCTCTTTGCCTTCTGCTCCTTTGCGGCACTGCGCGAGTTCGTGACGCTGATCAACACGAAACGGGCGGATCATTGGGCGCTCGCGGCCGCCTTCTTCGTGGCGCTGCCGGTGCAATATTACCTGCTCTGGGCTGAGCAATACGGCATCTATTCGATCTTCATTCCGGTCTACGCCTTCCTTTTCATGCCGATCATCGCGGTGCTGCGCGGCGATACCGAGCGGTTTCTGGTGCGGATCGCCGAGGTGCAATGGGCGCTGATGATCTGCGTCTTCTGCGCCTCGCATGTGCCGGCGTTGCTGACGCTGCACATCCCCGGCTATGAAGGCCGCAACGTGCTGCTGATCGCCTTCCTGGTGATCGTCGTGCAGCTCAGCGACGTCCTGCAATATGTCTGGGGCAAGCTGTTCGGAAAGACGAAGATCGCGCCACGGCTGTCGCCATCGAAGACGGTGGAAGGCTTTGTCGGCGGCGTGGTCAGTGCCTCGCTGATCGGCGCGGCGCTCTGGTGGGTAACGCCGTTCACGCCGCTGGAGGCCGGGCTTCTCGCCTTTGTCATCACGATCATGGGCTTCTTTGGCGGGCTCGTGATGTCGGCGATCAAACGGGATCGCGGCGTCAAGGATTGGGGCCACCTGATCGAGGGGCATGGCGGGCTGATCGACCGGCTGGACTCGGTCGTCTTCTCCGCGCCGATCTTCTTCCATCTCGTACGCTTCTGGTGGTCCGTGTCATGAGCGGAAAGCTGAAAGCGCTTGCCGGCCGCAGCATCGTGCATGTGCTTTTCGCCTTCCTCGCCATGGGCGGCTGGGCCGTTTTCGCCAATCGCCTGCATCCCATGCCACGGCCTCTGATTGCCGGCTTGGTGCAGGGCCTCCTTTCGGGCTGTCTGACGTTATTCCTGAAATCGGTGGTCGAGGCCTTATCGCGACAGTTCGGTGGCGTTACACGCCTTTGGGCGCCGCCACTGATCGCCTGCCTGGGCTCCGCGACCATCCTGATCGTCATCCATGCGCTCAGCGGTACGCCGGAAATACTGAAGACGATTGCCGTGCCGCTGCTGGTCTCTTCCAGTTATGCGGCCATCTACAACTATTCGATATCGGGCGGGAGGCAGCGAAGCCATGACGGGTGAGGGAACTGGCGACAGGCGGCCGCTGGCGAGCCGCAACACGCGATGGGCTCAGGCGCTGGCGCGGCGTATGACCGCGCTTTCGGCAACGCCGAACCAGATATCGCAGGCGAGCATGGCCATGGCGGCGCTGGCCGCGGCCTCGTTCTGGCTCTCCGGCGCGGCTGGCAGCGCGGGGACACGGGTGGTCTTGCTGATCCTTGCCGCCTTGTTCTGCCAGTTGCGGCTCCTCTGCAATCTGCTTGACGGCATGGTGGCGGTCGAAGGCGGAAAGGGCGAGGCCGACGGGCCTTTCTGGAACGAGTTTCCCGATCGCATCGCCGATATCCTGATCTTTGCCGGCATCGGCTATGGCATCGCAATGCCGGGGCTGGGATGGGCGGCCGCAGCCCTTGCCGTGCTGACCGCCTATGTTCGCGAGCTTGGACGCGCCACCGGCAATCCCAGCGATTTCGGCGGCCCGATGGCCAAGCAGCATCGGATGGCCGTGGCCACGGGTGCGGCCCTTCTCTCCATCATCGAGGCCCTCTGGAGCGGTGGTAGCTGGGTTTTGACGATCGCGCTCTGGATCGTCGCCATCGGATCGGCAGCGACAGTCCTGCGGCGCGCGGGCAATCTGATCCGGCATTTGAAGGCCAGAGGGTGATTCGCGATTTCGCCCACCCCTTGCACCGGGTGGCAATCCTTTCTATATCCGTCCACAATTGAGGCTGGCTGCAAATAGCAGCCGAAGGCCCCGCATGATGAAAATTCGCCGCTTTTGCATGGCATCCGGCGGCAAAAACATGATCCCGAAAAGTGCGTAGCGGTTTTTGGACAAGGTCATGCAGTATCAGACAGTGAAGGCGTGGCGGCTTTTCGAAAAAGTCATCCCGCTCAGGACAGCATCGAAGATCGTGGAAGACTGGCGGCAACGACCGTGAATACACTGGATTTTGACAAGAGGCCGGAAGATACCCGCGTCGTCGTCGCCATGTCGGGCGGTGTCGACAGCTCCGTTGTCGCCGGCATTTTGAAGCGACAGGGCTATGACGTGCTCGGCATCACGCTGCAGCTCTATGACCATGGCGCGGCCGTCCATCGCGCCGGCTCCTGTTGCGCCGGTCAGGATATCGACGATGCACGCCGCGTCTGCGAGACGCTCGGTATCCCGCATTATGTGCTCGACTATGAAAAGCGCTTCCGCGAAACGGTGATCAATCCCTTCGCTGAGAGCTATGTCGCCGGCGAGACGCCGATCCCCTGCGTTGCCTGCAACCAGACCGTCAAGTTTGCCGACCTTCTGTTGACCGCGAAGGAACTCGGCGCCGATGCGCTGGCGACAGGCCACTATATCCGCTCGCGCCCGAACCCGACGGCCGAAAATCCCGGTCGCCGTGCGCTCTATCGCCCGGCCGATGCCGATCGCGACCAGAGCTATTTCCTCTTTGCCACGACGCAGGAGCAGATCGACTATCTGCGCTTTCCGCTGGGTGGCATGCCGAAGGCCGAGACACGCGCGCTCGCAGAGGAAATGGGCCTTGTCGTTGCCAAGAAGGCCGACAGCCAGGACATCTGTTTCGTGCCGCAGGGCAAGTATTCCGACGTGATCGCCAAGCTAAAGCCGAATGCGGCGCTTGCCGGCGAGATTGTCCATCTCGACGGCCGCGTGCTCGGCCAGCACGAGGGCATCCTGCATTATACGATCGGCCAGCGCCGCGGCATCGGTGTCGCCACAGGCGAGCCGCTCTATGTCGTCTATCTCGACGCTCGCTCGCGCCGCGTCATCGTCGGCCCGAAGGAAGCGCTGGAAACGCACCGCGTCTATCTGCGCGACGTGAACTGGCTGGGCGACGAGCCGTTGTTGCAGGCCGCCTCCGGTGAAGGCTTTGCCTGTTTCGCCAAGGTCCGCTCCACCCGCGCGCCATCCCCGGCTGTGCTGCACGCCGACGCCAGCGGCATCTATGTCGACCTTACGGTCGGCGAGGCCGGTGTCGCGCCTGGGCAAGCCTGCGCCCTCTATTCGGCACCAGGCGACGACGCCCGCGTCTACGGCGGCGGCTTCATCGAACGCTCGGAACGCGAGCCGATGGCGGAGGCTTCCCTGAAGGCACTTTTGGCAAGCCCGGTCGCAGCTTGAAGGGCGGATTGAATTGGTTTGGAGAAACCACTGATTTTTCCAAATCATCTGCTTGACACCAAGCCGAACCGCACCTTATAAGCCGCTCAACCGACGAGCTAGCGCTTTCGAGCGGCGGTTCGTTTGACCTTTGTGTTTGATATTCGATATCAAGCATAGCGTGGCGGAGTAGCTCAGTAGGTCAGAGCAGAGGAATCATAATCCTTGTGTCGGGGGTTCAAATCCCTCCTCCGCTACCATCTTTCGCTAAAGAAACAGATCGATATTTTCCACCAGGCGAACCAACTGATGTGTGAGCGCCGGCAGGAGGTCGGCTCCGAAGCCGAGGCGTGCCGTGAAGGCGTGTAGTTCGGCAAGCGTGCCGTGGCGCAGAAAGAAGTGATCCGCTGAGAGGTCGAGCGGCCGGCGGCGGCCGAAGAGCAGGTTGGAAAAGGCGATCTTCATGCCATTTCCCGCTAGCGCCACCTTCTTTTCCGGGCTCAAGGCGTCATCCGCGGATGCAACACGCGTGTAGTTCTCGACGAATTTCGGAATGATGGCGCTGCGAAAGATCAGGATGCCCGTCTGCAGGGGCTGCGGAGTTCCCGAGCCGCTGGGCGCGATGATATCGGCTTCCGGGTGATCGGCGATCTGGCGCTCGATGATATCCTTGCCGTGGAAGAGCGTTCCCTGTTCGACAAGCACCGTGTAGTGATCGCCATTGGCGTAGCCGTAACTCAGGCCGAGCAGCAGCGCTCGCGACCAGCCGCTAAGGGCGCTATGGCCCTGAACCGCATGTCCGTAGTTTCGTTTGAGACTGACCCAGCTGATGCGGGGATCATCGGGAAGGCGCGGCCGCGCCGGGGAGGCCGAATCGACGATCAGAATGTTGCTCGGAGAGGTGAAGGAGCGAATGCAATGATACCAGATATCGAAGCATTCGACCGAGCGAACGAAATCGTCGCCGAGAACCCTGTAATCGCGGGCCTTGTTGTCTGCGTACCAGCCGGTCACGATGCTGTAGGACATGTCGTCGCCTTTCGCGCAGCGCTCAAAGCCGCTTCTGCAGTGCAACCATCTTGAAGTGCCAGTCGTTGATGCCGCCGCGATTGTTGCGGTGGACATAGACGTTCTGGATCTGCGAGGCGATCATGCTGAGATAATCCGGATGGGCAAAGGGAATGTCGAGTTTGCCGGTCTGCAGGAAGATCTCGAAGACTTCCGCACTCTTTTTGCAGGGCGGCAAGGAATTCTCGAAAGGTGGCTGCCAATGAAAATCTTCGATGACGTAGAAGCCGCCGGGCTCGACCTTGTCGAATAGCTTCAGAAAGGCGAGCTGCTGATGAAACGACGCATGTGAGCCGTCATCGATAAGCAGCTTCAGCCTGGGCAGGGCTGCACCGAGGCGGTCGAGATCGTCTATGCTGCCGAGATCGCCCCGATGGAATTCGAAGCGCTCCAGCCGAATATGCGAGAAGTCGGAAAGATCGAAGCCATAAAGCTTGGCGCGCGGAAAATAGTCGAGCCACATGCGAATCGACGGGACGTCGCTGCCGACGCGGTCGACCGAGGCTCCCGCTTCTACGCCACCCCGCTCCAGGCCGATTTCCAGCATCGAAAAGGCCTGGTTGCGGAACTGCTCGAAGAGGAACGAGTACAGAGTCGCATAGTTATGAGCGTGACCGATCTGCGTTCCTTTGTCGGTCCGGTAGTGATCGGCGAGTTCTACGAGTTCAGACATGACGTCCTTCCGGGGAAACGCTGATGTTAGGCGCAGCCGAGCGCCCGGCGGACGCTGCTCTCTTCCGCGGTGTGGCTGCTGCCGTAGATGGAGCGCAATTCCATCTGCTGCGACAGCATTTGATAGAGCGCCGTCGTCACGGCGACGAGCGATGCGTCGTCCAGCGCGAAGACCTCATGGAGATCGTATTTCTCCATGAGCTGCAGGCCGGTACGGAAGCAATCATGCTGCGCCTGTACTGTCGCGAGCGTCTCGGGCGAGCGGTTGTCGCTGGCAAAGACCGGAATGGCGAAATCCTGAATGAGGCGCACATCCTCGACCATGCCATGCATGGCGTAGTTGCACATTTCCAGCATGGTGTTCTGGACGACGGTCTCTTCGGCCGGAACGAGCGTGTGGAACCGGCAGGTCTGCGGCGTCGCGGCCATCGCCTCGTAGGCGGGTGCGGTCGGCAGCTTGTGAAGAAAGAACACCGGAACGTTGTCGAGGCCGAGGGAGGCCGCGAAATTGGCGAGCGACCAGCCTGTGCCACAGAGATCGACGATGAGCGCATGATCCGAGATCAGATGCCTCGCGTAGCTAGCGTAGCTGGGCGACGGCTGCATCTTCGCAAGGCGGCTGGTGTAGAAGTAGGTTGCCTGGCATTCAAATCCCAGTCGCTGGGCCACCTGCTCGAACAGCGGCATCCAGGCATCGCAGTCGCGGCTGGAAAAGAGGATCGAACGCTTGTCGAGCTGGACGGCAAGTCTCGTCAGAGCGACGCTTCCGAGCAGCATGATCGGAAAATTCAAGCTCGCCTGAACCACCTGCACGGTCCGGCTGTGGGCATTCGCAGACCAAGTCGAAAGCCGGATTTCGCGGCAAAGCTCCGCCAGCTGCCGCTGGCCGATCTGCATCAGGACATCCTCGACCGGATTGAGGCCGAAAATGCCCGTGTGCCGATTGGGAATATCGAAGCGGCCGGGCATTTCGACGTCGGAGTGTAGGTTGTCGCCGAGATGCTCCTCGATCGAGAGATTTGCCTGTGCCTGCGGCCAGATCGCGCCGGATCGCTTGCCGTCGGAGGTCACGATCAGGCTCACCTTCTTGTCGAGGCCGGCCTTGTCGAGCAGCTTCCGGATGATTGCCGCGCCGAGATACATATCGGAGATCAGGACATCGCCGTGGCGCACGAGGGCCATGTTTTCGGCGATCGGTATGACCTGCTCCAGCTCGATGTCGATCTCGAGCGCTTTCAGCGCGGCAGTCTCGATCGGGTCGAGCTGCAATGCCGCTTCCAGCTCGTCATATATCATGTCGAGATTGTAGGGATGCTTGGCGAGCTTCGCTTCGGCCTGTTTGCGGGCAGCAGTGAATGCCGGCAGGTCTGCGCGCTTGGCAATGATCTCGAAGACCTTTGATGGCTCGATGCAGCGCCGTGCGATCAGCGTGTCGAACACATCGAAGGTGCGGACGGACGGGAGTGAGCGCGCGTTCGTGGCCTCGGGCGATATCGGCAGAGCTGGGGCAGGTTTGGGCGCGCCCGTTGGCGCGCCAATCAGATACGAGGTGAACTGGTTGGAGTTCGGAGCTGTATTCACGTCGTGTTCTCCAGCGCCGTGGCGCTCGTGCCCGAGATCCAGAGGGATGGCTTCCGGTGGGGGTTCGGAAGATCCGTGCAGGCAGCAGACACAGTCCGATCTCGGATCGGATGCCGCTTCATCCAAGCGGATTTCCAATCCTTGTCCTGCAGCTGGAAGGCTAGGTTCGGCAGCTTGTGCCAGGCTTGAGCGGGTCAGGCCATCAGGGACATCGTGGCTCCATCTCTCAGGGGAGATGGATCATCTCACACAAACTGAACACCCATGCTGTTGATCTTGCGCCAGCGCACCGTGCAAGCCAACAGCCTGTCGTCCGAAAATTGAAGATTGAATGTGTTGGGGGCCGCGAGAGGGTTTTCGATCTGGATCATGGCGCCGGTGTCGGAGAGATTCCGCACGAGGCAATCGAAGACCGAATGGCCGTCGTTGAAGATGATTTTTGCGCCGAGAAGCGTTCGCTTTCGAAGGGCTGCTCGGCCTTCGGGTGAGAATGCCGTCATTGCGCTGGCTCCATGCTCTGCATTTTTTACTAATATGCCATGTTCTAATATCGAAGATGTTAATGGGATGCTGCGAATTGAGCGCATTTCGCTGATTGGTGGTCACGGAGAAGCTACGGACATCCAGATCAAGCCGGACGGTCGAGGCACCAGGCGAACAAGTTGACGTCATTTGCGTTGTATTTTCAAACAGCCGATGGAAATCCGTGCAACATGTCTTGCAACACGAAACACGCTCTGGCACCGTGCCGCGATAGGGGATCGGGGTTTTCAATGAGACTGTTTTTGGCGGCGGCCACCATGCTGGTGATTGCCAGTTCCGCAGTGGCTGCGGACGATGCGGCGAGCAATGCGTTTCGGGTCTGCAAAATGATCGACAATACCGGCTTGTTTACTGCGCCGTGTCAGGTTTCCAGTCGGAGATACGCGGTCATGGCAACGATCGATCTGCCGAGCGCCGATGCCAGAAAGGCCTGCGCACAGATCGTCGGCGTTGTTTCGTCAAAGGGCTTCCATTTCCCGGGCGGAGAATGGACGGTGCAGATCAAGTCGCCGACCAGCGGCGACAAATCTATCGCATTCTGCCGTTTGCCGAAATAGAGCAAATCCAGGAAAAGTGCGCAGCGGCTTTCCGTCCGGACTTGCGTAAAGCCAAACGGCTGGAGCGTTTTCGCGATTCGAGCAAAGGCGAAAATGCTTTGACGTCGTCAGGCCGAGGCGTTCAGTTCCTCGTCGGCATAGGCAAGCTGCAGTTCCATCTGCACTGCATGCATGAAGAGGCCGGCCTGCCGCGAGATTTCGCCATCTTCCATTCCCTGTTCGCGCAAGGCGGCGGCAAAGCTTGCCATCTGCGCGCGCCAGAAGCGGTTTGCCGCCTCGCCATGAAGCTGCTGCAGGGCCGTGGCACACCGCCGGACATCACTGGTACGCCTGTCGGCCGGGAATGGTAGAAGCGACATATTCTCTCCGTCATTGGCAGGGCGAATCGCCTGCCTCTGTTGGCAAGATCGCTGCCAGTCGTTCATAAAAAGTGAATAATGTCAGAGAGATCCCGCAGGCTGCGGGAGAGGTGGGAGGATTTCACTGCATGACGGATATGCCCGCTTCCCGCGCGGCCCTGATCAGGGCCTCTCTCACGGTTTCGGGCGGGACGGCGCCGAGCATCGCTTCCAGGCAGATCCGCACTGCCGCGACATAGTCTTCGCCATTTCCTACCGGCCAATGCTCCAGCAGCAGTTCTGCAGCCTGATGCACCGAATTGACGCGGCGCGTTCCACCACTCTCCCCCATGACGAGCGTGATGGCTGGAAATGGCCGTAATGTGTTTCGTTTCAAAACGTATTACCTCCGAAACATTCATGCTTCGGTAAACACAGCAAAAAGCGTTCCGGATCGAACGCTCTCCGACCGATGTCATCGAGGCTGGTTTCGCTCCTGCCGCCCGGCGAGCAAATGCAGGCGATCAATTCCCGCAACGGTTGCTCCCGGCCGGATTATTGCACACTTCTCGCAAAACGGGATGCGTCTTAAAGAGCCTTGCCGAGACGCAGTTGTGATGGCTTCGAAGCCCTATGTCGGTGGAGTTTTCGTCATAAGGACGGCGCTCCTGATCCCCCGGAGGGGTGCCCGCAATGAAGGGGCTCGGGGAATAAGAATGCTCTACATATCCTGAGGGTCGACAGCGGCTTCGACATCGCAGGAGCGATCTAGTCCAGTACGCTGGCTTCGATGCAGGCCTCGATGAACAACGCTCTGGCTTTCTCGTGGAGCAGGGGATCGGTGTCGGCTTCAAGGCAGAGACTTCGAGCCGAGTTATATTTTTCGCCTCTCACGGCCGGCCAGCGAAACAGTAGATGGTTATGGGCTTCCTTCGGACCTCGGATTGCTTCTGGCATGCCATAACCGATACGCAGATATACGGGCTCAAGCCAGCGGCCTTCGCCGGCATTAAAGATCATGTTCATTTCGATGATGCTCCGACATTGCGACTGAAACTCCTGTCGCGGGAAAAAGTTTCGCAATTTCCGGAAAATCGGCTGGTGCGATCCTTGTGGCGTGATGTCGCCTCAAGGAGGGCGCGTCGCGCGCCGGCCTATATGGAGAGCAGCAGGAGAAGCAGCATGAGGATCGTCAATCCGATAAAAACGGTGCGCAACACGCCGCGAAACAAGACCGCAAGGAGGATGACTGCCAATAGAGCGACGATCATGGAGTAGTACTGCCGCTGATCCGATGACCAGGCTATCCCGCAATGAGACAGGCGGATGTTTCAGTTGAGAAGAAAGCTGGAAGAAGGCCTATGGTCTACTGAACCACCGGCATCTCGAGAGGGACGCCAGCCTCGGACGCCGCGGCAACGAAGCTGTTGCGAGCTTCCAGCGGCTGCCCCTGTCCTCTTTCGACATCGGCACAGACCTGTAGGGCCATCATGAACGCCCTGCCTTCAGCCACGGGCCACGCGTTCAGCAGCATGTCCAGCGCTTCCTTGGTGTTAGCGACCGTATAGACTTTTCCGGTACGCTTGCAGATGACCATGATGGGATAATTCCAGTCTTTATTATTCATGGCAGAAGGCTCCGATCCGAGGACGCCGAAATTAACGCTACGGTGTGCGAAATCTCAAGTTAATTTCAAGACGATATCTGGAGCAGTCCGCAACTGTTTCAATCGTCTGGGAAATCAATTCGCGTGCCGGCGCGATCAACTTTCGAGTCATGACTTTCGATAGTGTGTTTTTCACGGAGAATCATTGCGCGAAGATTACTTGCGCGGGGTGATGAGATCATAAAAGACTTGTCGTGCCGCTTGGTTGACGGGAGAGGACGATGGGAAGCTTTGCTGAGATCAGAGAGCGCGCCGAAAAGCGCAAAGGCGGGGCCGACGGGCTGCGGGCACTCATGCCCAAGGTGCCGAACCATGATGCATTGCGCGCTCTGTCGGATGATCGGGTCTTGTCGGAGATGACGCGCTATATCTTCTATGCTGGTTTCGTGCGCAACGTCATCGATTCCAAATGGGCGGGCTTCGAGGCTGCCTTCTCTGGCTTCGATCCTGCCTTCCTCAATCTCGCGCCGGACGATTACTGGCATGATCTGACCTCCGACGCGCGCGTGATCCGCAATGGCGCCAAGATCATGTCGGTCAGGGCCAATGCGCAGTTCGTCCGCCGCCTTGCCGACGAGCATGGCAGTGCCGGCCGCTTCTTTGCCGATTGGCCGCTGGAGGACCAGATCGGCCTGCTCGCCGTCCTGGACAAGCAGGCCAACCGGCTCGGCGGCATGACGGGTCAGTATCTGCTGCGGGCGATCGGCCGCGACAGCTTCGTCATGAGCCATGACGTTCTCGTCTGCCTGAGGCTTTCCGGCGTGCCGATTTCGGAGAGCAAACCGACCAAGAAGGACTTGCGGCTTATTCAGGATCAGTTCAATGCCTGGCATGTCGAGACGGGTCTGCCGCTCACCCATCTCTCGCGCATCTGCGCCTTCTCCGTCGGAATGCCGGGAGAAGAAGAGGAGGCCTGATTGATCTGCTTGCTCGAATGATGTTGGATCGTGTCCCGACACAGGGAGAGACAGAATGACGACCGACAGCAGGCCCTTGGCGATCAGCGCGCCCGAGCCGCGCTCGCTCCATCTTATTTTTACTAAGGAGGCGCTGTCACTCCTGCACTCGAAATACCGTATCGTCGAGGCGGACCCGGAGAATATCGCCGGGCTGGGCGACGCGGTGCTTGGCGAGGCGCGCTACATCATCGGTCAGCCGCCGCTAACGAAGGAAACGCTCGACCGGATGCCGCAATTGCGCTGCATCCTGAATGTCGAGAGCAACCTCATCAACAATATGCCCTATGAGGTCCTTTTCGAGCGCGGCATCCATGTGGTGACGACCGGCCTCGTATTTGCCGAGCCGGTCGCCGAGATCGGCCTTGGATTTGCTCTCAGTCTGGCGCGCGGGATTGCCGATGCCGATCGGGATTTCCGCGAGGGCAGGGAGCTTTGGGGCGGCGACGGCAATGCGAGCGCCCGGCTGATTTCCGGCAGCGATATCGGCATCATAGGCTTCGGCGATCTCGGCAAGGCGCTGAATCGGGTGCTCTCCGGCTTCAGGGCCAATATCAAGGTATTCGATCCCTGGATGCCGCCGTCGATCCTCCGGGAACATGGCGTTCAACCCGCCGGATTGGACGAGGTGCTGTCGGGCAGTGATTTCATCTTCGTGGTTGCGTCCGTCACGAGCGAGAACAAGGGCTTTCTCGGCGCCGAGGCCTTTGCGAAAATGCGCAACGGGGCCGCCTTCATTCTGCTCAGCCGTGCCGATGTCGTCGATTTCGATGCGCTGATGGCCGCAGTCGCTTCCGGGCATATCGTGGCGGCAAGCGACGTCTATCCCGAGGAGCCGCTCGGCCTCGATCATCCCGTGCGCAAGCTGAAGGGCTTCCTGCGCTCGGCCCATCGTGCCGGCGCGCTCGACAGCGCCTTCAAGAAAATGGGCGAGATGGTGCTGGAGGACATGGATCTGATGGATCGCGGTCTGCCGCCGATGCGCAGCAAGCGCGCCGAGCGGGAAACGGTGTCGCGCATGCGCTCGAAGCCCGTGACGCGGAACTGACCGAGCTGTCGGCTCGTAGCCTGCCTGCGAGTGCATTTTCGGTTCGACTCATTTATGTCTCGGCCATGAGGAAATGGTGAGGACATCGATGGCAAACCGGGAAATCGACATAGCGTCCGTGGCAAGCAAGGGCCGCGTGACGGCACTGATCGGCATTATTGCTGTCATAGCCGTGCTGATGCTCGTCTTCAGCTCGTGGTACACGATCGATCAAGGCGAGCGCGGTGTCATCCTGCGCACTGGCGCGATGGTCGGAACCGCTGAACCGGGCCTGCATTTCAAGCTGCCTTGGGTCGAGACCGTCATCAAAATCCCCGTCACTCAGCAGGTTACCTATTGGACTTGCCAGAACGGCACGAGCTGCCAGGCCAACGAGCATCAGCAGATGGCGGCCTATTCGCAGGACCAGCAGCCCGCCGACATGCGTGTGACCATCTCCTGGCATGTGCCGGCGGATGCCGTCGAGCACGTCTATTCGGAGTTCGGTTCGCTCAGCAATCTGGAATCGCGGCTCATTGCGCGCCGGGCGCCGCAGGATGTGAAGACGGTGTTCGGCAAGTTCACCGCCGCATCCGTCATCCAGAACCGGGCGCAATTCAACACGGATGTCCAGGCGGCGATCGAGGCGGGCATTCAAGGTCCGGTGCAGATCGACAGCGTTCAGGTCGAAAACATCGACTTCTCCGACGCTTACGAGAACAGCATAGAGCAGCGCATGCTGGCCGAGGTCGAGGTGCAGAAACTGCGGCAGAATGCGGAGCGCGAGAAGGTGCAGGCGCAGATCACCGTGACGCAGGCCCAGGCCGCCGCCGATGCTCGCCGTGCCGATGCGCAGGCCCAGGCCGATGCCGTGAAGCTGCAGGCACAGGCGGATGCCGAAGCGATCCAGCTCCGTGGTGATGCAGAGGCAAAGGCCATCAAGGCCCGGGGCGATGCATTGCGCGACAATCCGAACCTGATCTTCCTGACACAGGCGGAAAAGTGGAACGGGCAATTGCCGACCACCATGCTGCCGAATGCTTCGGTGCCGATGCTCAATCTCGATCCGCGCCAGAGCCCCGCCGCGCCGGCGGCGGAGCATGAATAGCGGCGATCATGCGCAGGGCTTGAGGCGAACTAGCGGCGGTCCAGCCGGTTGGCGAGGCGATCGCCCAGCCATTGCATCCCCCAGACCAGAACGATCAGGATGATGACGACGGCAATCATCACATTCGTCTCGTAGCGCTGATAGCCATAGCGGATGGCGAGGTCGCCGAGACCGCCGCCGCCGATGGTGCCGGCCATGGCGGACGCGCCGATCAGCGTCACCATGGTCACGGTGAAGCCGGCGACGATGCCGGGCATGGCTTCCGGTATCAGCACTTCGCGGACGATGGTCCAGCGATTGCCGCCCATGGCGCGCACGGCGTCGATCAGGCCGCGATCGACATCGCGCAGCGACACTTCGGCGACGCGGGCATAGTAGGGAATGGCGGCGATGGTCAGCGGCACGATCGCGGCCGTCGTGCCGAGCGCCGTGCCGACGATCAGGCGCGTCACCGGAATGAGCGCAATGAGCAGGATGATGAAAGGCACGGCGCGGAAGCCGTCGACCAGGATGCCCAGAATGCGGTTGATCGCACCCTGCTCGGCAATGCCGCCGCGGCTGGTGACGACGAGGGCGAGGCCAAGCGGCAGGCCGATGATCAGCGAAAGAAAGCCCGATGCGCCCGTCATCCAGATGGTTTGCCAGAAGGAGCGCCAGAGCAGGCCGAGGATTACGTCAGTTGTCATAGCCTAGAACCTCCACCCGGGCGGAGCGGGCTTTCAAAAAATCGCTAACCTGGGTCGGCAAACTCGGATCACGCGTCGGCACAGCGACGAAGAAGCGGGCGACGGGCTGGTTCTGGATATGGTCGATGCCACCATGGACCAGCCGGAAGGAGCGGGGAAGAGCGGCCGAAAGCTCGGCAAAGAGCGCGCCTTGCGCGGCAGGGCCGGCGAGATCGACACTGAGAATGGCTTCAGCCCCGGATGTCGAGGAGAGGCGGGCGGCAATATGGTCGGGAAGCTGCGGGCGGGCGCCGCTGAGCAGGCTTGCGGCAATTTCCGTTTGCGGGTTGGCGAACACGGTCCATACCGAACCCTCTTCGACGATCCTGCCGGCATCGATGACCGCGACGCGATCGGCGATCGAGCGGATGACTTCCATCTCGTGGGTAATGAGGAGGATCGTCAGGCCGAGCTTTTGGTTGATGTCCTTCAACAGTGCCAGGATCGACCGGGTGGTTTCCGGGTCGAGCGCCGATGTCGCTTCGTCCGAGAGCAGAATGGCGGGCCGAGCGGCGAGGGCGCGGGCAATGCCGACGCGCTGCTTCTGGCCGCCTGAAAGCGCCGAGGGATAGGCCTTTGCCTTGTCGGCGAGGCCGACCAGATCAAGCAGCTCGCGGGCGCGCTGCAATCGTTCCGTCTTGGCGAGGCCCTCGATCTTCAGCGGCAGCGCGATGTTTTCCTCCACGGTCCTCGAGGACAGCAGATTGAAATGCTGGAAGACCATGCCGATGCGGCGGCGCAGTGGCTGCAATTCCTTCTCGGATAAACGCGCGATATCGCGGCCCTCTATGTGGATCTCGCCGCTGTCGGCACGTTCCAGCCCGTTCAGGCAACGGATCAGTGTCGATTTGCCCGCGCCGCTGCGGCCGATGATACCGACGATTTCGCCGCGGCGCGCGGTCAGCGATATGCCATCCAGCGCCGGCGTGGTGTCGAACCGGCGGCGAACATCGATCAGGCGGACGATCTCGTCGCCGGCCGAAGTATCGGGTGGCGCCTGTCCGTCGATTGATGTGGCTGGGGTGAAAGAATTCATTCTCTGTCTCTTTGTGTAAAAGCGGCCTTCAAGTTGATTGAGGCCATTATACCCCCCTCTGTCACTTTCGTGACATCTCTCCCACAAGGGGGGAGATTGGCAACGTTTGGCAAGCCATCAGCAGGAAGAACGGATTGCATATGCGGATGCTTCGCTGATCTGTTTTGCGGAGCGCGCGGCATACTCCCCACGATCTCTCCCCTTGTGGGAGAGATGTCCCGAAAGGAATAGAGGGGGTGCATGCTCTCCACGAACTTCTCAGCGAGCGTCATCGCATCCCGAGGGAAAAACGCCGAAGGCGGCCCGGGCAAGATGCCCCAGCCGCCTTGCCATTCAGCGCTGTCCCCCGCGCTGTTTGGTAATCAATAGGCGCTTTGGCCCGTGCCCTTGTAGACCTTGTCGAATTCGGCCTTTACAACGTCATTCTGATAGGCGGCAACCAGGGTCTTGACCCAGGGCGCGCTCTCGTCGCTTTGCCTAACAGCGATGAAGTTGCGGTAGGGGTTGCCTTCGGTCTGTTCCTGCGCGATGCGGTCTTGCGCCGAGAGGCCCGCCTTCAGCGCCCAGTCGGTGTTGACGACAGCTCCGTCAAGGTCGTCGATCGAGCGGCCGACGATGCCGGCATCCAGTTCCTTGATGTCGACGTTCTTCGGGTTTTCCGCGATGTCGGCGACCGTGGCGAGAATACCGGTGCCGTCTTTGAGCTTGATGATGCCTTCATGCTGCAGCACGAGAAGCGCGCGGCCCTCGTTGGACGGGTCGTTCGGCACGCCGATGGTGGCGCCCTTCGGCAGTTCGGCGACAGTCTTGTACTTCTTCGTGTAGAGACCGATCGGCCAGATGCCCGTATAGCCGGCAACGACGATGTGATAGCCGTGCTGCTTGATCTGGTTGTCGAGGTAAGGCTTGTGCTGGAAGGCGTTGGCGTCGACTTCGCCGCGCTCCAGTGCCTCGTTCGGCTGGGTGTAGTCGTTGAAGACGACCGGCTCGACCTTCAGGCCCTTCTTGGCGGCTTCGGCGACCACGACGCGCCAGACATCCTCGTCCTCACCGCTCATGATGCCGACCTTGATCGTCTTGTCTGCGGCGAAGGTCTGCGGAGCAGTTACCGTCAAGCCGAATACGGCGACAGCGGATGCAAAGATGGCAGCAAGGCCGGCGCGGCGGGAAAGGCGCAGCGCGTCGAAACCTTTGGAAAGCTTTTCAGTCATGGGAAATCCTGTTCCAGATGATCGAGATCGTTCTCTCGTTGACGCAGGGATAATCTCAGACGCGCGTTTGGTTCGCCAAGCAGGATCATGCGTTGTGCGCTGCGGTTCTGAAAAACTCTTTTCAGTGCAACGCAAAAGAGCAAACTAATTTTCTATAATTACTATAGATTACTTATGCGGCAAAACAGGCATTTGCTCAAAATTTAATCGTCTCAGCGATGAATGGGGTCTTTCCAGAGGACTTCCTCCGGCTTTTCGATCGGTTCGATATCGAGATTGACGACGACCGGCTCCTGGCCGGAGCGGACAAGCACGCATTCCAGTATCTCGTCGCGGCTGGCATTGATCTCCTGATGCGGCACATAGGGCGGCACGAAGATGAAGTCGCCGGGGCCTGCCTCGGCGACGAATTCCAGGTTGTCGCCCCAGCGCATCCGCGCCCGGCCCTTGACGACATAGATGATGCTTTCGAGATCGCCGTGATGGTGAGCGCCGGTCTTGGCATTGGCGTGGATCGTCACGGTTCCCGCCCAGATTTTTTCCGCGCCGGCGCGCGCATGGTTGATCGCGGTCGCGCGGTTCATGCCCGGCGTCTGCGCCGTGTTCGGGTCAAGCGCATTGCCGGGGATGATCTTGATGCCGTGCTCGCGCCAATCGACGTGTTGGTGGCCGTGATCGTGACCATCCGGATGCTCGTGTTCATGATCGCCGCACATGGTCGTCCTTTCGGCTATGGGGGGAGATTCGCATGCCTTCCACAGATGCGCTGTCATTTCACTCTACGCGAAGTCGTTCAAAAATAAAGAGAATTACAGAAAATTTGCAAAGAGGCTTTTCAAGTCGAGATTAATCTATAGACTTGATCAAGTTACATGACCGGTGGGAACATTTCGTGTGGTTCCCGCGTTGCGCCGGTCACAAGATGGTTTGCCGCGCTATACCCCCCGACTTAGGCGCGCCAAACTGAAGAAGCAGCGCTTGGGTCTCCGTAGGAGATCATTAACTTTCATATATGCGCCGGACTTCCAATTGAAAGGAGACAGACATGTCGAATGCCTTGCCGCCCCTTCATGAGGGTCATGCCCCCATCACCCTCCAGCAGCTCTTCCGCGAGGCGCTCTATGCCTTCGAGGAATGGGACAGCGAAGTAACCGAACCGATCGTGACGTTCGAAGGACGTATCCATCCCATCAGCGTCGTGTTCGAAGCCATGCGCGAATGCACTGACATCGTGCCCAACAATATCGTCTCGGCGGTGACCGAGCGACTGACCAAGCCCTGGGAGGGCGAAGGTCCGCTTGACACGATGACCTTTTCGACGGCCGCCCGCGTGATGGGCGTTCTGGTTCGTAAAAGGCTGCTGGCCGTCAACAATGGCCTCAACGTTGCCGCGCTTGCGGCGGACACTCAGGCGACGGAAAAGTCGGACCGCTGAAAGAGCGAAAACCGTTTATGAAAGGCCCGCTGGCACGCCCGCGGGCCTTTTGTGTTCTCAGCGGCTGCTAACGTCGAATTGCGGATCGACGGGGATCTGCATCGCGGTGACCAAATGGTTTGTCTGTCCGGCCAATCCGATGACCGCCAGCAGCTCAGCGTGCTGCGCATCCGTCATTCCCTTCGCCTTGGCCGCTGCCGTGTGCGAATGGACGCAATAGGTGCAGCCGTTTGCCGTGGAGACGGCGATGTAGATCATTTCCCGCACGAGCGGATCGAGCGTGCCTTCCGCCATCATCACGGCTTTCAACCCTTCCCAGGTGCGCTTCAGCAGCGCGGGATCATTGGCGAGGCCGCGCCAGAAATTATTGACGAAGTCGGATTTTCTCGTTGCGCGAATGTCGTCGAACACGGCTTTGACCGCCGGGATTGCCTCCGCTTCCGCATCATCAAGCAGTTTGACCGTCGCCATTCTCCGTCTCCTTTCAACAATCCTGAACGGATCGGACCATAGCGCATTTCCCTCCATTATCAGCGGAATAGGCGTGGAATTTCTCTCCTCTTTTCGTTTGCAAAATCCATCCATATGTGAAAATACTATTTACATAAGAAAATTGAGGCTGATGCGGAAGCCGGTCACGAGGATAATCCTCAAGGCGGAAAGATGCTTTTGGCCGGAGTGGAGCCAGGGGAGCTGGAGTATCGATGGCGTTGAAGAAGGACTTGCCGCTGGCCGGGCTTGTTGTCGTCGACATGAGCCAGTTCCTGTCCGGTCCTTATTGCACCCTCCGACTGATGGATCTGGGCGCCAGGGTCATCAAGATCGAGCGTCCCGCCGGCGGCGATCTCTCGCGCGGGCTCTATCTCAGCGATCACGAGAGCGGCGATTCCACGATCTTTCATGCAATCAACCGCTCCAAGGAAAGTCTGGCGATCGACCTGAAGAACGAGCGCGACATGGCCGCGCTGCGCAAGCTCATCTCCCGTGCCGATGTGCTCGTACAGAATTTCCGCCCCGGCGTGATCGAGCGGCTGGGTCTGGACCATGAAGCGGCACGCAAGCTCAATCCGCGCCTCGTCTATTGCTCGATCAGCGGCTATGGCGAAGAGGGGCCTTGGGTCTCGCGGCCGGGTCAGGATCTTCTGGCGCAGTCGCGCTCCGGCGTCATGTGGCTGAATGGCGATGAGGGACAGGGGCCGGTGCCCTTCGGCCTTGCGATCGGCGATATGCTGGCCGGCGCGGCGGCAGCCCAGGGCATTCTCGCAGCGCTGGTGCGTCGCGGCGTGACGGGTGAGGGCGGCTTGGTGGAAACCAGCCTGCTCGAGGCGCTCGTCGATCTGCAGGTCGAGGTGCTGAGCGTGCATATGAACAGCGGCAACAAGCTGCCGGAGCGCTCGCATGTCCGCAGCGCGCACGCCTATCTTTCCGCGCCCTATGGCGTCTATCCCGCCGCCGACGGCCATCTCGCCATCGCCATGACGCCGATTTCCAAGCTTGCCGACCTGCTCGGCATGGACGAGCTTGCGCCCTATCGCAATGACCCGAAGAGCTGGTTCACATCGCGCGACGAGATCAAGGCGCTGATCGCGGCGCGCATTGCGACCCGCAATGTCGATGACTGGCTGGCAATCCTCGAACCTGCCGATATCTGGTGCGCGCGGGTGCTGAACTGGCCGGAGCTTCTCGGCAGCGAAGGTTTTCGCGTGCTCGACATGCTACAGACGGTCGGGCGCGATGACGGCGTCAGCCTGCATACCACCCGCTCGCCCATCCGCATCGATGGGCAGCGGCCGAAATTCGAGCGTGCGGCCCCGCACGTTGGCGAGCATAATGCGGCGCTCTGGGAGGAGTTCGACCTCGGTTGAGGGGTCGAGAGGTCGCGATGGATTTAGAAGGAGTTTTCCAATGACGCGCATCACCAATCTTCGCGTTTTCGATTTGCGCTTCCCGACATCGCAGAGCCTCGACGGTTCGGATGCGATGAATCCGGACCCGGATTATTCGGCGGCCTATGTCATCCTTGAGACCGACAAGCCGGGTCTTGCCGGCCACGGCCTGACCTTCACCATCGGCCGGGGCAACGACATCTGCTGCATGGCGATCGAGGCGATGCGCCATCTGGTGGTCGGCACGGAGCTTGCGACGGTTCTGGAAAACCCCGGCAAATACTGGCGGCATCTGACCAGCGACAGCCAGCTGCGCTGGATCGGCCCGGAAAAGGGCGCGATGCATCTGGCGACGGGCGCAGTCGTCAATGCCGTCTGGGATCTGCTGGCCAAGGAAGCAGGCAAGCCGGTCTGGCGCCTTGTTTCGGAGATGGATGCAGAGCACATCGCCGATATCGTCGACTACCGCTACCTGACCGACGTTCTCACTCGCGATGAGGCCGTCGCCATCCTGAAGAAGGCGGAGGCCGGCAAAGCCGACCGTATCGCCACGCTCGAGCGCGAGGGCTATGCCTGCTACACGACGTCGGCCGGTTGGCTCGGCTATGACGACGCCAAGCTGCGCCGTCTGTGCCAGGAGGCAATCGACGCCGGCTTCAATCACGTGAAGATGAAGGTCGGCCGCGATCTCGAAGACGATATCCGTCGCCTGACAATTGCCCGCGAGGTAATTGGCCCCGACCGTTATCTGATGATCGACGCCAACCAGGTCTGGGAAGTCAACCAGGCGATCGACTGGGTGAAGAAGCTCGCCTTCGCCAAGCCCTTCTTCATCGAAGAGCCCACCAGCCCGGACGATGTCGCCGGACATCGCAAGATCCGCCAGGCCATCGGCCCGGTGAAGGTCGCGACCGGCGAGATGTGCCAGAACCGCATCATGTTCAAGCAGTTCATCGCCGAAGGCGCGATCGACATCGTGCAGATCGATTCCTGCCGCATGGGCGGCCTCAACGAAGTTCTCGCCGTGCTGCTGATCGCCGCCAAGTATGGGCTGCCGGTCTGGCCGCATGCCGGCGGCGTCGGCCTTTGCGAATATGTGCAGCACCTGTCGATGATCGACTATATCGCAGTCTCAGGCACCAAGGATGGCCGCGTCATCGAATATGTCGATCACCTGCACGAGCATTTCATCGACCCCTGCATCATCCGCGACGCAGCCTACATGCCGCCGAGCCTGCCGGGCTTCTCGATCGAGATGAAGCCGGAATCGATTAAGGAATACACGTTCAAGGGTTGATCCGAAGTCTACATCGACCGCTTTATTCCCTGGCAGAAGCTGTGCAATATTTGCGCGTTTTTGCCAGGGAGAAGTCCATGCAAGTCACCTTTGCTCTTGTCCTGACGGTTGTATCGCTCCTCGCATTTGGAAACGCCGAAGCCGGCGACCGAGAGCGGTTCACTGTTGCGACGGCTGGCGGCAATGTTCTGGTTGAGGGTTCTACGGATAGCGCAAGTCCTTCGCGTCCTGCCGTCATTATTCTGAGCGGCAGCAAGGGGTTTGCTTCGCCCGCATATGATGATTTTGGGCGCAGTCTCGATGCAGCCGGTCTTGACGCCTATTTCGTTCATCTGCTTTCACCCGTTGATGAGCAGGCTATCGCCCATGCGGGCAGCGCCCGCGCCCGTATCGCCTATTATGCGACGCGTCGGCCGGCCTGGATCGCGACGGTTCATAAGGTGATTTCTCATCTCAACAGCGAACCGGACCATATCCGGCGGATCGGCGTGCTCGGCATATCGCTTGGAGCGCAAACCGCCGCTGCCGCTTCAGCAGGCGCCACCGATATCGGCGCACTCGTCCTTGTCGACGGCGCCTTCCCCGAGGGCTACTCGAAGCCAGTGAGTTCCTTGCCGCCTCTGCTTATTGTCTGGGGCGGCGCTGACCGCACCTTTCCCATCTCGACGGCGCAAACGTTGCGCCAGATGGCCCAAGGCTTGGATGGATCTGTCAGCCTCGACGTTCACAAGGGCGGTGCGCACGACTTCTTTCTGAAGCCGGGTGCGCAAGCGACGGCGGCTCAGCGGGGTGTTATCGATTTCTTTGTATCGCAGCTGTCGAAATGATCTTAGCCCATGCTGCAAGGCGTCGGTCCGTGAAAGGACGCGACGTGCTGGTGCAAAGCGACGGATGCGCTTTGATTATGGAAGCTGCTACCGTTGAAGCGCTCAAGGCGAGCGCTTCAACCATGCCTGAATGACCGGCACGTCGGCATCGTCAAATTCGTGACCGCCGGGAATGGTTGCCAGATCGACTTTTGCGCCGCCATCCCGCAGCCGTTCGGCGAGAGGTTGAGCGTAGGGCCCGTACAAATCCTTTTCGCCCGCGACCACCAGCACATCGGCATCCGACATATCCGCTGCAGGCGGATTTTCGAGCACGGCCATGGAGCGCAACAACACTGCGCGGCGGATGAGATGCGGCTGCAACGACAGCATGGCGTTCAGAAGGTTGGCGCCGTTCGAATAGCCGATATAGACGATGCGGTCCGGATCGAGGCCATAGGCATGGACCGCGCCATCGATGAAGGCGGCGAAGGCTTCGGCTTCGCTGGCGATATCGGCCTGATCGAAGGTCATCGGTCCGTTGCGGCGGAACCAGCGCGGCGCACCTTCTTCGAGCGCGCGGCCTCGAACCGTCAGCAGTGTCGCGTCGGCATCGATCTTGTGGCCGAGCGGCAGCATCGTCGTTTCGTTGGCGCCGGAGCCATGCAGCAGAACGAAGACATTGCCGTTCGCTTGCTCCGGCGTGAAGAAGCGATGGATGAAGGGCAGGTCGCGATAGATGAAGCGTGGTTCGCCGGGCATGGAGAATTGCGGCAGGATCACGTTCAGTTCCGCCAAAAGCCTCGGACTGTCGCCGGGTGCAAAGAGGCGCGTGCCAAGCGTTGCCTCGTCCTCGTCGATCAACATGCCGGGTGCATCCGTCGCAAGTTCGAGCAGGATCTGGCCGGGTTCGCGGACGTAGAGCGAGCGGAAATATTTGCGGTCATGCATCGCCGTCGGCCCGGAATTGATTGCCTGTAGCGCGGTGCGGACCGACTGCAGTTCGGCATCGTCCTTGGCGCGGAAGGCGACATGATCGACCGTGCCTGTGCCCGGCGCGCTTGCCCAGAAGCCGCGCGCATCGCGGATGTCAAGGATATCGCCAGTCTCCGAGACGAGCCGATTGATCGCTCCGCTGGTGGCGAGCGGCCGGTAGCCGAAGTGATCGTTGAGGATCGCCTGCGTTTCCTCGGGCGTTTCGGTGAACAGCGTCGCGCCGCGGATGCGGGCAATGGCGTGCTCCTGTGGAATGGTATCGCTCGTCCACGGGGCCGTTGCGCGCAGAGTCGTGGTTCCCACGAGCTTGACGATGACGCCGTCCGGGTCCTTCAGCCGTAAAACCGGCTCACCGAACTCCTCGGACGGCCCTTCCGGCTTGAGGCCGGCGCTTAAGGCGCGCGTCAGCCAAAAGCCGATGCTTGCGGGATCGATGGCGAGCGAAATTTCTCCCACCTGGCCGACGCCGGCGCGGCCGGGCGAACCGTCCTCCCACACGAGAAACGTAACAAGCGAGCCGGGCGAGCCCGTGGCGTCGCCATAGATGAGATGAAGCTGCGTGGCGTCCTCGAACCCGCCCGTGCGCTTGACGAGACGTAGACCCAGGAAACCGACGTAGAAATCGACATTCGCCTGAACCTTGCGAGTGATCAGCGTGATGTGATGGATGCCGGCGACCATGGGATGCTCCAGACTGTTACTTCGTTCTGATCGCTATTTAGGTCATGGGCATTGTTCAACGCAATGCGCCGTCCGTGAAGGCAGTGTTCACCAAAAGCGTAACGTCATTTGTTGCATGCTCTATTCATCTGATCCGGTTTCACCCGTTCCGGATGTCTTGGGAGCTTTTCGCTTGGATTTTGTTTTTGGTTCCGGCTCTGGCTGCGACGCTTCTCTCTCGAGACGAAGCTCGCGCAGGCGGGTGGTTTTCCGCTCGCGGATGGCCTGCTCGCTGGCGAGAATTTCCTTGACCGTGGAATCGAATTGGCTGGCCTTGGCCGACGGCGCCTGCCTCTTGGAACCAAACAGGCTGTCTTTGTTCGCTGGCGTCATTTAGGCCTCCATGGGCTGACAACGGTGTCGGTTGTAACTAGCCTAAGCTGATCGACCGCCCTTGCAAGGCATTAATCACGGCCTGTCGTGGAAGAGCTCGGAAAATGCGATAGAATTCCGAGATTGCATGCAGAAGTAGCGGGGACAACGGCAAAAGGCTGCTGTTGAGATTCAGCCATAAACTGTGCCACAAACGATGCCACCCATGAGATTTTCCGGCGAACTACCGAACGTTTTTGATATTTTAGCTGCTTCTACTTGTGGATGATGCGCCTATCGGATAGAAATATCCTATCGATATTTGTGACTGAGCTTTGCCTCGACGCACTCTGCGCGACACCGACGAACTTCCCTCCCAAAATCGGTCTACTTCCGTCCAGGCGCAGTCTGGATCGGGATCTCTGTATGAGTGATTGAAAGGTCATCGTTATGAGCACAGGTACTGTAAAGTGGTTCAATGCAGCCAAGGGTTTTGGCTTTATTCAGCCCGACGACGGCGCGACGGATGTTTTCGTGCATATTTCGGCCGTTGAGCGCGCCGGCATGAGCACGCTGCGCGACGGTCAGAAGATTTCTTACGAGCTGGTCAAAGACAAGCGTTCGGGCAAGATGTCGGCTGATCAGCTGGAAGCCATGTAAGCCATTTGTTTCCGATCTTCGACCACGGGTGTACTGGCAAAGATCGTTGAGACAATAAGGAAGAGGTCGGGTTAGCCCGGCCTTTTTTGTTTGCGCCTATGCCTGCCGGGCCAGAGCTCTTCATAGCATCGGAGCGCGGGTGTCCGGCGCCACCCTTATCCAGGGCAGTCTAGCCCGGTCAATGTTCGCCCAGCCCATCCTTTGACGACTTGAGGCGATGGCCGCTGAGTTCCGAGCCAGCTGTGCGCGAGAATCGGGCGTTCCAGATCACCGCGAGAAGCGCAATCGCCGTCACGACGATGAAAGCGACGGAGAAATCGATCATCTGGGCTTTCGCAGCGCCGCGGAATTGCATCGAGCCGTGTAGAGCAAGGGCAGCGACGCAGATGCCGAGGGAAAGCATCAGCTGCTGGAAGGTCGAATAGAAGCTGGTCGCGGTACTCATCTGGTCGCGCTCGATCTCGTCATAGGCAATCGTGTTGTAGGCCGAGAACTGGAACGACATGAAGAAGCCGCAGAAGAACAGGATCACGAAGATGACGGGCAGCGGCCAGTCAGGCCTGAAGATGGCGCACATGCCATAGCCAAGCGTGCCGATCAGGCCGAAAATGATGAGCGCGGTGCGGAAGCCGAGCGTGCGCAGGATGCGCACCTGCAACGGCTTCATCGCCATCGAGCCGACCGCTGTCGCAATGGCGATTTGGCCGGCGGCGGCGGCCGAAAGGCCGAAGCCGAGCTGCAGCATCAGCGGAATTAGAAAGGGATGGGCGCCCTGGCTGATGCGCGTCAGCGAACCGGCGATAACAGAGGTGCGGAAGGTCGGCACCTTCATCAAAGAGAAATCCATGATCGGCGAGGGATGCTTGCGGGCATGGCGCAGATAGGCGATGCCGAAGAGCAGGCCGATGGAGATCAGGAAGATGGCGAGATAGCCTTCGCCCTCGCGGCTCGACATTTCGAAGCCGAAGAGCAGTGATCCCAGTGAAATGCCCGAGAGGATGAAGCCCGAGAGGTCGAAACGGCCGGTGCGCGGGCCTTTCACTTCCTCGATGAACATCGACACGAGGATGAAGCCGATGATGCCGATCGGCACGTTGATGTAGAAGATCCAGCGCCAGTCGAGGTAGGTGACGAACATGCCGCCGACCGGCGGGCCGAGGATCGGGCCGACGAGCGCCGGGATCAGCAGCCAGGACATGGCATTGACCATGTCCTTGCGGGCGACGCTGCGCATCAGCACCAGACGGCCCACAGGCAGCATCATGGCGCCGCCGAGGCCCTGCAGCAATCGCGCGATCACGAGGAAGAACAGGTTTGGCGCCTGCGCGCAGAGAAGCGAGCCGACGACGAAGACCGCGATGGCGGAGCGGAAGACGGTGCGCGACCCAAAGCGATCGGCAATGGCGCCGCTGGCGGGAATGAAGATAGCGAGGCTGAGGAGGTAGGATGTCAGCGAGATACTCATGGCCGGCGCGCTGACGCCGAAGTCTCTTGCCATGGTCGGAAGAGCTGTTGCGAGCACAGTCGCGTCGAGCTGTTCCATGAACATCGCGCTTGCCACAATAAGCGCTACTACACGAAAATTCGGTGCGGCCCGCCTGACGTGGGCGGCCTGGAATATCTGGTCCGACATTGTCGGGGATCGCTCTCGATGGTGCGGAGGGGTCCTAAGACAGAACCGCAAGTCTGGTCACGGCCGCGAAGGCCTGTTTGAACGGCGGTTTGTATACTCCCGCATCGCCGCAATTTCCATATCAGAAATCGCAAATTTGATTGATGGGATGAAAAAAATGACGCACATGCAGGGGCAAACGGCATCAAATGAACGTGAGGTGAATGAATAGGCGCGATATCGCGCTGAAATGCTCACGCTTGGTTTTTTCGCGTAAGATAATGTGCTCGTTTTTGGTAGGTGCCGCGGACGAAAAAGACCGGTGGCGATTGATGGTGGCACCGGTCCGAGTTGTCGTTTTCAGCAGGCTCCGAGGTGATCAGTAACCTTCGGCAAGTCCCGAGCCGGCGCGGCTGTCTATGGCGCCGTTGTAGCGGGCACCGCCGCCCTTGGCGATGTCGCTGAGGCTCTTGCCGCCAACGAGGATGCCGGCGGCCTGACCCCAGATCGGCCAGTCGTTGTCAACCTGAACCGTGTAGCCCATACCGGTCAAAAGCTTGATCGTATCGGGCGAGAGCGCACGCGGCTCCATGTAGACCTTATCCGGCAGCCATTGATGATGGATGCGCGGCGCGTCGATCGCTTCCTGGATGTTCATGCCGAAGTCGATGACGTTGATGATCGCTTCAAGCGTGATGGTGATGATGCGCGAACCGCCGGGGCTACCGATCACCATGAAGGGCTTGCCGTCCTTGGCGATGATCGTCGGGCTCATGGATGAGAGCGGCGTCTTCTTCGGCTGGATGGCATTGGCTTCGCCCTGCACCAGGCCGTAGAGGTTGGGCACGCCCGGCTTGGAGGTGAAGTCGTCCATCTCGTTGTTCAGGAGGATGCCGGTGCCCGGCGCGACGACGCCGGCGCCGAAACCACCGTTCAGCGTGTAGGTGACGGCAACGGCATTGCCGTCATTGTCGATGATCGAATAATGCGTGGTCTCGTGGCTTTCACCGAGGCCCTTCGGCATCAGATCCTTTGAAACGCCGGCCTTGTAGGGCGAAATGCTGTCGCGAATCTTCTGGGCATAGGCCTTGTCCAGCAGCTTGCTGATGGGATTGTTGACGAAATCCGGATCGCCAAGCGCCGAGTTGCGGTCGACATAGGCGTAGCGCATGGCTTCAACCATGTAATGCACCGTGTCGGCGGAGGCGTAGCCGGTATAGGAGAGCGGATAGCCCTCCAGCACGTTGAGGATTTCGCAGATGATGACGCCGCCGGAGGAGGGAGGCGGCGAGGAAATGATCTCGTAGCCGCGATAATTGCATTTCACGGGATCGAGTTCGCGAACCTTGTACTGTTCGAAATCCTGGTTGGCGAGAATGCCGCCCTTGTCCTGACTTGCCTTGACGATGGCATTGGCGACCGGTCCCTTGTAGAAACCGTCAGGCCCTTGATCCGAGATGCCGGAGAGAGCGTTGGCGAGGTCCGGCTGGGTCAGCTTGTCACCCGTCGCGAAGGGCTTGCCGTCCGCCTTGGTGAAGATCGCGGCGGTAGCCGGATCACGCGAAAGCCATGCCTTGTTCTCGTTCAGCTCGGCGGCATCGGCCTGGTTCAGCGTGAATCCTTCCTTGGCATAGCGAATGGCCGGCGCCATCAGATCCTGACGGGATTTCGTGCCATATTTCTCGCGGGCCGTCTCGAAGCCCATGACCGAGCCGGGAACACCGACCGCGAGATAGCCATCGGTGCTCGCGCCTTTGACGATATTGCCCTTGTCGTCGAGGTACATGTCCTTTTTGGCGGCCAGCGGTGCGCGCTCACGAAAATCGAGGAAATCCGTCTTGCCGTCACGCATGCGGATGGTCATGAAGCCGCCGCCGCCGATATTGCCGGCCGTGGGATAAACGACGGCAAGCGCATAGCCGACCGCAACGGCGGCATCGACGGCATTGCCGCCATTCTTCAGCACGTCGACGCCGACATCGGTGGCGAGATGCTGTGCCGTTACCACCATGCCATGTTCAGCCTCGACGGGTGGCGGTGCGGCGGCGCGGGCGGTGACGGAAAAGAGAGCAAATGTGACAAGGGTTACCGACGAAATCGCCCGCTGGCGGAATTGGCGCATGATGCGTATGCCTCCCGTTATTGTCTGATGGAAAGTCGCCCATAAATGACATGGTGTCACGCGCGAAAATGGCGATATCCGCCGTCACAAATTTTTAATGGTGCGGCCGAGCCGTAGGCCTGTGCCTTCCGCACTATGTCTTCCGTGCACTACTGCGGATAATTTCGATTTCCCCGCTGCGAAGACGCGGGCTTCGCACTTGCAATATTTATTTTATTAGGCAAGTCTATTTTAGGGTGTTGCTTGTCGAGGCGAGTATTGCGTGGAGGGTAATCATGGCCGTGACGAAGCTCGAACAATGGAAGAGCGAGCGCAGGATCAAGACTGGGCCATCCATCGTTCGCGAGAAGACACATGTCGTCGAGATCGAGTGCGATCATTGCGCTCGACACTTCTTCCGATGGACATCAACCGCAGCCGCCTATTGGCGTTGTGACGATTGCACCGCCATCGTCTAAGCCACGGCCGCTTCCAGTGATTACGCGATCAGGATGGCGCGGAAGTCGTTGACGTTCGTTCCCGTCGGGCCGGGCACGAATAGATCGCCGATCGCGTCGAATGCTGTCCACGCATCATTGTTTGCCAGCATCTCGGCCGGCACCAATCCGGCCTCACGCAGCCGCGTCACCGTGCCCGCATCGGCAAAGGCACCGGCATTGTCCTCGCTGCCGTCTATACCGTCCGTGTCGGCGGCCATGGCATAAATCCCCGTGTTGCCATCGATGTCGATCGCCAGCGACAGCAGGAATTCCGAGTTTCGTCCGCCCTTGCCCTTGCCTTTCAACGTCACCGTCGTTTCTCCGCCTGACAGTAGCACAATAGGCTTGGCGAAGGGGCGGCTGCGATGCAGCACCTCGCGGGCGATGGCGGCATGGACATGCGCGGCCTCGCGGGCTTCGCCTTCGATGGCATCGGAGAGGATGGCTGCTTCGATGCCGGCGGCGCGGACCACCTCGGCGGCGGCCTCCAGAGAGACGCCGGCCGATGCGATGAGATGGACCTCATTGCCGGCAAAGCGCGGATCATCCGGACGCGGCGCATCCGCTTCGGCCGTCTCGATATGGGCGAGAACGGCTGTCGGCAACTCGATGCGATAGAGGCGGATAAGATCGAGCGCCTCGGTGCGGGTGCCGGCACCGGGCACGGTCGGGCCGGATGCGACCAGAGCCGGATCGTCGCCGGGGATATCCGAAACGACGAGAGAGACGACCTTGGCGGGATGGGCCGCGGCGGCCAACCGGCCTCCCTTGATGGTCGACAGATGTTTGCGAATGACATTCATCGCGGAGATTGGCGCGCCGGAGGCGAGCAGCGCCTTGTTGACCGCGATCTCGTCCGCGAGGCTCAACGTACCGGCTGGCGAGGGCAGCAGCGCCGAGCCACCGCCTGATATCAGGGCGATCACCAGATCGTCCTCAGTGAGACCTTCCACAAGCTTCAGCAGGCGCTTCGAGGCGGCGAGTCCGGCTTCGTCCGGCACAGGATGGGCTGCTTCGATGATCTCGATCTTATGGCAAGGGGCGGAGAAGCCGTATCGCGTCACCACCAATCCTTCCAGCTGGCCATCCCAGCATTGTTCCAACGCCGCAGCCATCTGGGCCGACCCCTTGCCGGCGCCGATGACAATCGTCCGGCCCTTCGGCTTTGCAGGCAGATGCGCGCGGATGCCGATCAAAGGATCGGCGGCGCGAACGGCGGCATCGAATAAGGAAGTGAGAAAGGCGCGGGGATCGGAAACGGTCATGTCGAACTGCCTGTCTGCTAGAGCGTTTGTACGCAATTCCGGACGGAAAACCGCCACGCACTTTTCCTGGAATTGCTCTAAGAGCCTGTAACCATTTGGTGGCTTAACTGGCTCGAGGACGCAAGGGGCGGGAACTGCAATTGTGTCCTGTGCCAGGAATCCCTATGTAGAAGGAAAAGGTTTCACGCTTTTATTTCAAGGATTTTCGACATGGCCGAACTGAAAGTGAAGACGAGGCAGACGGGCGCCACCGCTACGGTTGGCCGCACGGGATTTCCGCACGTAACCTCGGTGACGGGCGGCGAGATCGATATCGTCACCTCGCCGTCGCAGCCCGGTTTCAACCCGCTCGACCTGCTCTATTCGTCGCTGTCCGCCTGCCTGGTCCTAAGCGCCCGCATGGCGGCAAGCAGCCTCGGCGTGCTCGACAAGCTCACCGAAGTGACCGCCGTCGTGACGGGCGAAAAGGCCACCGAAGGCCTTTCCCGCGTCGAGAAATTCAACATCGCCTTCACCATCAAGGGCGATTTCAGCGATGAAATCCGCAATGCTATCGCGCATGCCGCCGAGGATGAGATCTGCACTGTCAGCAACACGATCCGCGGCAATCCGCAGTTTTCGACGGTGATTTCGGGGTGAGTTTGGGTTCGGAATAGCCCCTCATCCGTCCTTTCGCAGTTGCGCTTCGCTTAACAGCTCAAGTCCACCTTCTCCCCGCACGCGGGGCGAAGGGACTTGGTGTTATCGCTCCCTCTCCCCGTCAAAACGGGGAGAGGGCTGGGGTGAGGGGCCATTCTACTTCGAGGGAAACTCGAACCCTTGGAGATAAGGCCCCAGCTCCGGATCGATATCCACCTTCACGGCATTGTTGTAGATCGCAGTCGCGATCATGATGCCGGCGAAAGCCACGAGATTGGCAAGCGCCGGCTCGTCGTAGCGCGCCTTCAGCCGCGTCCAGACTTCCTCGGGAATGGCGTTGGAATCCCTGACGATCGCCTTGCCGAATTCGACTAGCAGAGCTTCGTCCTCAGTCGGTACGATCGTTTCCGGCGTCAGCCCCGCATTGATCAGTGCCCGCCGGAAGAAGCCGACCGGGATGATCGAGCGGCATTCGATTGCAATCGCTTGGCACAGTAGCCAGACGGCGCGATCGTCGAGCGCCGGGCGCAGCTCTTCGCGCAAGGGAAACCACTCCGCATAGATACGATGCGCCACCGGCGAATGCAGCAATGTCCGCTTCATGTTGGTCATGCGGCCGCGCAGCTGTACTTCACGGTCATGTTCGGCGCGCACGGCTTCGGAAGCGGTTTCATAGTCGATTGGTGTGATATGGCTCATGTCAGTCTCTTAATGCTGGGCTCTTTCACTGCGCTGCGGCAGCCGTTTTCTTGAAGAAGCGGTTTTCCGGACGCGGCAGGCCGAGATTTTCGCGCAATGTCGTGCCTTCGTATTCACGGCGGAAGATGCCGCGGCGCTGGAGCTCTGGAACGACACGGGTGGTCACGTCAAGCAGACCCTGCGGCAGGAAGGGGAAGACGACGTTGAACCCGTCGGAGCCTTCCTCGCGCAGCCACTGCTCCATCTCGTCGGCGATGCTTTCAGGCGTGCCGACGAAGGCGAGGCCGGCATAGCCGCCGAGGCGCTGGGCAAGCTGGCGCACGGTGAGCTTTTCGGCTTCGGCAAGGGCGATGACGCGTTCGCGACCGCTCTTGCTGGCATTGGTTTCCGGGATTTCCGGTAGCGGGCCATCCGGATCAAACTTGGAGGCATTATGACCAAGCGCGATCGACAGGGACGCGATGGCGCTGTCGTAATGGACGAGGCTGTCGAGCTTTGCTCGTTTCGCCTTCGCCTCCTCGGTGGTGTCGCCAACGACGATGAAGGCGGCGGGCAAGATCTTCAGATGATCCGGGTTGCGACCGATCGCCTTCATCCGCCCCTTGATATCGGCGAAGATCGACTTGCCGTCGGCGAGATTGCGGGGGGCGGCAAAGACCGCCTCCGCCGTTTCAGCGGCGAGCTGGCGACCGGCGTCGGATTGTCCGGCCTGAACGATGACGGGCCAGCCCTGCGGCGGGCGAGCAATGTTGAGGGGGCCGCGAACGCTCAGTTCCTCGCCCTTGTGCCCGAGCACATGCATGCGGTCCGGATCGAAGAAGATGCCGCTTTCTGCGTCGTGGAGGAACGCATCATCGGCAAAACTGTCCCAAAGGCCGGTGACGACATCGTAAAATTCGCGGGCGCGGTGGTAGCGCTCGCCATGTTCCATATGCTCTTCGAGACCGAAATTGAGGGCGGCATCCGGATTGGATGTCGTGACGATGTTCCAGCCGGCGCGACCGCCGCTGATATGGTCGAGAGAGGCGAAACGGCGGGCGATGTGATAGGGCAGGTCGAAGGTCGTGGAGGCGGTGGCGACGAGGCCGATCCTGTCGGTGACGGCGGCGAGCGCCGAAAGCAGGGTGAAGGGCTCGAAGGAGGTCACGGTGTGGCTGCGCTTCAAGGCTTCGATCGGCATGTTGAGAACGGCGAGGTGATCGGCCATGAAGAAGGCGTCGAATTTCGCCTTTTCCAGCTCCTGCGCGAAGCTCTTGATGTGCTGGAAATTGAAGTTGGCGTCCGGGTAGGCGCCGGGATAACGCCAGGCACCGGTATGCAGGCTGACGGGGCGCATGAAGGCGCCAAGCTTCAATTGCTTCTGTTCAGTCATCGGCTCTCTCTCGAAAATCGTCAGGCCGTCCTGTCGTGACGGCGCCGCCAGCGGAATGATGCATTACGACGTAGGCGCACACCCGATGCATTCAAAGAGCCGATTTCATTTATTTGATCACTTTCGCGGAATATTCATCCGGGCTCTGTTTCGGCGCTGTTCTGTCCGGCAAAAACCTTGACCAGCCAGTCTATGAAAACGCGAACCCTTGGCGAAAGCTGGCGGCTGCGCGGGTAGAGCATGGAAACAGGCGTTCTTGTTGGCGGATATTTCTGCAGGATGTGCAGCAGATCGCCCGAGCGTAACGCGTCTTCGGCGTGATAGCGCGGAACCTGGATCAGTCCGAGGCCGAGCTTGGCGGCGGCGAAATAGCTTTCGGCCGCATTGACCGAGATGGTGGCCGGCAGTGTGATTTCGCGGATCGCGCCATCGATCTGGAATTCCAGCGGTAGCAGCCCGCCCGTTGCGGAAGAGCGGAAGCCGACCATGCGATGGCCGTCGAGTCTGTCCGGATGGGCCGGCATGCCGAAACGCTCGACATAGGCGGGCGCTGCGAGCGTTACCTCCTCCAGCATGGCAACGCGGCGGCCAATCATGTCGCTATCCTGCAGCGTGCCGACGCGCAGCACGCAGTCGATCCCCTCGCGGATGAGATCGACGAACCGATCGCCCTCGGTGATCTGCAATTCGATATCGGGGTAGGTTTCTAGGAAGGACGGCAGATTCGGCAGGACGAAATGCCGGGCGAGCGTTCCGTGCACGTCGACGCGCAGCACACCTTTCGGCTTCGCACCGGCAAAGGCGCCTTCGGCATCCTCGATATCCGAAAGGATGCGCAGGCAGCGCTGGTAATAGGCCTCACCGTCGAGCGTCGGACTGACATGCCGCGTCGTTCGCTGCAGCAGGCGTATACCGAGCCGAGACTCGAGCTGCTTGATGGCATCCGTTACCGTCGAGCGGGGCAGGCCGGTGTCTTCGGCCGCCAAGGTGAAGCTGCGCCGCTCCACGACCCGACAGAACACGCGCATGGCATCGAACCGGTCCATATTATTTGTTCGCCAATCTCGGATAGTGATGCCGATTTATGGCTGATTATCCGCTTCGTGAAAAGGGGCATCTTCTCCTCATCGAAACGCGCTGCGGCGCAACCCAACGAAGGATGAGGAAAATGAGCAGCAATTCCAATAAGGTAGCGATTGTTACCGGTGCATCCCGCGGCATTGGCGCCGCGATCGCCGAGCGCCTGGCCGAGGATGGCTTCACCGTCGTCATCAACTATTCCGGCAGCGAGGCCGCCGCCGAGGAACTGGCCCGCAAGATCGAGGAAAAGGGCGGCAAGGCGCTGACCACGAAGGCCGATGTTTCCGATGTCGAGGCCGTGCGTCGCATGTTCGATGCGGCGGAGGCAGCCTTCGGCGGCGTCGACGTCCTCGTCAACAATGCCGGCATCATGCAGCTTGCCAGGATCGCCGATGCCGATGACGCGCACTTCGATCGCCACATCGCCATCAACCTCAAGGGTACGTTCAACACCCTGCGCGAAGCCGGCAAGCGCCTGCGCGACGGCGGCCGCATCGTCAACTTCTCGACGAGCATCGTCGGCCTCAAGCTCGAAACCTATGGCGTCTATGCCGCGACGAAGGCCGGTGTCGAGGCGTTGACTGGCATCATGGCAAAGGAACTGCGTGGCCGTTCGATCACGGTCAATGCGGTCGCTCCCGGCCCGACGGCCACGGATCTGTTCCTGAACGGAAAGAGCGATGAGCTCATCGACCGCATGGCCAAGATGAACCCGCTGGAGCGTCTGGGCACGCCGCAGGATATCGCCGCTGCCGTCTCCTTCCTCGTCGGCCCGGACGGCGGCTGGATCAACGGTCAGACACTGCGCGCCAATGGCGGCATGATCTGAGCCAACAAGGCGGCAGGAGAGTGCCTGTCGCCGACCTCTCGCTCCCTAGCAATCGTCAACAACAGCCAACCCAGCAAAGAAACACGACCATGAGCAAGCAAGTCATCGTTATCACTGGCGCATCGAGCGGCTTCGGCGCTCTGACGGCACGCGCTCTCGCCAAGGCAGGCCATACGGTCTATTCCGGCATCCGCGAAACCAAGGGGCGCAACGCCGCGCAGGTCGAGGCAGCGGCGGCATTTGCCAAGGAGAACGGCGTCGATCTCAGGACCGTCGAGCTCGACGTCGCATCCGATGTTTCGGTGGAAGCCGGCATTGCCGCTGTCATCGCCGAGCAGGGCCGCATCGACACCATCATCCACAATGCCGGCCACATGTCCTTCGGCCCGGCCGAGGCTTTCACGCCGGAGCAGTTCGCCGAGCTCTATGACATCAACGTGCTCAGCACCCAGCGCGTCAATCGCGCCGTGCTGCCTCATCTTCGCAAGCAGGGCAGTGGCCTTGTCGTCTGGGTCTCCTCGTCCAGTACGCGCGGCGGCACGCCTCCCTACCTCTCGCCTTACTTTGCAGCCAAGGCGGCTATGGACTCGCTTGCCGTTTCCTATGCGTCCGAGCTGACCCGCTGGGGCATCGAGACCGCGATCATCGTGCCCGGTGCCTTCACGAAGGGCACGAACCACTTTGCCCATTCCGGTTCGCCAGCGGACAAGGCTCGGGCCGCCGAATATGACAACGGCCCCTATGCCGGCGTTCCCGATCAGGCTTTGAAGGGGCTCGCTTCACTGGAGCCGGCCGACGCCGATGCGGCCTCGGTCGCGACCGCGATCGTCGACGTCGTCGGCATGCCGTTTGGGACGCGGCCCTTCCGTACCCATATCGATCCTTCCGAGGATGGTGCGGAAATCGTCAATGGCGTTGCCGACCGGGTTCGCGCCGAGCTCTTCCGGCGCATCGGTCTGGAGGATCTGCTGAAGCCCCATATCCAGGGTTGAAGCTTCCCCATCACCCTTCCTGCGTGTCAAATCGCCGCTTCTATGCCACAGGAGCGGCGATGACTTACGTTCGTCGAGACTATTTTGTGCGGTACGGCATTCCAAGCCTTAGAGTTTCGTACTAAAGCGAATCCTTCAGAGGGTCGGGAGATATCCATGGACGCGAAGGACATTGGCGAAATTGCCAGCTGGCTCATGCAGGCCGGCCTCAAGGGTATGACTGAGGTCGATATCCTCTCGGGCTTCTGCGAGCAGTGCCGTCTGCATGGCCTCAAGCTCGATCGGGCGATGGCGCTGATGGATACGCTGCATCCGGTCTATGAGGGCCGCGCCTTCCGCTGGGATGGCAATCAGGTGATCGAACGCGAGTTCGAATATGGCCCGTCGCATCAGGGGATCGCCTCCGAAAACTGGCAGCGTTCCGCCTTCTATCGCATGCTGACGACCGGCGACGACGAAGTGCGCCGGCGCATCGGCTTTGGCGAGCCGACGGATTTCTACGGGCTCGACACGCTGCTGGCCGACGGCCACACCGACTACATCGCCATGATCCACCGGTTCGAAGAGGGCGGCACGATCGGCGAGATGGATTGCTTCTACTCCAATTTCGCCACGGCCGCCGACGTGGGCTTTCCGGAGGAAGATCTGCGCGTGCTGCGCAAGCTCACGCCGGCGCTGGCGCTGGCGATCAAATGCACCGGCATGAGCCGCATCGCCCGCACCATTGCCGAGGTCTATCTCGGCGAGGATGCCGCCCGGCACGTGCTTGAAGGCAAGATCACGCGCGGCAAGACGGAGCGGATTTCGGCGGCTCTCTGGTTTTCCGATCTCGCCAACTACACCCGCATCTCGGATACGGCCGAGCCGGATGAAATCATCCCGATGCTGAATGCTTATGCCGATGCCGTCATCTCCTCGATCCACGAGGCGGGCGGCAACGTGCTGAAGCTCATCGGCGACGGTACGCTGGCGATCTTCAAGGCGAGAAACTCCGCCGATGCCTGTGCCGCCGCATTGATGGCGGAATCGCTGCTGCGGCAGCGGCTGCGCGATCTCAATTCGCAGCGGCAGATCGAAGGCAGGCCCGTGACGGATGTCTATCTCGGCCTGCATATCGGCGATGTCTTCTACGGCAATATCGGCAGCATGGACCGGCTTGATTTCACGGTCATCGGTCCGGCGGTCAACGAGGTCAGCCGCATCGCCTCGATGTGCCGGTCGGCCGACCGCAATATCCTGATGTCGTCGAATTTCGTTGACGCGCTGTCGGGCCAGCAGAGCAACGATCTTGTTTCCGTTGGCCGTTACGCATTGCGTGGCGTCAAGCGGCCGCAGGAACTGTTTACGCTGCTCTCTTCGGCCGCCTGATAGTCCGAGCAGCCGCTTTCAGCGGCGACCGGCGGCAAACATCGGTCCGCCCTTGCTTGCGGGGAAGCCGTAGCCGTTGATCATGACAAGGTCGATATCACTGGCGCGTGCGGCGATTCCTCGCGAAAGCAGGGCATCGCCTTCAACGACCATGGCCTTCAGCAGGCGGCTGACGATTTCGTCTGCGGTGAAGGGCTTCGGCACAATGCCTTTCTCGGCGCGAGCGACGTCGATCATCTCGGTAACCGTTGGATCGACGGTCCGCTTGCCTTCGGGGTAGGCGTACCAGCCGAGGCCGGTCTTCTGGCCGAAGCGGCCGGCTTCGCAGAGCCGGTCGGCGATGACGACGTAGCGTGCGGACGGATCACGCGTTGCGGCCTGCCGCTTGCGACGGGCCCAGGCGATTTCCAGACCGGCCATGTCGAAGACGGCGAACGGTCCCATCGGGAAACCGTAGGCTTCCAGCGCGGCATCGATCTCCTGTGGCGCGGCGCCATCCTCGACCATGTATTCCGCCTCGCGGCGAT
This sequence comes from Rhizobium sp. WW_1, assembly GCF_003610155.1. Lineage (NCBI taxonomy): Bacteria > Pseudomonadati > Pseudomonadota > Alphaproteobacteria > Hyphomicrobiales > Rhizobiaceae > Rhizobium > Rhizobium sp. WW_1. Next base: position 377,475 of record NZ_RAIN01000003.1, read on the forward strand.
AGGCGGAAAAGATAGTGTTGCCGATGAAGCCTTCGGTGACACCCGATACGATCGGCAGCTTGCCCAGCCGCTTTGCGAGACCGAGGGCCGTCGCCAGCACGTCAGGCGCCGTCTTCTTGCAGTTCACCACTTCCAGCAACCGCATGATGTGCGCCGGCGAGAAGAAGTGCAGCCCGACGACCCGCTCTGGCCGTGCCGTTGCTGCGGCGATCAGGTCAGGGTCGAGATAGCTGGTGTTGGTCGCAAGGATCGCATCGGCGTGAACGATCGTATCGAGGCGCTGGAAGAGTTCGGTCTTGACGGCGAGATCGTCGAAGACAGCTTCGATGACGATGTCGGCCTGCGCCAGTTGCCGCATGTCTGCCGTGACGGTCAACCGGCTCACGCGGTCCTCACGGCCGCAGGCGTCGAGGCGGCCGGATTGCACGGCCTTGTCGAGCAAAGCTACGATCCGGTCGCGGCCCTTCGCTGCTGCTTCGACATTCTGTTCGACGCCGATGACACGATAGCCACCGTTGAGTGCCGAGACGGCGATGCCCGAGCCCATCAGGCCCGTGCCGACGATGCCGATGGTTTCGATCTTGCGCGGGGCAACTGCCTCCAGTCCCTCAACCTTGCCGGTGGCGCGCTCCGCGAAGAAGACGTGGCGCAAGGAGGCAGCCTCTTCGCTGTCGCGAAGCGCGATGAAGGTACGGCGCTCTTCCGTCAGCCCCTCCGATAAGGACACGGTCGCGGCGAGGCGCACGAGACGGACGGCTTCGGCGGGCGCACGCTGGCCGCGCGCCTTGCGCAAGATGTCCGCTGCGGCCTTGTCGATGACTTCGAGCGTTTCCGAAGGGACGGACAAAAGGCCGGTACGGCGCAAGCTGGAGGCGTTTGTTGCCTTGATATCCGCAAGGGCATCAGGGAGCAAAGTATCGCCCGATACGCCATCAATGATGCCGAGCTTCAGCGCCTCGACGGCGGATATGATCCGACCGTTGGCGATCATGTCGATCGCCGCCGCCACCCCCGTCAGGCGCGTCAGGCGCTGCGTGCCGCCGGCGCCGGGCACGATGCCGAGTTTGACTTCGGGAAGGCCGAGCTTCGTAGTTGGCGCTGCAACGCGGCGATGGCAGGCAAGCGCTACTTCCAGGCCACCGCCGAGCGCGACACCATTGATCGCGGCGGCGACGGGTTTGGCAAAGGCTTCGATGCGGGAGACAACGTCAGGCAGATGCGGCTCTACCGGCGGCTTGCCGAATTCCTTGATGTCGGCGCCGCCGATGAAGCTGTTGCCCGCTCCGGTCAGGACGACGCCGGCGACGTTTCCATCCTTCTCCGCATGATCGAGCGCAGCCATCAGGCCCGCCCTCACATCGGCGGAGAGCGCGTTGACGGGTGCGTTGTCTATGGTGACGACAAGAATCCCTTCGGCCAGCGCCGCCGAGATGGTGTCCGAAAAGCGCAATGCCGACATGATATTCCCTGCCTGTCCGATGTTATTCCGGGATGACGGCGGTCGCCTGGATCTCGATCTTGGCGCGGTCCTCGACGAGGGCGACGACCTGCACGGCGGCCATGGCTGGAAAGTGACGGCCGATGATCTCGCGATAGGCCTGGCCGAGCCCCTTCAGGTTGCCGAGATATTCCTGCTTGTCGGTGAAATACCAGGTCATCGAGGTGATGTGCTTCGGTTCGGCGCCACCTTCGGCCAGGATGGCGACGACATTCTTCAACGTCTGGCGCACCTGGTCGACGAAATCGTCGCTTTCGAATTCGCAGGCGGCGTTCCAGCCGATCTGACCGCCGACGAACACCGTGCGGCCTGTCGCCGCTACGCCATTGGCATAGCCGATCGGCTTGGCCCAGCCTTCAGGTTGCAGGATGGTGTGCATCGGTTGTCTCCAGATGAGAGGTCAGCGCGGCGCGGATGTCATCCGGCCATTCAATGGATTTATGCGTATCGAGCGAGGTGGCGACGACACGGTGTTTGGCCGTCCAGAGCACATGGCCGTTTGCCGAGACCTGATGCTGCAGGTCGAGTGAGGACCGGCCGACGCCATGAACTGAAAGCACGAATTCGAGGTCGTCGCCCTGCAGGCCCGGCTTTACGAAGGTCAGATCCAGCCGCACGGTGGGGACACCGATGCGGCTGTTATCGATGAGCTTTCGCCAGGGAAAGCCGATCGAGGCGAAATAGTCTTCTAGCACCCCGACGAGGATGTTCAGATAGGAAGGGAAATAGGCGATCCCGGAGGGATCGCAATCTCCAAAGCGCAGGGGTCTGGTGGTCTTGAACGCCAAGGCGGGCCTCAGTTCGAAAAAGCGGCGATGCCGGTTATGGCGCGGCCGAGGATGAGGGCATGGATATCGTGCGTGCCCTCATAGGTGTTGACCACTTCGAGGTTGACGAGATGACGCGCGATGCCGAATTCGTCGGAAATGCCGTTACCGCCCAGCATGTCGCGGGCGGCGCGGGCGATATCCAGCGCCTTGCCGCAGCTGTTGCGCTTGAGGATGGAGGTGAGTTCGACAGGCGGATGGCCTTCTTCCTTCATACGGCCGAGACGCAGGCAGCCCTGCAGCCCGAGCGTGATCTCGGTCACCATGTCGGCAAGCTTCTTCTGGATCAGCTGGTTGGCGGCAAGGGGACGGCCGAACTGCTTGCGGTCGAGCACATATTGGCGTGCCTTGGCATAGCAATCCTCTGCAGCGCCGAGCGCGCCCCAGGCAATGCCGAAACGTGCTGAGTTGAGGCAGGTGAAGGGACCCTTGAGGCCGGATACGTTCGGCATCAGGTTTTCTTCCGGCACGAAGACATTCTCCATCACGACTTCGCCTGTAATGGAGGCGCGCAGGCCGACCTTGCCGTGGATGGCGGGCGCGGACAGGCCCTTCCAGCCCTTCTCGAGGATGAAGCCGCGGATGAGTCCGTCCTCGGTCTTCGCCCAGACGACGAAAACATCGGCAATCGGCGCATTCGAGATCCAGGTCTTGGCGCCGGTCAAACTATAACCGCCGTCGACCTTCTTTGCGCGCGTGACCATCGAGCCGGGATCGGAGCCGTGGTTCGGCTCGGTGAGGCCGAAGCAGCCGATCCATTCGCCGGTTGCGAGTTTCGGCAGGTACTTCTGCTTTTGTGCTTCAGAGCCAAAGGTTTCGATCGGCACCATGACCAGGGAGGACTGAACGCTCATCATCGAGCGGTAGCCACTGTCGACGCGTTCGACTTCGCGCGCAATCAGACCGTAGGCGACATAGCTGAGGCCGGCGCCGCCATATTCGGGAGAAATCGTCGGGCCGAGCAGGCCGAGTTCACCCATTTCGCGGAAGATGGCCGGATCGGTCTTTTCGTTTCGGAAAGCTTCGAGGACGCGGGGCGCGAGCTTCTCCTGCGCGTAAGAATGCGCGGTATCCAGCACCATGCGTTCATCGTCGCTCAGCTGCTCCGTCAGCCGGAATGGGTCTGCCCAGTCAAAAATCTCGCGGCTCATGTGCATATCTCCCATCAATTTGTTTTAAGAAGTTCGCGCGCGACGATGAGTTTCTGAACTTCAGTCGCACCTTCATAGATGCGAAGCGCGCGGATCTCCCGATAGAGTTTTTCCGTTATCTCGCCCGATTTCACGCCGCGCCCGCCAAAGAGCTGGACGGCGTGGTCGATGACGCTTTGCGCGGTTTCCGTCGCCGTCATCTTGGCCATGGCCGCCTCGCGCGTCGTCGGCAAGCGCTGCACGTCGCGACGCCAAGCCGCCCGATAGGTGAGCAAAGCCGCCGCGTCGATGCCGGTCGCCATATCGCCGAGGGCGGCCTGCGTCAACTGAAGGTCGGCAAGGGCGGCTCCGAACATCGGGCGGGAGCGCGCGTGGGCAACCGATTCATCCAGCGCGCGGCGGGCGAAGCCGAGGCCAGCGGCGGCGACGGAAGCGCGGAAGATATCGAGCGTGCGCATGGCGATCTTGAAGCCTTCGCCCGGCGCGCTGAGACGGCGCGACGCAGGAATTCGGCAGTTCTCAAAACGGATCGTCGCTAGCGGGTGCGGCGCGATCACCTCGATACGTTCGGCAATCGAGAAGCCGGGATCGTCGGCGAAGACGACGAAGGCCGAAATGCCGCGGGTGCCCGGCGCTTCGCCGGTGCGGGCGAAGACGGTGTAGACGTCGGCAATGCCGCCATTGGAAATCCATGTCTTCTCGCCGTCGAGAACATAGTGATCGCCATCGGGACGGGCGGCGCAGCTCATCGCGGCCACATCGGAGCCCGCATCCTTTTCCGAGAGCGCGAAGGCGGCAAGCCAATCGCCGGAGCGCACCTTGGGCAGAACGGCCGAACGCAACTCGGGCGAGCCGGAAAGGCCGATGGCGCCGGTGCCGAGGCCTTGCATTGCAAAGGCGAAATCGGCAAGGCCGTCATGCCAGGCGAGCGTTTCGCGGGCGAGGCAGACCATGCGGGAATCGATCAGCGGTTCATTATCGGAGGAACCGGTTGCAGCGGTCAGAAGCCCGGCTTCGCCCAGTGCCTTGACCAGCTTGCGGCACGCGCCATCGACATCGGCGTGATCGATCGAAGCCATGACGCCGGACTTTGCGAAGGCATCGACCTCGGCGGCGAAATGGTGATGGCGTTCCCCGAAGAAGGGCCAATCCAGATGATCGCGGGTTGGGCCGGGGAGGCTGTTTGCGGTCGACATCGCCTCAGTCCCCCTGGAATTCCGGTCGGCGCTTGGCGGCGAAGGCTTCGAAGGCGCGACGGAAATCCTGCGTCGCCATGCAGATCGCCTGCGCCTGCGCCTCGGATTCGATCATCTCCTCGATGCCCATCGCCCATTCCTGGTTCAGCATGGTCTTGGTCATGCCATGGGCGAACCAGGGACCATCGGCCAGCGAGCGGGCGAGCTTGACCGCTTCGTCCTCGAGATCGGTGCTGGCGTGCAGGCCGTTATAGAAGCCCCAGGCCTGTCCTTCCGTTGCCGTCATCGAACGGCCGGTAAAGAGAAGCTCGGCGGCGCGACCCTGGCCGATGATGCGAGGCAGGATGCCGCAAGCGCCCATATCGGCACCGGCGAGACCGACGCGCGTGAACAGGAAGGCGGTCTTCGCTTCGGGCGTCGCGAGCCTCAGATCCGAGGCCATGGCGAGGATGGCGCCAGCGCCGGCGCAGATGCCGTCTACTGCCGTGATGATGGGCTGCGGGCATTTGCGCATCGCCTTGACGAGATCGCCGGTCATGCGCGTGAAGGCCAGAAGCTCGGGCATTGCCATGCGGGTCAACGGCTCGATGATCTCGAAGACGTCGCCGCCGGAGGAGAAATTGCCGCCTGCGCCGGTCAGCACGATGGCGCGGATATCGGATGCATAGGCGAGGTCGCGGAAGAGATCGCGCAGCTCGGCATAGCTGTCGAAGGTCAGCGGGTTCTTACGCTCGGGTCGGTTCAGGCGGATGGTGGCGACACGGCCGTCTTCGCTGACATCCCAGAGGAAGTGCTCGGGCTTGTAATCCCTATAGGGCTTCAGATGCCCCTTCATCGTCATGTCCCGATCGCTCATGGCGTTCAAATCTCCCCACCGGCAACCGCAATTGCCTGTCCATTGATCGATGCTGCGGCTGGCGATGCCAGCCAGAGCACAGTGTCGGCAACTTCTTCCGGCTTGATCAGCCGCCCTTGCGGATTCGACTTCGTGAACTCGGCAAGCGCCTGCGCGGCCGTGCGCCCGGTCTTGGCGACGATCGTTTCGATCGAGCGCTGGATGATCGGCGTATCGGTGAAGCCGGGGCAGACGGCATTGACTGTCATGCCGGTCTTGGCAAGCTCAAGCGCCAGCGAGCGCGTGAGGCCGACGACGCCATGCTTGGCAGCGACGTAAGCCGAGACGTAGCCATAGCCCTTCAAGCCCGCCGTCGACGCGATGTTGATGATGCGCGCGCCGACACCTCGGGCTTTGAGATCGGGAAGAACTGCCTGCGTCACCAGAAAGACGCCGGTCAGGTCGACCGTCAGGACATGGTTCCAGGCTTCCAGGCTCGTCTTCTCGAAAGGCGCGCTCGGCGCTTCGCCGGCATTGTTGACGAGAATATCGACCGGGCCGAATTTCTCGCGCGCCTTGGCAAGGCCTTGGGCGACGGCCTCGGGGCTTGTGACATCGAAGCCGTCGACTACGAAAGCAGTCGCGCCGATCTCGGCGGCAACCGCGTCCAGCGGCTCCCTGCGGCGGCCGGCCAGGCTGACATGCGCGCCTTCGGCGGCAAGCGCCTTGGCGATCGTGGTGCCAATACCGCTGCCGGCCCCGGTGACGAGGGCGTGACGGCCGGCGAGTTTGCCCGAAGTCGTCATCTCATCCTCATTTCGCCGGCGCGGTCGTGGCCGCGCGGGCGAGGTTGGTTTCATACTGAGTCTTGCCGGAAACATATTGCTTCGGCCAGGGAATGGAAGTCAGTCCGATCTTGGCGGCTTCATGCAGCGACCAGGCCGGGTCCGCCAGATGCGGGCGGGCGACGGCGCAGAGATCGGCACGGCCGGCGGCGATGATCGAATTGGCGTGATCGGCCTCCGAGATCGCACCGACGGCAATCGTCGGAATGCCGATCTCGTTGCGGATCTTGTCGGAGAACGGGGTCTGGAACAGGCGGCCGTAAACCGGCTGCTCCTGTTTCGAAACCTGACCTGAAGAGCAATCAATGAGGTCGGCGCCGGCATCCTTGAACATGCGGGCGAAAATCGCTGCATCTTCCGGCGTGTTGCCGCCATCGGTCCAGTCATGGCAGGAGAGGCGGATCGAGATCGGCTTGTCCGCCGGCCAGATGGTGCGGATCGCATGGAAGATTTCAAGCGGGTAGCGCGCGCGATTTTCGTGGCTCCCGCCATATTCGTCGTCGCGCAGATTGGTGAGCGGCGAGAGGAAGCTCGACAGCAGATAGCCGTGGGCGCAGTGCAGCTCCAGCCAGTCTGCTCCGGTTTCGACCGCCAGCTTGGTCGAGTGGATGAAGTCAGCCTTGACGCGGTCCATATCGGCGCGATCCATGGCCTTCGGCACCTGGCTGTTCTTGAGGTAAGGAATAGCCGACGCGGAGATCAGCGGCCACTCGCCTTCGGGGAGCGGCTGGTCGATGCCTTCCCAGGCGAGTTTCGTCGCGCCCTTGCGACCGGCATGGCCGATCTGGATGCCGACCTTGGCGGCGCTGTTCATGTGAACGAAATCGACCAGACGCTTCCATTGCGCCACCTGCTCCTCGTTCCAGAGGCCGAGGCAGCCGGGGGTGATGCGGGCGTCCGGCGTCACGCAGGTCATTTCCGCGAAGATCAAGCCGGCGCCGCCAAGCGCACGCGAGCCGAGGTGGACGATGTGGAAGTCGTTCATCACGCCATTTTCAGCCGAATACATCGCCATCGGCGACATGACGATGCGGTTGACGAGATGGACGTCGCGCAACTTGTAAGGCGTGAACATCGGCGGCAGGCAGCGATCATTGCCGACGGCGAGACCGGATTTCTCGGCGAACCAGCGCTCATAGCCTTCGAGCCAGGTCTTGTCGCGCAGTCGCAGATTTTCGTGGCTGATGCGCTGCGAGCGGGTCAACATCGAATACATGAATTGCGGCGGCTCGAGCGTGTCGGCGTAGCGGCGACCGACGACTTCGAACCATTCCATCGCGTTGCGGGCGGCGTTCTGGATGCGGGCTACGTCGACGCGGCGGATTTCCTCGTAGGTCTCCAGAACGGCCGGAATTTTTTCCTTCTCGTGCCCGTGGATCTGGAACTGGCGGGTCAGTTCGATGGCGTCGTCGATGGCAAGCTTGGTGCCGGAACCGATGGCGAAATGGGCGGTGTGGGCGGCGTCGCCCATCAACACGACATGCGAGTTGCCGTTGAAATGGCTCCACTTGCCGCAGATCAGACGGTTGAAGTTCAGCCAGGCCGAGCCACGGATATGGCGGGCATTGGTCATCAGCGAAGCGCCTTCCAGCACTTCGGAGAACAGGTCTTCGCAAAAGGCGATGGAGCCGTCCTGATCCATCTTGTCGAGGCCGTGGGCGAGATAGGCCTCTTCTGTCGTCTCGACGATGAAGGTCGAAGTCTTGTCGTCGAACTTGTAGATATGCGACTGGAACCAGCCGTGATCGGTGCGGCGGAAATCGAAGGTGAAGGCGTCGAAAAGCTTGTTGGTGCCGAGCCAGATGTAGCGGTTCGGCCGGGTGATCATGTCCGGCTGGAAGACTTCCGGATAATGATTGCGGATGCGGGAATTGAGACCGTCCGAACCGATGACCAGATCGGCATCGGGATAATCGAGATCGGAATTGACGTCGGTTTCGAAGATCAATTCGACATCCAGCGCCTCGCAGCGCTTCTGCAGGATGTTCAGGAGCTTCTTGCGGCCGATGCCGACGAAGCCGTGGCCCGAGGTGCGCTGGCGGGTGCCCTTGAACAGGACTTCGATATCGTCCCAGTGGTTGAAGGCATCCTCGATTTCGGCAGCGCTTTCGGGGTCCCATTCGCGCATCGAAACCATGGTCGCATCGGAGAAGACCACGCCCCAGCCGAAGGTGTCATAGGGCCGATTGCGCTCGACGACGCGGATCGAATGTTCGGGATGGAGTTTCTTCATCAGAAGCGCAAAGTAGAGCCCTGCGGGGCCGCCGCCGATACAGACGATGCGCATCGCTTTTCCCTCCTCTTCAGGCCGGAGCCGATCTCAAAATCATTTAAACTTAAAATATCTTGTCGCTGCCATTCGTCAAGGGTTTTCCCGCCGAAATCTGCGGCCGGATGATGGCTATGATAACACGAAAACTGGAAATTCTGCTTTTGAATCAATGGAAAGTCAGAAATATTTTAGGCTTAAAATTTCTTGCTTGAACATTGCGGGCTTCAGTGCGATCTTTTTCGCAACGCTACACGCGCTGCGGGGGAAACCGGCGATGATGGCGATTTGATCGATAAGAATGTGGGAGCAAGGCAATGCTTGGACCGACCGGTCATACCGATACATTCACGCGAGACAATCTGCCGCCATTCGATGAGTGGCCCGAACTGCTGATGGATGGTTTCGACTATCCGGAATGGCTGAATGCCGGTTTCGAACTCAGCGACCGGATGGTCGAGAAGGGTTTCGGCGACAATGTCGCCCTGATCGGCAACGGTCGTCGCCGTACCTACAAGGAGTTGGCGGACTGGACCAATCGCATCGCCCATGCGCTCATCGAGAATTTCGGGGTGAAGCCGGGCAATCGCGTTCTCATCCGCTCCGGCAACAACCCTGCGATGATTGCCTGCTGGCTGGCGGTGACGAAGGTGGGCGCCGTTGCCGTGAACACCATGCCGATGCTCAGGGCAGGCGAGCTTTCGAAGGTTATCGACAAGGCGGAGATCTCGTTTGCGCTCTGCGATACCAGGCTGCTGGAAGAGCTCGTGGCGGCCGCCAAGGATAGCCAATTCCTGAAGCAGGTCGTCGGCTTCGACGGCACCGCCAATCACGATGCCGAGCTTGACCGTATCGCGCTCAATAAGCCCGTTCGCTTCGAACCGGTTAAAACCGGGCGGGACGATGTGGCGCTGCTCGGCTTCACATCAGGCTCGACCGGCGTGCCGAAGGCGACGATGCACTTCCATCGCGATATCCTGATCATCGCCGATGCCTATGCAAAGGAAGTGCTGCAGGTGACGCCCGACGACGTCTTCATCGGTTCGCCGCCGATCGCCTTCACCTTTGGTCTCGGCGGTCTGGTCGTCTTTCCCTTGCGCTTCGGCGCTTCGACGGCGCTGCTCGAAAACGCCTCGCCGAAGAACATGGTCGAGATCATCCAGGAGTATGGCGCGACCATCAGCTTCACCGCGCCGACGGCCTATCGCGCCATGCTGGCGGCGATGGAGGAGGGAGCGGATCTTTCCTCGCTTCGCATCGCGGTTTCCGCCGGCGAGACGCTGCCGGGGCCGATCTTCGAGGAGTGGACGCGCAAGACCGGCAAGCCGATCCTCGACGGCATCGGTTCGACCGAGATGCTGCATATCTTCATCTCCAACCGGCTTGATGATGCCAAGCCGAAGAGCACGGGCAAACCGCTGACTGGCTATGAGGCCCGTATCGTCGATGATGAGATGAACGAGGTGCCGCGCGGCACGATCGGCAAGCTCGTCGTTCGCGGTCCGATCGGCTGCCGATATCTCGCCGACCATAGGCAGGCCGACTACGTGCGCGCCGGCTGGAATCTGACAGGCGACAGCTTCATTCAGGACGAGGATGGTTATTTCCACTTCGCCGCCCGCTCCGACGACATTATTCTTTCGGCCGGCTACAATATCGCCGGGCCGGAAGTCGAAGCCGCCCTTCTTTCGCATGCCGACGTGCTCGAATGCGCCGTCATCGGCAAGCCGGATGAGGAGCGGGGCCATATCGTGCAGGCGCATGTGGTGCTGATGGCTGGCGTCACCGGATCGGATCTGCTGGGCAAGGCGCTGCAGGATCACGTCAAAGCGTTGATCGCACCGTATAAATATCCGCGCTCCATCGTCTTCGTCGAGGCTCTGCCGAAGACCGAATCCGGCAAGATACAGCGCTTCCGCCTGAAATAGCCGGCGCGGCGGAACGCGCCGCCCGCGATTCATCGCCGGAATAGTTCAACTTATGAATATGCGGTCTGAGGCGGCAGGTGTTTATCCTGCCGTCCGAGAGCATTTCGCCGCTTGCTTCCTCTCTGACAGGTTTCGATTTCTCGCATATATTGCATGCATATGCATATATTTGATGAACATGCCTCCATTCTGCTCGACGATTTCGGGTGCGCGCTCGATATGGTTGTGCAGGCGATATCGCAAATCAGGGCGGCGAAAACCGACAATTGTTCGTTGACAGTTCAAGGAAGTTCAAAATATGATTTTGCAAATGATTTAAAGAAGCCCATAGGGGCAAAGGGGTAACGACGATGGCCGAGCGATCATTTGCGCGCGAGGTCGAGGATCTGAAGCTCGGGGAAGGCGATGTCTTCCGCGGCGAGGGGATTCTCGCGATCACCAAGGCACTTCTGCAATCCGGCGTATCCTATGTCGGCGGCTATCAGGGGTCGCCGATTTCCCATCTCATGGACGTGCTGGCCGATGCCAAGGACGTGATGGAGGATCTCGGCGTCCACTTCGAGACATCGGCTTCGGAAGCGGCCGCTGCCGCCATGCTGTCCGCCTCCGTCATGTATCCGGTGCGCGGCGCCGTTACCTGGAAATCGACCGCGGGCACCAACGTTGCCTCCGACGCCCTTTCCAATCTCTCCTCGGGTGGGGTTACGGGCGGCGCGCTGATCATTATCGGCGAGGATTACGGCGAAGGCTCCTCGATCATGCAGGAGCGCAGCCATGCCTATGCGATGAAATCGCAGATGTGGCTGCTCAACCCGCGCCCGAACCTGCCGTCGATCGTGCAGGCGGTCGAGGAGGGGTTCGAGCTTTCGGAGGCTTCCAACACGCCTGTCATGCTGCAGGTCGGCATCCGCAGCTGCCATGTGCATGGCCAGTTTGTCGCCAAGGATAACAAGCGCCCGGCCTATACGCTGAAGCAGGCGCTGGAAAAGCCCGTTCGTGACGTCAATCGCATCGTGCTGCCGCCGGCATCCTTCCTGCACGAGAAGGAAAAGCTGGAGAAGCGCTGGCCCGCTGCCGTCGACTTCATCAAGAGGCGTCAGCTCAACGAGTATTTCGGTCCTTCGGAAGGCGAAGTCGGGATCATCCTGCTCGGAGGTGCCTATAATGGCGTGATGCGCGCCTTGCAGCAGCTTGGCCTTGCTGACGTCTACGGCAATTCCGCAGTACCGCTCCATGTCCTCAACGTTGCCTATCCGCTGGTCGACGATCAACTCGCGGAGTTCTGTGCGAACAAGAAAGCGGTATTGATGGTCGAGGAGGGGGCGCCAGAATATATCGAGCAATCCCTCAATACCATCCTGCGACGACGCGATATTCAGACCAAGGTTGCCGGCAAGGATGTCCTTCCCATGGGCGGCGAATATACCGCGCCTGTTCTGATGAAGGGCATCAAGAATTTTCTGGAAATCCACCAGCGCGTATTGCTCGGCAACCAGCCGCCGCTGCCCGATCCGACGCCGATCCTCAACGATCCGAAGATCAGGGCGCTGGCCGAGGTCGTGCCGCCGCGTCCGCCGGGCTTCTGCATCGGCTGTCCCGAGCGGCCTATCTTTGCGGCGATGAAGCTGGTCGAAGGCGAACTTGGGCAGCACCACATATCAGGAGATATCGGCTGTCACCTGTTCTCGATCCTGCCGCCCTTCAATCTGGGCAGCACGACCATGGGCTACGGGCTCGGGCCGGCCGCGGCCTCGGCTTTCAATGTGGCGGCAGACAAGCGCGCCATCTCGGTCATGGGCGATGGCGGCTTCTGGCACAATGGTTTGGCGACCTCGGTCGGCAATGCCGTCTTCAACAAGCAGGATGGCGTCATCCTCGTCGTCGACAACTATTATTCGGCGGCGACCGGCGGACAGGACATACCGTCTTCGCGGGCGCTCAATCCACGCCGCAAGACCAACAATTCCATCGTCAATGCCGTCAAGGGCATCGGCGCAACCTGGGTGCGCCAGATCGACCGCACCTATGATGTCGGCAAGATGCGCGACACGCTGCGCGAAGCGCTGACATCGAAGGAGCCGGGACCGAAGATCATCGTCGCTTCCTCGGAATGCATGCTCAACAAGCAGCGCCGCGTGAAGCCCCAATTCGCCAAGGCTGTCAAGGACGGCAAGCGCATGGTCAAGGAGCGCTTCGGCGTGGACGAGGACGTCTGCACCGGCGATCACGCCTGTATCCGCCTTTCCGGCTGTCCCTCGCTCTCCGTCAAGCACACCGACGATCCGCTGAAGGACGATCCGGTGGCGGCGATCGACAATAACTGCGTCGGCTGCGGCAATTGCGGTGAGGTTTCGGAGGCCGCGGTGCTCTGTCCCTCCTTCTACCGTGCCGATATCATTCACAATCCGACGGGTTGGGATCGTTTCGTCGCCCGCCTGCGTTCCCGCGTCATCGGTTGGCTGCAGGCGCGTCGCCGCGCCGGCCGCATCGTCTTCGCAGATTGAGAGGGCGATATGAACGAACATGTGAGCATGAGTGATCTCGGCGCCAGCAGACTTTCCACGGACAAGCCGCTGTCGCTTGCCGTTCTTGCCATGGGCGGGCAGGGCGGCGGCGTGCTGGCCGACTGGATCGTCGGGCTTGCGGAAGCCGAAGGATGGATGGCGCAGACGACGTCGGTGCCCGGCGTGGCACAGCGTACCGGCGCGACGATCTATTATATCGAGATGCTGCCGGCTCGCGACGGTCATGCGCCGATCTTCTCGCTGATGCCGACCCCCGGCGATGTCGATGTCGTCATGGCGGCCGAACTGATGGAGGCCGGCCGTTCCGTGCTGCGCGGCCTCGTCACGCCTGATAAGACCGTGCTGATCGCCTCGACGCACCGCTCCTTTGCTGTCGGCGAGAAGGAGAAGCCGGGCGATGGTATCGGCAACCCGGAGGTCGTGGTCGAGGCTACGGATTTCGCCGCCAAGCGCACCATCGCTTTCGATATGGAGACGCTGGCCGTCAGGAACGGCAGCGTCATTTCCGCCTCCATGTTCGGAGCCTTGGCAGGTTCCGGCGCGCTTCCTTTCGCAAAGCAGGCCTTCGAGGCGATGATCCGTGCCGGCGGCAAGGGTATCGAGCCCAGCCTGAAGGCGTTCAATGCCGCCTTCGAAAGAGTCAAGGAAAAGCCCCGCGATGCGGTTTCCGCAACGCCGCTGAAGCATTTCGACACCCTACCGGAGACGGCTGGTCATCCGGCGCTGGACACGCTGGTCAATCGGATCCGCGCGGAGTTTCCTGAAGCCGCTCATCCATTGCTGTTTGCCGGCGCCAAGCGGCTGACCGACTATCAGGACCCAGCCTATGCCGACGAATATCTGACCCGTGTCGCCGCGCTTCACGCGCTGGATCGCAAAGCGGGCGGTGCAAACAAGGACTTTGCCTTCACCGTGCAGGCGGCGAAATACGTGGCTGTGGCCATGGCCTATGACGACGTCATTCGCGTCGCCGATCTGAAGGTGCGTGGGTCTCGCTTCGACCGGGTGCGCAAGGAGGTTGGCGCCAAGGACGACCAGATCGTCTACATGACCGAATACATGCATCCGCGCATGGACGAAGTCTGCGGCACGATGCCGAAAGGCATGGGCCTCTGGATCGAGAACCGTCCGCGCCTGTTTGCCCGGCTTGACCGCTTCGTCAACAAGGGCCGGCGCGTTCAGACCGGTACGCTGTTCTGGTTCCTCGGCCTCTACATGGTCTCGGGGCTAAGGCGCATCCGCCGGGGTACGCTGCGTCATTCACGAGAGGTCGATCATCGCGAGGCGTGGCTGACGGCGGCATGCAATCTGCTGGCAGCGAATTACGATCTTGCCGTCGAGGTGCTTGGCAATCGCCGCCTCGTAAAGGGCTACTCGGATACGCATGTCCGCGGCCTCTCCAAGTTCGATCGCGTCATGTCGGCCCTGCCGCTTTTACGCGATCGCGAGGATGGAGCGGCCTGGATGAAGCGGTTGCGGCAGGCGGCGCTGCTGGACGAGAAGGGCACGGCGCTCGATGGCGCATTGAAGACCGTAGAGACGCTTTGACCCGGCAGGCTAATGAAAAGGGGCGGATATTCCGCCTCGCGCGTCCTTAAGGCGCGGACAATATCGGCCAAGACCGATAATCTCCAAAAGGGAACAATTGCATGGACAGTCTTCGAAATGGCGTTGCGGAGGATCTTTCAAGTCCTCGCAGCGGTGAAATCTCGCATGCCAAAAGCCTCGTCGTCGTCCTGATATGCTGGCTGGCGATCTTCGCGGAAGGATATGACGTCGGCGTCCTCGGTGCCATCTTGCCCGCGCTTTCGACGGATAATGTCTGGCATCTCTCGCCGCTGCAACTCGGCGCGATGGGCAGCTACACCGTCTTCGGCATGCTTATCGGCGGGGTTGTCGTCGGCACGCTCAGCGAGCTCTACGGACGCAAGCCGATGTTTCTCGCCTGCCTTTCGCTGTTCGCCGTCTGCACGGCGGTCACTGCGTGGTCTCCGACGCCGACATGGTTCGGCATCAGCCGCTTTTGCGCCGGCCTCGGCCTCGGCGGCATCATTCCTCTGGCGGCGGCGTTGACCATCGAATATTCGCCGACCGCGAAGAAGAACCTCAACTACGGCATCATGTACTCAGGCTATTCCCTTGGTCTCTTTGCCGCCGCACTCGTCGGCAGGTGGCTATTGCCGGAATATGGCTGGCGGCCGGTCGTTCTGGTTGGCGCACTGCCGGTTCTCTTCGTGCCCGTCATGGCGTGGCTGTTGCCGGAGTCGCTCGATTTCCTCGTCGCCAAGGGACGAAACGAAGCGGCGAGGCAGCTGGCCGCCCGGCTTGGAGTACCCATTCCCGCAGGCAGCGCGCCGAAGGAAACCGGCCTTGGCTGGCGGGCCGTTCTGGGCGAGATCTTTTCGCCGAGAAACGCCTTTGCCACCGCCTGCTTCTGGATCGCCCTGTTCATGGGTCTGCTCCTGGTCTACGGCCTGGCTCAATGGCTGCCGCAGATCATGCGCAAGAGCGGCTACGATCTCGGTGACAGCCTGCTGTTCCTTGCCGTCTTCAGCTTCACCTCGGCGATCGGCGGCATCGTGCTCGGTCAGTGGGCCGATCGTTTCGGCGTGAGGTTGACCGTGACGCTGTCCTATCTGCTCGGCGCCATCGGTATCGCGCTTCTCGCCTTCAAGGGCTCGATCTGGCTGAACTATACGGTCGTCGCCATTGCCGGTTTCGGCACTGTCTCGGCCTCGCTGATCCTCACCGGCTATCTTGCCGCCTACCTGCAACCTTTCGTGCGGGCGGCCGGCACCGGCTGGGCGCTGAGCTTTTCGCGCATCGGGGCGCTCTCAGGCCCGCTGATGGGCGGATACATCGCCAGCCTGAATGTCGGCCCGGAATGGAATTTCTATGTTTTCGCGATCATAGCCGCGATCGCGGCATTGGCGACGGCACTCATTCCCAACCGGCGATGACCCGATCTGTAGCGGCGTCTGTCGGGCCGCTCAGATCTCGTGTTTGCGGATATTGTGCAGGACCTTGTGCAGGGTCGAGATGAAGCCGCGATATTCGGCTTCGTCGACGCCGTCGAACATCTGCAGGAACAGGTCGTACATGGTCGGCCACACCTTTTCGAAGGCGGCGCGGCCTTCCTCGGTAATGGAGACGTCGCGGATGCGCATGTCCTCGGCGCGAGGCTGGCGACGGATGTAGCCCTGCTGTTCGAGGGAATCCAGGGTGCGGCTCATTGTCGATTGCTCGGTCACGGCAAAGACGGAGAGCTCGTTGATCGTGACGCTGGAGGAAACGCTGAGAACGGCGAGCGCCCGCATCTTCGCCGTAGTCATGTCATATTCGCGCAGTTCTTCCGATAGATTGGCGTTCCAGCGCGCCATCAACCGGTTCATCAGATAGGGCGCGAAGTGATTGAGGCCGATTTCGCCCATGGTCGGGCGCTTTGCGTTCTCATCCCGCTTGCGCCTCAAAACGGTGCCTGAAAACCGTTCCTCCATCGACGATACTCCCTAGGAAACATGTTGCTTCAGCGACGATGCAAGCAGGAGGCAGAACCTCCGCCGGAGCCTGGACCGGGATGCGCCGAAACGCCTGGGTACAGGCCCTTTATGTGGATGCGGTGGTTAACAGATGACTTGAACGGATGCCAGACGAAAAGCTGGCCGAGGCTGCAATAGCTGCCGGTGATGTCATCATGATCGCCATTGCCGCGCCGTTCACTGGCAAGTGGATGAGGAGCCCGGCTTGACCGGACTCCAACCTTTTCAACCTGTCACGCAATCAATGCCAAGGCGCGCACCGGCGAGCCCGTGCCCTTGACGAACTTCAGCGGAGCGGCGATCAGCACGGCACCCTTGGCCGGAAGCTGATCGAGGTTCGAGAGGCTGGCGAGGCCGTAGCGATTGGCCTTGTGCATGAGGTTATGCGCCGGGAAGGGCGGGTTCATGCCGCCGGCGGAGCCGGCATCGGTGCCGATGGTTTCCTG
This sequence comes from Rhizobium sp. WW_1, assembly GCF_003610155.1. Classification (NCBI taxonomy): domain Bacteria; kingdom Pseudomonadati; phylum Pseudomonadota; class Alphaproteobacteria; order Hyphomicrobiales; family Rhizobiaceae; genus Rhizobium; species Rhizobium sp. WW_1. Next base: position 394,534 of record NZ_RAIN01000003.1, read on the forward strand.
ACCCCAGCCGATAATGCCCTTGGTCAGCAGATATTCGATCGCTTCAGCCGTTGGGCCGGGAGAATGCGGGCCGTTTTCGTCGGCGTTCAGGAAAGTCTCGGTCGAGCCGTTGCGCTTGTACCAGTCGGTGCGCAGCAGCACCCAGCTGCCGGCCTCGATCGCGCCGTTCTGGGCTTCCCATTCCTTGATGCTGTCGACCGTCAGCAGATAGTCGGGATTGGCTGCGGATTCTTTCGAGCGGTCGATGACGTTGACCGGGGCGACGAAATTCTGCGGCGGGATGGTGTCGGTCGTGTTGTTCGGATGGTCCTTGCCGGTGATCCAGTGACAGGGCGCGTCGAAATGCGTGCCGGTATGTTCGCCGAGCTCCAGCCAGTTCCAGGCCCAGAATGGACCATCCTGATTGTATTCGGAGATCGTATGGACCTTGACGTTGGGCGTGTTCTTGCCGAACTGTGGCGGCAGATAGAGCACGGGAGTATCCGGGCCGAGCGGCGCGGTGAGATCGACGACCTTGACGGAGCCCGAAAGCAGGGCCGAGGCGAGGCTGGCAAGCGTGGTAGCGGTCATATTTTTGAGTTCCCCTTGTTGTCGCACGACCCCACGCGAAAAGCCGCGAGGCGGACCTTCCGTTCGGGATCAGGATTGAAGTCGGTATCGCCAGGCGCGGGGTGCCTTTCCTCCTGGCACCGTGTCCGCGCGGCGGCGGAATGAAGGGAGCCTATGTCACAATATATGATATTGCAAGCATTCCGAGACGCTTCCGCAGGTCAAAATTGATAGCCCTCTCAGGGGAGAAGGGTGTCTGTAACGTGATGAAGAAAAACAATAAATCTCGGCAATATGCGAGGATGCGCTACTTATGATTGCGCTATTTGCGAATAATTCGCGGCAATAAGTGCTTGAAGCTTAAAGCTCAAGATGTATGCATGTGACAACAATAATAGTCGGCGAAAGAGGGGCAAGCGATGAGCTATGATGCGATCATAGTGGGAGCCGGCCATAATGGCTTGGCGGCGGCGGTGCATCTGGCTTTCAAGGGCTGGAAGGTTGTCGTCATCGAGGGCAATGCCGAGCCAGGCGGCGCGGTCAAGACCCGCGAGGTGACGCTGTCCGGATTCCGGCACGATCTCTGCGCCATGAACCTCTCCATGTTCGCGGGTTCGGCCTTCTTTGCCCAATACAAGAACGAGCTGCAGGCCGAGGGGCTGGGCTTCGTTCCTGCCGCCGATTGCTTTGCCAGCGTCTTTCGCGACAACACCTATCTCGGCGTCAGCACCGATCTGGAAAAGACCGCGGGTGCCATCGCCGATATCTCGCCGCAGGATGCTGCCGCCTGGCGTCATATGCTCTCTGAGTTCGGTGCCGACGCCCCGCACATTTTCGGCCTGCTCGGCTCGCCGATGCCGTCCGTGGCGGCCGCCAAGGTGGTCTGGAAGGCCTGGCGGCAGAAAGGCACCGGCTGGCTTTACGATACGACACGCATGCTGCTTGCTTCGCCGCGCGACTTTCTCGATGCGCGTTTCCAGAATGCCAAGCTGAAGACGATGATGGCCGCCTGGGGGCTGCATCTCGATTTTGCCCCTGACGTCGCCGGTGGAGCGTTGTTCCCCTATCTCGAATCCATGGCCAATCAGGCCTTCGGCATGGTGATCGGCAAGGGCGGAGCCGACACGATCATCAAGGCCATGGCGGCCGTGCTGAAGAGCAAGGGCGGCGAGCTGATGCTGGGAACGCGCGTCGACAAGATCGTGACGTCAGACGGCAGGGCGACGGGTGTCGTTCTCGCCGATGGCCGCCGCTATGAAGCCGAGCGCGCCGTCATTGCCAATGTCCATCCGCAGATCCTGTTCGACAAGCTGCTGGATCAGGACCCGGCGCGCCAGGAGTTCGACAGCAAGGTCAAGCGCTTCCGCGCAGGACCGGGCACGATGATGATCCATCTGGCGCTGTCTGGCCTTCCGGACTGGACGGCGGGCAAGGCACTTCAGAATTTCGCTTATGTGCATATCGCGCCCGATCTCGAGATGATGTCGCGTGTCTATGCCGAGGCGATGGGCGGCGTGTTGCCGGCCGAGCCCGCCTTGGTGGTTGGGCAGCCTACTGCCATCGATCCGACGCGCGCGCCCTCCGGCCAGCATGTGCTCTGGATACAGGTGCGCGTCTTGCCGGCAGAATTCCATGGCGATGCCGTAGGCCAGATCACGGGTACGAGCTGGGACGAGATCAAAGACGTCTATGCGGAGCGTGTCCTCGATATCGTCGAGCGTTATGCGCCGGGCTTGCGTGGCAGGATACTGGGTCGTTCGGTCTTTTCACCCGTCGATCTCGAAAGGGAAAATCCGAATCTTGTCGGTGGCGACAATCTCTCCGGCAGCCATCACCTCGACCAGAATTTCCTGTTTCGCCCCGTGGCCGGCTATTCGCGATACAAAACGCCCGTGGCATCGCTCTACATGTGCGGGGCTTCGACGTGGCCGGGCGCGGGAACGGGTGCGGGCTCTGGCTTCATGCTGGGGAAAATGCTGGCCAGGTGACAGGCGCATGACTTGACGCTCAAACCTTTGACATTTCAAATATCGTTCCCTAGATCGCTTAGATTAGTGATGCGGAACGACAGGCCGAGGCGACGTCATGACAGAGTCCGAAAGTGCAAGCGTTGATCTGGAGATCATCGTCCAGGGAGCGCAGGAAGGCAAAAAGCTGGAATTACGGCTCTGGCTGCGGATGCTGTCGACCACGAAGCTGGTCTCGCAGGAGATCCGCCGCCGGCTTCGCAACGAGTTCGGCGCAACCCTGCCGCAATTCGACCTGATGGCGCAGCTCTATCGCGAACGCGAGGGCTTGCGGCTCGGTGAGCTGTCGAAGCGTACCATGGTCACCAACGGCAATGTGACCGGGCTTGTCGAGCGGCTGGAAGCGGATGGCCTCGTGCTGCGCGTCACGCCCGACGGCGACCGGCGCGTGACGGTCGCCAAGCTGACGACGAAGGGGGAGACCCAATTCAGCGCCATGGCTGCCGCTCATGAAGGCTGGCTGCGGGACATGATGGCCGATGTCGAGCCAGCCATCGTCAGCGAGCTGTGGCGGGATATCGGCGCGGTGAAGACGTCCGTAAGCAATCACCTTTCCGGCAGCGACTTCGACTGACGGGGTTTACCGGCCCCGCTCGCTCTTGAACTTCTTTTCGAGCACGCTTACCAGGCGCACCATCGGCCAAAGCAGGATGATATAGATCACCGCGGCCATGATGAGCGGCGAGGGGTTGGCGTAGAAGCCCTGGGCGTTCTGGCCCTCCTTCAGTAGTTCCGGCAGCGCCACCGTCGAGGCTAGCGACGTATCCTTGAACATCGACACGCAATTGCTCGTCGTCGGCGGGATGACAATGCGGACCGCCTGCGGCAGCACGACTTTGTAGAGCGTGATCAGGAACGGAATGCCGAGAGCGGCGGCAGCCTCGAACTGGCCGCGCGGCACGCTTTCGATGCCCGAGCGGAAGACTTCGGCCGAATAGGCGGCAAGCACGATCGAAAAGCCGAGAATCGCCGACCACCAGGCCGAAAAGCTGATCCCGACGAAAGGCAGCGCGTAATAGATCAGGATCAGCACGACCAGCATCGGCATGGCGCGCATGATGTCGATATACGCGATCATTAGCAGTTGCAGCGGCTTAGGGGCATAAAGGCGGATCAGGCTGACGATGAGACCGCCGGTCACGCCGATCAGGATGCTGACCACGCCGAGCGCGATGGTCATCCAAAGCCCGCGCAGCAGCTGCGGGAAAGCCGAGATCATGACGTCGGAATTGAGGAAGGTATCGACGAAAGACATTGGCGCTCCCGAGTGCAGGACGAAGATAGGGTTTGCTTACGTTTACGCCGGCCATGGTGGCCGGCGTAAAGTCAGATCGAAGATGATCTTTTGATCACGCCTTGGGGATAGGCAATTCGGTGACGGTGGAGGAACCGGCCGGCGCCTTACCGCCGAACCACTTCTCGTGGATCTTTTCGAGCGTGCCGTCCTTCTTCATCGCGGTGATCGCGTCGTTGATCTTGGCGACGAGCGGCGAATCCTTGGTCATCATCAGGCCGTATTGTTCGCCGGTCTTGATGCGGTCCTTGATGGCGAAGCCCTTGGTCTTGATGAAGAGGTATTGCATGCCCGGGATGTCGCTGACGACGGCATCGATGCGGCCAGCGCCGAGATCGAGGAACATGTCCTGCTGCGAGTTGTAGCCCTTGACATCGGCAAAGCCCTGAGCGGCCTTGTTGTCGTTGACCCACTTTTCGCCGGTCGAGCCGGAAAGTACGCCGACTACCGTGCCCTTGAGGTCGGCGAGCGTCTTGATCGAGCTGCCTTCCTTGGTGGCGACGCCCATGTCAGAGTCATAGTAAGGCTGTGTGAAGGACTGCGACTTCAGGCGCTCCGGCGTGATGGTGATGGACGAGATCGCCACGTCGATGCGCTTGGAGCTGGTGGCTGCAAACAGGGCCTGGAAGCCGTAGTCGGCGATGTTGGTCGTCATGCCGGCGCGCTTGGCCGCTTCATTGACGACATCGACCTCGAAGCCTTCGAAGCCGCCATTGGCGGTCTTGTATTCGAAGGGCGGGTTGTTCGGATAGGAGCCGACGTTCAGGACATCGGCCGCGTAGGCGAAGTGGCTTCCGCCGGCCAGGCCGACGGCGGTCGCTACGACCAGTAGACTGCGACGAGTTATATGCATTTTCTTGGTCTCCCTCTGGTTATGGCTGCGGGCTTTTCCTCTCACCCGCGGTATTCCCCGTCCGCCCAGGCGGGCAGCCGTTTCATGTCATCGCATCGACCATGCGATCGAGCGCGACGCGCATCTGTTCGGTTTCGCGGAAGGTGCACATGCGCAGGAAGGCACGCGATGACTCGCCGAAATGATATCCGGGCGCCAGACCGACGCGGGCCGTTTCGAGGATGCGCTCGCAGAGCGCGGTCGCATCGGGTTCGCCCTGCAGCGCGAAGAAGGCATACATGCCACCGCGCGGCTTTGCCGGCAGGATCATGCCCGGTATTTTCGGCAGCCTCTCATAGGCCAGATCGAGGCCGGCCTTGATGCGGCCGCGGATTTCGGCGACGAGCGGCTCGCCTTCGCGCAGAGCAGCGGCCGCGCCAGCCTGAACCATGGCCGAGGTGCCGCTGTTGATATATTGCGTCATGGCGCCGAGCTGGTCGGCGACCGCAGACGGATGCGTCAGCCAGCCGACGCGCCAACCGGTCATTGCCCAGGCCTTGGAGAAGCTGTTGATCGCGATCACGCGATCGCCATCCTCGGCAACCTGCAGGATCGAAGGGGCGATGTCGCCATCGAAATAGAGGCGGGCATACACTTCGTCGGAGATGATCCAGATGCCGGTACGGCGGCTGAAATCCAGCAGCGCCTGCATTTCCTCACGCGAGGCTGTCCAGCCTGTCGGGTTGGAGGGCGTCGACAGGAAGATGGCGCGGGTGCGGGCATCGCAGCGGGCAAAGAGCTTGTCGAGATCGAGGCGCCAGTCGGTATCGAAATCGAGCGATACGGCGCAGGGCTCGCCGCCAATGAGATGGATGGCGTTGTGGATGTTCGGCCATTGCGGCGCGACGTAGACGACGTTGGTGCCGACGTCGACGAGCAGTTCGAGCGCCATGTAGAGCGCCTGCATGCCGCCGGGCGCGACCGTCGTGCGCTCGATTGGGATCGGGCGCTGATGCCAATGCGTCTGATAGTCCGACAGGGCTTCGTTCAGGGTCGCGAGACCCCGCATATTCGGAACGTAGAAGGTTGCGCCGTCGTCGAGCGTCTTCTTGGCAGCCTCGCGGATGAACTCCGGCGTCACGATATCGCCTTCGCCGAACCAGAGCGGAATGACGCCGCCAAGTTCGCGGGCGCGCTTGGCCAGCACGGCGATATTGTCGGTGCGCATGTCGCGGATCTGGGCGCGGATGCCTTCGAGGGCATCGCGACCTGATATCGCGTTCGGCAGGTTATGCTGCGGTAGAAGAGACAAGGAATTTCCCCTGGGAATTCGGCGTTGGAGGGTTCAAACAGCTCCGGTAGCTTTCGCTTGAACAACCCCTCAAATTCGAATGGTTATCCAAAAACAACTGTATTTCAAGGACAAATTTTAAGCTTAAAAAGTCTACCTTCCTGCTCGATTTCATGTTGCCCTGCCATGTGGTAACTATCTGATAAAAATCAGTTTTATGTCTTCTCTCCGCCATGCAGGCCGGCTCTTGCGGCATTGACGCCGGCAGCCAGGCTTGCGCCCAGGAACATCGTGTCGCTTGCCAGCATGAAGAAACTGATACCGTCTTCAGACCATGCGCCCACGTCATCGGCCGAGGGGCGGAAGATGCCGACTGCGCGACCGGCGGACAAAGCCGCTCTTGTGATTGATTTGATCGCTGTATCGAGCCTGTCCTTGCCGGTCGGTCCCATCGCGTCGATCGAGACCGAGAGATCGCCGGGGCCGATGAAGATCAGATCGACGCCATCGACGGCCGCGATCTCGGCGATATTGGTAAGCCCTTCGGCGGTTTCGACCTGGATCGCCAGCACGAGTTCCGCATTGGCCTTGGCGAGATAATCCGGAATGCGATAGCCATAGGCGGCGGCGCGGCCCGGGCCGACGCCGCGCGCGCCGAGCGGGGGATAGCGAGTGGCCTTGACGGCAGCACGCGCTTGCTCCGCCGTCGAAACCCGCGGGACAAGCACGCCTGCCGCACCGGCATCAAGAACGGCCGCGATATCCTCAGCCGCATGGCCGGGGACGCGGACCATGGCGGGAACGCGATGGACATCGGCGGCGCGGATCAGATCCTCGATGCGCTCGCGGCTGATCTGTGAATGCTCCCAGTCGATGCACAGGAAATCGACGCCGGCGGCGGCCGTGACCTCGATGGCGACCGGATGCGGGATAGCCGCAAACGTGCCGACGAGCAGCTTCTGCTCGATACAGTTCCGGCGGAAATCGCTCATCGTCATCCTCCCATTTCAGCGGCCCTCCGACGAGGGATGGACCGAAAAGATACAGGACACCTTCCGTGCCGATCACGCGCCGGCACGGAGGCATTGCGGTGGCGGAGTTGTTCGGGCGCCGCCACCGCTCACAGGCACGACTTACTTGCGCCGCGCCATGATCTCAGTCAGGACCGCGTCAAACCGGGCGATCTCTTCGACCTTGTTATAATGCACCAGCGACACGCGGATGGCACCTGTTTCCATGGAAAGGCCAAGCCGCTTCATCAGGCGCGGGGCGAACATGTGGCCATCGCGCAGGCCGATGCGCTGCTTGCCCATCTCGTCGGCAAATTCCTGCGGCGTGATGCCGGGCATGTTGAAGCAGATTGTGGGAACACGCTGCTCCAGGCGGTTCTCGTCGGAGATGCCGTAGATGACCGCGCCATGGCGCTTGAGCACCGCGATCATCTCGCGCGACAGCATCAGCTCGTACTGGCGGATCGCGCCCATGGCGGCGGCAAGCGCCTCGCGACGGCTATGATTGCCATCAGGCAGGAAGCGGCGGCCGAGGCCTTCGAGGTATTTGACTGCGGCATTCATGCCGGCAACGTTCTCGTAGGTGAAGGTGCCGACTTCGATCTTGTAGGGCGGCACGTCGGGAATGAAGTCTTCCTTGAAGGTTGGCAGCTTGACCAGCGCGTCGTAGCGGCCCCAGAGGAAGCCCATGTGCGGCGAGAAATTCTTGTAGCCGGAGCAGACAAGGTAGTCGCAACCCCAGGCCTGAACGTCGATCAGGCCGTGCGGGCCGTAGTGGACGCAATCCAAGAAGGTTTCAGCGCCGGCGGCGGCCGCGAGTTTGCAGACGGCCGCGACATCGACGATCGTACCGATGGAATGTGCCGTAACCGTGCAGGCGACGAGCCGGGTCTTGTTGTTGAGCAGCGGCTTCAGATCTTCCACATGCAGCGTACCGTCCTCGCGCATGCGCCACCAGACGATCTTGGCGCCGTCGCCCTCCAGCGCCATCCAGGTCGCGATGTTGGCGTCGTGATCCATATCGGTGACGACGATTTCGTTGCGCTCGCCGAGCAGCTTGGCAATGCCGAGGCTGACAAGCCGAATGAACGAGGTGGCGTTCTGTCCGAAGGAGATTTCTTCCGGGCGATAGGCGTTGACGAGCATGGCAACGCTTTCGCGTGCTTCGTCCAGATTGCGGTCGACGCCCTGGCTGTGCTGGTATTTCGCCATGCGCTGAACGTTGAAATCGATCAGGTGGTTGGCAACCGCGTCGACGACCGTCTGCGGCACCTGCGCTCCGCCCGCGTTGTCGAGAAAGACGAAATCGCCGGCCTTCTGGATGGCCGGGAACATGGCGCGGACCTCGTCGACCGGGAAGCTGTTGTGACCGGCGAATTGCGATGCGGAAGCGGCGGAGCTCATGGGGATCTCGCTCTGGATGTTGGGATTGAAACCTCAATTTTGATCATTTGATCACAAAATACTTTAAGGTTCAACCAAATTCCTTTGCTGCTTTCGAGAGAGCCTAGCGGCGGGCGGAGCTCGAACCCTTGCGCGGCTCGTCCTGCGTGGCCGGGCAATAATCCTGAAGGATTTCATGGGTGCGTCTGATATCGGCGACGACGCCGTCGCGGGCGGCTGTGAAATCGCCGGCCTTCAGGGCCCTGACGATGGATACATGCTCGCCGGCCGGATCGAGCTGGCCGCTGCGCATCAAGGGCTCGACCGAGGCGGAGAGCATGCGCATGTAGGGGCCGAAGCGCAGCCACAACGTCTCGATGAGCTGTAGCAGCACCTCGGAGCCGGAGGCGCGGTAGATGGTGAAATGGAACTGTTGATTCTTGGCCATCAGGTCGTAGACATTGGCGCCGAGGCCGATCGCATGCTGTTCCCCGGCAATGCGTTCGAGCGTCTCAATGTCTGTCGGGGTCAAGTTCGGTATGCCGAGCTCAGCGGCCAGACCCTCGACGGCGATGCGGGCACGGCAGAGATCGTCGAGGCGGGCAAGCGTGACGATCGGAATGCGGGCCGAGCCGTTGGCTGCGACCTCGAGGGCATTTTCAGCGGCCAGCCGGCGCAGGGCCTCGCGCACCGGCATGTTGCTGGTTCCGAAGGTTTCGGCAAGCGAGGCGATGGTCAGCGTCTGGCCGGGATCGAAATTGCCGGCCATGAGCGCGTTTCTGAGCTGCTGATAGACGCTCTCCTGGATCGTCGTTCTGGAGGACACCGGTTCCAGGGCTATGCGCACGCTCTCTTCCTTTTCGCTTCGCAGGACTCGTTCATGGTAGAACGAAGGGCAGGCGAAAGGAAAGGGGCCTCGCGGAGCGGCGAGTCAGGCCTCCTCGACCTCCCAGCCTGCCTCGTCTATCACGGGAGCCGCCTGTTCACTCGTTACGGGAGCCTTTCGCAGGCCGAGGCCGACACCGATCAGGGTGAGGGCGCCGCCGATCGCGTGATAGGCATGCAGCTGCTCTCCGAGAAGCCCCCAGGCCAGCGCCGCAACGATGATCGGCAGAAGGTTGATGAGCAGCGAGGTGCGGCTCGCGCCGAGCTTATGGATGCCGATCATCCAGCAGAACGGCGCGATGAGCGACGTCGGGATCGCGGCATAGAGGATCAGCGGCAGGTTCACTGTTGTGACCGGCGAGATCTCGCCCATCAGGAAAACCGGGATCAACAGGAGCGTCGAAAAGCCGATCTGCCAGAACAATTGCTGCCACATCGGAAGCGGCATTGCCCAGCGCCTCAGCATCACACCATAGAGCGCATTCGAAACCACGGCGATGATCATCAGGCCGTCGCCAACGTGGACGCCGCCGTTGACGAGCCGCGTCGGGTCGCCTTGGAATGTCAGATAGATCAGGCCAAGCAGGGAGATTGCGCCGCCGGCAATGCTCGCCGTGCTCAGCTTCTCGCCGGCAAGCAGGCTGGCAAAGAAGGTCGACAGGAGAGGCATCAAGGCCAGCATCACCCCCATGTTGACGGCCGAGGTGGTCTTCGCCGCTTCATAGGCGAGGTTCTGATAGATCACCATGCCCAGGGCGCCGAGGATCGCGAGCTTCAGCCAATGCTCGCGCATTTGTGCCCGGTTGCGCCATGCGGCACGGCCGACGAAGGGCAGCAGCACGACGAAGGCGAGCAGCCAGCGATAGAAGGAAATCGAGCCCGGTGAAATCACGCCGGCGGATGCCTTGGTGACGATGGCATTGCCGGACCAGATCAATACGGTCAGCAGGGGCGCAAGGCCGGCCGCACTGACAATGGATGCGGAAGCGTTCGGCTGGGTGCTCATGGGCATGATCTCTCATCGATTTCTGGCTTGAGGCTGATGAAAAGGTGCAGACAGGGCCGCCCTTTCGAAACCCTTCTACCGTTTGTCCGAATTCTGGTATATAACGAGATTAAGACAATTGTAGCGAGATGAGGACATGACCACTAGGCTCCCGCGCATTCAGGGCGATCCGCCGAACCCGGTTTCCTTCCGCACCGAGAATTACGGGGCGGGAACGGTGTTTCCGGAAAGGAGCCAACCTTGGGGCGAGCTCAATTACGCGCTTATCGGCGTGTGCGAGTTCGATGTCCAAGGCGTGCGGTATCTGTCGCCGCCGCACTATGCCATCTGGCTGCCGCCGGATACGGTGCACAGTGCACACAACAAGCATGACCTGCGCTATGTCACTGTTTATGTGGAGCGCGCGCTCTGCGCAGACCTGCCCGACGCACTTTCGACGCTCAGCATCACTCCGCTTTTGAAAGCGATCCTGGCGGATTTCGCGGCGCGTGACGTGACGGTGCCGGAGACCACAGAGGATTTGCGGTTGGCGCAGGTTCTCGTTGATCAGATCCGCCTGGCACCGCGCTGCGAAAACTACCTGCCGCTGTCCGACGATCCGCTGCTCGGCCCTGTGCTGAGCGCTCTGCAAGTCGATCCCGGTAATCGGCATTCCCTCGCGGAATGGGCACGTCGGATGGGAACGACCGAGCGCACATTGTCGCGCCGCTGCCAGACCGATCTCGGCCTTTCCTTCAACGAATGGCGGCAGCGGTTGAAGCTCGTTGCCGCGTTGTCGATGGTCGAGGCCGGCGAGCCGGTGCAGCGGATCGCATCGGAACTGGGCTATAGCAATGCATCGGCATTCATAGCCATGTTCCGCCGGATGACCGGCACGAGCCCGACGCAGATGCGATAGGTCTTAGAGCGTTTTCGCGCTTCGGAGAAAAGCGGAAATGCTCTATGGCTCGATCAGCACAATCTCCAGCTTGCGCAGTTCCTCCGGATCAGCCATCGCATTGATGACTGTAATCATGCCGTCTGCATTGAGCGTGCAACGAAGGGCGATGCGCAGCTGTCCGCCGATGACAACGATGGCGCCGACCGCGCCGTTGATGACCGCGAGCCGGGCTCCCCGTGCGCGGCCTTGGAAGGTCTTGGCAACGTCGGCGCGTCCGCGGATTTCGCCGGCCGATCCCATGCGGGCCGCAACAGCATCCGGCCGGAAGACGGCTTCGGGATCGAGGACAGCGAGCAGCGCCTGCAGGTCGCCGTCACGCGAGGCGGTGAAGAAAGCGTCGATGACGTGACGCTGGCGAGTGAGGTCGGCCTCGGTCGTCGATGGCGTGTCCTGCACGCGGCGGCGGGCGCGGCTGGCGAGCTGACGGGTCGCGACCGTCGTACGTCCTAGAATCGGGGCAATATCGTCGAAGGACACGTCGAACATATCATGCAGAACAAAAGCAAGCCGTTCGGCCGGATTGAGCTTTTCCAGAACCACCAGTAGGGCGAGGCCGACGGAGTCTGCGAGCAGCGCATCCTGTTCCGGGTCGGTACCGTTACCGGCCTCATGCACCACCATCGGTTCGGGAACATGGATCGTCAGCGGTTCCTCGCGGCGGGATTTGCGCGAGCGCAGCAGGTCGAGACAAATGCGCGCCGTGACCGTCGTCAGCCAGCCGCTGAGGTTTTCGACGTCGGAGGTGTCGCTCCTCATCAGGCGCAGCCATGTCTCCTGCACGGCATCCTCGGCCTCCGTGCGCGAGCCGAGCATGCGATAGGCGACGGCGCGCAGATGCGGCCGGTTCGCCTCGAATTTCTCTGCCTGCCACTTTTTTTCGTTCATCGGTCACATCTCCTCATTCTGCTCCGTCAGACCCATGACGAGCTAAATCCGGCCGGTGTGACATCGGATCGGCAGGAAAGTGCATCGTCGGAAGGTGAGCCGCAACAGGCTCTCGCAACAAGAGGAAAGAAACATGCAAGCTCGTATGAAGAACCCCGTCCTCGTCCTGCCCGAAACCCTGCAGGCGCTCCTGGCTGTCAGCAATTCGCTCAGGGATCGCGGCCTCTCGGAAAATACCATGGATCTCGTGCATCTGCGCGTCAGCCAGATCAATGGCTGCAGCGTCTGCACCGACATGGGCTTTCGCAAGCTGCAGAAAGATGGGGAGACGATGGAGCGCATCGTCGCTGTCTCCGCCTGGCGGGAGACGCCCTATTTTTCCGATGCCGAGCGCGCCGCTCTGGCGCTCGGCGAAGCCGTCACACGGCTTGCCGACCGGCCGGATGCCGTCACCGACGAGATCTGGAACGAGGCCGCCAGGCATTATGACGAAAAGGCATTGTCCGCGCTGATTGTCGCGATCGCGCTCGACAATGTCTGGAACCGGGTGAATTCGACGGTTCGCCAGCAGGCCGGCGCCTCCTGGAACTGAACGTGGCCTGCCGGGGCAGATCCTTCTCCCTTCTGAAGGGAGAAGGCAGTCCCTCGATCTCAGGCTTCGCCGACCCGCGCTGTCGCCAGCAGTTTCGCCAGCCAGTCCACGAAAACGCGTACCTTGTTGCTGAGGTGCCGGTTGGGTGGGTAGACGATATGCATCGGCAGGGCGGGGCGCGTCCAACCGTCGAGGACGGGAACGAGATCGCCGTTTGCGAGCGAATCCCGGACCATGAAGCTTGGAACCTGTGCGACGCCAAGCCCCTGCAGCGTCGCCTGGACGTAGCTGCGGCTGTCGTTGACCGAAAGGATGTAGCGCGGCGTGATTTCCAGCGATTCATTCCCTCGCTCGAAAGTGAAAGGGATCGTGCGGCCGGTTTGCGCCCGGAAGTAGCTGACCGCATGGTGGTTGGTCTCGAGATCCTCCGGCCGTTCCGGGACGCCGTTCTTCTCGATGTAAAGTGGAGCGGCGCAAGTGACGAGATGGATCTCGCCGACGCGGCGGGCGATCAGCGACTGATCACTCGGCATGCCGGCGCGCAAGGCGCAGTCGACATTCTCGGCGAGATAGTCGACCAGCCGATCGCCGACGCCCAGGTCGATATGGATATCGGGATAGCGCTGATGGAAATCGCACAGCGCCGGCATGACGATCTTTTCGGCGAAGGCGCCGGCCATTTCGACGCGCAGGCGGCCGCTCGGCAGGCTCTGCGAATTGCTGATGCTGCCGTCCAGTTCCTCGATTTCCGAGAGGATCTGGATGGCGCGCTCGTAGTAAAGCGCACCATCGGTCGTCACCATGACGCGACGTGTCGTGCGGTTGAGGAGCTTGGCGTGCAGATGGGCCTCGAGCGACTGGATGAGCGTCGTCACCGTCGCTTTCGGCATGGAAAGGGCAGCTGCGGCGCGAGTAAAGTTACCCGTCTCCACCACACGCGCGAATGCCCGCATTGCTGATAATTGGTCCATTCCATGATGTCCCTCGACCGCAAAGGAAGGGGTCGATTGTTTGTTATTCTGAATAGTCTGATCGAATATAGGCTACTTATTCTCGAAGCGGAATAACAATATGTTTTTATCGTGATTGTTGCAATGCGGCACGGGGCACTCAAGCCCGCATTGTCGAGAATATGATTGAAAAGCGTGTTAGAGGGCTGCTTGATTGGATCATATTCACTCGAACGGATAGGAATTTGGGTCGATGAGTGCGCCGTGGAAAGATGTTGTGCTGGAAAACGTGCCTACGGGGCCGGTCGAAGCTCGGATCTACAATGGCGAAGGTTTGAAGAAGGCGGCACCCCTGGTGCTTTATCTGCATGGCGGCGCCTTTCTCGATACCTGTCACGCGACTGAGAGACCGGTAGCGGCAAGCCTCGCAGAGGCCGGCGCCATCGTGGTTGCGGCTGACTATACCAGCTGCAACAAGAATGCTTTTCCGAAGGTGCTGGAATGCGCCTATGGGATTTTTGCCTATCTCAGCAACAAGCGGAACATGCTTGCGCTGGGCGGGGCAAAGAAATCGCTGCTGTTCGTCGCCGGAGAGGAATCGGGTGGCAATGTTGCAGCGGGTGTCGCTTTAAAGGCGCGCGATCAGATACCCGGTTCGCTGGACGGACAGGTGTTGATTTCGCCTTTGCTTGATCCCTTCATGGGATCGAAATCTTTCCTCCAGGCGGAGGAAAGCGGCATGCGCGAGCGCTGGACGGAGGGTTGGAACCGATACCTGGGTTTCCTGGGCGGTGTCTGTCACCCCTATGCAGCGCCTCGATACTGTTCGCGGCTTTCGGGCCTCGCGCCGGCATTGGTGCTCACGGCCGAGGACGACCCGCTCCGCGACGAGAGCATGGAATACGGCAGTCGGCTGAAAGCGGCCGGCGTCCGTGTTCGCCAGCAAGTTCTCCCCGCCGGGACAGGCTGGCCCACTCTCTACGGCGGGCAGTCGAAGGACAGGCCTTCGTGGCAGCAGGATATCTGCTGTTGTTTCAAGGGCTTTGTCGAAGACGTGCAGGCTTGATCGACTAGGGTATCCCGTCCGTAAGGAACCGAGGCGGGCCGGACGACACGTCGAAGGCACAAGACCGGAGCGGTGGTCACGCGGATGCGCGGCGCTTCGGCCCCCGATTTATAGAGACGATAGGAATTTTGGGTCCCGTATCCCAAGACGGAGCCAAAGGAGAGACCAACATGAAGTCCAACGATAAGCGCTGGGCCCTATGGGGCGCCGGCATGGGTGTTGCTGCGGCTGTTGCAGGCGCGGCCTTCTATCTGGAGCTGCCGCGCGGCGCTCAGGCAAACGAGACGGCCAGCCAGGCGGCACCGCCGGCGATTCCGGTCACCGTGGCAGCCGTCGAACCGCGTGACGTCACATCATGGCAGGAATTTTCGGGGCGGCTCGAAGCTATCGATCGTGTCGAGATCCGACCGCGCGTCGCTGGAGCGATTCAATCAGTGCATTTCCGCGAGGGTGCTTTGATCAAGCAGGGCGACCTGCTCGTCACGATCGATCCAGCACCCTATGAGGCAGCTGTTGCCCAGGCTCAGGCCCAGGTCGGAGCAGCCAAGGCCAAGCTGGATCTTGCCAAGGTCGAGGTCGATCGCGGCCAGAAGCTTTCCGACAGCAGGACCATCTCGCAAAGCGACATGGATACGCGCGCCAGCAACTATGCCGAGGCAGGTGCCAATCTGAAGGCGGCGCAGGCCGCCCTCCAGACCGCGCAACTGAACCTCGACTATACACAGGTCCGCGCCCCGATCGCCGGCCGTGTCGGCAAGATCGCCGTTACCGTCGGCAACCTCGTGGCGGCCGGCTCTTCTTCGCCGGCGCTGACGACGCTCGTTTCGGTCGATCCGATCTATGCGAGCTTCAGCGCCAACGAGCAGACGGTCACGCAAGCTCTGGCGGAGTTGCCGGCCACCGGCGGCGCCATTCCGCCGGTCGAGCAGATTCCCGTCCAGATCGGCACGTCCAGCGATAACGGCACCCCGATCAAGGGCAAGCTGCAGCTGATCGACAACGAGGTCGATGCGGCGAGCGGCACCGTCAGCGTCCGCGCCGTATTCGACAATCCCGGCGGTCGTCTCATCCCCGGCCAGTTCGTGCGAGTTCGCATGGGTCAGCCGAAGGCCGAGACCAAGCTGCTGATCAGCGAGCGCGCGATCGGCACGGATCAGGACAAGAAGTTCGTCTTCGTGGTTGGTGCCGACAACAAGGTCGAGTATCGACCGATCAATCTCGGCGATACCTCCGACGGCCTTCGTATCGTTACGTCCGGCCTGAGTGCCGGCGACCGGGTCGTCGTCAACGGCCTGCAGCGGATTCGTCCGGGCGCCGTGGTCGATCCGAAGCCGGAAGAGAAGGTCGCTTCCAAATAATTCATCCGGCCGGAAGACCTAGCTTCCGGCCGTTCGTTCCAATGCTTCGATTTTGCAATGCTCGTGGCGCCTTCTGGGCCGCGGGCCCGGACTTCGTGTCCTTTGATTCACCCATGGAGAGGGTTCTGCCATGAACATCTCAAGATTTTTCGTCGACCGACCGGTGTTTGCCGGCGTGCTGTCGATCCTTATCGTGGTCGCCGGCCTGATCGGCCTGAAACTGCTGCCGATTTCCGAGTATCCGGAAGTCGTGCCGCCGTCGATCGTCGTGACAGCGCAATATCCGGGCGCCAACCCGAAGGTCATCGCCGAAACGGTGGCAACGCCGATCGAAGAGCAGATCAACGGCGTCGAAGGCATGCTCTACATGAGCAGCCAGGCGACATCGGACGGTCTGCTGACACTGACCGTCACCTTCAAGCTCGGCACCGATCCGGACAAGGCGCAGCAGCTCGTGCAGAACCGCGTCTCGCAGGCGGAACCCCGCTTGCCGCAGAACGTGCGCGATCTCGGTATCACCACGGTCAAAAGCTCGCCCGACCTGATGATGGTGGTCAACCTCATCTCACCGGACAATCGCTACGACATCACCTATCTGCGCAACTACGCCACCCTGAACGTCAAGGACCGGCTCGCCCGCATCGATGGCGTCGGCCAGGTCCGCGTGTTCGGCTCGGGCGATTATTCGATGCGCGTCTGGGTCGATCCGCAGAAAGCAGCCGAGCGCGGTCTCGCCGCGAGCGATATCGCCAACGCCATTCGTGCGCAGAACATCCAGGCAGCCGCCGGCATCATCGGCCAGTCGCCGAGCGTTCCCGGCATCGACGTGCAGCTGAACGTCAACGCCCAGGGCCGTCTGACGACGCCGGAGGAATTTGGCAACATCATCGTCAAGAGCGGCAGCAACGGCGAAATCACGCGCCTGCGCGACGTCGCCCGCATCGAGCTCGGCGCTGCCGACTATTCGCTGCGCTCGCTGCTCGACGGCAAGCCTGCGGTCGCCATTCCGGTCTTCCAGTCGCCGGGTTCCAACGCGATCACCATCTCGGACAATGTCGTGAAGACGATGAACGAGCTGCAGACCGCGATGCCTGACGGCGTGAAGTACGAGATCGTCTACGACACCACGCAGTTCGTGCGCGCATCAATCGACAAGGTCGTGCATACGCTGCTCGAAGCCATCGTGCTCGTCGTCATCGTCGTCATCCTGTTCCTGCAGACATGGCGTGCCTCGATCATCCCGCTGATCGCCGTTCCCGTCTCGATCATCGGTACGTTCGCGGTGATGTATATCTGCGGGTTCTCGATCAACGCGCTCAGCCTCTTCGGTCTGGTGCTGGCGATCGGTATCGTCGTGGACGACGCGATCGTTGTCGTCGAAAACGTCGAACGCAACATCGAGAACGGGCTCAGCCCGCGTGAAGCGACTTATCGCGCCATGAAGGAAGTGTCCGGCCCGATCATCGCGATCGCGCTGGTTCTGGTCGCCGTCTTCGTGCCGCTGGCCTTCATCTCGGGTCTGTCGGGCCAGTTCTATCGCCAGTTCGCCCTGACGATCGCGATCTCGACTGTCATCTCCGCCTTCAACTCGCTGACCCTGTCTCCGGCTCTGGCGGCAATGCTCCTGAAGGATCACCATGCGCCGAAGGATATGCTGACGCGCGCGATGGATTTTGTCTTCGGCTGGTTCTTCCGCGGTTTCAACAAGGTCTTCCATCGCGGCTCTTCCGCCTATGGCAAGGGCGTCGGCGGCATCCTGTCGGTGAAGAGCCTCGTCATGGTCGTCTATCTCGCCCTCATCGGCGCGACCTACTACCTGTTCCAGGCCGTCCCCGGCGGTTTCGTGCCGCAGCAGGACAAGCAGTACCTGATCGGCTTTGCACAGCTGCCAGACGGTGCGACCCTCGACCGCACGGATGACGTCATCCAGCGGATGAGCAAGATCGCTCTGGAACAGCCTGGCGTCGAGCACGCGATTGCCTTCCCGGGCCTGTCGATCAACGGCTTCACCAACTCCTCCAACGCCGGTATCGTCTTCGTGACGCTGAAGGCATTCGAGGAGCGCACGACGCCGAACCTGTCGGGCGGCGCCATCGCCATGCAGCTGAATCAGAAGTTCGCCGGCATTCAGGACGCCTTTATCGCCATGTTCCCGCCGCCGCCCGTTCAGGGTCTCGGCACGACCGGCGGCTTCAAGCTGCAGATCGAGGATCGTGCCGGTCTGGGTTATCTGGCGCTCGACGAGGCCAACAAGGCGTTCCTCGCCAAGGCCTACCAGACGCCGGAGCTTGCGGGCATCTTCTCGAGCTACCAGATCAACGTGCCGCAGCTCTATGCGGACCTCGATCGCGCCAAGGCCGAGCAGCTCGGCGTCTCGGTGACCGATGTCTTCGATACGCTTCAGATCTACCTCGGTTCGCTCTACGTCAACGACTTCAACGCATTCGGCCGCACCTACAGCGTGCGTGTGCAGGCGGACGCCCAGTTCCGTTCGCATGCAAGCGATATCGGCCAGCTGAAGGTTCGCTCGGCATCGGGCCAGATGATCCCGCTTTCGGCTCTGCTGAAGGTCGAGGCCAGCACCGGTCCGGAACGGACGACGCGTTACAACGGCTTCCTTGCCGCCGATATCAATGGCGGCCCGGCACAGGGGTACTCGTCCGGTCAGGCGCAGGCTGCCGTCGAACGGATCGCCAACGAAACGCTGCCTCCGGGCATCGGCTTCGAATGGACCGATCTGACCTATCAGCAGATCCTCGCCGGCAGCTCGGGCATCATCATCTTCCCGCTTGCCCTGCTGCTCGTCTATCTCGTGCTGGCTGCCCAGTATGAGAGTATCAGCCTGCCGCTCGCGATCGTCATGATCGTGCCTATGGGTGTGTTGGCCGCCTTGACCGGCGTCTGGCTGACGGGTGGCGACAACAACATCTTCACGCAGATCGGCTTGATGGTGTTGGTGGGCCTATCGGCGAAGAACGCGATCCTGATCGTGGAATTCGCCCGCGAGCTGGAATTCGACGGTCGCAAGCCGGTTCAAGCCGCGATCGAAGCCAGCCGCCTGCGTCTACGCCCGATCCTGATGACCTCCATGGCCTTCATCATGGGTGTCGTGCCGCTGGTCACGTCGACGGGTGCCGGTGCCGAAATGCGTGCCGCCATGGGTGTCGCGGTGTTTGCCGGCATGATCGGCGTCACCTTCTTCGGCATCTTCATGACGCCGGTGTTCTACGTGCTGATCCGTAGCGTCACGGGCAACCGTCCGCTGAAGCAGCACCCGCACAACGACAACGAACATTCGGCGGAGGTACTCCCGATCGCCGCCGAATAGAGGCCGTGCCGAACAGTACTCCAGTGCTCGACAGGCCATGGGCGGGACCGAAAGGTCCCGCCCTTTTTCTTATGTGGATTCAGTACGCTCCGGATTCGGCCGTCGAAGAATTTCTCCCAAGGCTGCCGATTTCCTTTGCATGCTGGCAGCATAGGTTTATCAACCTCTCGGACGAATTGATTGACGTACATCGGGCTTGAGGAGCGGCCCGTTGGCGCAAGGACCGAAAGAGCGCTAGCATGCGGTTGCTGGGTCCGTGCGTTCCATTCGGAGGATAGGCTATGAGCGGCAAGAAGATCGCTTTTCTCGGTACGGGATTGATGGGTGCGCCGATGGCGCGGCGGCTGCTGGCCGCCGGCCATGTCGTAGCCGTCTGGAATCGCGACCGGAGCAAGGCGGAGCCCTTGGCCGCCGATGGCGCGATCGTCGCGGATACGGCGGTGGAGGCGGCGCGGGGAGCATCGGTACTTTTCACCATGCTGACCAATGGCGGCGCCGTCGGCGAGGTCCTGTTCGGCAGCGGCGTGGCCGATGTGCTGGAGTCAGGGACAGTTGTCATCGACAACAGTTCGATACCGCCCGCGATTGCCCGCGAACATGCATTCAAGCTGGCGGAGCGGGGCATCAGGCATATCGACGCGCCGGTTTCCGGTGGCGTCGTCGGCGCTTCCGCCGGGACGCTTGCGATCATGGCTGGCGGCGATGCCGACGTCATAGACAGCGTGCGCGATATCATGGCGCCCTTGGGACGCGTCACCCGCGTCGGTCCGAGCGGTACAGGCCAGCTCGCAAAACTCGGCAATCAACAGATCGTTGCTGTAACGATCGGCGCTGTTGCGGAAGCCATGCTGCTTGTGGAAGCCGGCGGCGGTTCGCGCGAGGCATTCCGCGCCGCCATTCGCGGCGGTTTTGCCGAAAGCAGGATCTTGGAGCTGCACGGCCAACGCATGATCGAGCGCAACTTCGAGCCGGGGGGAACGGCACGCAACCAGTTGAAGGACCTCGATACGGTGCTGGCGGCAGCGCAGGGCTTGTCGCTTCAGCTCCCGCTGACCGAAGCCGTGAGGGCCGAGTTTGCCGAATTCGTGGAAAATGGCGGCGGCGAGCAGGATCACAGCGGCCTGCTGCAATATCTGGAAGACAAGAATGCCGAAGGAAAGGCTTGAGAAGAGATGAGCGATAAGGGTGCATCCAAGCGTCGTCTGCGTTCGCAGGACTGGTTCGACAATCCAGATCATATCGACATGACGGCGCTCTATCTCGAGCGCTTCATGAACTACGGCATCACGCCGGAGGAATTGCGCTCCGGCAAGCCCATCATCGGTATCGCCCAGAGCGGCAGCGATTTGACACCCTGCAACCGTCATCACCTCGATCTTGCCAAGCGCGTGCGCGATGGCATTCGCGATGCCGGTGGCATCCCGATCGAATTTCCGACCCACCCGATCTTCGAGAACTGCAAGCGCCCGACGGCGGCACTCGACCGCAACCTTGCCTATCTCGGCCTGGTGGAGGTGCTCTACGGTTATCCGATCGACGGGGTCGTTCTGACAACTGGCTGCGACAAGACCACACCATCGGCGCTGATGGCGGCCTCGACCGTCAATATCCCGGCGATCGTTCTCTCAGGCGGGCCGATGCTCGACGGCTGGCATGATGGCGAGCTTGCCGGCTCCGGCATGGCGATCTGGCGCTCGCGCCGCAAGCTGGCGGCCGGCGAGATCGACGAAGAGGGCTTTCTGGAGGCGGCGCTCGCCTCGGCGCCGTCGATCGGCCACTGCAACACAATGGGAACGGCATCGACCATGAATGCCATGGCCGAGGCGCTCGGCATGTCGCTGACCGGTTGTGCCGCCATTCCCGGCGCCTATCGCGAGCGCGGCCAGATGGCCTATCGCACCGGCCGGCGCGCGGTCGAGCTGGTGCTGGAGGATATCAAGCCTTCGGACGTGCTAACGCGTGCGGCCTTCCTCAATGCGATCAGGGTCAATTCCGCAATCGGCGGTTCGACCAACGCGCAACCGCATCTGGCCGCCATGGCCAAGCACGCCGGCGTCGAGCTTCATCCCGACGACTGGCAGGTACATGGCTTCGATATTCCGCTGCTCGCCAATGTGCAGCCGGCGGGTGCGTATCTCGGCGAACGCTTCCACCGCGCCGGCGGCGTTCCGGCCATCATGTGGGAGCTGCTGCAGGCCGGCAAGCTCGACGGAGACTGTCCGACGATCACGGGCCGGACGATGGCGGAGAATCTGAAGGGCCGCGAGGCGAGTGATCGCGAGGTCATCCGCCCCTTTGCGGAACCGCTGAAGGAGCGTGCCGGCTTCCTGGTGCTGAAGGGCAATCTGTTCGATTTCGCCATCATGAAGATGAGCGTCGTCTCGGAGGAGTTCCGCAGCCGCTACCTGCAGGAGCCCGGCCACGAAGGGGTGTTCGAGGGCAGGGCTGTCGTCTTCGACGGCTCCGAGGATTACCACAGGCGCATCAACGACCCGGAGCTCGGCATCGACGAGAGAACCATTCTTGCCATCCGCGGCGCGGGGCCGCTCGGCTGGCCTGGTTCCGCCGAAGTCGTCAACATGCAGCCGCCGGACGCGCTTCTGAAGCGCGGCATTCGCAGCCTGCCGACGATCGGCGACGGCCGCCAGTCGGGTACGGCCGACAGTCCATCGATCCTCAATGCCTCCCCGGAGAGTGCGGCGGGCGGCGGTCTTGCCTGGCTCAGGACGGGAGATATCATCCGCATCGATTTCAATCATGGCCGCTGCGACATGTTGGTGGACGCGGCGGAGATCGAGCGTCGAAAGGGCGATGGCATCCCGCCGATTCCGCCCGATGCGACGCCGTGGCAGCGCATCTACCGTCGTTCGGTCACGCAGCTTTCGGATGGCGCCGTGCTCGATGGCGCTGCCGATTTCCGTAACATTGCCGCCACGCCTCCGCGGCATAATCATTAGGACGATTCCGGGAATGGCGCGTGGCGGCTTTTCGTCTGGAATCGCGTGACAGCAGGAGAATAGAGCCCTTTAGTAATTCGAAGGAAGGTGGACGGCTCTATCCGATGTTTCCGAATATTGCTGACTGAAGGCAGATGCGCTGCCATTAAAGTTCGCGAAAGGGTGTAGTGCCTATATACTTCGCTGCGATTATGCAGTCTCTTCAGTTTCCGAAGGGGGGTGGAGCTCTTTGGCCGAGGCGACATCAGGGCGAAGCGAAGAAGAGTTCCAGGACCTTTTGAGAAGGCTGGAGCTGGCGCTGGAGGCGTCTCAAATCGGCGTCTGGCAGCATAATATCACCGAGCAGGAACTGCTTTGGGACCCGCAGATGCACAAGCTCTACGGGACTGGGCTTCAAGAGCGTAAGGTTCCCTCCGACGTCTGGGTGAACGCGCTGCATCCCGACGATATCGAAAGCGCGGTCCGCGACTTCGACATGGCCCTCGAACGAAAGGGCTTCTACAACTCGCAATTTCGCATCATTTTGCCGGGAGGCGAGGTGCGCCATCTGCGCTCACGCGGGCATTACTATGAGGATGCGGAGGGCGCGCCTTCCTTCATCGGCGCAGAATGGGATGTCACGGCAGATGTCTTGCTCAATCGCGAACTGACCAGTCAGAAGGCCATCGCCGAAGCGCGCGCCGTTGCGCTGGAGCAAAGCCGTGCGCGAATAGAGCATGCCGCCGATCACGACTATCTCACGGGCCTTCCCAACCGCCGCTATTTCGACCGGCGGCTGGCCGAACTGCGCAAGGATGCATCTGTCGAGACCCTGGCCGTGGTCCATATCGATCTCAACGGGTTCAAGGAGATCAACGACAAATGGGGTCATGCGGCGGGTGATGCTACGTTGCAAAGCGCTGCGGCGCGCATCTCCGGAGCAATTACCGCCAACGACCTCGTTGCCCGTATCGGGGGCGATGAATTCGTGGCGGTGCTGGTCAATGTCGGTGATATCGAAAGGCTTGAGGCGATCGCCTCCGATATTTTTTCACGATTGCGCCGAGACGTGCGTTTCGGCAACGAGATGTTGAAGATCGGTGCCTCCATCGGCGTGGCCACAGGCCAGACGAGCAGCGCCGGCAATCTGTTGGCAGAATCCGATGTTGCTCTGTTCCAGGCCAAGAAACTCGGCCGCAACCGCGTGGAATTCTTTACCACCCAGCTTCAGTCCGATCTGCAGGCGGAACGCCGCCTGGCCGATGAGTTACGGCTGGCGCCGGTGCTGCGGCAGATCGAGCCCTTCTATCAAATTCAGGTGGATGCGCGCAGCCGCCGCATCGTCGGACTGGAAGCGCTGGCACGCTGGCGGCATCCTGAAAGAGGATTGCTGAGCCCTGTCGCCTTCCTCAAGGTGGCTGACGAATACGGCTTTACCGCGGAGATCGATGCGGCGGTGTTGAAGCGCGCTCTCGCCGATCGGGCGGCCTGGGTGTCGCAGGGGCTTTCGCCGCCGCGCATCGCCGTCAATATTTCCGGGCGCCGGCTTGCTGATCCCGATCTGATCGTGGGATTACGGGCACTTCGAATCCCGCGCGACGCCATTGCCTTCGAACTGGTCGAGACTATTTTTCTGGATGAGCCCGATGAGGTCGTTCTCGCCAATATTGCCGGTATCAAGGAGATGGTAATCGAGATCGAGATCGACGATTTCGGTTCTGGTCACGCATCGCTGATCGGTCTCGTTAAGCTGAAGCCGAAACGGCTGAAGATAGACCGGCAACTGGTGACCGCGGTGACCGTGTCGGAAGAGCAGCGGCGCCTTGTCGGCTCGATCATTGAGATTGCGCGGACATTGAATGTCGAGGTGGTCGCCGAAGGGGTCGAGAGCGAAGATCATGCGCGCATTCTGGCCGAGATAGGCTGCGACGAGCTTCAGGGCTATGCCATCGGCAATCCTTCCTCCGAAAAAGAGACCGCCGCCTTGCTGAAATCAGCCCAGGCGGCGAGTCATAGCCGGTTTTCAGCCCATGTTGCTGCGCATGCTACTGGATCTGCAGGGCGAGGATCAGACCATAGCTGATGACGCCCAGCGTCAGCAGCGATAGCGTCGCTGCCGCGATCACCCGACCGCCGGCATGGGCGACCGAGCGGATGTTGACCGACAGGCCGAGGGCGGCCATGGCGATGACGGTCAAGATGCCGGACACCGTTTCCATCGGTGTCACCAGCGCATCCGGGATGAGCCCGAACGAGCGCAGCGCCATCAGCCCCAGGAAGCCGCAGATGAACCAGGGAACCAGCGAATGGTGGTGGCCGCTGCGTCCATCCGCACCTGCTGCCTCGGTCTTGGTGATGATGCCGAGCAGGAAGATGACCGGACCCAGCATCAGGACGCGGACGAGCTTGACGAGCGTGCCGGTCTGCACCGCCAGCAGGCCGGCGGGTGCGGTTGCGGCCAGCACTTGCGGCACGGCATAAACGGTCAATCCCGCCAGGGTGCCATATTGCGGCACACTCATGCCGAAGTGGAAATAGAAGAGCGGCAGCAGGAACACGGCGGCGATGCCGAGGACGGCGGTAAAGGCCAGCGCGGCGGCAATCTCCTGCGAGTCGGCCTCGATTACCGGTGCAACGGCGACGATCGCCGAATTGCCGCAGATCGAATTGCCGCAGGCGATCAGCGTTGCGAGCTTCGGCGGCAGGCCGAGCGCGCGTCCGATCATGTAGGTGGCGGCAATCGACAGCACGACGATGATGGCGATGCCGGCGATCAGCCAGACGCCGGCGCCGCGGATGGCCGAAAGACTGATGGAGGCTCCGAGCAGGACGATAGCGATTTCGAGCAGGAATTTGGCGCTGAAATCGATGCCCGGCTTCATGACCGGCTTCAGTGGCCTGATCGTGCAGACGGCAATGCCGAGCGCGATGGCGAGCACCAGGCTTTCGATCCACCGACCGCCGAGAAGGCTGGTTTCAACATGCTCCGCCGCATAGGCCAAGAGAGCGACGGCCGAGGTGAGTGCGAGGCCGGGAAGGATGGTGTTTGCGCGTTGAGCAAGGGACATGGCGTGCCGTCATTCGTTTGTTATGGTTTGGTGACGGTAGGAAAGTCTCACCTGTCGATGTCGACATCCATCGAATATTATCCTATGTTTCGTTCGATAAATTAGAATGATTTCCCATGACCTTCGAACAACTCGCCATTTTCGTCGCCGTTGCGGAGCGAGAGCATCTGACTCATGCCGCCGAGGCGATCCATCTGACGCCTTCCGCTGTCAGCTCGGCGATCAAGAACCTTGAAGCCTATTATGGCGTAGAGCTTTTTCATCGCGTCGGGCGACGGATCGAGCTAACGGAGACGGGTCGCTCCTTTCTGAGTGAAGCCAAGGCGACGCTTGCGCGCGTGCGTTCCGCCGAACTTATGCTCTCGGAGTTGGGGGGGCTGCAGCGCGGCCGTCTCAGCCTTTATGCCAGCCAGACCATCGCCAGCTACTGGCTGCCGCCCCTGCTGATGCGGTTCCGGCGCGACTATCCCGGCATCGAGCTGGATCTGACGATCGGCAATACCCGTACCGTCACCGAGGCCGTCATAGACGGCGCGGCAGAGCTGGGTTTCATCGAGGGTGAGGTGGATGCGCCGGCGCTGTCGATGCGGATCGTTGCGCAGGATGCGCTCGTCATCGTTGTGCCGCCGCACCACCCTTGGGCTGATGGTCGCCAGCTGACGGCGTCCGACCTTGCTGCCGGCACGTCCTGGGTAATGCGAGAGGAGGGGTCGGGCACGCGCTCGGAATTCGAGAATGCGGTCGCCAGGCTCGGCGCTTCGCCGCGCGACCTCGACGTAGCGCTCGTTTTGCCTTCGAACGAAGCTATTCTTTCCGCTGTCGGCGTCGGGCAAAGTGCCGCCGCCATATCGAGTGCTGCTGCAAGGGCCTATCTAGGGCAGGGATTGCTGGTTCAGGCGACATTCGACCTGCCCGCCCGCAGCTTTCGGCTGTTGCGGCACAAGGAGCGTCACGCAAGCAAGGCCGCCCAGACGCTCGAGGCGATGTGTAAGGGTTGATGACCAGGCTTGCGGATGACCCGCTTCAAGCTAGCAGATCATTCAGCTTCATCTGCTTGGACCCTGGCTCTGCTCAACGCCGCTCGCCCCGCTGCCGGTTGGCGATCACGAGCTCGATCTCGTTGCGTTCCAGCATGGCCCGGATGTCGGCCGGTGGGGTGTCGTCCGTAACTAGCACGTTGACACTTGCCGGTTCGCTGAGGACGATCGGCGCGCTGCGGCCGAACTTGGCGCTGTCGGCAACGACGATGCGGTTTTCGGCGCGGCCTGCGGCTTCCCGCGAGTATTCCGCTTCTTCCAGATCGTGGAGCATGAAGCCCGAAGCTGCGTTGATGGCGCCGACAGAGAGAATGGCGTGGCGCACGTTGAAACGGCGCAGGAAGTTGGCTGCCTCCATGCCGAAGGCGCCGCCGTCATGGCCCCGCAGCTCGCCGCCGGCAAAGAAGACGCGATTGCCGTTGCGGGTTGCGAGCGCATGGGCGACCGCGACGGCATTGGTGACGACGAAAAGGTTCTGATGCTTCTGTAGCGCGACGGCAATGAAGGCGGTGGTCGAACCGACGTCGAGGAAGAGCGCATCGCCATCCTCGATCATCGCGGCGACGGCGGCGGCGATCATCCGCTTGGCCTCGGCATTCTCGTTCATACGCAGATGCAGCGGCGGCTCGTTCATCGAGTCCTTGATATGGACCCCGCCATGCACCTTGGTCACGAGCCCGTTGGCTTCCAGGCTGCGGATGTTGCGGCGAATGGTCTCCTCGGAAACGCCCAGGCGTTCCGCCAGGAACTGGATGCGGCTGGCGCCGCCGGCCAGGCGCAGTTCCTCCAGAATCTCCCGCTCGCGATGATTGGAGTGCAGCGGCGGCTGGGATATGCCCGACATGTTTCCTGATCCTATTGAGGGTATTGATCCCGAATTTGTGTAGCTTCCAAAATGGCCGGCCCTGTTGCGGCCAGAGGCGTCAACGCACTCAAACCTGATCCGGTTGCGTCGCGCCTGAGTTTTTAAGACAAATCTCAGCTAGGGTGAAGCGCAGTCTTTAGGATATGCATAGCCGATCTCATGGGAGTTTTCCGCGAAAATCCAACAAAAAGCCAATAATTTGTTTCTTTTTGTGGGCGCCTCTTGACAGTCCTGCTTTTGTGGAGAACCTTCGCGTCCATAGGATGCTCAGCAGTAGGACCGGAGGGGGAATGACTGCGACGGCGGAAGACAGGATACATTCTCTCAGCATCTGGCGCGGGCCGATCGATATCGAACCGCTCGTAGGCGGCATCACCAATCGCAACTATCTGGTCGGCAATGACGGTCGGCGCTTCGTCGTGCGGCTGGGGTCCGACATTCCCGTCCACCACATCAGCCGCACCAACGAGGTGGCGGCCAGCCGGGCGGCCCATGCAGCCGGTCTTTCTCCTGCCGTGATCCATCATGAGCCCGGCATATTGGTGCTCGACTACATCGATGCTAGGCCGCTGTCGGCCGACGAGATCCGGGACCCGGCAATGATGAGCCGCGTCGTGCCGCTCGTCAGGGCCTGCCACCGCGATGTCGCGAGGCATTTTCGTGGACCAGCCGCAATCTTCTGGGTTTTCCACGTCGTCAGGGACTATGCGGCTCTCCTGGCGGCAGGCGATAGTCGGCACAAGTCGCTGCTGCCTGCCTTTCTGGACACTGCCGAGCGGCTGGAGCGCGCAGCCGGACCTTTCGAGGTCGCCTTCGGTCACAATGATCTGCTGGCGGCGAACTTCCTCGACGATGGCGAGCGGCTGTGGCTGATCGACTGGGATTATGCCGGCTTCAACACGCCACTCTTCGATCTTGGCGGCCTTGCCTCCAACAATGAATTCTCCGAGACGCAGGAAGAGGCGATGCTGGAAGCCTATTTCGAGGCTCCCGTCAGTGACGATCTGCGCCGGCGCTATCAGGCGATGAAATGCGCTTCGCTTCTGCGCGAGACGATGTGGAGCATGGTGTCCGAAATCCATTCCGACATCGATTTCGATTATTCTTCCTATACAGCTGAAAACCTGCGGCGCTTCGAGAGCGCCTGGCAGGATTTTCGCAATTCTTGAGGTGACGTGATGAAGGAACTGCCCGCTACCGCAAAGACCGTCGTCATCGGCGGCGGCATCATCGGCTGCTCGACCGCTTACCATCTCGGCAAGCTCGGCTTTACCGATACCGTGCTGCTGGAGCGCAAGAAGCTGACTTCGGGCACGACGTTCCATGCAGCCGGCCTTGTCGGTCAGCTGCGCACCAGCGCCAACATCACGCAGATGCTCGGCTATTCCGTCGACCTCTACAAGAAGCTCGAGGCGGAGACGGGCCTTGCCACCGGCTGGAAGATGAATGGCGGTCTGCGGCTTGCCTGCAACGAGGAGCGCTGGACGGAGGTGAAGCGGCAGGCGACGACGGCACAATCCTTCGGCCTGCAGATGCATCTGCTGACGCCCAAGGAGGCTTTTGATCTTTGGCCGCTGATGGATGTGGACGATCTCGTCGGCGCTGCCTTCCTGCCGACCGACGGGCAGGCCAACCCGTCCGATATCACCCAGGCGCTGGCCAAGGGCGCCCGCATGAGCGGTGTGTCGATTTTCGAGGATACGGAAGTTCTTGATCTGGAGATCGACAAGGGCCGCATCCGCGCCGTCATCACCGAGAAAGGCCGCATCGAATGCGAGCGCGTCGTCGTCTGCGCCGGGCAGTGGACGCGGACCTTTGCCGGCCGTTTCGGTGTCAATGTGCCGCTCGTTTCGGTCGAGCATCAATATCTCATCACCGAATCCTTCGGCGTGCCTTCCAACCTGCCGACGCTGCGCGATCCCGACCGGCTGACCTATTACAAGGAAGAGGTCGGCGGGCTGGTCATGGGCGGCTATGAGCCTAATCCGATTCCCTGGGCACTCGATGGAATCCCCAGGGATTTCCACTACACGCTGCTCGACAGCAATTTCGATCATTTCGAGCAGATCATGGAGCAGGCGCTGGTGCGCGTGCCGGCGCTGCAGACAGCCGGGGTCAAGCAGTTGCTGTGCGGCCCGGAGAGCTTTACGCCCGACGGCAACTTCATTCTCGGCGAGGCGCCGGAGCTGAAGAATTTCTTCGTCGGCGCCGGCTTCAATGCTTTCGGTATCGCTTCGGCCGGCGGCGCCGGCATGGCACTTGCCGAATGGGTCGCCAAGGGCGAGCCGCCCTATGATCTCTGGCCTGTTGATATCAGGCGTTTCGGCCGTCCGCATTTCGACACGGATTGGGTGCGCACCCGCACGCTGGAAGCCTATGGCAAGCATTACACCATGGCGTGGCCTTTCGAAGAGCATTCCAGTGGTCGGCCCTGCCGCAAGTCGCCGCTTTACGATCGCCTGAAGGCGCAGGGCGCCTGCTTCGGCGAAAAGCTCGGCTGGGAGCGGCCGAACTGGTTTGCCGATCTTTTTGCCGGCGAGGAACCGAAGGATATCTATACCTATGGCCGCCAGAACTGGTTCGATGCCGTCGGGCGGGAGCATAAAGCCGTTCGTGAGGCGGCCGTCATCTTCGACCAGACCTCCTTTGCCAAATTCGTGCTGAAAGGCAGGGATGCAGAGGCGGCGATCTCGTGGATTGCCGCCAATGACGTCGCCAAGCCCGTCGGTTCTTTGACCTATACGCAGATGCTGAACGATCGGGGCGGCATCGAATGCGACGTCACCGTTGCCCGCACCGCCGAGAATGAGTTCTACATCACCACTGGCACCGGCTTTGCCACTCACGACTTCGACTGGATTGCCCGCAATATTCCAGCGGAGATGCATGCGGAGCTGGTGGATGTGACATCGGCCTATTCGGTGCTGTCGCTGATGGGGCCGAAGTCGCGTGCGATCTTGCAGGCCGTGACCTCGGACGACGTTTCGAATGCCTCATTCCCGTTCGGCAAGGTTCGGACCGTTGGCATTGCCGGCTGCCCCGTCAGGGCGCTGCGCATCACCTATGTCGGCGAACTCGGCTACGAGCTGCATGTGCCCGTCGAATATGCCGCTACCGTCTACGATGTGCTGATGGCGGCGGGGCGCGAGCATGGTCTTATCAACGCTGGCTATCGTGCCATCGAGAGCTGCCGGCTGGAGAAGGGTTATCGCGCCTGGGGTTCCGATATCGGGCCGGATCACACGCCGGTCGAAGCCGGGCTTGCCTGGGCGGTGAAGATGAAGAAGGGCACGCCGTTTCGTGGCCGCGAGGCGATCGAGCGGCAACTGGCCTCGGGCGTGAAAAAGATGCTCGCCTGCTTCGTGCCCGATGATCCCGAGGTCGTGCTTCTCGGCCGCGAGACGATCTATCGCAACGGGCAGCGCGTCGGCTGGCTGTCGAGCGGCGGCTACGGCTACACGATCGGCAAGGCGATCGGCTACGGCTATGTCCGCGATCCCGGCGGCGTGACGGAGGATTTCGTGCTGTCCGGCCGCTACGAGCTCGATGTCGCACAGAGCCGCGCACCGTGCCAGGTGTCGCTGAAGCCGCTCTATGATCCGCAGATGGTGCGCATCAAGGGGTGATTGCCGAGAGGCGAACGAGTTGTTGCTTCACTGCTTTTCAGACGTGTTCCCGCCGTGGAACTTGCCGAAGTGACGTGCGGCAAACAAGGCGAGTGCAAATGCGCCGAGGCCAATGGCGAGCGCATCCAATCCATCATCCCAATGCAGTGAGCCGGGCGTGACAAGAAGCAGGTACGCAACCACGAGATTGGCGAAGCCCCAGACGACATTGACTGTCGACGACGAGAGCCCGACGCCGTGGGGCTTGGCGAAAGGGGATTGAAAGGATCTGCCGAGGAC
The DNA here is from genome assembly GCF_003610155.1 of Rhizobium sp. WW_1. Taxonomy (NCBI): domain Bacteria; kingdom Pseudomonadati; phylum Pseudomonadota; class Alphaproteobacteria; order Hyphomicrobiales; family Rhizobiaceae; genus Rhizobium; species Rhizobium sp. WW_1. The sequence goes on from NZ_RAIN01000003.1 coordinate 425,741, forward strand.
GCCGCTGACCAGGTGCGGGACCGCATTCATAAGAAAGACGCCGCCGAAGAACAGCAGCAGGTAATGGAGCAAATTCATCTTGACGGTTCCGCTTGGCCGATTTGTGGATGATATTCCGGTCCCTGTATGTTTCGAACAGATAGTCAGCGGAGCTTACGGTTTTTCCCGGTGCTCGCAATGACTTCAATTGGTAAATCTGTGCGGTCGGCAGGCGCGGGAGGCGTTTATCAGGGAACTGAAATCTTCGCGGGTGTCTTCATGAAGCGTTGGCGGACTATGCCTTCGTTTTCCCAAACTTCCGACGGCGCGAAACCGCAGCTTTGGTAAGCCCGCCGTGCTGCCAAACCGCCGGCGGTTTCCTCGGTGAAGGTATCCACGTAGATGACGCAATTCGGGCAAGCACATGCGATGGCTGCCTCGATCAACCTTCGACCAATGCCGCAACGACGATATGCCGGCGTAACCGCAAGCCAGCGTATCCAGAACGCGTCGGCTGATCCCCCGAGCAGGATGCCTCCGGCAAACGGCGGGCCATCGACAATTCTGGCGCAAAGAGCCTGCTTCCGATCGATCTTCGGAGCCAGGGTCGCCGAAAAATCGGGCATTGGGCCAAAGAGCCCAGCGACCGCTTCCGACAGTTCGATCCACGGCACGATGTCAGCATGTGTGGCCGGATGGATCTGGATCTGCATGTCGACCTCAAGCAAGATTTCCGATGTCGCCTACTGTCTCTTCGGCAGATCCCAGGCCCGGTAGAGGCTATTGAGTGCCTCCGCCGTGTGGCACTCCACCGTCGGTAACTCGGATTCCTCAAGGATTTTCGTGTATTTGACGCTGCTGTTGCGGGTCTTCACGAGTATCCAGTGGATCATCTCCCACTTGATGCTGTCCTTGGCGCCTTCGAGATGCCCGGCTCGGTCCGAGCGGTTGGAGAGCGTGCGCTTCAGATAACGGGTAAAACGCAGCCAGTGATTGGAGGTTATGAGGATAGCGCCGGTTGCGCGCACCAAACGCTGGGGCATCAGGCGCGTATAGTTACCCTCCATGATCCATTGTTCGCCAAGAATCGCCGCATCATGAAGCGCCGCGAACTCTGCTTCCGGACGCTGCTGCCAATCCGTATGGGGCAGATGGTGAAGCTGATCGAGATGAACCGTTGGAAAGCCAAGTTTTTTGGAAAGTGCAACCGCCAGGGTCGACTTGCCGGCATTGGAAGGGCCGAGCACGACAATGCGCTCGCCAAGGGAATGCAAGGGAAGCATGAGGAGGCACCGGTCGAAAAGATGGGATGGCTTCCATTGGCTGAAGCGAAGGGAGTTGTCAACGCTTGCTTGCCTGGCTGCTGCCGTCGAAAGCTCCTCAGAGAGGGGCAGAGCCAAGCGGCGGCGCTGGTCAAAAACTGTGATCTCCTCTTCATGGCCTCAGCCATTTCTTGACATGCCGTCGCTTTCATCCTCAATCGGACTGCTGACAACAGACGGAGACGAAGGACGATGGTGGAAGCGAACATCAAGCTTGAGGAAAGCTGGAAAGAGGCGCTGTCTCCGGAATTCGAGAGCGACTACATGCAGCAGCTCAAGGCTTTCCTCGTCGAGGAGAAGCAGCGCGGCAAGGTGATCTTCCCGCGCGGCAGCGAATATTTCCGCGCGCTCGATCTGACGCCGATCGACGAGGTGCAGGTGGTCATCCTCGGGCAGGACCCCTATCACGGCTTCGGTCAGGCGCATGGGCTTTGCTTCAGCGTGCGCCCCGGCGTTCGCATTCCGCCGTCGCTGGTCAATATCTACAAGGAACTGGAAACCGATCTCGGCATTCCGCCGGCTCGTCACGGCTTTCTGGAAAGCTGGGCGAAGCAGGGCGTGCTGCTGCTCAACAGCGTGCTGACGGTCGAGGAATCGCAGGCTGCGTCGCATCAGGGCAAGGGCTGGGAGCGCTTTACGGACGCCGTGATCCGCAGGGTGAACGACGAGTGTGATGGCGTCGTATTCATGCTCTGGGGTTCCTATGCGCAGAAGAAGGCCGCCTTCGTCGATACCGATCGCCATCTCGTGCTGAAATCCGTCCATCCTTCGCCGCTGTCGGCCCATAATGGTTTCTTCGGCTGCCGGCATTTCTCCAAGGCCAACGCCTATCTGGCCGAGCATGGCAGAGATCCCATCGACTGGTCCCTGCCGAGCAATCCGGAACAGCAGTGAGGTCACGCTTCTTCTCTGTCATAGTGAACGATCAGAATTTATTGTTCACTCACTGAAGACAATCCGTTTGGCTATTGGGGGCTATCGAAACAGGCCCGGGAAGACCATCTTCTGCCCATGAGAAACGCCTGCCGGTGCAGGCGAGCAAAGGGGTTTAAGATGCTTAACCAGATCAAAGGTCTTCACCACGTTACCTCGATGGCGGAAGACGCCCGCACCAACAACAAATTCTTCACGGACACGCTCGGCCTGCGCCGCGTCAAGAAGACGGTGAATTTCGACGCTCCCGATGTCTATCACCTTTACTATGGTGACGAGATCGGCACGCCCGGCACAATCATGACCTACTTCCCGTTCCCGAAGATGGCGCGCGGTCGCCCGGGTACCGGCGAAGTCGGCAATACCGTCTATTCCGTTCCGGAAGGTGCCATCGGCTACTGGACAGAACGCCTCGGCCAACATGGCGTCGAGGGCCTGAAGGCCGACGAATCCTTCGGCCAGAAGCGGCTGCATTTCGCCGGTCCGGATGGTGACGGCTTTGCGCTGGTCGAGGTCAAGGACGATGCTCGTCTGCCCTGGACGCATAACGGCGTCGATGCCGAACATGCCATCCGCGGCTTCCATTCCGTCGCCATGCGGTTGAGGGATGAGGGCGCAACCGCCGAACTGCTGAAATACATGGGCTACGAAGTCGTCGACACCCATGAAGGCGTCAAGCGGCTTGCCATTCCCGGCGGCAACGGTGCCGACTATGTCGACCTCGAAACCATGCCGAACATCAACCGGGCTCTTCCGGGCGCAGGCTCCGTCCACCATGTCGCCTTTGCCGTCGAGAACCGCGCAAAGCAGCTTGAAGTGCGCAAGGCGCTGATGGACACGGGCTATCAGGTTACGCCGGTCATCGACCGCGACTACTTCTGGGCGATCTACTTCCGTACGCCGGGCGGCGTGCTGTTCGAAGTCGCCACCAATGAACCCGGCTTCAACCGCGACGAGGATACCGCTCATCTCGGCGAAGCGCTGAAACTGCCCGAGCAGCATGCGCATCTGCGTGGGCTGATCGAGCAACATCTGGAGCCGCTGGAAGGCTAATCGGAGGAAGGACTATGACTGATACGAGTTATGTGCACCGGCTGAAGGCCGGTGCATCCGGAAAGCCGATTTTCTTCACTTTCCACGGCACCGGCGGCGACGAGAACCAGTTCTTCGATTTCGCCGCCCGGCTGCTGCCGGACGCGACCATCGTATCGCCTCGCGGCGATGTCTCGGAACATGGGGCAGCGCGCTTCTTCCGCCGGACGGGCGAGGGCGTCTACGACATGGCCGATCTCGCCCGGGCGACGGAAAAGATGGCGAACTATGTCTCGGGTCTGGCGGCGGAGTATGGCGCGTCGCAGGTGCTCGGACTCGGGTTTTCCAACGGCGCGAATATTCTTGCCAACGTGCTGATCGAGCATGGTAATCTCTTCGACGCGGCCGTGCTGATGCATCCGCTCATCCCGTTCCAGCCGAAGGATAATGCCCGGTTGCAGGGCCGGCGCGTGCTGATCACGGCAGGCGAACGTGATCCGATAGCGCCCGCGCCGGTGACCAAGGCGCTCGCCGACTACTTTGCGCGGCAGGATGCCGAGGTCACGCTCGACTGGCATGCTGGCGGCCACGATATCAGGCCCAACGAGATCGAAGCCATCCGCACTTTCCTTGCGCCTTATGCATGAAGCCGGCGACGCGTCAGAGCACTTCTGGCGCGTCGCCTCTATTTGCCGATCTGGCGCAACATCACCTTCGCTTCCGAGGCCGCGGCAAGCTTTCCCTTCTCGTCGACATAATCCGTTCCGCAGAAACGGGTGAGATTGGCAAAATCCATGCTGTCCGGTTGAGCGTGCTTCCTGTCGGCAATGACGATACGCCAGGCGCAGCCGAGCATTTTATCCGGTTGGATCGCCTCGTCGCAGCCGGTGCTCAGGCAGAGGGCGACATGTTTCTGCGCACGGTACCCGCCTGCGATGGCTTCATCATAATCGGCCTTCCAGCTTTTACGTGTATGTTCGCAGCGGGCGGGGTTGGTGCTTTGACTGCATTGCACTGTCACGTCGACATAGGTTTGCGCCGGCGGCCATAACGGACCGTCGACCAAGCTGACGCAGCCGCATGCAAACAAAGTGGCTGACAGCAAGCGCAACTGATTCTCCTTCGACGAAGTCGTCAGAACCCTAGAGCGATCGCCGATATGTTCAAGATCAATACGATCCTACCAATACCAATGGGTAGGGAAGTGTTTTCGATCGCCGACCGGAAAGAGGCGTGACCTTCCTGCAACCCCTGCCATCTTCCGGCATCAGCGACACCCAACGGCGCAAGCTTTGCTTGTAGGCGTCAAGACTGCCCGCTAATGCTCTGCCGCTACAGGGCGGGGGATTTTGTCGTGACGCTGGCGGAACAGCAGCAATACAGGTTGGGCGTGGCCTATGTCGCGGCTTCGGCGCTGGCATGGTCGACTTCCGGTCTCTTCGTGCGGGCGATCCATGCCGACCTGATGACCATTCTGTTCTGCCGCGGAATCGTGTCCGGCCTTGGCGTCTTCGCGCTGTTTTTCTATATCGAGCGGCGTAACGCCTTTCGTGTGTTGCGCTCCATGCGCGGCCCCTCGCTGGCGGCGACTATCTTTTCCACCGCCTCCATGATCAGCGGTATCGGCTCGATCTACTATACGTCGGTTGCCGATGCGATGGTCATCTACGCGACGGTGCCTTTCGTCACGGCGGGCGTCGCCTTCCTCTTCATCGGCGAGCGTCCCAACAGGAGGACGCTGATCGCCAGCGGTATCGCCTTCATCGGCGTGCTCGTCATGCTTTCCGGTCACGGAAGCGATGGCGGGAGCTGGCTCGGCAAGGGGCTTGCCGCCATCATGACGCTGACGGTCGCAGCCCTTGCCGTCGTCATGCGCCAGCATCGCAATGTGCCGATGCTGCCGGCCATGGCCTTGTCCGCCTGGCTTTGCTCCTTCGTGACCTTCTGGTTTGCCTCGCCGCTATCGATCTCCGGTCAGGATCTCGGCCTTATCATCGCCTTCGGCATCGTCCAGAATGCTATGGGCCTCAGTCTCTATACGTTCGGCTCGCGGCTGGTGCCGGCCTCGGATGCCGCCCTGCTGACCGCGCTCGAAGTGCCGCTGACGCCGCTCTGGGTCTGGATGCTTTTCGCCGAACGTCCCTCGACGGCGACGCTCATCGGCGGCCCGATCGTGCTTGCCGCGCTTTTCGGACATATCCTGTTGGAAATACGACGGAATCGGGCGGTAACATCGGTGCGGGCGCATTGAGCGTCTTGCTCCTTTCATCACAAAATGCTGATATCGCGCCGGTCATCAGGAGTCGGTATCGATGAAAAGAACGTTCAATCCCTCATCCGTCCGCCGCCCTTTCGGCAATTACAATCATGGTCTGCTGGTGCCGCCGGGCGCCAGCCTGCTGGTCACATCCGGCCAGCTCGGCGTCGGTCTCGACGATCGTATTCCGTCTGACGTTACCGCCCAGGCCGAGATGTGTTTCAAGGCAATCGGCGCCATTCTGGAAGAGGCGGGCATGAGCTTTGCCGATGTCATCCGCATCGGCGGCTTCGTCACCACGCGCGAGGATTTTCCCGCCTATATGGCCGTGCGCGATCGTTACGTCCAAGATCCCGCGCCGGTCTCCACACTGCTGATCGTTGGCGGATTTACCCGCGCCGAATTTCTGGTTGAAGTCGAAGTCACGGCGGCAAAGGTGCTGTGATGACCAATGGCCATCCGGAGCATGCGGCCGATCCGTCCATGCCCCGCATCCTGGGGCTTTACGAAACGCATCTGACGGTTGCCGATCTGCAGCGTTCGATAGGATTCTATCGCGACATCCTGAAATTGGAACTTGCGACCGTCATCGAAGACAGACGCGTCGCGTTCTTTTGGATCGACGACAAGCGGATGGGTATGCTCGGGCTATGGGAGACAGGCAGCGCGCCCTTGCGCATGCGGCTACACATTGCGTTCAGAACCTCTCTCGACGATCTCCTTCGTTCCGCCGCCGCTTTGAAGGCTCATGGCGTTCAACCGAAGGGCTTCAATGGCGAGCCGCTTGATGAGCCCGTCGTTCTCGGCTGGGTGCCGGCTGTTTCGCAGTACTTTTCCGATCCCGACGGGCATTCGATCGAATTCATCCATGTGCTTGAGGATGCGGCCGATCCCGGTTTCGGCGTAAAACCCTATTCGCAATGGCTGTCGCGGCCGAAACCGTCGGTTTGAGCGGCGCCGGCCGAAGCTACCGCGCAATTGGCTTTTCGTCGGGCTCCTTATGGTCTATGCCGAGGGGATGCCGCCAATTGCAGGCTGCAGAGACGCACGGAAGACGAGCATGACCCAGAATATCTACGACGATCCCGGTTTTTTCGATGGCTATAGCCGCCTGCAGCGTTCCATCGACGGGCTGGCGGGTGCGGCCGAATGGCCGGCTATCCAGGCCCTGATGCCTGACCTGAAGGGTCTCGACGTCGTCGATCTCGGTTGCGGTTTCGGCTGGTTCTGCCGCTGGGCGGCCGAGCAGGGGGCGGCCAGCGTGCTGGGGCTGGATGTCTCCGAGAAAATGCTGGAACGTGCCCGCGCGGAGACGGCGGATGCGCGTGTTCGTTACGATCTGGCCGATCTGGAAAGGCTCCAGCTTCCAAAGGCTGGCTTCGATCTCGTCTACAGTTCACTGGCCTTCCACTATGTCGAGGGCTTTGCCGGATTGCTGGCGACGATCCGTCAGGTACTGAAGCCCGGCGGCCGGCTGATCTTTTCGATCGAGCATCCGATATACATGGCGCCCCGGCAGCCCGATTGGGTTGATGATGCAGAAGGTGGCAAGATCTGGCCGCTTAGCGCCTACCAGATCGAGGGGCCGCGAGTGACGAACTGGCTCGCCGATGGCGTCGTCAAGCAGCACCGTACGATGGGTACGACGCTCAACCTCCTGATCAAGTCCGGCTTCACCATCGCCCATGTCGAGGAATGGTCGCCGAGCGATGACGACCTTGCCGCGCATCCGGATTGGGCGATCGAGCGCGAGCGGCCGATGTTCCTGCTGATTTCCACGCGGACCTGAGACCGGCTTCGGAGCATTCTTGCGTCTTCGGCTCGGCGCAGATGATTTTCCCTTTATTGATAGATTTTATAGGGAACTAATTGCTCGCGAAGGGCCGCTTCCGGAAAATGTCGTTTCTTGAGGCGCATTCATCCTATCTATAGTGTGGCCTGACTAGCGCGAGTTAGGGGATAGTGGGATGAACATGAAAACCTCCGTGGCAATCGAGAAGGCGATACCCGTCGCCGACCCCGACATTGCGCGCACCGAGTTTCGCAATGCCATGGCGCGGATGGCGGCTGCGGTGAACATTGTCACGACCAATGGTCCGGCAGGACTTGCGGGCTTTGCCGCGACCGCCGTCTGCAGCGTCACGGACAGCCCGCCGACCTTGCTCGTCTGTCTCAATCGTGGTGCTTCCGTTCACCCCGCCGTTACGCAGAATGGCGTGCTCTGTGTCAATGTCCTTTCGGAAGCTCATCAGGATCTGTCACGGCTTTTCGGCGGCAAGACCCCGGTTGCGGAGCGCTTTGGTGCTGCCGCATGGTCGGAATTGTCGACCGGTGCACCCGTGCTCGAAAATGCCCTCGTCTCGTTTGATTGCCGTATCGTCCGTCAGGTCGATGGCGGGACGCACGATATTCTTTTGTGCGAAGTCGCGGCCATTCGTCAACGTGACAACGGTCAGGGACTTATCTACTTCGATCGAGCCTATCACCCGGCAGGTCAGCCCGAATAGGCCGCTCGCGCATTCACGCCAGAAAGTCTTCGATCGTCTTTATGACGAGGGCTGGGTGCTCGCGATGCGGGACGTGCCCGGTGTCCGGCATGATATGGACCGGGCCGCGCCCAGCCGCGATGTGGCGCGGATGCGCTTCGGAGCCATATTCGTCGCGGTCTCCGTGGATGGCGAGTACCGGACAGCGCAGGTTCTCCAGCGCTGCATCGAGGGTCCATCCGGCCCTTGCCGGATCGAGCCAGGTGTCGATCCAGGCGTGCAACACCCATTCGGCCTTGCCGCCATGATATTTGGCAAGTCGTGCGAATGTGTCGGCCGACTTGAATTCCTGCTGCGCGACCCGGATGCCCTGCAGGGTCCTGTCCTCCACGAAGGCCTGGGCGGCGATGGTGATCACGGCGCGGCAGCGTTCGCCAAACCTTGCTCCCGTCTCCACCGCCATACCGCCACCGACGCTGTGCCCGCAGGCGACAAATTCCCGAATGGACAGCTGCTCGCAAAGCAGCGGTACGAAATGCTCGGCCTCCGACGCAATGAAATCCTGCGCTAGAAGATCGTTGCGGGCATCGGACCGACCAAAGCCCAGCCGATCATAGGCGATGACCCGACGACCGAGGGAATCGGCAAGTCGCTCCGGAAAATCGCGCCAGAGCGCGATGCACCCGAGCGAATCGTGAAACAGGATTATCGGTGGTTGGGATGTCTCGACATCCGGCATCCATGATTTGGCATAGAGCCGCCCGGCGGCGCTCTCGATCCAATGTTCCGTTTCGATGATGCCAGTCATTTCTTCAATAGTTTTCCTGATACCACTCGACGAAGCGCTTTACGCCTTCGTCGACTTCGATCTGCGGCTTGAAGCCGGTCAGCGCCACAAGCAAGTCCGGAACGGCATAGGTGTTGTGGACGTCGCCAGGCTGCATTGGCAGCATCTTGCGGATCGCCTTCTTGCCGAGCATCGTCTCGATGGTCTCGACGAAGGTCATCAGCCCCACAGGCTGGCCGCCGCCGATATTGACAACACGGAAGGGCGCATTCTTCGACAGGGTGTCGAGGACCGTCTCCGATACGATCCTGTTTTCCTCCGACGGCACGACGCCGATCAAGCGCACGATGCCTTCGACGAGATCGTCGATATAGGTGAAATCGCGGCTCATCTTGCCTTCGCCGTAGATTTCGATCGGCCGGTCATTGCGGATGGCGTCGACGAACTTGAAGAGCGCCATGTCTGGGCGGCCCCAGGGACCATAGACAGTGAAGAAGCGGAAGGCCGTCGTCGGCACGTTGAAGAGATGGGCGTAGCTATGCGCCATCAGCTCCATGCTCTTCTTTGTCGCCGCATAGATCGTCATCTGCTCGTCGGCCTTGTCGCTTTCGGCAAAGGGGATCTTTTCGTTGGCGCCGTAGACGGAAGAGGTCGATGCCAGCAGCAGGTGTTTCGGCTGCAGGTTTCTCGCCAGTTCCAGAATGTTGAACGAGCCGACGAGGTTGGAATCGACGTACGAACGCGGATTTTCGAGGCTGTAGCGCACGCCGGCCTGGGCGGCGAGATGGACGATCACGTCGGGCTCGGCGAGTTCGGCTGCATGATCGAGCGCCGTCTTGTCCTCCAGCATGCCCGTGACGAACTTGAAGCCGTTGGAGCGGGCGAGGATGGCGGTGCGCTTCTCCTTGAGCTTCACGTCGTAATAAGGCGTCATGCCGTCGAAGCCGACCACGAAATGACCTTCGTCAAGCAGGCGCTTGGCAAGGTGGAATCCGATGAAACCGGCAGTGCCGGTGATGAGATAACGCATTGATCGGCCTTTGCTTGAAGCATTTCCGGGAAAAGCGCGTAACGGTTTTCCGTTCGGAATGCGTAAACGCTCTAAAGTGTGTCGTCGCTGGAGGGTCTGCCGATGCTTGTATAGGCAAAGCCGTGCTTTGTGACCTCGTCGTGGCGATAGATGTTTCTGAGGTCGACCAGAACCGGCGCCTTCATCACGGATTTGAGCCGGGCAAAGTCCAGCGCGCGGAACTGGTTCCACTCCGTCACGATGACGAGCGCATCGGCATCACGCGCGGCGCCATAGGCATCCTCGGCATAGGCGATATTGTCGATCACCTGCCGGGCATTCCCCATGCCTTCAGGATCGTAGCCGGTCACGGTCGCGCCGGCATCCTGCAGCGTCTGGATGATCGAGATCGCCGGGCTGTCGCGCATGTCGTCGGTGTTCGGCTTGAAGGTGAGGCCGAGGACGGCGATCGTCTTGCCTCTGATATCGCCGCCCATGGCGGTGATCACCTTGCGGCCCATGGCGCGCTTGCGGTTGTCGTTGATCGAGACGGTGGTTTCGATCAGGCGCACGGGGCTGTCGTAATCCTGTGCGGTCTTGGCGAGCGCCAGCGTATCCTTCGGGAAGCAGGAGCCGCCGTAGCCGGGGCCGGCATGCAGGAATTTCGAGCCGATACGGCCGTCAAGGCCGATGCCGCGCGAGACTTCCTGCACGTTGGCGCCGACCTTTTCACACAGGTCGGCCATCTCGTTGATGAAGGTGATCTTCATGGCAAGGAAGGCGTTGGCGGCGTATTTAATCAGCTCGGACGTGCGGCGGGAGGTGAAGAGCAGCGGCGCCTGATTGAGATAGAGCGGCCGGTAGACTTCCGTCATGACGCCACGGGCACGCTCGTCGTTGAGGCCGATGACGATGCGGTCTGGCCGCTTGAAGTCTTCTATGGCGGCACCTTCGCGCAGGAATTCCGGATTGGAGACGACGGCGACATCGGCGTCGGGATTGGTTTCGCGTACGATGCGCTCGACCTCGTCGCCAGTGCCGACGGGCACGGTCGACTTGGTGACGATGACGGTGAAGCCTTTGACGTGCTCCGCAATTTCGCGCGTGGCGGCATAGACATAGGAGAGATCGGCATGGCCGTCGCCGCGCCGCGAAGGCGTGCCGACCGCGATGAAGACGACGTCGCTTGCGGCAACGCTTGTCTCCACATCCGTGGTGAAGGAGAGACGGCCGGCACGGACATTGTCCGCGACGAGCTGCTCGAGACCCGGTTCGAAGATCGGTATTTCGCCGCGCCGCAACGCATCGATCTTGCTCGCGTCCTTATCGACGCAGATGACGTCGTGGCCGAAATCGGCAAAGCAAACGCCCGAGACGAGGCCCACATAACCGGAGCCGATCATCGTGATGCGCATGTAATTTCAATCCTCTTGCTGGTGCCGGGCTTCGCGTCGTGGCGCAAAACCGGCATTGGCGATCGCCTGCGCTTATACACAGGATCGCCGATGACGCCTATATGCAATGCCGGGTTTAGGAGAATTGCGACGGAAGTGTCACAAACACTTGCCGGTTTTCTGTCGCTGCGTATGCGGGATCGCCTTGCTTTCCGAATGAAACGAAGCCTTTGTACTTTAAGCTTATCATCCCATTGCTTGTGATCGGCGGCATGTTGCCACATGATGGGTTGGGCGCGGTCGTCCCTGAGGGACGGCGGTGTGATGGGCGGTTCGGGACTTTTGCATGAAATCGACTTTTGCCGTGCGGACGATGCGGGCTGGCGAGCTGGAACTCGCTCTGGAATGGGCCCGGCAAGAGGGATGGAATCCCGGTGTTGACGACGCGCTCGCCTTCTGGGAGGCAGATCCGTCCGGCTTTCTGATCGGCGCCATAGGCGAGGTGCCCATCGGCTGCATTTCCGTCGTGCGTTATGGCGAGGCTTTCGCTTTCCTCGGTCTTTACATGCTTCATCCGGAGTTTCGTGGCCGCGGATACGGCAAGCAGCTTTGGAACAAGGGCATGATGCTTGCCGGCAATCGCATCGTCGGGTTGGACGGGGTTGTCGCGCAGCAGGAGCACTACCGGCGGCACGGTTTCGAAACGGCGTATCGGACGCTCCGTTATGGCGGCATCCCCAAAATGCCTGAGGTAGAGGAGCAGCAGGCGAGGCAGGTGGTGCCAGTCGTGGACGGCAAGCTCGATGGGCTGCTGCAATATGACGCGGAAATTTTCCCCGGCTTGCGACATTCCTTCATCCGGGCCTGGTGCGGTACTCCAGAGAGGCGCGCATCCTTCATCGTTGGTGGCGGCAGCCGGGTTCGCGGTTACGGCACGATCCGCCGCTGCTTCGAGGGCTACAAGATCGGCCCTTTGTTTGCCAACAAGCCGGAAGTCGCGCTTGCCTTGCTGAGCAAACTCGTTGCGAAGACCAAGGGCGCGCCGGTCTATCTGGATGTGCCTGTTGACAATGTTCAGGCGATCCGGCTCGCGGAAGATTGTGGTCTGTCGCCGGTCTTCGAGACCGCGCGCATGTATCGCGGCGCGGCGCCGGCGATTCCGCTCGATCGCGTATTCGGTGTAACCACGCTCGAACTCGGCTAGAGCAATTCCAGGAAAAGTGCGCAGCGGCTTTCCTGGAATTGCGTGAAAGCCAGAACCGCCCCAGCCCCACAGGCATTTGCGTCGGCACAGCTACTGCCTTTCGCAGATCTTAACGTTAACAGACGATTAAGAGCCGGATTGAAGGTTAATGCAACCTTAACGGCTGCATGTTCAGTATAACTGTTGTATAGATGATCCGGGGCGCCAAGGGGGAATTGAACATTTAGTGTTCATTTTCTGTATTGGAGTCCGAAAATGCATATCATGGAAAGTATTAACCGGCGGACCTGGAGTAATTCCTGGGCCTTGCGCGATTATCGCCGCAGCAGCGGCTATCTCAACGAAGGCGAGCGTGCCGCCTTTGCTATTGCCGCCCCACAAGTGGGTAAGGGGCGTATTCTCGATATCGGTGTCGGCGGGGGCCGCACCGCGCAGCTCTTGCGTGACTTCGCAAGCGATTATATCGGTGTCGATTACACGCCGGAGATGGTCGAGCTTTGCCGTAAGAACCATCCCGATCTTCGTTTCGAGCATATGGATGCGCGCGATCTCTCGCCATTCCGAGATGCCAGCTTCGACATGGTCGTCTTCAGCTACAACGGCATCGATTCCGTCGATGCATCGGGAAGACTCGCCATTCTACGCGAGGCCGCGCGCGTCCTTTCTTCCGGCGGCGCCTTCGTCTTTTCGACCTTCCACCGCGGGTGGCGCGGCTTCGATCATCACGTTGACTATCGCCGCCTGGAATGGACGTCGAATCCGGTGCGGCTCGGGCTGCGGACACTGCGCTATGTCGAGGGACGCATTTCCGGCACGCTGCGCCAGCGTCGGCTGAGGCCGCTCGAGGAGCGGGACGGCGAACATGCGATCCTGCTGCATGGCGCCCATGATTTCGGCGTCATGGTCTATGCGACAACGCCGCCACAGGTGCAGTCTCAATTGGCCGATGCCGGCTTTGCGACGCCGGCGCTGCTGCTTGATCTCGAGGGAAAGCCGATCGGTGCGACGGCATCGGCCGAACATGAATATTTCCATGTCGTCGCCCACAAGCCCGGCGTCTGACAAGCAGGGCTATCGGCCGGATCAGGGTAGTCCAAAGACCCTGTCCGGCCCGTAGCCGGGAAAATTCCTGTTGGAGGCGCTGATTCGTCATGCAAAAAGCCGAATCTCCTGAGACAACAGGGTCGCTTTCCCAAAAACAAAGCTTTATAGATGCGCGGGTTTGAGCAAGGCGCGCTGCTGCGCGCAGGAAGCGGGAATGGATAAATGACGAACGTTGTAGTGATCGGCTCGCAATGGGGTGACGAAGGCAAGGGCAAAATTGTCGACTGGCTTTCGGAACGCGCCGATGTGATTGTACGCTTTCAGGGCGGTCATAATGCCGGTCATACGCTCGTCGTCGATGGTGTGAGCTATAAGCTCGCGCTGCTGCCCTCTGGCCTCGTGCGCGGCAAGCTCAGCGTCATCGGCAACGGCGTCGTCGTCGATCCCCATCATTTCGTCGCCGAAGTCGACAAGCTGCGTGCCCAGGGCATTGCCGTTACGCCCGATGTGCTGCGTATCGCCGAGAACGCGCCGCTGATCCTGTCGCTGCACCGCGATCTTGACGCCATGCGCGAGGACGCCGCTTCCAACAGCGGCACGAAGATCGGCACGACGCGCCGCGGCATCGGCCCGGCCTACGAAGACAAGGTCGGCCGCCGCGCCATTCGCGTCATCGACCTGACCGAACCGGAAACGCTGCCGGCCAAGATCGACCGGCTTCTGACCCATCACAATGCACTGCGCCGCGGCATGGGCGTCGCCGAAATCTCCTTCGATTCCCTGCATCAGGAACTCACTTCGGTTGCCGAACACATCCTGCCCTATATCGACCAAGTCTGGCGGTTGCTCGAAGAGCAGCGCAAGGCGGGCGCCCGCATCCTCTTCGAAGGAGCGCAGGGCGCGCTGCTGGACAACGACCACGGCACCTATCCTTTCGTGACGTCCTCCAACACGGTCGCCGGTCAGGCAGCTGCCGGCTCAGGCCTCGGTCCGACGGCGCTCGGCTATGTGCTCGGGATCACCAAGGCCTATACGACCCGCGTCGGCGAGGGACCGTTCCCCTGCGAACTGCATGACGAGATCGGTAAGCATCTGTCGACCGTCGGCCGCGAGGTCGGCGTCAATACCGGCCGTCCGCGTCGCTGCGGCTGGTTCGATGCCGTGCTGGTTCGCCAGACCGTGAAGACCTCGGGCATCACGGGCATTGCGCTCACCAAGCTCGACGTGCTCGATGGCCTCGACGAGCTGAAGATCTGCGTCGGCTACACGCTCGACGGCAAGGAAATCGATTACCTGCCCGCAAGCCAGGCGGCACAGGCCCGCGTCGAGCCGATCTACATCACGCTCGAGGGCTGGAAGGAATCGACCGTCGGTGCCCGCAAATGGGCGGATTTGCCTGCCCAGGCGATCAAGTATGTGCGTCAGGTGGAAGAACTGATCGGTGCGCCGGTGGCGATGCTTTCGACCAGTCCGGAGCGCGAGGACACCATACTTGTGACTGACCCCTTTGAGGGCTAAAGTCGCGAACCTATGACGAATCCCGGCCTGGCTGCATGCCGGGCATCATGAGAAAGTGCTGATGGCGGATTTTGTAGCAGTTATTCGACGGGCCGTTGACGGCCTGACGGAAAATACTCCCGAGATGCGGGTTAAGGTTTACGATCGAGCTCGTGGTGCCGTGCAACGGCAGCTCGAGAGCATGAAGCCGCGCCCGCCCGAGGAAATGCTCCGCCGTCAGCTCGACAAGCTTGAAGCCGCGATCGTCGAGGTCGAGGCCGAACATGCAGAGGCACTGCCCGGAGGCGAGGAGGCCGCGGTTGCCGAAGAGCCCGTGGTGCATGAGGAGACGGCTCCCGAGCCTGTCGAGAGCCATCATGTGGACGAGCACGCTTATGCCGAGCCGCATGTGGAGGAGCCGGCACCAGCGCCTGCCGAGGTTCATGCCCACCATGAACAGAGTGCCGCGCAGGCTGACCACGAGCAATATGCCTATGAAGAGCCGGCTGGGCACGTAGAGCCGGATCATGCGCATGAGCACCAGCACCAGGCGGTAGACGAGTGGCGCGAGCCGCAGCACGAAGAGGAGCCTTATGCTCCTGCAGCGGCACACGTGGGCGCGGAGCACCATGCTGAGCTTCACGAAGAACCGACCGTAGAGCCGGTTTATCACGAAGAACCGCAGAGCCATTACGAAGAACCGCAGCACTATGCCGAAGAGCTGCCGGCGGCTGCTGCCGAGCCTGAGCCCGCACCGCGTGTGCCGCCGAAGCCGGCCGACGACGTCATAAGCCAGGTCGAACAGATTTGGGCTGAGGTCGATGCACCGGCGTCTCATGCTGCGCCGGCCGCGCCCGTTTCCTATCTCAACGAGCCGGTCATGCCGGCTGCCGCGTTTGCGGAAGCGCCGTTCGGGCGGCCCGTCGAAGGGCTTGTGAACACGAAGGCAGCCGCCAGCAACACGGGCTTTGCCTGGGATGCTGACGTTTTCGAGGAGATGCAGCCTGCGCCGGCCACTTCCAAGCCGGTCCAGCAGCCTGCGCGGCAGATGCCGGAAAATGCCTTCGACGACGTCGATCTCTTTGCGGATGTGCATCCGTCGCGCAAGCCGGCGGCCGAGGCGGATAGCGCCAATGACGGCTGGCGCGAGCTCAAGGAACTTGCCGGTTTCGACAAGCGCGCCGAAGACGACCGTGGCGGCGGCCCTGCCGTCCCGCCCGATCTCGATCAGGCGATGGCCGCGAAGCTGCAGGGCCGCAGCTTCCGCATGGAACCGAAACGCCGCCGCATCAATGTGACCGGCATCATCGTCACGCTTGTCGGTCTTGGCGTCGTCGGTGGCGGCGGCTATGCAGCCTGGGTAAACCGCGGCGAGCTCAACAACATGGTGACGAAGCTCGTCAGCTCCGCGCCGAAAAACGCGGCGGCTCCGGCAACGTCGAATACCGCAAGCAATAATGCCGCGACCAACGGCAATGCTGCTGCTCCCGCCCAGCAAGCGGCCGCGCCGCAGCAGAGCAGCACGGCGGCTCAGCAGCCGGCCGGCGCCGGCAACACGGATGTCGCGGCTTTGACGAGCGACCCGAATACGGTCAATACGAAGTTCACGCAGCGCCTTCTCGCCAACGGTACCGAAGAGGACGAGGGGCCGGCTCCGAACGGTCAGCCTGGAGTCGTCGAAGGCAAGTCCGTGGCGGAGCAGAACGTTGCCTCTGCTGCGCCGGCCGCCGCTACGACAACGCCGCCGGCCGCCAACAATGCCGGCGCTCCTGCTTCGCAGACCCCGACCCAGACACCGGCGACTGCAGCGCCGAACACGCCACCTGCTTCTGCAAGCCAGCAGCAGACGCCCGCCGCCAACCCGCCACAGCAGCAACAGGCCGCCGCCAATCAGCCGCCGCCGGTGACGCAGCAGACGGCGCCAGTAACCGACGGGCAGAAGGTTTTCCTCTATGAGGAGCGTCTCGGTCAGACGTCGCCGACGGCTTTTCAAGGCACGGTCACCTGGTCGCTGCAGGAAGGCAAGGGGGCTGACGGTCGGCCGGAGCCTTCGGTTCAGGGTCTCATTACCGTTCCGGATCGTGGTCTGACGGCGACGATCACCGTTTCGCGGAATTCGGACTCCTCGCTGCCCGCCAGCCATCTGATCGAGCTCGCCTTCCAGGTGCCGCCGAACTTCGAAGGCGGGGCGATCGACAATGTGCAGCGCGTTGCCTTGAAGGCGACCGAGCAGGATCGAGGCGATGCGTTGATCGCGGTGCCGGCCAAGGTCACCGATGATGTCTACATGGTCGCGCTCAATGATTTCCCGGATGCGCGCAAGACCAATCTCGATCTTCTGAAGAACCGCAACTGGATCGATATCCCGGTCGTCTATCGCAATGGCCGCCGCGCCTTGCTGACGATGGAGAAGGGCCCGACCGGCACGGATGCCTTCAACAAGGCGATTGCGGAGTGGCAGGCGCTTGGCGGCGTCGCTTCGAGCGGCCAGTAAGCGTTTCTAAAATCGATGGATGTGGAAAAGGCGGGCTTTTGGCCCGCCTTTCTTTTTATCGCCTCAACCTGCCGGGCAGGAAACGTTACGCCGTCGCTTCGACGACGCGGAGCGCCTTGGCGCGTTCCAGCGCATCCTTCTGCACGGCTTCCTGAACCTTCTCGAAGGCGCGAACCTCGATCTGGCGCACACGCTCACGGCTGATGTCGAATTCGGCCGAGAGATCTTCCAGTGTCACCGGCTCGTCGGAGAGGCGGCGTGCCTCGAAGATACGACGCTCGCGATCGTTCAGAACGCCCATGGCGCGGGCCAGCATGCGGCGGCGGGTGTCGAGCTCGTCCTGCTCGATCAGCACGTCTTCCTGGCTGTCGTGATCATCGACAAGCCAATCCTGCCACTGGCCGGAATCGCCTTCGGAAGCCTTGATCGGCGCATTCAGCGAAGCGTCGCCGGAAAGGCGGCGGTTCATCGAAATGACCTCCTCTTCCGAGACGTTCAGCTTGGTGGCGATCTCGGTGACATGCTCCGGCTTCAGATCGCCGTCATCGATGGCCTGGATACGGCCCTTCAGGCGGCGCAGGTTAAAGAACAGGCGCTTCTGGTTGGCAGTCGTACCCATCTTTACCAGCGACCACGAACGCAGGATGTATTCCTGGATCGAGGCCTTGATCCACCACATGGCGTATGTTGCTAAACGGAAACCGCGTTCCGGATCGAACTTCTTCACGGCCTGCATCAGGCCGACATTGCCTTCCGATACGACTTCGCCGATCGGCAGACCGTAGCCGCGATAGCCCATGGCGATCTTCGCCACGAGGCGCAGATGGCTGGTGACGAGCTTGTGCGCGGCCTGACGGTCGGCATGTTCCGCATAGCGCTTGGCGAGCATGTACTCTTCCTGCGGTTCCAACATCGGGAACTTGCGGATCTCGTCCAGATAACGATTGAGGCCGGCTTCTCCGGCTGCGATGGACGGTAAGGTATTACGGGCCATGATTGTGCACCCTCCTATTCGAGATTTGGTTCCTTCTGGGGGCGTATTCTGCGCGCCTTCTGCGAAGCGGACCAAGGCGTACGGGTCCTAGGACCCCGCACTTAACCAATGTAAAGATAAGTACGGCGAAATGGTGATTCAAGGAGGTGGTCACGCAAGTGTTATGGCAGCGTGACCGCAAGTCTCGCCGGGATCGCGCCCCTGGGATTACCCTCCCGAAAGGTCCAGCACCATATGATAAAATCATATCGGCCTCCCAAACGCGGTTGCGTTTTCGGTCAGCACTGGCGCTCGGACTTCGGTCCTTCATGGCTGGTATTATAGAGCGGTAGGCGACGGGCGTCCAGCGGTGGCACTGCGAGCCTTATCTGCGGTCTACCCGCGCAGCGCGTCCACCAGTTCTTCCATATCGTCGGGCAGCGGCGCCTCGAAGTGCATGACCTCGCCGGTGCGGGGATGCTCGAATTGCAGCATGTAGGCATGCAGGGCCTGGCGCGTAAAGCGGCCGACAGCCGCCTTGGCGGCATCGGGCAGGAGATTGGCCTTGGTTTTGAAGCCGCCGCCATAGACGGCGTCGCCCAGCAGCGGGTGGCCGATATGGGCCATATGCACGCGGATCTGATGGGTGCGGCCGGTTTCCAGGTGGCATTCGATCAGTGAGGCAAGCGCTATCGCGTCCTGTCCCTCGTGGAAGCGCTCCAGCACCTCGTAATGCGTGATCGCCTCATCGGCATCGTTTGAATCCGGGCGCTTGACGGCGCGGCGCGTGCGGTCGCTGCTCGAACGGCCGAGGGGTGCGTCGATCGTGCCGATAAGCTGGCGCGGGCGACCCCAGACGATCGCCTGGTAGGCGCGCTCGAGTGAGGTGGTGCGGCCGTGGTCGGCGAACTGCTGCGAGAGATGTCGATGAGCAATGTCGTTCTTGGCGACGACCATCACGCCGGTCGTATCCTTGTCCAGCCGGTGAACGATGCCGGGGCGGCGGACGCCGCCAATGCCGGAAAGGCTGTCGCCGCAATGATGGATCAGCGCATTGACCAAGGTCCCGGTCCAGTTGCCGGCGGCGGGGTGGACGACCAGCCCGGCGGGCTTGGATATGACGATGACGTCATCGTCCTCATAAAGCACGTCGAGCGGGATATCCTCGCCCTGCGGCGTCGGGTCTTCCGGCTCGGGTAGCGTGATCTCGTAGACGTCACCGGGGCGCACCTTCCGCTTGGCGTCCGTCACCGGTGCATTGTTGAGCAGAACCGCGCCTTCCTTGATGAGGCCTTGCACGCGGCTGCGGGAAAATTCCTCGCCAATCTCGGCCGTCAGCCATGAATCGAGCCGTCCTTCGGCATTTTCATCGGCGGTTAGGACTTTTCTATTGCTCGCGGCTTCTTTAAAGGGGTCGCTCAAACGTATTTTCTCCAGCGCGTGAAGCGCTCTTCAGGAAACAAGGACGCATCGATGACGAATCTCGAGCCAGACGATCAAGAGGAAAAGCCCCTCGATCCGGCCCTGGAGAAAGTCCGACGCAAGATGATCCGCCTACAGATCGTCTCTGCGGCCGTCATGGTGGTGAGCCTTATGGCCGTCTTCGGCGCCGTTGTCTATAAGACGATGAAACAACCGGCAAAGCCGGCGGGGCAGGCGGCATCAGGCATTCCGTCCGATGCTCCCGTTGCTGTGACAGCTTTGCTGCCGGCGGGCTTCACGGTTCAGTCCACGGCGCTGTCGGGCAATCAGGTGCTGTTTTACGGCACGCTTGCCAGCGGTCAGCGTCAGGCGATCGTTTTCGACTACAGCGTCGGCCGCATCGTGTCGACCATATCGCTGTCGAACTGACGGCGTGACGATGACGGGCGGGCGGCTGATCGAGATCACGCATCCCGACGATCCGCGCATCGCTGAGTTCCGCAATATCCGCGAGCGCGATCTTACCGGCCGTGACAGCCGTTTCATAGCGGAAGGGACGGTCGTGCTGCGGCTGCTGACGGGCGCGCACGCATCGGGCGGCGATTTTGCCGCCGAAAAGGTGCTGCTGCTCAAGAACCGCGTCGCGGGACTGGGCGATATCATCGAGAGCTTTCCCGCCGATATCCCGATCTATGTCGCCGATGCCGAGGTGCTTGATGGCATCGTCGGCTTCCATCTGCATCGGGGCGTCCTAGCGCTGGGGCGCAGAATGGCGGAAGACGGCGTCGGCGCCTTTCTGGATCGCCTCCCGAAGCAGGCGCTGGTGCTTGCCGGCTGCGGCATTTCCAATCACGACAATATGGGCTCGATGTTTCGCAATGCTGCGGCCTTCGGCGCGGCTGCGGTACTGCTGGACGAAAGCTGCTGCGATCCGCTCTATCGCAAGGCCTTGCGGGTTTCGGTCGGTTCCATCCTGACCGTGCCCTATCGTCGGCAATTGAGCGATGTCGAACTGCTTGCGGCGCTTGCCGAACGTGGCTTTGCGATCTGGAGCCTGTCGCCGCGCGGCAACGTCGACATTCGCGAGGTGCCGGCTTCGGAGCGCATGGCGCTTGTCGTCGGCACGGAAGGGGACGGCTTGCCGGCAAATATTCTTTCCGCCTTCGGTAGCGTGCGGATTCCGCAGGCGCCCGGATTGGACAGCCTCAATGTGGCGACCGCGAGCGGCATTGCCCTTTTCGAGATGGCTGCAAAGAATGGGCGCATCTAGGACATGCCGGCCCCGGTGTTCAGAGATGCTTCGGCAATATGGCGGCGACGCGGTCGGCGAGGCTGATGCGGGCGCCGGGTGTGGCGGGATCTCGATCCTTCGGCAGCAGATCGAAGATCGGCGAGCCGTCGCCTTCCTTGAGTGCCGTCAGGGCAACCATGTTGGCGGCGATCTTGGCGATTTCCTCGCGCACGGCGTCGTCATGCGCAGGCGTGCGAGCTTTCAGCAGGCGGTCCGATAGGGCGGCCGCCCGGTTGCGAACTTCTTCCGTCATCTGGGCGATTTCGTCTTCCACTGTTCGTTGCGGTTCCGTCACCTGCGGCGGCTCGGTGATGGTCCCTTGCTCGCCGCTGCCGCCGGCAATGATCGATGCGGCAGCGAGCTTTGGCGATCTTGCCGTCTTTTTCGGCGGTGTGATCCCGGCGGCTCGAAGCGCCTTACCGGCTTCCTTCGACTCCTTGACGGCGGCCTCCAGCCGCTCCCGCAGGCGAATGACGTCCTGAGTGTGACGCTCGATCGCCGTTTCCTTGTCGGCGCTGCCGGCGATTTCGCGATCGAGCCGCTCCTCGAGCCGCTTGTTCTTGTCGCTTTCCTGGCGCAGCGATTGTTCGGCATCCGCGGCGCGCAGGCCTGCCGCGTTTAGATCCTTGCGCAGCGTGTCGCGTTCGTCCCGCAATGTGCTGATGCGCAGCTTCAGGCTTTCGATTTCGGTTTCGCGCGTGGCGAGGTCGATCCGGAGATTGTCCGCGTCCGCGCCCATCTTCGTCATGCGCTTGCGCAGCCCGTCGATATCGGCTTCCTTTTCGGCGCTTGCCTGCTCGGCTGTATGGATGCTCGATTTGAGCTGGCTGATATAGCTTTCCTCGTGGCGCAGGCGCGATCGCAGTTCGCCTGCTTCCACCTCCAGATCGTCGATGCGCGTCTGCAGTTCCGCGCCTCCGGCCGATAGGCGGCTCGCCTCCTGCTGAAGCTTGCCGTTATGGATCTGCAGTGCGACGGTCTTGTCGCGTTCCTGCGTCAGGGCGTGCTCTGTCCGGGCGTTTTCGGCCGCGAAGAGGGCACGGGCCATGTCCTTTTGCGCGCGCACTTCCTGCGGGCTCAGCGGCATGGTCGCCTTCAGGCGCTTCTCGGTGAACCAGACGATGCGACGATGGATTGCCGGCGCGATGAGAAAGACCAGTAGAGCGGCCGTCAGAAAGCCCAATCCGAACAAGAGAGCAAATTGAATCACGACGCGGCCAGTATCCTGGAGTTATCTTCGATGTCGATAAAATGATTAATCATGGGTTAGCCATACGGGCAAGCGTTTAACGCGGATATGGTTTATCGGCGCGAACCGGACCTGCGGAAAGAAAAGGCCCGCAGTCGAGGCGGGCCGAAAGCTGCGCTGCTTGGGAGTTTGTATCGGAATAAGAGCTCAGAAGGGGTTCCAGGTCGGGTTCGGCGTAACCTTCAGATAACCCATGTTGACGCCGAGGCGCGCACCGAGGCCGGTGCGGATCGGAACGAGCACGATGTTATTGTTCTTGAGGACCGTCATGCCGAAGCCGGCAACGACGAAGGCCTGGCCGCTGACGCCGCCGAAGCGGGTGTAGACGCTGTTGATGCTCGGCAGGTCGTAGACCAGCATCATGACGCGGGTGCCCTGGCCGCCGTAGTCGAAGCCGAGCGACGGGCCCTGCCAATAGAGCGGATGCTCGCCGGCGTTCTTGGTGTTCAATTGACCTTCGCCGTAGGTCAGGCCAGCCAGGAACGCACCGGAGCCTTCCTGGCCGAGAATGTAGCCGTTCGGCAGGCCATATTGCTGGAAGGCCCGCTCGATCACCTTGGCAAGGCCGCCACTGGCGGAGCCGAAGAACGAGTGGCCGGCATCGACGATTTCCTGTGCCGAATACTGATTGCTGGGCGCGGCGGCGGCTTGACGGACCGGCAACGCGAAACTCACGAATGCGACGATCGCCAGGATCAGGCCGAGGCCGAGCGTTCTGGTGCCGGGGCTTGGCATTCTCTTCAGGAATTCATAGCGCATGGAAGTCTTCCGTTCATCATGGTCGGTGCGCGGGACGCAGGCGCTACGCATTCGGAAGAATGCGCCAGCACGGCACGTCCCTTATCTCAGACTTTCCGCCCCTCCATCGCAGGACGATTCGCGCGCGAACGAGTCTGATGGTGATGAATGCATTTTGCGTCGATGGTCTTAACAATCGGTTTACCAAATATGGTGTCATTATGGCGCGCGGTACACTGGCTGCGACAACCCTCGGGCAACCTTACCGTGGCAAGGTGGAACTCATCGCTTTGCCCTGTCAGCATTCAGGAGACAATGAATGTCGAAAAATCCCAATCTCACTCTGACCGGACCGGATCTGGCCGCGCTGCTGTGCAGCCGCGTTTGCCATGATGTGATCTCGCCGGTCGGGGCGATCAACAATGGCCTGGAGCTGCTCGACGAGGGTGGTGCCGACGCCGACGCGATGGATCTGATCCGCACGAGCGCGCTCAACGCTTCCGTCCGCCTGAAATTTGCTCGCCTTGCCTTCGGCGCCTCCGGCTCGGTCGGCGCTTCGATCGACACCGGCGAGGCTGAACGGGCCGCCAAGGATTTCGCTGCTGCCGAGAAGAAGACCGAGGTCAGCTGGGTCGGACCACGCGCCATTATCGCCAAGAACCGCGTCAAGCTGCTTCTTAACCTCTTCCTCGTTGCCTATGGCGCCATTCCGCGCGGGGGCAATATCGAAGTGACGCTCGAAAATCCGGAATTCGACGCGAAGTTCACCATCACCGCCAAGGGGCGGCTGATGCGCATACCGCCAAGATTTGCCGAGATCTGCTCGGGCACTCTGGAAGAGGCGGTCGACGCTCACTCGATCCAGCCCTACTACACGGTTCTTCTCGCCGACGAGAGCGGCATGGAGCTTTCCTATAATGCGTCACCGGAGGAACTGACCTTCGTAGCGACGATGGCTGCCCAATAACCGGGCTGCGATCCGCTCCGCATTTTCACCCGCAGCCGAGCCCCGGCTGCGGGTTTATTTTTTCGTACATCGAAATTTCTGTGCAATCTTGGGGTTGTCCGCGCATTTGATAATGTAGCGGTAACGAATCCTTAGCTTGCTGCTCCTATCGTTTCAATTTGACGTCGCCATTCTGACAATGGCGGCTGATGCTAGGGAGCTCACACATGCAGCGGTTCATGATTACGGATACATCGGATGTCGTACGCAAGGTCGGCAAACGAATCCTGTCCGAACTGGATTTTCTCGTGAGCGAAGCCGGGGATGCCAGCGAAGCGCTGATGCGCTGCCAGGCGGAAATCCCGGACTATCTGATCGTCGATGCCGGTATGGAAGGAGCGCTGGAACTTATCGCCAGCATTCGCGCCATGCCCAATGGCAAGGATGTGAAGATCTACTATTGCGTCGTTGAGGCCGATCTTCGCAAGCTGATGGCCGGAAAGCGCGCGGGTGCCACGGATTTCCTGCTGAAACCGTTCGACCGCAAGATCCTCACAGCCATATTCGGCAATCGCGCCGCTGCCGCCTGATTACAACGAGACAGATCGAAGCAGAAATAGCCGCCCTTGAGGCGGCTATTATTTTGGGCGTTCCGCAGCCGCAAACTCAAATAAAAATCCCGCCTTTTAGGCGGGATTTGAGCGTATTCGGCGGTGAAGGGGGAGGCGGCTGGCTCAGGCGCTTTCGGCAAAATCGTTGCTGTCGGGTTCGCGCAGCACATAGCCGCGGCCCCAGACGGTTTCGATGTAGTTGGCGCCGCCCGCGGCGTTGGCGAGCTTCTTGCGGAGCTTGCAGATGAAGACGTCGATGATCTTCAGTTCCGGCTCGTCCATGCCACCGTAGAGATGGTTAAGGAACATTTCCTTGGTGAGCGTCGTGCCCTTGCGCAGCGAGAGCAGCTCCAGCATCTGATATTCCTTGCCGGTCAGATGCACGCGCTGGCCGCCGACTTCGACGGTCTTGGCGTCGAGGTTGACGATCAGTTCGCCGGTCATGATGACGGACTGGGCATGGCCCTTGGAACGGCGGACGATGGCGTGAATGCGGGCGACCAGCTCGTCCTTGTGGAAAGGCTTGGTCATGTAGTCGTCAGCGCCGAAGCCGAGGCCGCGAACCTTGTCCTCGATGCCAGCCATGCCGGAGAGGATGAGGATCGGCGTCTTGACCTTCGAGAGGCGCAGCGTGCGCAGCACTTCGTAGCCGGACATATCGGGAAGGTTGAGATCGAGAAGGATGATGTCGTAGTCGTAGAGCTTTCCGAGATCGACGCCTTCTTCACCGAGGTCGGTGGTATAGACGTTGAAGCTTTCGGATTTGAGCATCAGCTCGATGCTCTGCGCTGTCGCGCTATCGTCTTCAATGAGTAGAACCCGCATAATTGTCCCCTTTACCGCCGCCGAAAGGTCGTCAGCCCCCTGAACGCGATACCGATCAAATCACTGCTTGATTTGGAAGCTGCCATGCAATGGTTAACAAATTCTGATTCACTCTGGCAAGTCGTATCGAATTTATTAAATAATTTTTCCATTACACTGTTTTCCAACGACAATCAGCGAAATCGACTCCTAAAGTATCGCATTAAGAACCAACGCCAAGTGATTCATCCGACTCATCAATGCCGACATGTCTAATTCCGACCACAACATTTACTGAGCCTTAAATCATTGCCCCTATCATTAACGATGCCCGTAAACGAAAGGTTACCAGCGGTAGGCTTTTATTAAGATCGCTGGAAATTTTTTTAACCAAGCCGTCTCAAAGCGGTTCGGCGGGCGGGAATATCGAGAGCCGGGGTCTCGCATCACGGGAGTAATGCGTATGAAGTCACGTGAGAGCCTTGTTCGCCTGAAAGAGTTTCAGGTGAACGAAAAACGTCGTCAGCTGCAGCAGTTGCAGATGATGATGGCGGAGTTTGACCGCATGACGAAGGAACTGGAAAGCCAGATCGTCGTCGAAGAGAAGAAGTCTGGTATCGCTGATCCAAACCACTTTGCCTATCCGACGTTTGCCAAGGCGGCCCGCCAGCGCGCGGACAACCTGCAGGTGTCGATCCGCGAACTGCAGGTTCAGGAAGAGGCACTGGAAAATTCGCTTGAGGAAATGCAAGCCGAATATGCCAAGGCTGCGGCGCTCGAAGAGCGCGATGGTTCGGGTCCGGCGCGGGCACGCGCCTGATTTCGCAATTCCGTCTTCTCCCTCGGACGCGTCATCGCATTCCGATACGGGGTCCATCTTCGGAATGCGAGGGTTACGAGTGAGGGCGCATGAAAGCTGCGCATGACTGGCCGTGACGGGGCCGGCCATGCGCAGCTTTTGCCTTTTTAAGATCAATCCGGCCATGCAGACGGATTTGCGTTTACGAAGCTGGTTAACGCCTCGATTAATTTAGAATGTGCTAAAGATTGACGACGTCGCGCCAGTCCTCGTGACGCAGCGCCTGCGCCTTGAAGAAGGGGCAGAGCGGAATGATCTTCCAGCCGCCGCGACGTGCATCCTCGACGGCATGAAGCGCCAGCGCTTGACCGACGCCCTTGCCGCGCAGCGCATCCGGCACCCCGGTATGATCGATGATGATCAGCTTCGCAGAGGTGCGGGAGAACGTCATTTCCGCCTCATGGCCTTCGACACTTGCGACGTAGCGTCCGCCGGATGCGTTGTTTTCGTTGCGGATATCCATGATTTTCTCCCTTGTGGCGTCTCGTTAGGCAAGGATTGCATGTGCTCCGTCATCTGCCAACCGTCGAGTTTGTTAACGGATTGTCTCTCTATCTAGCGATTTTGATATGCGATGGCTTTATGAGAAGCTTCGGGTTGGCGGTGTGGTCATCGATGTCTCAAGGCGAAAAATGGTCTTTTGTGTTCAACGGGAGAGTCCGCGGCAGGCGGAAATAGAAGCGCTTCTTCGGCAATCCGATCAGGTTGCCGCGCGGCTCTATCCGGGTGAATTCCGCCGGTCGCTTGATGCGGAAGCCTTGGATGCACCCCATATTTCCGTCCTCGTCGCGCGTCGCGATGATCTGGTAGCGGTTGGATGCTGCGCTCTTTTCGATAGCGGCGATGGCGCCGCCGAATTGAAACGCATGATCGTGGGTGAAAGGTTCAGAGGGCTCGGAGCGGGCGTGGCCCTCCTGGAAGCTGCCGAAACGAATGCCCGCTCCAACGGCATTCATTTGATCAGAATGGAGGTCGGGATCAGAAATACCGAAGGCCAGGCCCTTTACCGGAAAGCGGGTTACGGGGAGAGGGCGCCTTTCGGTTCCTATCGACCCTCGCCGATAAGCCTGTTCTTTGAAAAGATCATCGGGATAGACGCGTGAGCTTCTATGCGTGTGGCATCAAATAATTCGGGCCTCTTTTACAGGAAAAGAGGCCCGAACACACAATCAGATTAAGGTGGTACTGTCGCTGCTGTCAGTGGCGATACTGCTGTATGCGGGTCGTCCGGAGGCCAGCAAGGCCATGGGTATTAATGGACGACTGCCAGGAGAGGAACTCTTCGACGGTCAACGTATAACGTTCGCAGGCTTCTTCCAAGCTGAGCAGACCACCACGCACGGCGGCGACAACCTCTGCCTTACGACGAATGACCCAGCGGCGCGTATTCGGCGGCGGAAGATCTGCTATCGTCAGCGGGCTGCCATCGGGGCCGATGACATACTTCACTCGGGGACGTATCATTTCGGTCATTGGACTCTCTACACACACTCAAGACCACGTGTGGCACTGTAGCTTGCCACATTTAAAAATTGCCTAAGCTCATGGTAAGACTTTGCTAATAATTTTAATGAATGTGGCGCGCCGCTGATTTGCGGATGTCCTGCCTGAATAAAATGGCCGAAAGTCCCTGTTATTTCAGGGGAAATTGCACTTGCTCTATGATTTTTCGTCAGTAAGAACTTACGCTTTTAGCGCGAAATGCCATAGCTGCACCGGCTGTCTACGGGTGCAAGACCCGGCATCGGAATTGCTTTTTACTTAGGAAAATAGACTTACGCGGAAACGCTGTGCTTCTGTCCGCCCCAGCAGATGAAGTGGGGATTGGCAAAATCAGCATCGTCGTTCTGGTCCGTCTTGCCATAGGTCAGAAGGTCGCCTTCGACCGTGACCGTCTTGCCGCCCGCTGCCCGCAACACGGCGTCACCCGCGGCCGTGTCCCATTCCATCGTGCGGCCAAAGCGCGGATAGACATCGGCCTTGCCCTCGGCGAGCAGACAGAATTTCAGCGAGGAGCCGATCGATGTGCAGCCGGAAACCGCATTCTCGTGGAGAAAGCCTTCCGTTTTCGCATTGCTGTTGCAGCGGCTGGCAAGCGCCGTCAACTTTGCCGGAGGCTCACGCACGGCGATGTTCCGCCGTTCGGCGACGGAAAAGTGTTCGTCGACGATCAACTTGCGGGCCCTTCCGGGTTCGCCGGTAAACGCGACGCCGAGCGCCGGTGCATAGACGATGCCGATGAGGGGAACGCCGTCCTCGACATAGGCGATATTGACGGTGAATTCGTCGCGATGCTCGATGAACTCGCGCGTGCCGTCAAGCGGATCGACAAGAAAGAAGGCGTCGCCGTGGATATGCGGAACTTTGCCGGCGGACACCTGTTCCTCGGCAATCGCCGGGATATGAGGGAAATCGCGCTCGAGATGTCGGAGAATGATGTGCTCGGCGCGCTCATCGGCGAGCGTGACGGGGCTCATGTCTTGTTTCAAGGCAACAGCGTAGCCGGCACGATAGACCTCCAATATGGCCTTTCCTGCTTCGAGCGCCGCCTTTTCGAATGTTGCAAGCATTTGCGTCTTCGTCTTCCGCGCCCTACCGCGCCTCAACTTTCCGGACATTATATATAAGAAGCCGCGATTGCGAAGTTTAGACTTCTGATATCCGGATTTCCTTCGCCTTAACGCTTGAACGAGGCTTTAGCAACAGAAGCCGGCACGGCTTTTGTCGCAGCCGACGTTCTCAGAGGGCCGACTGCCCTTTCTCCTGAAGGCACGTAGAGCATTTCGCTGCGCATTTGGAAAAGATCATGTCCTGTTTGCGAAGCTTTTTCGCTCTTTCGGGACTTGTCGTTTTTATTGCATGTGCGAATGTGCGGCCGGGTAGCATCGGGATGAATGCATGCGTTATTCGGCATATCAGCTTTTAAAACAGGCGTTTTCGGGCAATCGTCATTGGCAGCCGGTATGGCGGACGCCGGAGCCAAAGCCACATTACGACGTGATTATCGTCGGCGGTGGCGGGCACGGGCTGGCGACGGCCTATTATCTCGCCAAGGAATTCGGCATCACCAACGTCGCAGTGCTCGAAAAGAGCTACATCGGCTCCGGCAATGTCGGGCGCAACACCACGATCATCCGCTCCAACTATCTGCTGCCCGGCAACGAGCCTTTCTACGAATTCTCGATGAAGCTCTGGGAAGGGCTGGAGCAGGATTTCAATTATAACGCCATGGTGTCCCAGCGCGGCATCGTCAACCTGTTCCATTCCGACGGCCAGCGCGATGCCTATGCCCGGCGCGGCAATGCCATGCGCATGCACGGCGTCGATGCGGAACTGCTCAACCGTGAGCAGGTTCGTCGGATGATGCCTTATCTGAATTTCGACCATGCGCGCTTTCCGATCCTCGGCGGCCTCTTGCAGCGGCGCGGCGGTACGGCGCGACACGATGCGGTCGCCTGGGGTTATGCCCGCGGCGCCGACAGCCGTGGCGTCGATCTCATCCAGCAATGCGAGGTGATCGGCATCCGCCGCGAGAACGGTGTCGTCACCGGCGTCGAGACCAATCGCGGCTTCATCGGCTGCAACAAGCTGGCGCTCGCGGCCGCCGGCCACACATCGATCCTTGGCAACATGGCTGATCTCGAGCTGCCGATCGAAACGCACGTCCTGCAGGCATTCGTTTCCGAAGGTCTGAAGCCTGTCATCGACAATGTCATCACCTACGGCGCGGGACACTTCTATATCTCGCAGTCGGACAAGGGCGGTTTGGTCTTCGGCGCGGATATCGACTATTACAGCTCCTATGCGCAGCGCGGCAATCTCGCCACCGTGGAACATACGATAGAGGAGGGGGTGGCGCTCATCCCCGGCCTATCGCGTGTGCGTGTGCTGCGCGCCTGGGGCGGCGTCATGGATATGAGCATGGACGGCTCGCCGATCATCGATCGCACCCCGATCGAGAACCTTTATCTGAACTGCGGCTGGAACTATGGCGGCTTCAAAGCGACGCCGGCCTCGGGCTTCTGCTTCGCGCATCTGATCGCCAAGGGCGAAAGCCACGACGTCAGCCGCCTCCTGCGTCTTGACCGTTTCGAGCGCGGCTTCGCGATTGACGAAGGCGGCAAGGGTCCGCAGCCGAACCTGCATTGAGGGCACAATACCAATGGCAAGCTTGATCAACTGCTCGCATTGCGGCGTGCGACCCAAGGAAGAATTCTCCATTCGCGGCGCATCCGTCGTTCGCCCCGCGCCATCCGCGCCGGATGAGGACTGGAACCGTTACGTCTTCATTCGCGACAACGAGCGCGGCCGCATCCAGGAATATTGGCATCATGGTGCGGGGTGTCGCCGCTGGCTGGTCGTCGAGCGCAGCAATGTCACGCATGAAGTCTTTTCCGTTGTCGATGCCGAGGACAAGGCGAAGGAGGCGGCACGATGACTGCTTATCGTCTGTCGACCGGCGGTCTCGTCAATCGCAGCCGCCCGCTTTCCTTCCAGTTTGACGGCAAGGAGATGAAGGGTCTGGAGGGTGATACGCTTGCCGCCGCTCTTCTCGCTAACGACCAGCTGCTGGTCGGGCGCAGCTTCAAATACCATCGGCCGCGCGGCATCCTGACCGCGGGTTCGGCCGAGCCCAACGCGCTCGTCACCATCGGCAAGGATGGCCGCACCGAGCCGAATACGCGTGCCACCGTCGCTGAGCTCTATCAGGGCATGGCGGCTGTGAGCCAGAACCGCTGGCCGTCGCTGAAGCACGATTTTGGCTCGGTCAACAGCTTGCTCTCGCCCTTCCTCGGCGCAGGCTTCTACTACAAGACCTTCATGTGGCCGGCTGCCTTCTGGGAGAAGGTCTACGAGCCGATCATCCGGCGCGCCGCAGGTCTCGGCAGGGCGGTCATGCAGGCCGATCCGGACCGCTATGAAAAGGCCTGGGCGCATTGCGATCTGCTCGTCATCGGCTCCGGTCCGACGGGCCTGATGGCGGCTCTGACGGCTGCTCGTGCGGGCTTGCGCGTCGTGCTGGCCGACGAAGGTTTTCGGTTCGGCGGCTCCCTGCTTTCTGAAAAGCTGACGATCGGCGGTGCTTCCTCCGATGTCTTCGTCCAGGCGACGCTTGAGGAGCTGCAGAGCTTCGAGAATGTGACCTTGATGCCGCGCACGACCGTGTTCGGCTGGTATGACGGCAATGTCTTCGGCGCGGTGGAGAAGGTGCAGAAGCACGTGGCGATGCCATCGCCCGATCTTCCAATCGAGCGCCTTTGGCGCATTGCCGCCAAGCGGGCCATTCTCGCTTCGGGAGCAGAAGAGCGGCCGCTGGTGTTCGGCGGCAACGATCGTCCAGGCGTGATGATTGCCGGCGCCATGCGCAGCTATCTCAACCGTTACGGCGTCGTTGCCGGGCAGAAAGTCGCGGTCTTCACCAATGGCGGCTCGGGCTATCGCACTGCGGCCGACCTCGCCGCCGCAGGCGTCGAAATTTCAGCGATCCTCGATGCGCGAGCCGCATCGGCGGATGCTGCTCCTCAAGGCGTCCGCGTGGTGCATGGAGCAAGCGTGCATGCGACCAAGGGCAAACATCGCATCAGCGGCGTCATCGCGGATCGCGGCGGGCTGGATGAGCTGATTGCCTGCGATGCGCTTGCCATGTCGGGCGGCTGGTCGCCGATCATCCACCTTGCCTGCCAGCGCGGCGCCAAGCCGGTGTGGTCGGACGAAAAGCAGGCCTTCATGGCGCCGATTGTCGGCGGCGAGCTGGAGATTGCTGGCTCTGCAGCGGGCATTGAGAGCGTTTCGGGCTGCCTCGCCGATGGCGCGGAAAAGGCACGGCTGGTTGTCGAGAGCCTGGGCCGTGTGGCTCATGCCAGCGATCTGCCTGAAGTCGAAGGCGAATACGACCCGTCCTTTGCGGCAATTTGGCATGTGCCTGGTGCCAAAGACAAGGCGTTCGTCGATTTCCAGAACGACGTCCACGCCAAGGATCTGGGCCTCGCGCTGCGCGAAGGCTTCGGCCATGTGGAACATGCCAAGCGCTACACGACGAGCGGCATGGCGACGGACCAGGGCAAGCTCGGCAATGTCAACGCTGCCGGCATCATCGCAGGCATGCGCGGCGTCAGCCCGGCTGCCGTCGGCACCACGACCTTCCGCCCATTCTATACGCCGGTTTCCTTCGGCGCGCTGGCGGGCACGGCGCGCGACAAGCACGCGCAGCCGGTCCGGGAATCGCCGCTGCATGGCTGGGCGAAGAAGAACGGCGCAAGCTTCGTCGAGGCCGGCCTCTGGTATCGTTCGTCGTGGTTCGCACGGCCGGGCGAAAAAGGCTGGCGCGACAGCGTCGACCGCGAAGTGCTGAACGTCCGCAACAATGTCGGCATTTGCGACGTGTCGACGCTCGGCAAGATCGAGATCTTCGGCAAGGATGCGGCGGAGTTTCTAAACCGTCTCTATTCCAACGCCTTCCTGAAACTGCCGATCGGCAAGGCGCGCTACGGCTTGATGCTGCGTGAGGACGGCATGGTCTTCGATGACGGCACGACGAGCCGGCTGACGCCGGATCATTTCTTCATGACGACCACGACGGCTATGGCCGGCGAGGTGATGACGCACATGGAATTCTCAGCCCAGACGCTATGGCCGCATCTCGACGTTCGTTTCGTCTCCTCGTCCGACCAATGGGCGCAGATGGCGATTGCCGGTCCGAAGGCGCGGCTGGTGCTGGAGCAGATCGTCGAGGATGATATTTCCGACGCGTTCTTCCCCTTCCTTGGTGCGGCCGAAGTAATGCTGAAGGGGGGCCTGAGGGCCCGTCTGTTCCGCATCTCCTTCTCGGGCGAGCTGGCCTACGAGTTGGCAGTTCCGGCCGGATATGGCGAGGCGGTGGCCGACGCGATCATGGACGCCGGCAAGGCGCATGGCATCTGCCCCTACGGCGTCGAAGCCCTCAACGTGCTGCGTATCGAGAAAGGGCATGTCACCCATAGCGAGCTGGATGGCCGCACGACGCCCGACGATGTCGGGCTCGGCCGCATGATGTCGACGCAGAAGCCGGATTTCATTGGCAAGAGGCTTTCGACCCGCTTTGGCCTGACGGCCGCGGACCGCGGCCAGCTCGTCGGCCTGAAGCCCATCGATACAGCCAAGGAAATTCATGCGGGTGCGCATATCTTGAAGGAAGGTGCCCGGCCTTCGACCGTGAACGATCAAGGGCATGTTTCCTCGGTCTGCTTCTCACCCACTCTCGGTCATTCCATCGCGCTGGCTTTCCTGAAGTCGGGTCGGGAGCGGATCGGCGAGCGGGTGACGGTCTGGGACGGATTGCGCGGCGAGGAAGTGGCGGCGGAAGTCTGCAGCCCGGTCTTCGTCGATCCGGACAACAAGAAGCTTCAAGGGTGAGGGCTCGATGAGCGTTGCGTTTCAGAACAGGCATGTGCTGGAAGATCATATTTCCGGCTTCGAGGCTGCCGCCAATCCGAATCATCTCGCCGTCGTGCGTCGTCCTGCAATCTTCTCCGTGCTTGGCAGGGCAGGGGATCAAGCCGGTGTTCTCAATAGCCTGAAGGCGATCAGCGACGTGTCGATTCGTGACGTCGGGCCGCGGGAATGGTTCGTTGTCTCGGACATTCTTGGTGCAGAGAGCGTGGCGCGGGATCTCTTCGCGCTCGATCCGGCTGTCGTTTCCTTCCTGGAACAGAGCGACGGGCGCGTGGTGCTTCGCATTTCCGGTCCCAGCGTGCGGCGCATCCTCGCCAAGTGCGTAGCCGTCGATCTGCATCCGGAGGTTTTTGCCGAGGGACAATCGGCCAATATGCTCTGCTGTCATGTCAGCGCCAATGTCGCCCGTACCGGTGCCGATCACTTCGAAATCATCGTGCCGCGCTCCTATGCCGGCCACGTGTTCGAGGAGATCATGGAGATGGGGCGGGAATTCGCCCTAACGGCCGGCTTCGCCGATTGAAAACCCCTATCATGGTTGAGTTCGGATGCCTTGCCGGCCGGCTTGCGCTGCGAATAGCCGATGGCGCGATCCGAACAATTGCGATGGCGCAAACAGACATATCGGTTTCGCAGTTCGGGCTATTTGGGCTCTCGGATAGTCTCTAGTTTTCCTCTCAAATACGGTCGGTCGCGCGGGAAGACACCCGGCGGCTTCGTGCCGAAAACAGGGGATTCCCAGATGAAAAGCCATGCCAAGGTCGTCGTCATCGGTGGCGGTGTCGTCGGATGTTCGGTGCTCTACCACCTCACCAAATTCGGCTGGACCGATGTGGTGCTGCTTGAGCGTTCCGAGCTGACATCCGGATCGACCTGGCATGCCGCCGGCGGCATGCATACGATCAACGGCGATCCGAACGTTGCCAAGCTGCAGAAATACACGGTCGAGCTCTACAAGGAGATCGAGGAATATTCCGGCCAGGACATCGGCCTGCACCTGACCTCCGGGCTGATGCTGGCGGCAACGCCGCAGCGCTTCGACTGGCTCAAGTCCATTCTCGCCAAGGGCCGCTATAATGGTCTCGAGGCGACGCTGCTGACGCCGAAGGAAGCGCATGACATGATGCCGCTCCTCGATCCGGACCAGTTTGTCGGCGCTCTCTACGATCCCGTCGAAGGCCATCTCGACCCCTACGGCACCACCCATGCCTATGCCCGCTCTGCCAAGAAGAACGGCGCCGACATTTATCTCCACACCAAGGTGGAAGAGCTGGTGCAGCGCGAGGACGGCTCCTGGCGCGTCATCACCAACCAGGGCGAAATCATCGCCGAGCATGTCGTCAATGCCGCCGGCCTCTGGGCGCGCGAAGTCGGCCGCATGGTGGGTCTGGAACTGCCGGTGCTCGCCATGGAGCATATGTACCTCATCACCGAGGACATGCCCGAGGTCATCGACTTCAATAAGACGACGGGCAAAGAGCTGATGCACTGCGTCGACTTCGACGGCGAGATCTATCTGCGCCAGGAGCGGCAGGGTATGCTGATGGGCACCTATGAAAAGGCATGTCGCCCATGGTCGCCGGTGACGACGCCGTGGGATTTCGGTCACGAGCTGCTGGCCGAGGACATCGAGCGCATTACCCCGGAGCTGGAAGTCGGCTTCCGCCATTTCCCGGCCTTCAACAATGCCGGCATCAAGCGGATCATCAACGGCCCCTTCACCTTCTCGCCTGATGGCAACCCACTCGTCGGCCCGGTGCGCGGCCTTCGCAATTACTGGTCCGCCTGCGCCGTCATGGCCGGCTTCAGCCAGGGCGGCGGCGTCGGGTTGGCGCTTGCCAACTGGATGATCTATGGCGATCCGGGCTTTGACGTCTTTGCCATGGACGTCTCCCGTTATGGCGACTATGCGACGCTCGCCTATACGAATGCCAAGGTGCGCGAGAATTATGCTCGTCGCTTCTCGATCCGTTATCCGAATGAAGAGCTGCCGGCCGCACGTCCGCTGCTGACGACGCCGATCTACGACAAGCTGAAGGATGCCGGTGGCGTCTTCGGGGCCTATTACGGCCTCGAGCAGGCACTCTGGTTCGCGCCAAAGGGCGAGGTCGATCAATTCTCCTGGCGGCGTTCCAACGATTTCGATGTCGTCGCCGCCGAAGCCAAGGCGGTGCGCGAGAGCGTCGGCCTGATGGAGACCTCCGGCTTCGCCAAATATTCGGTCAAAGGACCGGGCGCGGAAGCCTTCCTCGACACGCTTCTGACCTGCCGCATTCCGGCGATCGGTCGCATGACGCTGGCGCCGATGCTGAAGCATGACGGCAAGCTCATCGGCGACTTCACGCTGGCTAAGCTTGGACACGAAGATTTCCTTCTCATCGGCTCTGGTATCGCCGAAGCCTATCATATGCGCTGGTTCGAAGGCTTGTTGCCCAAGGACGGTTCGGTCGAACTACAGGCGCTCGGCCTTTCGCTTCTCGGCCTTTCGATCGCGGGCCCGAATTCACGCAAGCTGTTGCAGAAACTGACGCATCAGGATCTCTCCACCGCCGCTTTCCCCTTCATGTCGATTCGCCGCATGGATATCGGCATGGCACCCGCGATCGTCGGTCGTGTCTCCTATACGGGCGATCTCGGCTACGAGATCTGGATGAAGCCGGAGCATCAGCGCTACATCTTTGATCTGCTGATGCAGGAGGGTGCCGAATTCGACATCCGGCTCTTCGGTCTCAGGGCGCTGAACGCGCTGCGACTCGACAAATCCTATGGTAGCTGGTCGCGCGAATACCGGCCGCTCTACGGACCGTTGGAGGCTGGCCTCAACCGATTCGTGGCACTGTCCAAGCAGGCCGATTTCATCGGCAAGGCGGCTGCGGCGAAGGAGAAGGCGGAAGGCGGTACGCTGCGCCTGTGCACCTTCATACTTGCAGCCAAGGATGCCGATGTCATCGGCGACGAGCCGATCTATCACAACGGCGCCGTTTGCGGCTGGGTGACGTCAGGCGGCTATGCTCATGCCTCGGGCCTTTCCGTTGCGGTCGGTTACGTGCCGAAGGAAATTGCCGCCGAAACGCAGGGCTGGTCGATCGAGTTGCTCGGCGAGCTTCTGCCTGCAAGGTTGCAGGTCGAGCCGCTGTTCGATGCCGACGGCGCCCGCATGCGCGCCTGAGGGCGTCTCTCACACGCTGGCGGCGGACCCTGACTGGCCCGCCGCTGACGAAAGCTTTTCAGCGCGGGCGCGGTGGGCGGCGATTTTGGCTGTTTTTGAGCCAAAGGCTGCCGCTTTTCTGTCATTTTTGGTCGGATTCGCATCAGCGCACGGCGATTTGAAAAGAATTTGTCAATTTCTTGCCTTTTTGGCTTCACATTTGCTTCGAAACCAGTATGGAATCGCGGCCATAGGCCTCTCGAAGGAACCTAAAAAAGTAATAAGAGATGTGTCGTATGACGGCGCATCCAGGGGAAATGACATATGGATTATTTTATCCAGCAGCTCTTAAACGGGCTGACTCTCGGGTCGATCTACGGCCTGATCGCCATTGGCTACACCATGGTTTACGGCATCATCGGCATGATCAATTTTGCCCACGGTGATGTTTTCATGCTCGGCGGCTTTGCCGCTCTCATCACCTATCTGGTTCTCGTTTCGCTCTTCGCCGGCCTGCCGGTCGCGATCATGCTTTTGGTGATGCTGATCGTCGCCATGCTGATGACAAGCCTCTGGAACTGGGTGATCGAGCGCATCGCCTATCGTCCTCTGCGCGGCTCGTTCCGGTTGGCGCCGTTGATTACGGCCATCGGCATGTCGATCGTGCTGTCGAACTTCATCCAGGTTGCCCAGGGCCCGCGCAACAAGCCGATCCCGACGCTGGTGGGTGACGTCTACAATTTCGGCGGCGTCTCGCTGTCGCTGAAGCAGATCATCATCTTCATCGTGACCGTCGTGTTGCTGGCCGCCTTCTGGTACATCGTCAACAAGACGGCGCTGGGGCGTGCTCAGCGAGCAACCGAGCAGGATCGCAAGATGGCGGCGTTGCTCGGCATCAATGTCGATCGTACCATCTCCATCACCTTCATCATGGGTGCAGCCCTCGCGGCCGTCGCCGGCACGATGTATCTGATGTATTATGGCGTCGCCAACTTCACGGACGGTTTCGTGCCTGGCGTCAAGGCCTTCACGGCTGCGGTCCTCGGCGGCATCGGTTCGCTGCCGGGCGCCGTTCTCGGCGGCCTGATGATCGGCTTCATCGAGTCCTTCTGGTCTGGCAATTTCCCCATCGCGTATAAGGATGTCGCTACATACGGTATCCTGGCCTACGTGCTGATCTTCAAGCCGACGGGTATTCTCGGCCGGCCGGAAGTCGAAAAGGTATAACGCCATGGCAAATTCAAACTTCGTTGCAGGCAAGACCGCGCCCGGCCTTGTCCAGAAGGGGCTTATCGATGCCTTCTGGACCGCCATCATCGCCTTCGGCATGTTCGTTCTCTATATCGGCCTCAAAACCGATCAGAACATGGACAACAAGCTGATCATCGTGCAGCGCTGGGGTCTTCTGGCCACCATCGTCGCCATTGCCGCTGTCGGCCGTTTCATCATGACGGTATTAGTCCAGCCCTATCTGGCGGCCCGTAAGGCGGCCAAGGCCAAGGTGGTGCAGGTCGAGGGCGAACCCAGCTTCGCCGCCAGGCATTTTAACAAGATCGCGCTTGTACTCCTGCTGATCTACCCGCTGGCGGCAGTGGCGATTTTGGGGCCGCAGGGATCGCTGACCTATGTCGACAATTTCGGCATTCAGATCCTCATCTATGTGATGCTTGCCTGGGGCCTGAATATCGTCGTCGGCCTCGCCGGCCTGCTCGACCTCGGTTATGTCGCCTTCTATGCGGTCGGCGCCTATTCCTACGCGCTGCTGTCGATGCATTTCGGTCTGTCCTTCTGGGTACTGCTGCCGCTGTCGGGCATTTTTGCCGCGCTTTGGGGCATGATCCTCGGCTTCCCGGTGCTGCGCCTGCGCGGTGACTATCTGGCGATCGTCACGCTCGCCTTCGGAGAAATCATCCGCATCGTGCTGACCAACTGGACCGATGTGACGCAGGGAAGCTTCGGCATTTCCAACATCACCAAGGCGTCGCTCTTCGGCATCTATACCTTCGACATGAAAGATCCGCACAACTTCGTGCGTTCCTTCGGCCTGCCGATCTCGTCGGCCTGGTACAAGATTTTCTTGTTTTACGTCATCCTGGCGCTCTGCATGCTGACGGCCTATGTCACGATCCGCCTGCGCCGCATGCCGATCGGACGTGCGTGGGAAGCATTGCGCGAGGACGAAATCGCCTGCCGCTCGCTCGGCATCAATACTGTCACGACGAAGCTGACCGCTTTCGCAACCGGCGCGATGTTCGGCGGCTTTGCCGGCTCTTTCTTTGCGGCGCGTCAGGGCTTCGTTTCACCGGAATCCTTCGTCTTCCTCGAATCCGCCGTGATCCTGGCGATCGTCGTTCTCGGCGGCATGGGATCGCTGAAGGGTATCGCGATTGCCGCGATCGCCATGATCGGCGGCACCGAACTGCTTCGCGACATGGATTTCCTCAAGCTGTTCTTCGGTCAGGATTTTACGCCGGAGCTCTATCGCATGCTGATCTTCGGCCTCGCCATGGTGGTCGTGATGATCATCAAGCCGCGCGGTTTCGTCGGCACGCGTGAGCCGACCGCCTTCCTCAAGGAGCGAAAAGCGGTCTCCGGCAGCTTTACCAAGGAGGGCCACGGCTGATGAACGCTGTGACCGCAACCCCCGGCGACGTCCTGCTGAAGGTCGATCACCTCTCGATGAAGTTCGGCGGCCTGATGGCGATCAACGACTTCTCCTTCGAGGCGAAGCGCGGCGACATCACCGCCCTGATCGGCCCGAACGGTGCCGGCAAGACCACGGTGTTCAACTGCATCACCGGCTTCTACAAGCCGACGATGGGCATGATCACCCTCAGCCAGAAGGCCGGCAAGGAGTATCTCCTCGAGCGGCTCCCGGATTTCCGGATCACGCGCGAAGCCAAGGTGGCGCGCACCTTCCAGAATATCCGCCTGTTTTCGGGCCTCACCGTGCTCGAAAACCTGCTGGTGGCGCAACACAACAAGCTGATGCGCGCCTCCGGCTACACGATCCTCGGCCTGCTCGGCATCGGCCGTTACCGCAGCGAAGCGAAGAATGCGATCGAGCTGGCGCGCTTCTGGCTGGAAAAGGCCGATCTCGTCGATCGTGCCGATGATCCCGCCGGCGATCTTCCCTACGGCGCGCAGCGCCGCCTGGAAATCGCCCGCGCCATGTGCACCGGACCGGAACTGCTTTGCCTGGACGAGCCGGCTGCCGGTCTCAATCCTCGCGAATCTCTTGTTCTCAACGAGTTTCTGCGCAGCATCCGCAAGGATACCGGCACGTCGATCCTGCTGATCGAACACGACATGTCGGTGGTCATGGAAATTTCCGACCATGTCATCGTGCTCGAATACGGGCAGAAGATCGCCGACGGCACGCCGGATGAGGTCAAGAACGACCCTCGAGTGATCGCCGCCTATCTGGGCGTCGAGGATGAGGAAGTGGAAGAGGTGATTGCCGAAGTCGAACACCTCCAAGAGGGTGAACATTGATGGCGGGGCAACCACTTCTCAAAGTCGCGGGTGTCGAAACCTATTACGGCAATATCCGCGCGCTCGCCGGCGTCGACATCGAAGTCAACAGCGGCGAGATCGTCAGCTTGATCGGTGCCAACGGCGCCGGCAAGTCGACGTTGATGATGACGATCTGCGGCAGCCCGCAGGCCCGCACCGGTTCCGTCACCTTCGATGGCCGCGATATCACGCGCATGCCGACGCACGAGATTGCCCGGCTTCGCATCGCCCAGTCGCCCGAAGGCCGGCGCATCTTCCCGCGCATGACCGTCTATGAAAACCTGCAGATGGGCGCGAGCCTCGACAAGCTCAAATATTTCAACGAGGACGTCGAGAAGATCTTCGCGCTCTTCCCGCGCCTGAAGGAGCGCCAGTCGCAGCGCGGCGGCACGCTTTCGGGCGGCGAACAGCAGATGCTGTCGATCGGCCGCGCGCTGATGGCGCGTCCGAAGCTGCTGCTTCTGGACGAGCCATCGCTTGGTCTAGCGCCGCTGATCGTCAAGGGCATCTTCGAGGCGATCAAGGTCCTGAACCAGACCCAGGGGCTGACGGTGTTCCTCGTCGAGCAGAATGCCTTTGCGGCGCTGAAGCTTTCCGACCGCGCCTATGTGATGGTCAACGGCCGGGTAACGATGAGCGGTTCGGGCAAGGAGCTGCTTGCCAATCCGGAAGTGCGCGCCGCCTATCTCGAAGGTGGACACCATTGAGTTTCGTTTCGCGGAGAATTTGAGATGCAGGGACTTCTCTTCGACACCGATACCGGCGGCCGCATGGTCATCCGCGTTGTTATCGTCATCCTCGGCTTCTGGACCGCGTGGCGTGCCGGCCGCGCCGTTGCGTCCAACTGGGAAACCTACCCGCTTGTCGTCATCTACAGCTTTCTGATCGGCCTTGGCCTGCAGTTCCTGCACCATGCGCTGTTCAATGGCCCCGTATTTGACGTCACCATCTACATCATCGATGTCGTGCTGCTGCTGATCTTTTCGACGGCGGGATACCGGTATCGACGTACCGATCAGATGGTCAACAATTATTACTGGCTCTATGAAAAGACCTCGGCCTTTTCATGGAAGAAGAAGAATTGACAGTGCGCCTAAACTAGGCACAGTCTGCGAATAATAAGAGCGTCGTCCTGCCCATAAAAATAAACGGGAACGGGCAGGGTTATGCTTCCAGAGTTCGAAATGCAAGCGTTACCGGCGTGATGATTGGTGGGTATCGCGCAGGGCAGATCAAACGGAACCCGCTCAAAAATTGGGAGTAATAATATGAAGAAGTATCTTCTGTCGGCGGTGGCTTTGTCGGCGATGATCGCTTTCGGCGGCGTTGCGAAGGCCGACATCATTGTTGGCGTTGGCGGTCCCTTGACGGGTGCGAATGCTGCGTTTGGCGCGCAGCTCCAGAAGGGCGCCGAGCAGGCCGCAGCCGACATCAATGCGGCAGGCGGCATCAACGGCGAAAAGATCAAGATCGAACTCGGTGACGACGTTTCCGACGCCAAGCAGGGCGTTTCGGTCGCCAACAAGTTCGTTGCTGACGGCGTCAAGTTCGTCGTCGGTCACTTCAACTCGGGCGTTTCCATTCCGGCTTCGGAAGTCTACGCCGAAAACGGCATTCTCGAAGTCACCCCGGCTTCCACCAACCCGCAATATACCGAGCGCGGCCTCTGGAACACCTTCCGTACCTGCGGCCGTGACGACCAGCAGGGCGCAGTCGCCGGCAAGTATATCGCCGACAACTTCAAGGGTGCCAAGGTTGCCGTGGTGCATGACAAGACCCCCTATGGTCAGGGCCTTGCCGATGAAACCAAGAAGAACCTCAATGCTGCCGGCGTGACGGAAGTCCTCTACGAAGGCATCACCCCCGGCGACAAGGACTACTCGGCCCTGATCGCCAAGATGAAGCAGGCTGGCGTCGACTTCGTCTATTACGG
Source organism: Rhizobium sp. WW_1 (assembly GCF_003610155.1). Classification (NCBI taxonomy): domain Bacteria; kingdom Pseudomonadati; phylum Pseudomonadota; class Alphaproteobacteria; order Hyphomicrobiales; family Rhizobiaceae; genus Rhizobium; species Rhizobium sp. WW_1. The sequence goes on from NZ_RAIN01000003.1 coordinate 468,100, forward strand.
CGGTCTGCACACCGAAGCCGGCCTGATCATGCGTCAGATGGCCGACCAGGGCGTGAAGGCTCACTTCATGTCGGGCGATGGTATCGTCTCGAATGAACTGGCCTCGATCGCCGGCGACGCCGTCGACGGCACGCTGATGACCTTCTCGCCGGACCCGCGCAAGAACCCGGCTGCTGCCGATCTCGTCGCCAAGTTCCGCGCTGCCGGCTATGAGCCGGAAGGCTATACGCTGTACTCCTACTCAGCCCTGCAGGTTATCGCTGAGGCTGCCAAGGCTGCCGGCTCCAACGACCCGATGGCCGTTGCCGACGCAATCAAGGCAAAGGGACCGTTCAAGACCGCCATCGGCGATCTCGGCTTCAACTCCAAGGGCGACATCACCCGTCCGGACTATGTCATGTACAAGTGGTCCAAGGGTTCCGACGGCAAGTACAACTACGCCGAAATCGAGAAGTAAGTTCTGCTCTGCCGGCTTTCGGCATTGTCATCATCCGAGGAGCCCGGCCATTGGCCGGGCTTTTTCATCACGGCAATATAGGTTCGCCATTTCCTTCATGCCGAAGCTGCTTTAAGTCTGCCCCTCTATCGGCAGGAGGATGGCAGCATGAGCAAACCCCGTATTCTCGTGACCCGGCGCTGGCCGGTGGCGGTCGAAACCGTGCTTTCCGAGCGTTTCGATACGACGCTGAACAAGGATGATGTTGCGCTCGAGGCGGGACAGCTGCGCGAGGCGCTGCTCACATACGACGCGGTTCTGCCTACTGTCTCCGACAAGCTTCCGTCCCAGCTTTTCGAGGGAGAGGCAATCCGAACCAAGATCCTCGGCAATTTCGGCGTCGGCTTCAATCACATCGATGTCGCGGCCGCCAAGGAAAGGGGCGTTGTCGTTACCAATACGCCCGGCGTGCTGACCGACTGCACGGCCGATATCGCCATGCTGCTGCTTCTGTCCGTTGCGCGCCGCGGCGGCGAGGGTGAGCGAGAAGTGCGGGCCGGCGCCTGGACCGGTTGGCGGCCGACGCATCTGGTTGGTACCAAAGTGACCGGCAAGACTGTCGGCATCATCGGCTTCGGCCGTATCGGCCGCGCCTTTGCTCAACGCTGCCATTTCGGCTTCGGCATGGATGTCGTTTTCTACAATCGCTCGGCCATTGATCCGATGGAGGCTTCGCGCTACGGCGCCATGCAATTGCAGACTGTCGAGGATGTTCTCGAAGTTTCCGATTTCGTCTCCCTGCATTGCCCCGGCGGCGCGGAAAACCGCCATCTGATGAATGCGGATCGCTTCACTGCCATGAAGCCGGGCGCATTCCTGATCAATACTGCAAGGGGCGATGTGGTCGACGAAGCCGCGCTTGTTACGGCGCTGGAACGGGGCACGATCCGCGGCGCCGGCCTCGATGTCTATGAGGCGGAGCCGCATGTTCCCGAACGGTTGCGGGAAATGGACAATGTCGTGCTGCTGCCGCATCTTGGAAGTGCCACAGAGGAGACGCGCACGGCCATGGGCATGAAGGTGGTCGACAATATCACCGCCTTCTTTGCCGGACATCAGCCGCCGGATCGGGTGGTCTAATCGCACGGCGGGCTGCTCGCGGCCGGAAATCACTGCCGTGTCGCGGAAATTGCGGATCAATGGATTAGTTTCGTCAACCAGACGAGATTGTCGACCATGCCGTTCATCGGCGAGGGGGTGACGTTGTCCGAGAATGACTATGATGCGTTTGCCGCCGCCTATCAGGCCGACAACGAGAACAATGCCTGGAATGCCTATTACGAGCGGCCCGCCATTCTCTCTCTGGCGGGAAACGTGGCCGGACTTCGCTTGCTCGATGCGGGTTGCGGCGGCGGGGCTCATGCCGCCGCTCTCGTTGATCGAGGCGCTATCCTGACCGGTATCGATGCAAGCGCTGGCTTGCTGGATATCGCTCGACGTCGCCTGGAGGGGCGGGCGAAGCTGTTACTGGCGGATCTGAACGAACCGCTGCCTTTCGAGGACGGCGCCTTCGATTTGGTCATGGCCTCACTGGTCATGCATTATCTGCACGATTGGACGCGGCCTCTTTCGGAGTTCAGGCGGGTATTATCCGATAACGGCCGGCTGATTTTTTCGACGCATCACCCGTTCATGGATCATGATCCGGCTGGCGGAGAAAGCTATTTCGCGACCTATAATTTCAGCGAGACATGGCACCGCGGCGGCAAGGACATCACCATGCGGTTCTGGCACCGGCCGCTCCACGCCATGTTCGATGCGCTGAAATCGGCGGGATTTAGGATCGACGTCGTCAGCGAACCGCCGCCGGACCCGAGGGTCAGCACGCTTTTTCCGGATGCCTATAAGAGCCTGACGACCAAGGCGCGCTTCCTCTTCTTCTCGGTGGTGAAGGTGTAGATGCGGTTCTCAGGCAGAGTTACCGGTGTCCCTTCGGCCCGCGGTGATCATTGCCTTTCTTTTCGGCGTTTGGCGAAAAATGCGGCTGATGTCATCGGCATCGGGACGATGTTGCGGAGGATCGCATAAGGCACAGGAATTGCTTGCATTTATTCCTTGCCGGGCTTCAATGGCCGGGCTTCGGCGTGAAGTGATGTGTGGAGAGGGCTGATGGCATTGATGGCGGCAGGCACGAGACCGCAGAGGGCGCGAGGACGCGGTCATCTTGCGGCCAAGTCGCTCGGCGGCCGGACCCGCCTGGCCGAACTTTTCCAGGAGGGAGCGGCCAAGATCAGGCTGCCGGAAACTTTCGATCATTCCATGGAGGCCGTTATCATCAACACCGCCGGCGGCCTCACGGGCGGCGACCGGATGGATTGGAGCTTCGTTGCCGCGCCGGGTACGCGGATCGATGTGACGACGCAGGCCTGCGAAAAAATCTACAAAGCTTCGGTGGGTACGGCAGAAGTGGAAACCTCGATCAAGGTCGGTAGCGGCGCGCGGGTCGATTGGCTGCCGCAGGAGACCATCCTGTTCGACCGCGCCTCGCTCTCGCGTGCGTTGAATGTCGAGCTTGAAGACACAGCCGAATTCCTCTCCGTCGAGGCGATCCTTCTCGGGCGGAAGGCCATGGGGGAGGCGATGGAGCGAGGCCTGTTCCGGGACCGCTGGCGTATTCGTCGTGGCGGAAGGCTCGTCCACGTCGAGGATCTGCGGTTTGATGGCGATGTCGCCGCATTGACGGCAAAGATGGCCGTCCTCGACGGTCAGGTTGCTTTTGCGACCGTGCTCTATGTCGGGCCGCTTGCCGAAACCTACCTCGGCCGGGTCAGGCCGCTGCTCGAAAGCCATATGGGCGGGGCCAGCCATTGGGGCGGGAAGCTTGTCGTGCGGCTTGCGGCCGCGGATGGTTTCGCCCTCAGAAAAATCCTCATTCCGATCATTTCTGCCTTGCGCAATGGAGCGCCCGTGCCGAAAGTCTGGAACCTGTAGTGCCCGGAGCCGGATGATTTCAGGCCTGCTTGACCTAAAATCATCCGGCGCCAAAACCAAAGAAGCAGAGCATGATGCCGTCCGAAAGCAGCTCATATTTTTCGGCATCATGCTCTGAAAACCAGCGATCACATAGGTAGGCGATGAACCTCACTCCAAGAGAAAAAGACAAGCTGCTGATCTCGATGGCAGCGATGGTGGCACGGCGGCGGCTGGAGCGCGGCGTCAGGCTCAATCATCCCGAAGCCATTGCGCTGATCACGGATTTCGTGGTCGAAGGGGCGCGGGACGGCCGCCCGGTTGCCGAACTCATGGAGGCTGGCGCCCATGTCATCACCCGCGATCAGGTGATGGAAGGCATTGCCGAGATGATCCATGATATCCAGGTTGAAGCGACATTCCCCGACGGCACCAAGCTGGTCACCGTCCACGAGCCGATCAGGTAAGCTTATCATGCTGGAACTGAGACCCAACTGCGAATGCTGCGACAGGAATTTGCCGCCGGAGAGCGAGCAGGCGATGATCTGTACTTTCGAGTGTACCTTCTGCACGGATTGCGTCGACAACATCCTGCGCGGTGTCTGCCCGAACTGCGGTGGCGATTTCGCCCGGCGTCCTATCCGTCCGGCGCGGTTGCTTGTCAAATATCCTGCTTCGACCAAGCGTGTTCTGAAAGCAGAGGGATGTGCGCCCGTTCGGGCCGCATGAGGAGAGAACCATGATTCCAGGTGAAATCATCGCTGCGGGCGGCGATATCGAACTCAATGCCGGAGCGCCGACAGTGACGCTCGAAGTTTCCAATACCGGCGACAGGCCGGTGCAGGTCGGCAGTCACTATCATTTTGCCGAGACCAATGCCGGGCTTTCCTTCGACCGCGACCAGGCAAGGGGCATGCGGCTCGACATTCCCGCCGGAACCGCCGTGCGCTTCGAGCCGGGGCAGACGCGTTTGGTAACGCTGATCCCGCTATCGGGAAAACGCGAGGTCTATGGCTTCCGTCAGCAGGTCATGGGCAAGCTATAGATTTTTTAGGAGATTTTGATGTCGATGAAATTGCCTGCCGCCGCCGCGGCCCTTGCCGCGATCCTGATCTGCGCCCCTGCCTATGCACAGAACAATCCGGATGAACCGAAGATCGATTGTGCCAAGGCGGAGGCGCAGACGGACCTGAACATTTGCGCCGCACTCGATTTCGATACGGCCGACAAAGCGCTGAATGCCCAATACAAGAAGACACGGGCTGCGATGGTCGCTATCGACTCGGATCTGGATGATGACCTGAAGGGTGCCGAAAAGGCGCTTATCAAGGCGCAGCGCGCCTGGGTGGACTATCGCGACGGGGAATGCGAAGCACAGGGCTTTCAGGCGCGCGGTGGCTCGATGGAGCCGATGCTCGTTTCCGGCTGCAAGGCGGACCTGACCAAGAAGCGGACCAAGGAGCTGAAAGATCTTGCCGATGGACCGGAGGGCGATCAGTGAGCTCTCGACGCAGCGTGATCATCGTCGGCAATGGTGAGATTGCGGCGGGTGCCGCAACCGTCATCGATGCCGCCGATCTCGTAATCCGCTTCAACGATTGCCGCTCGATGGGGGCCGGCGGCAGTCGCACCGATGTCGTTGCGGTCTGCAACACAGGGCGGCCGGCGCGCGCCATGCTTGGCTCCGCCGAGTGGCGCAAGAGCCCCGCTGTCGCCGCGGCATCAGAAATCTGGAGCGTGCGCGATCCGGGCAAATTTGCCGCATTGCGTGCGCCGCTGGCGATTTCGCATCCGGAACTCGACGACTTCTGCGACGATTACACCGACCAGTTCACCGCCTTCTGCCAGGCGACCGGCAAGCGTCATGTTGTCATCGGCCAGTCCATTCACGAAGGCGTCGATGCGGCGCTGGCGGACCATGATCCCGGCTCCTACGTGGTGCCGAGCAGCGGCCTGATCGTAATTGCCGAGGTGATGGCGCGCCATCCCGACGACGATATCGCCATTACCGGCTTCAGCCACACGGGCTGGGAAGAGCATCCCTTTGCCGCCGAGAAGCGGCTGGTGGACGCCTATGTTTCCCGCGGCCGTCTGCGTCGTCTTGCCGACACGAACCTCCTCTCTGCCTCCCAAGGAGATTGATCGATGCCCTACAGGATTTCCCGCGCCGCCTATGCCAGCATGTTCGGACCGACGGTCGGCGACAAGGTTCGTCTGGCCGATACCGAATTGTTCATCGAGGTGGAGAAGGATTTCACCACCTATGGCGAAGAGGTGAAGTTCGGCGGTGGCAAGGTCATCCGCGACGGCATGGGGCAGAGCCAGGTGACGCGGGCGAACGGTGCCGTCGATACCGTCATCACCAATGTTTTGATCCTCGACCATTGGGGGATCGTCAAGGCGGATATCGGCCTGAAGGACGGTCGCATCGTCGCGATCGGCAAGGCTGGAAATCCGGATACGCAACCGGGTATAAATATAATCGTCGGGCCGGGCACGGAAGTGATCGCGGGCGAAGGCAAGATCGTCACTGCCGGCGGCATGGATAGCCATATTCATTTCATCTGCCCGCAGCAGATCGAGGAAGCGCTCGTGTCGGGTATCACCACGATGCTCGGCGGCGGCACCGGGCCGGCGCACGGCACGCTGGCAACGACCTGCACGCCGGGGCCTTGGCATCTGGCGCGCATGATCGAATCCTTCGATGCGTTTCCGATGAATATCGGCCTATCGGCCAAGGGCAATGCGTCCATGCCCGCCGCGCTGGAGGAAATGGTCCTCGGTGGCGCCTGCGCGCTGAAACTGCATGAGGATTGGGGCACCACGCCGGCAGCGATCGATTGCTGCCTCAGCGTGGCCGACGAATACGATGTCCAGGTGATGATCCACACGGATACGTTGAATGAAAGCGGTTTCGTGGAGGATACGATCGGTGCCATCAAGGGGCGCACGATCCATGCCTTCCACACGGAGGGTGCAGGCGGCGGCCATGCGCCCGATATCATCAAGATCTGCGGCCAGTCGAACGTCATTCCCTCATCGACCAATCCGACGCGACCCTACACGGTCAATACGATCGCCGAGCATTTGGACATGCTGATGGTCTGCCATCACCTGTCGCCGTCTATTCCTGAAGATATCGCCTTTGCCGAAAGCCGCATCCGCAAGGAAACGATCGCGGCGGAAGATATTCTGCACGATATCGGCGCCTTCTCGATCATCTCGTCCGACAGCCAGGCCATGGGCCGCGTCGGCGAAGTGGCGATCCGCACCTGGCAGACCGCCGACAAGATGAAGCGCCAGCGCGGCCGTCTGGCGCAGGAAACCGGCGACAACGATAATTATCGCGCCAAGCGCTATATTGCCAAATATACGATCAACCCGGCGATTGCGCACGGCGTCAGCCATGAGGTCGGTTCGATCGAAGTCGGCAAGCGCGCCGATCTGGTCCTCTGGAATCCGGCCTTCTTCGGCGTGAAGCCGGAGATGGTTCTGATTGGCGGTTCCATTGCCGCAGCGCCGATGGGCGATCCGAATGCCTCCATTCCAACGCCGCAGCCGATGCACTACCGCCCAATGTTCGGCGCATACGGCAAGAACCGGACGAATTCCTCCGTGACCTTCGTTTCGCAGGCGGCGTTCGATGCCGGGCTTGCCGGCAAACTCGGTATCGCCAAGGCGCTGCTGCCTGTCAAAAACACGCGCGGCGGCATCTCCAAGGCATCGATGATCCATAACAGCCTGACACCGCATATCGAAGTCGATCCTGAAACCTATGAAGTGCGCGCCGACGGCGAGCTTCTGACCTGCGAGCCGGCGACCGTGCTGCCGATGGCGCAGCGCTATTTCCTTTTCTGAGGGCATTTCCAGGCCTGATATCGGTCCAATGATCGCTATGCGCGAACCCCCGGTCTTGCGAGGGTTTCATGCTGCTGTGTGCTGAATACAGAATTATTGCAGTCCTATGCGGCGGGGCTGATGCCTCCGATTTCTATCGACGAACCAGCTTTTTGAGATGGGCGTCGCTGGCTGTTCACAAGTTGGGAAATGCCTCGCATTTTAACTGTTGCATTAAAGACCTGGAAGCGCCTTGACCCCTATCTCACATGATCGAAATGGTGGCTGAGGAAGGTGAATCGCATGAAGCAATGGATTTCGCTGCAGGCCGAGCTCGGTAATTTTCAGCAGCGACGTGCGATTTTTATTTTCGCGCTTAAGATGAGTTTTGTTGCCGTTATCATGTCGTTGGCAATCATTGTCGCGATGGTGTTCGGGCTCTCGTGGTTCGATCTTTTGCCGTTGCCGGTCCTGGAAGCGATGCGCTTCGGCGTTCTGCTGGCCTGGATTATCGGGGGCACCGTTTCCGGCGCTTTGGCTGTTTGGGCCGGCTTTTCAATTCACAAGCTTGCCGTCTCCCGCGCCGAGTTCGAGCTTCTGAGCCGCACCGACATGCTGTCCGGCCTGCTGAACCGGCGCGCTTTCACCGAAGCGCTCAATCAGGCGGGCGAGGGAGCATCGCTGGTGATCTTCGACGTCGATCGGTTCAAGACGATCAACGACCGCTTTGGGCACGCGTCGGGCGATGCCGTGATCGTTACGGTATCGCGGATTTTTTCCGATGCCTTTATCGGAGAGGATGTCATTGCGCGGCTCGGCGGCGAAGAATTCGGCGCCATCGTCCATGGCGGCGATACGGCCGAACGCATCGCGCGGGTCGAGGAGATCAAGGAGCGGATCGCCGAATATCCGATCGCCATCGATGGCGGTTCGGTGAAAATCACCATTTCCGCCGGGATTGCCGACATCGGTAGGGATCGCAAGACGGAAGCCGTCTATGCCGCTGCCGACAAGGCGCTTTATCTTGCCAAGACGCTCGGCCGTAACCGCGTCATGCACGAGCGCGAGCGATTGTCGCAGGTCTGGCATCGTTGCGCGACGGAGCAGGAGCAGGAGGCGACAACGGATGTTCGCGAACTGCAACGCTATGTGCAGCGGATGTAGTATGTTCCCGCGTCATTGATGCTTGCGCGCGAGGCGACTATTTTGCATGGTCTGACAAAGTCTTAATCTGGAACAGCCATGCTACGCGTCACCTCCTATCTGCCGGCCGGCACGCCTTCCTCCAATCCGATCGATCGTGTCGTCCTGCCGCATGATCTCCGGCATCTGCGCCGCAAGCTGCTGCATCTCGAAAATGGCGAGATGGTCATGCTCGACCTCAAGGAGCCGGTCTTGTTTGCGAGCGGCGATCTGCTGGTGCGCGAGGATGGCGAGCTGATCGAGGTCGTTGCGGCGGATGAAAAGCTTTTCGAAATCCGCCCGCGCGACCGCCGGCATCTCATCGAACTCGCCTGGCATCTGGGCAACCGGCATCTCTCCGCGCAGATCGAGGAGGAGCGCATCCTGATCCTGCGCGACCACGTGATCCGCGCCATGCTCGAAGGGCTGGGCGCTGTTGTCACCGAGGTCAGCGAGCCTTTCCAGCCGGCGCGGGGCGCCTATAACTCCCATGGCGGCCATTCGCATGGGCACGACCATCATCATGGTCACGATCATCACAACCACTCGCATGATTGAACCGTGATGACCGGCACAGCGGTTTCGGATGATGGCGATCTGCAGGCCATCCTGCGACTGATGGCCTGGCTGTCGCCGGCATTTCCGGTGGGATCGTTTGCCTATTCCGGCGGTCTCGAGCGGGCCGTGCATGATGGTTTGGTGCGTGACAGCGGCGGTCTTGGAGATTGGACCGCAACACTTATCCGGAACGGTGCGGTGTGGAACGATGCGGTGCTGCTGGTCGAGGCGCATCGGGCGGATGCAGATATGCGGCGGCTCGCAGCCGTTGCGGAACTCGCCGAGGCGCTGGCTGGCTCGAAGGAGCGGCACAATGAGACGATGCTGCTCGGAGATGCCTTTCTCTCAGCTGCGGCTGCCTGGCCGCACGAGATCTTTTCGATGCTTCCGGCAAGAACGGCCTATCCGGTTGCGGTCGGTGCCGTCGCAGGCGCTCATGGTATCGTTGCCGAAAGGGCGGCTGCCGCTTTCCTGCATGCGCTCGCCTCGCAGATGGTATCGGCCGGTATTCGTCTTGGCGTCAGCGGACAGAAAGATGGCGTTGCCATCCTCGCGCGGCTGGAGGAGTTCCTTGCTGCTACCGCGCGCCGGGCGGCGCAATCGAGCCTCGACGATCTCGGTTCGGCAAGCGTGCAGGCGGATATCGCAAGCTTGCGCCATGAAACTCAGGGCACACGGCTCTTCCGCTCATGATGCGCGCCATCGGAAAAATACTGAAATCGAAGCATTGCCTACGTCATTCGCCGCTGTGCGGCCACGCGGCGCTTCGCTATGCTGACGCTTTATCGGAGTTGCAAGCATGAAATCGAGACATGGACCCTTGCGCGTCGGCATCGGTGGCCCGGTCGGTTCCGGCAAGACGGCGTTGACGGAGAAGCTGTGCAAGGCGATGCGTGACGACTATTCCGTCGCCGTCGTCACCAATGACATCTACACGACCGAGGATGCGGAAGCGCTGGTGCGGATGCAGGCCCTGACCTCCGACCGCATCGTCGGCGTCGAGACCGGCGGCTGCCCGCACACCGCCATCCGTGAGGATGCGACGATCAACCTGCAGGCCATTGCTGGTCTCAACGAGCGGCTGCCCGACCTCGACGTCGTCTTCATCGAATCCGGCGGCGACAATCTGGCGGCGACTTTCTCGCCCGATCTCGCCGATATCACCATCTACGTGATCTCGGTGTGCCAGGGCGAGGAAATCCCGCGCAAGGGCGGCCCCGGTATCACCAAATCCGACCTTCTCGTCATCAACAAGAAGGATCTGGCGCCCTTCGTTGAAGTCGATCTCGAGGTGATGGACCGCGATGCCACCCGGATGCGTCAAGCTCGCCCCTTCGTCTTTTCCGACATGAAGCGGGGCGAGGGCGTCAGCAGGATCGTCGATTTCCTGAAGGAACAGGGCGGCCTCTGAGCCGCCCCGTCACTCTCTGCATATCCATCGAGATTGTTCTATTCCGCCGCGAGGGGCGGCAGCCTTAGCACGTTCGTAGCTGTCGGCTTGGAGCCGCGCGCATCCCCGTTTTCCATGGCCTCCAGCCGCTCTTCCAGCGTGGCGAGCGACTGGCGGTTCTCATTGACGGCAACGGCCAGGCCTTCCTTGGTTACAACGACATCATCCGCATCCTTCTTGCCGACGAGCCTGCCGAAGAGATAGCCGAGCAGGCGGGACAGGTCGTCCATGATCAGGAAGAAGGACGGCACGACCACCAGGCTGAGCACCGTCGAGACGATGATGCCGCCGATCACGGCAATGGCCATAGGCGCGCGGAACGAGCCGCCTTCGCCGACGCCGAGAGCGGATGGCAACATGCCCGCCGACATGGCGATCGAGGTCATGATGATCGGGCGGGCACGCTTGCGACCGGCTTCGACGACCGCTTCTAGCCGTGGCATGCCCTGATGCATCATCTCGATGGCGAAATCGACGAGCAGGATGGCGTTTTTCGTCACGATGCCCATCAGCATCAGAATGCCGATCATGACGGGCATGGAGAGCGCGTTGCCGGTCACGATCAGGGCCAGCGCCACGCCGCCGATCGCCAGGGGCAGCGACAGCAGAATGGTGAAGGGCTGGATCACGTCCTTGAACAGCAGGATGAGCACGGTCAGGACGAGCAGCAGGCCGAGCAGCATGGCATTGCCGAAGCTCTGCTCCATTTCCTTCTGGACCTTGGTATCGCCGCTTTCGGCCAGATGCACGGTTGCCGGGATCTTGGCGTTGTTGACGATATCGAGGAAGTGTTCCGATGCTGTATCCAGCGCCACGCCCTGCGGCAGGTCGGCGCCGATGGCGACGACTCGGAAGCGGTTGTTGCGCTTGATGGAGGACAGGCCCTCCGAATAGTCGATGTCGGCCACGCTCGACAACGGCACGGTGGCGTTTGTAGACGCCTGTCCGGTGGTGCCCATGGACGTCTTGATGCGCAACGCACGGATCGCCGCCAGATCTTGGCGCATGCCAAGCGAGGCCTGGACGCGGATCGGGATCTGGCGATCGTCAAGCGAGATCTTCGCAAGCGAAGCGTCGATGTCGCCGATGGTCGCCACGCGGATCGTGTCGGAAATCATCTGCGGCGTGATGCCGAGGCGGGCCGCCTCGTCCTTGCGCGGATAGATCTGCAGTTCGGGTCGCGGCAGGGCGCCGTCGGCGCTGACATTGGCGAGCGCCGGGTCGGTGCGCAGCTTGGCTTCGAGAATGCCGACCGCCTGGTTCAGATCCTTCTCGCTGCGCGAGAGGAAGTTATAGGTCAGGTCGCGGTCGCCGCGGTCGTTCAGCTTGGTGATGCGGACGTCGGGGATCGAACGCAGCTTGGCAAAGACTTCCTTTTCGATTTCCCACTGCGGGCGCACGCGGCCATTCACGGCGACCTTCGGCAGGTAGGGCCCGATGACGGGCAGCGAGCCGAGGACGTCGTTCACCAGCTTTTTCGTCAGAGACTGGTCGAGCTTGCCGAGCGTCAGCGTCACCGTTGCGCGGCGCAGTTCCAGGTCGCCCTTCGGCGAAGCGCCGCCGAGCACGAAGACGCTGTCAACGCCGTCTATGCCCTTCACGCGGCGATAGATCTCGTTCGTCGCCTGCTCCGTGTCGTCGAGCCGGGCGTTCGGCGGCAGTTCGGCCGACAGCACGATGCGCGAGGAGTCTTCCGGCGGGATGAAGCTGCCGGGGACGAACATGATGAGGGCGAAGACGGAAGCAACCGAGAAAGCGAAGGCGGCAACCAGCGTCGGATAGCGCGTATACCACTTCTTCGTTGTCACCCGCACCAGCCAGCTATAGCCGCGCATGAAGCGGCCGTCATTGTCGTGATGGTCGTCTACGCCATCTTCGGCGCGCATCAGGTAAGCGGCCATCATCGGTGTGATCAGACGCGCCACCAGCAGCGAGAAGAACACCGAGAAGGCGACGGTCAGGCCGAACTGGATGAAATATTGGCCCGGAATGCCCGGCATGAAGGACACCGGCACGAAGACCGCGATGATGGTGAAGGTCGTCGCGATGACGGCCAGGCCGATTTCGTCTGCGGCATCGATGGCGGCGCGATAGGGCGTCTTGCCCATCTTGATGTGGCGGGCGATGTTCTCGATCTCGACGATGGCGTCGTCGACGAGAATGCCTGTTGCCAGCGTCAATGCCAGGAAGCTGACGAGGTTCAGCGAGAAGCCGATCTGGTTCATGACCCAGAACGTCGGGATCGCGGAGAGCGGCAGAGCGACCGCCGATATCAGCGTCGCACGCCAGTTCCGCAGGAACAGGAAAACGACGATGACGGCCAGTATGGCGCCTTCGATCAGCGTATGCATCGCGGATTCGTAGTTGCCATAGGTGTAGTAGACGGAGTCGTCGATCTTCTCGATCGAGACGTTCGGGTTCTCCGCGCGCACCTTGTCGAGCGTGTCGGCAACCGTCTGGGCGACCGTTACCTCGCTCGCGCCCTTGGCGCGGAATACGCCGAAGGTGACGACCGGTGCACTGTTGAACCGCGAGAAGGACTTCGGCTCCTGATAGGTGTCCTTGATCGCGCCGAGGGCGGAGAGCTTAACGAAGCGGCCGTTGGTGAGCGCGATCGTGGTGTCGGCAAGCTGGGCGACATTGCGGGCGTCGCCGAGCACGCGGATGGCCTGTTCGCTGCCGGCAACCTGGCCGCGGCCGGAGCCGAGGTCGATGTTGGTGCTGCGCAACTGCTGGCTCACCGAAAGCGCCGTGATGCCGTAGGCGTTCAGCTTGTTCGGGTCGAGCTCGATGCGCACCTCGCGGTCAGCGCCGCCGTAGCGGTCGACGCGGCCGATGCCTGCCTTGCCCTGCAGGGCGCGCTTGACCGTGTCGTCCACGAACCAGGACAGCTCCTCAAGCGTCATGTTCGGCGAGGAAACGGCGAAGCTTTGGATCGCCTGGCCGACGACATCGACCTTGGAAACGATCGGCGCATCAATCGTCGATGGCAGGTTGCCGCGGATGCGGTCAATGGCGTCCTTGGTGTCCTGAACCGCCTGCTGCGTCGGCACTTCCAGGCGGAAGATGACGACGGTCTGCGATTGGCCGTCGGTGACGGTCGACTGGATCTCGTCGATGCCGTTGATGCTGGCGACAGCGTCTTCGATCTCTTTCGTCACCTGCATTTCGAGTTCGGCCGGCGAGGCGCCGCTCTGCGTCACGGTGACGTTGACGACGGGCACGTCGATGTTGGGGAAGCGGGTGATCGGCAGGTTGAAGAAAGCGTGCGCGCCCACCACCATCAGCAGGAAGAAGCCGAGGAGCGGGGCGACGGGATTTCGGATGGACCAGGCGGAGAAATTCATCTTGCCGTTCTCGCTCAGTTGGAGGCTTGCGACGCGTCGCGTACCGGCGTGATGTGGTCGCCGTCACGCACATAGGCGCCGGCCTTGGCGACGACCTCGTCACCTGCCTGCAGCCCCTTGAGGATCTCGACATAGCCGCCGTCCTGAATGCCGGTCTCGACAGTCACGAACTTGACGACGCCGTTTTCGACCTTGCGGGCCGATGAGCCGTTTTCCTCACTGTTGACCGCCGTCAGGGGCAGCGCGATCCCATCTCCCTGGCGAATGATGATCTCGGCGCTGCCATACATACCGGCACGCGCCTTCTCGCCATCATCGATGGAAATATGCACAGCGCCGAGGCGGGTGACGGGATCGACGATCGGCGCGACGAGGCGGACGGTTCCAGCAAGCTTTTCGCGATTGCCGGAGAGGGCGATGAAAGCCTTCTGCCCGGTCGAGATCTTGGTGATGTCGCTCTCGGACACATCGACCACCAGCTCGAGCTGGCTATCCCGGATGATGGTGAAAAGCGGATCGCCATTGCCGTTGGCGATGGCGCCGATGCGGGCATCGCGCGAGGCGACGGTGCCTGCGACCGGGGTCTTGATGCCGGTACGGGCAAGTTTCAGGTCGGTGTCGGCGATCTGGCTGTCGGTGACCTTGAGATCGGCCTCGGCAACCGCGATCGCCTGCTCGGCGGAGACCACGCGCGCCTTGTTGGCGGCAGCGGCGGCATTCGCCTGCTCCACGGCGGAGGTTGACATCGTGCCCTTGGCGCCCATGGTCACGGCGCGCACGCGCTGCAATTCGGCCTCTTCCGCATTGGCGTGCGCTTCGGTGAGCTGCGCGCGCAACTGCGCCAGGCTTGCCTCGCCCTTCGCCCGTGTCGCCTGCATCTGGCTCTTTTGCAGGATCAGCGCATCGTCGTTCAGCGTGGCGAGCGTGCTGTTCGCCTCGACCTTGTCGCCGACATCGGCGTTGAGCGAACGGATCGACAGGCCATCCACCTGCGGCTGGATGTAGACCTCCTCGACGGCCTTCACCGTCCCGGTCGCGACGACCTTGTCGGTCAAATGACGCACCGCGGCTGTGGTGATGACGATTGCGGGCAGGTTCTGCTTCGGCGTGGTGACGGCGGGCTGCTCTGCCAGGGCGGCGGGCGCGGCCAGCAGGGAAAGCAGTATGGCAGTCGTGCTCAGAAGTCTAAACGGCGTGAGGGCCATGCGTCCGGTTCCAGTTCGGCGTTTGGTCAAAGGAATTTCGCTGTTTTCCGTCGCGAACACGGGGGATCACTGCATGCGGGCCGGATTCCCCGGCGGATCAATATCCGTCTGTCATGCCTTGCAGGTCCCTCATCCTAAAATCGCTGCTGTAGATGGGAGCGGTTTTCAATTCTCGCAAGATCACGAGAAAATGATTTCGCGGGCATTTCTACTGGTCACAACCGTGCGAAGCAATCACGGCATTGTGATGTCGGCATTCGAATAATTGATAGCCGAGGGCTTTTCAGCCAGATGCAGCAAGAAAGCCAGCCTTTTGTTGCTGCTGTTACAAAATGAAAAAAAACGCGCGGGACCGGAAGCCTCGCGCGTTTCCATGATTTGACGTGCCTTGAGACTACTTCAGAGCGGCGTCCGTGATCTCGTGCGTATAGGCGCCGGACGGCTTCTTGTTGATGATCTTCTGGTCGAGCAAGGCTTCGGCCGTACGGTCATAGGTCTTCATGTCGAGCTTGCCGTTGCCGATGAGCTTGGCGACTTCGGCCGCCATGCGCTTCTGGTGGTTTTCATCCTGACCGCCATTGTCCATGACGATTTCGGCGGCTTCATCCGGATGCTCGACGGCATATTTCCAGCCCTTCATGGAAGCGCGGACAAACTTCACCATGTCGGCCTTGAACTTCGCATCCTTCAGCTTGTCTTCCTTGACGTAGAGGCCGTCTTCCAGAAGGTCGTTGCCGAGCTTGGTGTAGTTGAAGACGGTCAGGTCTTCGGGCTTGAAGCCGGCATCGATCGCCTGCCAGTATTCGTTATAGGTCATGACGGAGATGCAGTCGGCCTGCTTCTGAACCAGCGGCTGCACGTCGAAGCTCTGCTTGAGAACGTTGACGCCATCCTTGCCGCCGTCGGTCTTCAGGCCAAGCTTGTGCATCCAGGCAAAGAACGGATATTCGTTGCCGTAGAACCAGACGCCGAGGGTGTGGCCCTTGAAATCCTTCTCCGTCTTGACCGGGCCGTCCTTCGGGCAGATCAGCTCCAGGCCGGATTTTTCGTAGGGCTGGGCGATGTTGATCAGCGGCACGCCCTTTTCGCGGGCAACGAGCGCACCACCCATCCAGTCGACGATGACGTCGGCGCCGCCGCCGGCGATCACCTGCTCCGGAGCGATATCGGGGCCGCCGGGCTTGATGTCGACGTCGAGGCCTTCCTCCTTGTAGAAGCCCTTGTCCTTGGCGACGAAGTAACCGCCGAACTGGGCCTGAGCCACCCATTTCAGCTGCAGCGTCACCTTGTCTGCCGCCATTGCAGCCTGGGTGGCGGCGAGCGTCATGGCGCTTGCCATCAATGCAAACATTATTTTTTTCATGTCTTCACCCTTTTCCCTCTGGAGTTATGCCTCGATCCCTTGGAAGAGATCCTGGATTACGTCTGCCCACCACGGATAGACGGATGCCAGAACGTCACCATTCGTTCGATGATGGCGACGATACCGTAGAAGACGGAGCCGGCGATCGCGGCAACCGCGATCTCGGCCCAGACCATGTCGAGGTTCAACCGGCCATTCTCGGTTGAAATGCGAAAGCCCATGCCCGACATGGGGGTGCCGAAGAACTCCGCCACGATGGCACCAATCATGGCCAGGGTCGAGTTGATCTTCAGCGCATTGAAAATAAACGGAGCGGCTGCGGGCAGGCGCAGCTTGAACAGCGTCTGCCAGTAGCTCGATGCATAGGTGCGCATCAGGTCGCGCTCCATGTTGCCGGCGGCGGCAAGGCCTGTCACCGTATTCACCAGCATCGGGAAGAAGGTCATGATGACGACGACGGCCGCTTTGGACTGCCAGTCGAAGCCGAACCACATGACCATGATCGGCGCGACGCCGATGATCGGCAGGGCCGAGACGAAATTGCTGATCGGCAGCAGGCCGCGGCGCAGGAAGGCGAAGCGGTCGGCAAGAATGGCGACGGCAAAGCCGCTGGCGCAGCCGATGATGTAGCCGATCAGGACAGAGGTCAGGATCGTCTGGCGCACATCGATCCAGAGCGTCGGCAGCGAGTTGGCGATGCGGGTGCCTATAGCGCTCGGCGGTGGCAGCAGTACAAGCGAAACGCCGGCGCCGCGGGTGATTGCTTCCCAGATGATCAATATCCACACGCCGAAGATTGCAGGGATCAGCAGCCGTAGCGAATAGCTGCCGGCGGTCGAATGCGCGCGCATCGACGACAGGACGGAAACGCAGCGCCAGGCCAACAGCCAGGCAGCGGCGATCAGGATGAAGAAGGATGCCTGCGCCTTGCCCTCGTTGCCGGAAACTCCCGCCAACAGCAGCCATGCGGCGGCATGCGCGCCGAAGAAGAGGATCGCTGCGTTCAGCTCCTCGGAGAGGCGCATGAAGGAGAGTGCTGCGGCTGCGGCGATGAGAATGAAGATGACGAAGGTCGTTCCGCTACTGATCGGTGCTGCGGCATCCGCCGCGAGCAGCGGCAATGCGGGAATCGCCAGAAGACAGAGAAGAATGGCAAGTACGCCCTGCCAAGGGAAATGAAAGGATCTCATGCCGTTCTGCCTCCCATCGAGCGCTCGACGATGCGGGCGGCGATGTTGACGATGCCGACGAGAATTGCCGCGAGGATGGAGCCCGCAACCAACGCGGCCCATATGTCGATCGTCTGGCTGTAATAGGAGCCCGCGAGCAGTTTTGCGCCGATGCCGGCGACCGCGCCTGTGGGAAGTTCGCCGACAATGGTGCCGACGAGGCTTGCGGCGATCGCCACCTTCATCGAGGTGAAGAGGAAGGGGATCGATGCCGGCACGCGCAGCTTCCAGAAGGTCTGCCAGCTGCTGGCATTATAGGTGCGCATCAGGTCGAGATGCATGATCTCAGGCGAGCGCAGGCCCTTCGTCATGCCGACCGTGACCGGGAAGAATGACAAATAGGTGGAAATCAGCGCCTTGGGGATCAGCCCGTCTATGCCGAGCGCGCTGAAGACGACGATGATCGTCGGTGCGATGGCAAGGATCGGGATCGTCTGCGACGCGATGATCCACGGCATGAGGCTGCGATCAAGCGCGACGAGGTGGACGATGCCGACGGCGAAGAGGACGCCGAGGATCGTGCCGAAGGCAAAGCCGACCGCCGTCGGAGCCAGCGTCACCCAGGCATTATAGACAAGGCTGCGGTTGTTCGTGGGCACCCGCAGGAAGGTGTTTTCGAAGACGTTTTGCGCGACCTGATGCGGTGCGGGCAGGGTTGGTTTCGGCTGCGACAGGGTCTTGCCAATGAATTCCACCGTCGTCGGCGTGACATTGCCGCGCCGGTCCATATCGCGCTGGAACGGCGCATTGAGGATAACGGCGCAGACGTACCAGAGCAGAACGATCGCCAGTACGATCGTCGTGACCGGCAGGAACTTGTGCTTGAAGAACTGTTCCTTCTCCATGCTCACGCCCTTCCTTCTTCACACCGGCAAATGAGATTGGCTGTTGTGCCGAGGTCGCTCCCTCTCCCCTTGCACGGGGAGAGAGCTAGGGTGAGGGGTCGCCATGCGACGGAACTATCCTTCATCCTATTCCTCATAGCTGTGCCCCGCTCTCAGTCCTTCCCGGACGCGGTGGGCGATTTCGAGGAATTCAGGCGTCTCGCGAATGCCGAGCGGCCGCTCGGCCGGAAGCGTCGATTCGATGACATCGGTGACGCGGCCCGGGCGCGGCGACATGACCACGATCTTCGTCGAGAGATAGACCGCTTCCGGGATGGAGTGCGTGACGAAGCAGATCGTCTTGTTCGTCTGTTTCCAGAGCTTCAGAAGCTGTTCGTTCAGATGGTCGCGGACGATTTCGTCAAGTGCGCCGAAAGGCTCGTCCATCAGCAGCAGATCGGCATCGAAGGCCAGGGCGCGGGCGATCGAGGCGCGCTGCTGCATGCCGCCCGAAAGCTGCCAGGGAAATTTATGCTCGAAGCCGTTGAGATTGACGAGCTCCAGCGTCCGGGCGATGCGCTTGGCTTGTTCTTCCCGGTCATAGCCCATGATCTCGAGCGGCAGGGCGATGTTCTTCTCGATCGTGCGCCAGGGATAGAGGGCGGCCGCCTGGAAGACATAGCCGTAGGCACGGGCCTTGCGGGCATCCTCCGGCGACATGCCGTTGACACTGATGTCGCCCGACGTCTTGCGCTCGAGATCGGCGATGACGCGCAGGAAGGTGGTCTTGCCGCAGCCGGAAGGGCCGATGAAGGAAACGAAATCGCCCTTGCGAACATCGAGATCGACATTGCTCAGCGCATGCACCGGCCCGTCATTCGTATTGTAGGTGAGACAGAGGTTCCGCGCGGAGACGACGGAGGAAGCGGATGACGTCATTAACACCTACCAGTCCTGTTTTCGCCGCATGGATGGGGCGGATTGCGTGTTATCCTGTCTGGCATTGCCGCAGTCCGGAGAGGCGAGAGTGCCTTGCGGCTGCCGGACCGGGGGGAGCAATGCCATGAGTGTCTCATCGAAGCCCACCTGCCGTATTGTGCGGCCCGGCAGCACCTATGCCGGAAAACAAGGCCTCAGCTATTTCGAAGGGATTGCCGCCGAGACCGTAGGCTCGACGGGGATCTGCATGCATCTCTTGACCATCCCGCCCGGCGCGCGCGCCAAGGCGCATCTTCACGCCTCGCATGAGACTGCGATCTATGCGATCTCCGGCGAGACGCATTGCTGGTTCGGAGACAGGCTGGAGGAGCACGTTATCGTGCGCGAAGGTGAGATGTTCTATATTCCGGCCGGCGTTCCGCATCTTCCCGCCAACCTCAGCGACCGGCCGGCGACAGCTGTCATCGCGCGCACCGACCCGAACGAGCAGGAAAGCGTGGTCCTGCTGCCGGATCTGGAGCGGTATGTGCCGCGCTAGGCGGCCGATGAGCCGAAGCGCTGGAGCCAAGCCCTATACCCCGCTGGCGGGGATGCCGCTGCGCTGAACCTTGCGCGGCGCGGTGACTTCTTTCCAGGTCGAAAGCGCCCGGTTGACGGCGGTGAACGGGTCGCGCTTGACGAACTCGCCGTGGCCTTCGCGGGTCTTGACCGTGCCTTCCTCGATGGCGACGCCGCCGCGCGTCAGCGTATAGCGCGGCAGGCCCGTCACTTCCTTGCCTTCGAAGACGTTGTAGTCGATCGCCGATTGCTGGGTCTTTGCGGCGATGGTCTTCGAGCGCTTCGGGTCCCAGATGACGATATCGGCGTCGGCGCCGACGAGGATCGCGCCCTTCTTCGGATAGATGTTGAGGATCTTGGCGATGTTGGTCGAGGTGGCGGCGACGAATTCGTTCATCGTCAGCCGGCCGGTGTTGACGCCATAGGTCCAGAGCATCGGCATGCGATCCTCGAGGCCGCCGGTGCCGTTCGGGATCTTGGTGAAGTCGTTGAGGCCGAAACGCTTCTGCTCGGTCGTAAAGGCGCAATGGTCGGTCGCGACCACCTGCAGCGAGCCGGAGGCAAGACCGGCCCAGAGACTGTCCTGATGCTGCTTGTTGCGGAAGGGCGGCGACATGACGCGGCGCGCGGCATGATCCCAATCCGGGTTGGCATATTCACTTTCGTCCAGCGTCAGATGCTGGATCAGCGGCTCACCATAGACCCGCATGCCCTTCTGACGGGCGCGGCGGATGGCTTCATGGGCCTGCTCGCAGGAGGTATGGACGATGTAGACCGGCGAGCCTGCCATGTCGGCAATCATGATGGCGCGGTTCGTTGCCTCGCCTTCGACCTCAGCAGGCCGTGAGTAAGCATGCGCTTCCGGGCCGTTATTGCCTTCTGCCAGCAGCTTTGCCTGCATCTGCGCGACTACATCGCCGTTTTCGGCGTGAACGAGCGGCAAGGCGCCGAGTTCTGCGCAGCGCTGGAAGGAGGAGAACATCTCGTCGTCATCCACCATCAGCGCGCCCTTGTAGGCCATGAAGTGCTTGAAGGTGTTGATGCCCTTGTCGCGGACGATGGCTTCCATCTCGTTGAAGACCTGTTCACCCCACCAGGTAATCGCCATGTGGAAGGAATAATCACAGGTCGCGCGGGTGGACTTGTTGTCCCACATGGTGAGTGCTTCAAGCAGCGACTGGCCGGGTGAGGGGAGGGCGAAATCCACCACCATCGTCGTGCCGCCGGCAAGGGCCGCGCGCGTGCCGCTTTCGAAATCGTCGGAGGAATAGGTTCCCATGAACGGCATTTCGAGATGCGTATGCGGATCGATGCCGCCGGGCATGACGTAGCAGCCGGAAGCGTCAAGCACCTCGTTGCCCGACAGGTTCTGCCCGATTTCGACGATCTTGCCGCCTTCGACCTTGACGTCTGCCTTATAGGTCAGGTCGGCCGTGACGATAGTTCCACCCTTGATGACTGTGCTCATGGCGCATGCTCCAGATGTGTGAAGTTCCGATGTTGGGAATCGTGGCCGTCAGGCCACGATCTCCGCCGTCTCGACGACTGCGTGGAACAGCACATCCGCACCGGCGGCTGCCCATTCCTTGGAGATTTCCTCGGCCTCGTTGTGCGAGAGGCCGCCGACGCAGGGGCACATGACCATCGTGGCGGGGGCGACCTTGGCTGCCCAGCAGGCATCGTGACCGGCACCGGAGATGATGTTCATGTGGCTGTAGCCGAGCCTCTCCGCGGCATTGCGCACCGACGTGACGAGCTTCGGGTCGAAGGTGACCGGTTCAAAATGGCCGATGGCTTCCACGGAGCAGCCCACACCGAGAGCTTCTGCGATCTTCTTGCCTTCGGCTTCGATCTTGGTACGCATCCGATCGAGCTTTTCCTTGTCGGACGTGCGCAGGTCGACGGTGAAGACCACCTTGCCGGGCAGGACGTTGCGCGAGTTCGGCGAGAAGAAGACCTGGCCGACGCCGGCAACGGCGCCCGGCTGGTTTTCCATCGCCACGCTCTGCACCATCTCGACGATCCTAGACATGGCGAGGCCGGCATTGACGCGGAGATTCATCGGTGTCGAGCCGGTATGCGCTTCCTTGCCAGTCAGGGTGAATTCCAGCCACCACAGGCCCTGACAGTGGGTGACGACGCCGATGGTCTTGTTTTCGGCCTCTAGGATCGGACCTTGTTCGATATGATATTCAAAATAGGCGTGCATCTTGCGCGCGCCGACTTCTTCGTCGCCGAGCCAGCCGATGCGCTTCAGCTCGTCGCCATAGGTCTTGCCTTCCGGGTCCTTGCGGCCATAGGCGAATTCCAGCGAATGCACACCGGCAAAGACGCCGGAGGCGAGCATGGCAGGTGCAAAGCGCGCGCCTTCCTCGTTGGCCCAGTTGGTGACGACGATCGGATGCTTCGTCTTGATGCCGAGGTCGTTCATCGTGCGGACGACTTCGAGCGCAGCGAGCACGCCGAGAACGCCGTCATACTTGCCGCCGGTCGGCTGGGTATCGAGATGCGAGCCGACATAGATCGGCAGCGCATCCGGATCGGTTCCGGCGCGGGTTGCGAACATCGTGCCCATCTTGTCGACGCCGACGGTCATGCCGGCCTTGTCGCACCAGGTCTTGAAAAGGCTGCGTCCCTCGGCGTCGGCATCGGTCAGCGTTTGACGATTGTTACCGCCGGCAATGCCGGGGCCGATTTTCGCCATGTCCATCAGCGTATCCCAAAGGCGATCGCCATTGATACGCATGTTTTCTCCTGGCGCTGCCACCATGATGCAATCCTCACCTGTTTGTCCTGGGGCATGCAAGGCGCATGCCCGAAATTGTTCCCGTTGGTCTTATTCCAAATTCCCGAGCGCCGTCTTGTTTTTCTTGCCCGGAAAATCGCCAGTTGCCTTTAAGAAACATCTGACGGATAATTTGACCGATTGGTAAACATTACAACTTCCGTGGCGCGGCTCAAGACGAAAAGCACGAAAATTTGCGATAAAATTTCAGGCGATTGCCTAAATTCGATGCATCGGCAAGGTGAATGAGGGACCGGCCGAAAGGCTTGGATTTCAAGGAGAAACAGAGCACACATGGCCATCCCCAGAGCCGCCAAGACGCAGCGCCGCACGCGAATCCAGGAAGAGAAAGAGGAAATCATACTGGAAGCTGCGCTGGACGTGTTTTCCGTCAGCGGCTTCCGCGGTTCTACCATCGACCAGATCGCCGAAGTGGCCGGCATGTCGAAGCCGAATCTGCTCTATTATTTCCGCACCAAGGAGGCGATGCATCGGGCTCTGATCGACCGGGTGTTGTTTACCTGGCTGGAGCCGCTGCGCGCGTTCGATGCCAACGGCAATCCCGAAAGCGAGATCCGCTCCTATATCCGGCGAAAGCTTGAAATGGCCCGCGATTTTCCCCGCGAGAGCCGGCTCTTCGCCAATGAAATGCTGCAGGGCGCGCCGCATGTGGAAGACGAGCTGCGCGGGCCGCTGAAGAGCCTCGTCGACGAGAAGGCCGAAGTCATCCGCGCCTGGGCGGCGGCCGGCAAGATCGCCAAATGCGACCCGTACCACCTGATCTTCTCGATCTGGTCCACGACGCAGCATTATGCCGATTTCGACGTGCAGGTGCGAGCCGTGCTGGGACAGGAGCATTCCGGCGATGGGCGCTTCGAGGATGCCGCGCGCTATCTGGAACAGCTCTTCGTCGACGGACTTCGCATTCGCCACAACTGAGTAGCGACGTGATCCTTGAGGATATGCTGCATATCGTGCTTGATCGAGTTCAGCTTCGCTTGTTTGTGGATCGTGCAGACATTGGTTACGAAAAAGGCGGTCGCTGCTTGCTGCGACCGCCTTTTGAATAGGATCTTGTCGGCTTATTCCGCCGCCTGGCGGGCCATCGGATTGTTCGGATGGGTCGTCCAGTTGGCGTAGTTCGGGTCGACGATCTTGCCGGTGCGCTTGTCGAGGTTGCCCGCCGGCAGCTCTTCCATGGTGATGCAGTTCTCGACCGGACAGACGCTGACGCAGAGGTTGCAGCCGACGCATTCCTCGTCCATCACCTCGAAATGCCTGGCGCCGTCGACCATGTTGGTGATTGCCTGATGCGAGGTGTCCTCGCAGGCAATGTAGCAACGGCCGCACTTGATGCAGGCGTCCTGATCGATCTTCGCCTTGGCGATGTAGTTGAGGTTGAGATACTGCCAGTCCGAGACGTTCGGCACGGCGCGGGCGATGATGTCGTCCAGGCTGCGGTGACCCTTCTCGTCCATCCAGTCGGAAAGGCCCGATATCATCTCTTCGACGATCTTGAAGCCGTAGGTCATCGCTGCCGTGCAGACCTGCACGTTGCCGGCGCCAAGCGCGAGGAATTCCGCCGCATCGCGCCAGGTTGTGATGCCGCCGATGCCAGAGATCGGCAGGCCGTAAGTGTCTGGATCGCGGGCGATCTCAGCCACCATGTTGAGCGCGATCGGCTTGACGGCTGGACCGCAATAGCCGCCATGGCTGCCCTTGCCGCCGACCGTCGGGTTCGGGGCGAAGCTGTCGAGGTCGACAGAGACGATCGAGTTGATGGTGTTGATCAGCGACACGGCGTCGGTACCGCCGGCCTTGGCGGCGCGAGCGGGCTTGCGGATATCGGTGATGTTGGGCGTCAGCTTGGTGATGACGGGCATACGGGTGTACTGCTTGCACCAGCGCACGACCATTTCGATATATTCCGGCACCTGTCCGACCGCGGCACCCATGCCGCGCTCAGACATGCCGTGGGGACAGCCGAAGTTGAGTTCGATACCGTCAGCTCCGGTCTCTTCGACCAGCGGCAGGATGGCTTTCCAGGACTCTTCCTCGCACGGCACCATGATCGAGGCGATGAGCGCGCGATCCGGCCAGTTCATCTTCACCTGCTTCATTTCGCGCAGGTTGGTGTAGAGGTCGCGGTCGGTGATCAACTCGATATTGTTCAAGCCGAGCAGGCGGCGGTCGGCACCCCAGATCGCGCCGTAGCGCGGGCCGTTGACGTTGACAACAGGCGGGCCTTCCTCGCCGAGCGTCTTCCAGACGACGCCGCCCCAGCCCGCCTTGAAGGCGCGCTCGACGTTGTAGGCCTTGTCGGTCGGCGGCGCTGACGCCAGCCAGAACGGGTTCGGGGATTTGATGCCGATGAAATTATTGCGGAGATCAGCCATGTCGATTCTCCTTTCAGGCGACTGCAGCGGCCGACTTGGCGGCAGCGAGCGCATTGTTGATGGATTCAGCCGCGTCGCGACCCTGTGCCACGGCCGAGACCGTCAGGTCATCGCCGCCGAGCACGCAGTCGCCGCCGGCCCAGACGCCGTCGATCGAAGTCCGGCCTTCGCCATCGATGGCGATACGGCCGGATTCCATGCGCAGGGCACCCAGGCCCGAGGCTTCGAATGTCTGGCCGATGGCCTTGAAGATCTGATCGGCGGCAATGACGCCGACATCGCCGGTGGCGGTGAGCTTGCCGTCGCGCAGTTCGGTATATTCGACCTCGATGCCGGCGACCTTGCCGTCCTTGTCGACGATGCGCTTCGGAGCCAGCCAATGGCGGATGATGACGCCCTTGGAGGCGGCGAGATCTTGCTCGAATTCCGAGGCGTTCATGTGCTCCTTGCCGCGGCGATAGCAGATCGTCACTTCTTCGGCGCCAAGCAGCTTGGCCTGCACGGCCGCGTCGATTGCGGTCATGCCGCCGCCGAGAACGACGACGCGACGGCCGATGGCGATGTCGCCCTTGCTGCTGGCCTGGCGAAGCTCGGCGATGTAGGCAACGGCGTCGGCGACGCCATCGAGATCCTCGCCTTCGGCGCGCAGCGCATTGACGCCGGCAAGGCCGAGGCCGAGGAAGACAGCGTCATATTGCTGGGAAAGATCGGAAAGGCTGAAGTCGCGGCCGAGCGCCTGACCGTTCTTTACCTCGATACCGCCGATGGCGAGGACGTAGTCGACTTCCTTTTGGGCGAAATCGTCGACTGCCTTGTAGGTGGCGATGCCGTATTCGTTCAGGCCGCCGGCCTTTTCGCGGGCGTCGAAGATGGTGACGTCATGGCCTTTGACAGCCAAGCGGTGAGCGCAGGCAAGACCGGCCGGGCCGGCGCCGATGACGGCGATCTTCTTGCCGGTGGATGCGGCGCGCGAATAGAACTGCTTGTTTTCCGCCATCGCCGCGTCGGTCGCATAGCGCTGCAGCCGGCCGATCTCGACCGGGCGCTCTTCGGCAGTGTTGCGCACGCAAGCCTGCTCGCAGAGCTGTTCGGTGGGACAGACGCGGGCGCACATGCCGCCAAGGATGTTCTGATCGAAGATCGTCTTGGCCGAGCCGATGGGATTACCCGTCGAGATCTGGCGGATAAACATCGGAATGTCGATGGAGGTGGGACAGGCCGTCATGCACGGCGCGTCGTAACAGAAATAACAGCGGTCGGATGCAACCAGCGCCTCGTGCTTGTTCAGGCGCGGGTGAAGATCGGAAAAGTTTGCATCATATTCAGCGGGCGTGAGCCTGCCTTTATGAATCCCAGTTTCCAGTCGTCCCATTGAAGTTCCCTCTTATAGTAAACGGCCAGTAGTGGAACGGTAACTCAGCTTAAAAAATTTATCAAACGGTAAAATTTTGGCCCTGAAATCCGCTGCGAAGCACTTTGCAGCGGCGGCAGCGATTGCTCTCAAACCGTTGGTCACCAAGGCCAAGCCTATGCTTCGGCTATATTTTTTCGCAACGACCTAGGGAGCGGATTGACAAGGCTCGAAGGTCCGTCATGGGCAGAGGCGAGCATCAAACGTCGCCGGCATCATGTCCGCCGCCGCAAGGGAATGTGAAAAATAGACGAATTTTTTTATGAGCGGATGGAACCAAGCTTCCGCAGCCTCGTTATCCGGATGTCCTGACGATGATCGCATCTCCTGATGCACGCCCAATACGTCTCAGGACTTCTACTCACGGTCCCCTCCCGATGAGTGCAAAGCAGCCAGTGCGCCGCCCTCGCACTGGCTGTTTTATTTTGTCTCCGCGACGCGCGTCTCAGCGGCGTCTCAGGATCTCATATTCAGTTTCGGGAATGGTGAGCCGATAGCCGATGCTGCCGTCCTCAATGGCGAAGTCGGCGCGGCCGTTCATGGAGGTCGGCACGACGCGTTCAAGCACCGTGCGGCTGAAGCTGTTGTCCTCGAATTCGTGATCGTTGGGCGCGTAGAAACGCTCCGACCAGGCGACCTCGATCGCCTTCTTGCCGTCGAGTTCGGCTTCCTTGCAATTCAGCGTGATGCTGGTGGCACCCGTCGAGATGGCCCCATGCGAGGCGGAGTTGACGATCAGCTCGTGCAAGGCAAGTCCCAGATGTACGGCGGCATTGGGCGTCAGATGCGCATTGATGCCGTAGATCGGCATCGGCACGCCGGCATCGGGCCAATAGGGGGCGAACTGCTTTTCCGCGAGTTCGAACAGATATGCGCCGCGCCAGCTGGAATCGGTGATGAGATCCTGCGAATTCGACAGGGATTGCAGGCGACCGCGGAACTTGATGAGGAAATTGTCGACGGAAAGCGTGTGGCGGGCGGTCTGCGTGGCGATGCCCTGGATGATCGCCAGAAGATTCTTCGAGCGATGCGACAGCTCGCGCAGCAGCGATTTCAGCACCTTTTCGCGGTGGCGGCTTTCGGTGATTTCGGAGATGACGGACAGCACACCCTGCGGCTTGCGCCCGCCGATGCGTTCCATCTTCAGCTCGTACACGCGTACACCGTCGCCGCTGGCGATCTCAACCTCGGCGGTGGCGGGCTTGCCGCTCTCGAGCACGCCGCGCTTCAATCGCGACAGATGCTCGCCATCCTTTTCACCGAAGAGATCGATATCGTTGCCGCCTATGACGACGGACGACCGCAGGTGCTCCGGCAGGTTGTCGGCATAACGGATCGAAAGATCTACATCCTGGAACAGGACGGACACACTGGCGCTCGCAAGCGCCCGCTCCATCAGAGCGGCTTTGCCTTCCAAACTCAAAGGCGCGCCGGCTAATGGTTCAGACGTATTCACCGGCTTGCCTTTCACACGCATTTCGAGAATCCCGCCGACTGGGCATTCTCACTCGTAACACCTTGAGCCGACCTATAGAATCACCCCGGATAACAGTCGGTAAACCGGGCGTTTCGAATGCAAACGCCCGGTTCTGGTCTTTGTTCCGCCATGAGATTGTCACTTGGATCAGGCGGCCACCTTTGTGCTTTCGTTAAAGAAGAGGGCCTGGCTGATGAGGGCCTTCACCATGTCAGGATTGAAGGGCTTGGTCACGAGGAAGGTCGGCTCCGGCCGTTCGCCTGTCAACAGCCGCTCTGGGAAGGCGGTGATGAAGATGACCGGGATGCTGGCAGTCTTGAGGATGTCGTTGACGGCGTCGATGCCCGAGCTGCCATCGGCGAGCTGAATGTCGGCAAGCACCATGCTCGGCTTCGTCGCATTGTAGAGCGCCACCGCTTCGGCATGGGTGCGTGCGATGCCGGTGACGCGATGGCCGAGGCTTTCCACCATCTGTTCGATGTCCATCGCGATCAGCGGCTCGTCTTCGATGATCATGATATCCGTTGCCACCTGCCGTGAGATTTCCTGGGATGCGGTATCGAGCAGGTGCATGGCTTCACTTTCCGAAACGTCGAGAATATCGGCGATCTCGCCGAGGCGGAAACTTTCGACCGATGCGAGCAGGAAGGCCTGGCGGGCAAGCGGCGAGACCTTGGAGAGGTTTACCGACGCGCGCTGTTCCCAGGCGTATGGAGAAGCCGGTTCAGGAATCTGAAGTGTCACGGAACCGAACAGCTTCGTGAACAGTTTATAGAGTGCGACACGGTCGCTGTCCGTGTCCGGAAAGATGGAGATGTCAGCGATGATGGCTTCCAAAACCGCTGCAACATAGGCGTCCCCCGACGTCTGCGTTCCGGTCAAAGCACGGGAATAGCGCCGCAAATACGGAAGATGCGGCGCAATGCGTGTGGAAAGTGTCATCAATGGCTCCCGCCTTTTATCAAATTCTAATTAAATACAGCCTAGAGGCCGCAATGACTAACAAACGTCAGTTGAGTAAAAAAGTTCCTCTTTGTCGGAACTTTTTTTAGGCAGTCGCATTACAATGCTTACAATCGATGGACCTCAACCTTTACGATTCGTTAGCTAACTGGTTTGAATGAGGTCAATCGGTCTCCCGGACGGGGAGGCAAGGGCGCGCCTTATCCATGAACGCGAGATAATTGAGAAGCGAGCAGGCTAAATGACGATCCAAAATCAAGAGGACGCAGATAACAAGAAGACATCGGATCTGCGCGCGATGGACATCCTCGATCCCAACAATCAGATCGGCAACCGATTGCGTTCGTTCTATGCCGCCATGCAGGACGAGACCATCCCCGATCGCTTTCTCGACCTTCTCGAGAAGCTCGATCAGGCTGAGCGGCTGGCTTCCGCAAAGGTCTCCGAATAGGGGGTGGGCGCGATGGAAACGCAAACGAGCTTCAAGCGCGAACTTCTCGCCGCCCTTCCGAGCCTCCGTGCTTTCGCCATTTCGCTGACCGGCCGTCACGACCGGGCAGACGACCTTGTCCAGGATACGATCATGAAAGCCTGGGCCAAGCAGGACCATTTCGAGATGGGCACCAACATGAAGGCCTGGCTCTTCACCATCCTGCGCAACGAACTCTATAGCCAGATGCGCAAGAGCGGCCGTGAAGTCCAGGACAGCGATGGCGTGTTCACCGAATCGATGGCGACGCATCCTTCGCAGTATGGCGCCGTCGACCTGCAGGATTTCCGCAAGGCGTTGGACCAGCTGCCGCCGGATCAGCGCGAAGCCATCATCCTGGTCGGGGCTTCCGGATTTTCCTATGAGGAGGCGGCCGAAATCTGCGGCTGCGCTGTCGGCACCATCAAGAGCCGCGTCAATCGCGCGCGCCAGCGACTGCAGGAGCTGCTGGATATTTCTGGCGAGGCCGATTTCGGCCCCGACGCGACCTCCGCGCCGCTGACATCAAAGGCATTCGCCTTCTGATAAAAGGGCCCGGTCTTTTGACCGGGCCTTTTCTCTTCCGACTTGTTCAAGAGGTTTTGCGGGCAGTCCGACAAAATGCCGGGACTGCGGATGGTTTGATATCCGCGGCGTCAGCCGTTTCGAGTTTTGGGAAGGCCGATCAATCGTCTTCTTCTCGGGTGCCGAACAGGTTTCCGAAGACGAGGGCGGCAGCGATGGCCGCAGTCATCAGCGGCTGCTTGCGTACGAGGCCGAGGACCGCCGCCGCCATCGATTCGATCGCCAACCGGCGTTCGCGAGCCCGGCGTTGCTCCTGCTTGTCGATGATGGCCATGATGACGAGGACGATCAGCCCGAGCAAAAGGGCGCCGGCCGCGATCAGCAGGGCGGAAACCGCGGCGCCATAAATCGTCGCGAGCCAGATGGCCGCGGCCACGAGCGCGAAGACATAGGCCGTAAACAGCAGAAGAGCCGCGATGGCAATGAAAATACCGTTGCGCTTGGTGCGCGCAACGGTACGATTGAATGTGCCCGACAAAAGCAGGCCGAGTATCGGAGCGATCATCCCGCCACCCTAGCGGCGAGATAGAAGCAGAGCAACGGCAAGGCCGAATGCAGCCGCCGCGCCGATGGTGGCGACGGGATGCTGGCGCACGGTCCTGCGCACTTCGCGCGAGCCTTTAGTGTAGCCGCGCTGCAACTCGCGCAGCAGTTCCTCGCCGCGCACGGTCAGATCGTCAAAGCCGGATTCGGCGCTCGCACGCAATTTCTTGCCCTTTTTGGCGCCGTTCTCGCCGATCAGCTTGGCGAAGGCTGCAACTTCCTCGCGCAGCGATTCGATCTGATCCTCGATGCTTGTCTCGACATCGTGCAGGCTGCTGCCGTTGCGCTTGCCGCGTGCAGAATGGAGAATCGATGTAGCCATGTTCAGCTCCCTTTCGCTTTGCTTGAGCGCCCGAAGGCGCCTGTTATTCGCGATGATCGGAGGTCATCAGACACACCGAACGACACTGCGTTCGGAACGTCTATTCCGCTCGCTGCATCTCAACGCGCGGATGCAACAAAAGGTTCCGGACGCTGCGGGATGAGGCTCGTCAGTCGATCAGCGCGCTATGGGCGAGGACGAACGGAGCGCCGTCGGCAGGAACGCGGTTGACACGCAGATTGCAGCCAAAAACATCCTGAAGATGTCGATCGGTCAGCACGTCCTTGACGGCTCCCTTGGCCTGCAATCGGCCGTTCTTGAGCAGCACCATCCGATCCGCAAATAGTGCGGTCAGGTTGAGATCGTGCATGACGGCGATGACGCCACCGCCGCGCCGGCAGAATTGCCGTGCAAGCGTCATGATGGTGAGCTGGTGGCTGATATCGAGGCTTGAGACCGGTTCGTCGAGAAGCAGCCAGCACGGCTTGCCGTCGATAACGGGCTCGGAAATTTGGCACAGCACGCGGGCGAGCTGTACGCGTTGCTGCTCGCCGCCGGACAATTCCTGATAGAAGCGGCCTTCGAAGCCGGAGAGATCGACAGCGGCGAGCGCCTCCGTCGCGATGCGATCCGCCTGCTCGGGATGGCGGTTGCGGCCGCTTGTCAGGCCCATGCGGACGATTTCGCGGACGGTAAAGGGGAAGGATATCGAGCTTGCCTGTGGCAGGACGCCACGCATTTCGGCAAGCTGCCAGGCTTGCAGGCCGCCGATCTCGGCGCCGTTCATGTGGACCGTGCCGTGATAGGCGAGTTCGCCCGAGACGGCTTTCATCGTGGTGGTCTTGCCGGAACCGTTCGGTCCGCAGATCGCCGTCAGCGTTCCGGCCTCGGCCGTAAAGGAGACATCCTGCACAACCGGCTTGCCGGCAAGCCGGACGCTCAGATTGGAAACATCGATCATTGCAGGCTCACAGGCTGAGGCGCGAGCGCTGCCGCAGCAGCATCCACAGGAAGAACGGACCGCCGACGCCGGCCGTCAAAATGCCGATCGGCAGTTCGGCTGGAGAAACGATAGTGCGGGCAACGACATCAGCGATAACAAGCAGGGAGCCGCCGAGCAACGCCGAAGCGGGCAGCAGGAAGCGGTGATCAGGCCCGATCACCATGCGCAGGATGTGCGGCACGACGATGCCGACGAAGCCGATGCCGCCGCTGACGGCTACGGAGGCACCGACTGCCGCGGCCACGCTGACGATGGCGATATTCTTCAGCCGCTGCACTGATATCCCCATGTGGAAGGCCGTCGCCTCACCGAGTGTCAGCGCATTCAGCCCGCGCGCCATGAAAGGCAGAGGCAGAAGGGAAAGGACGATGATCGGGCCGGCACCGGCAACCTTGCTCCAGGTCGAGCCGGCCAGCGAGCCCATGCTCCAGAAGGTGAGGTCGCGCAATTGCCGGTCGTCGGCCATGTAGATGAGGATGCCTGTTGCCGCCAGCGCGAGCGAGCCGAGCGCTATGCCGGCAAGCAGCATGGTGGCGATGGATGTCTGCCCGTAGCGGGTCGCGATCTTGTAGAGCAGGATTGTCGTTGCCAGACCGCCGATGAAAGCAGCAATCGGCAGGGCGAAGATGCCGAAGAGATGCGCGACCGGTGCAAGCACGCCACCGCCGAGGACGATCATGGCCACCGCGCCGAGGCTCGAGCCGGCGGAGACGCCGATCAGACCGGGATCGGCGAGCGGATTGCGGAAGAGTCCCTGCATGACCGCACCCGAAACCGCCAGCCCGCCGCCGATCAGGAAACCGAGGACGGCGCGGGGCAGGCGGATATCGAAAATGACGATGCGGTCGCGGATGCTGAGTGTGCTTTCTGCGCTGCCGCTCACCATGCCCGTTACGACGTCGACGACCGACGCATTCGAGGCGCCTGTCGTGATGGAGAACAGAAAGGCGGCCGCCGAGACCAGAACGAGACCGGCGATCACGAGGACCGCAAGTGCGGTGCGATCCCCCTCGCGTCGGCGTGCCGTGGTTTGCGACATCTGCTTCAGCCCTGCCATGGCATCGTTGAATGCCACGTCAGCCTCCGTAGATCGCCGCGTTCAGCTCGCGTATGGCGCTGGCCGTGCGCGGCCCGAAGCCGAGCAGATGCAGGCCGTCCATGCGCACGATCGCCTTGTGGCTGGCGGCCGGCGTCAGCGAGATGGCCGGCTGCTTCAGCAGGTCCTCGTTCGACATCGACAGCGGCCCCTCGCGATCCATGATCAGGATCACGTCCGGCTTGGCTTCGATGATTGCTTCGTCGGTCACCGATTTATAACCGGAGAAGCCGCTGATCGCATTGATCGCGCCTGTCAGCTTGATGATGCCATCGGCAGCCGTGTCGCTGCCGGAAGCCATGATCTTGCCGTTCTGATTGCTGAGGATGAACAGGACGCGCTTGCGCTCGGCCTCCGGGCGCTTGGCGGAATCGTTGATCGCCGCGTCAAGATCGGCAGCGACCTTGCCTTCCAGCGCCTTGGCCTTTTCCGGCACGCCGAGAAGGGTGCCGACGACTTCGATCTTCCTTAGAATCCCGTCGCGATCGTAGTGCTGCGGCACGGTTTCGAAAGGCAGGCTGGCATTGCGCAGCACGGCCAGCGCTTCCGGCGGGCCGGAGCCTTCGACGGCGATGATGGCCGTCGGATTGACGGCCAGGATGCCTTCCGGCGAGAGGGCGCGCATATAGCCGACATCGGGAAGCTTGGCCGCTTCCTTCGGGTAAAGGCTGGTGGAATCGCGCGCGATGAGCCGCTTTTCCTCACCGAGCGCATAGACGATCTCGGTGACGTCGCCGCCGATGGAGACGAGGCGCGAGGTATCGAGCTTCTTCGTTTCGGCGGCATGTGCGTGGCGCACGAGGCTGCCTAAACCGGCGATCGGATTGGCCGGTACGAGCGGCAGCGCCATTACCACCATGGTGAGCGCGATTTCCCATGGCCTGATGCGCTTGAGGTTCCTAAACATCGTCATCTAGCCCTCTTATGCGGCGACGCTGGCGCCGGCTCTCGTCAGGCTTTCCATGATGGCGCGCCAATCAGGGCGCTCATCGAAGCCTTCCTTCCGCTTGCCGAAGAACTGGATGATCATTTCGCCTTGCGCGTTATAGGCTTCGAGCGAAGTGACGTGGCCGTCCTTCGTCGGCTTGCGCACGACCCATGCCTCGGCGATGTGATCCTGCCGCAGGTGCAGGTGGAAGGTCGGGTCCATGACGTTGATCCAGGGACCCATGGTCTGCACGTTGAAGATCGGGCCGGAATGAATCTGCACGGTGCCCTCGTTGGCAACGAAGCACATGATCGGCAGGCCTTCGCGCACGCAGGCGTGCATCATGTCGGCCACGGCGCCGTCATCCAGCTTCCATGCGTAATCGTCGCCGACGGTGCGGATCGCGTCCTGGCGGCCGATCTTCAGCTTCTTCAGCATGCCGAAGAATTCGTGCGTGTCGGTCATGCGGCTCCAGTGGTCGCGCAGCTCGTCACGGCTGACGTCGCCATCGGTGGCGCCGTTGTCATAGCCGGAGCGGTCTTCGACGAATTCCTGCGACTGATCTTCGATGCGCAGTTCGGCGACCATGGCGTGATAGGCGTCGACATTCGAGGCGGGGCGCAGATGTACCTTGTGAACCGCGTCGCCAGCTTTGTCGAAGAACTGCAGGCTCAGCTTCGTCTGGTCACCATCTGTCTTGGTAACGGCAAAGCCATAGGCCCAGCGCTTCGGGAAGATGCGCAGATCGATATTGTCGCCAAGCACGATCGCGGCCTGAGCGCCGAATTTCATGTTTTCATAGACGCCGATCTTTTCGTGCACGGCGCTTTCGTTGCGCGACAGGGCCATGATTTCGCCGAGCGAGGCGATCCGGTCGAGAAAACGCTCGACGCTGGCATCGATGCGAATGGCCGAAATGCCGACTTCGGCGGCAACGAGGGCTGCCTCGGAAATGTTGAGGCGGGCAGCGATGTCGCGCTCGCGCATCTTTGGGTTCTCGGCGCGGAAGGCGCGGATTTCGGCGGGGGTCGGGCGGATAGTCTCAGTCATCTGTCATGCCTATTTGTTGAGTATCAGCTTGCCTTGGCGCGTAATCTTCATGCGGTAGATGACGCCTTCGTGCTTGATCATGATTTCGGTCTGGCCCCGGAAAATATCCGTGCTCTCGACAATTCTTACCTGCGGTGCGGCCGTGCATTGCACCGGCGGCGTTGGGGTCTTCTCAGCAATCATCCTGTTTAGTTTTGCCTGAAAATTCATCGGTGGCCGAACCCTCGTCCGGCCAAATTTATCTTGACTCTCATACTCATGGTTCCATAAAGACGCAATAGGAGACCGATAAAGTCAAGTTTAAAATTTCGACGGCACACGCCAGGGCAGCCAGCCGGGCAAATGGACGTCAAAACACATTCAGGAGACATGCCGATGTTGACGAAAACGATCTTGGCGCTCGCTGCCTCGGGGCTGTTTGCTGCGGCATCTTCTGTTCCTGCCTTCGCCCAGGATGCGAACGCGACAGCGGCGCCCGCGTCTGCCGTTCCCGCGGCTGTGCGCAAGCTCAATGTCGAACTGAACGCGCTCGTTCCTTCCCAGAAGGGATGCATGATGACCTTCGTTGCCGAAAACGACATGGCGACGCCGATCAACAAGATTTCCTTCGAACTCGCTTTCTTCAACGACAAGAACGCCGTTGACCGCGTCACCGTGCTCGATTTCCGCGACCTGCCGCTCGGCAAGAAACGCGTGCGGCAATTCGATATGCCCGGCGTGAAGTGCGAGACCGTCTCCCGCATCATCATCAACGATACGCCGGTTTGCGACGGTCCTGCGGCTGGCGAATGCAAGGCCGCCCTGACGACCCGCTCGCAGACATCTGTTCCTTTCGAAGGCTGAAGCCATGGCGATGCGCTCGGCGAAAGTTTCCATGGAGCGCCGTGCAGATGGCGGCATGAATGACAACTATCCGAGCGTGCTGCCCGGCCATGAGCTGACGGGCCTCGAGGGTGTGCCGCGACCGCCAGTGGGCGAGACGGTGGCGCATTACAGCCGCGTTACCGAGATAAGTTCTTTTCCAGACCATCCGAGCGAGCCTGCGCGGGATGCATCCGAGCCGCCCGCTGTGGACGTGTTGGCTGAAAAGTCGAGTGGTAATTTCTCTCTGAAAAGGAAAAATATTACCTTTGCTTGCCTCGGCTCCTGCTTTTTTCACATGGCTTTGGTTATTGCTGCACTAGCGTTGGCAATTCCGTCTTCCGACGATGCGCAGCAGGAAGAAGGAGACACACTTAGCGTCGTCATGCTCGGTAACAATTCCGATGTCGACGCAAGGGCGGCCGGAGAGGAGACCCAACAACCTCCCGAACCGGAACAGGTGACTGCCGAGGCCGTGCAGCCGCAGACCGTGCAACCGACCGAAGTGACGCCCGAGGAGGTACAGCCGCCTCAGCCCGATGTCGTCCAGCCGCAGGCGGTGGAAACACAGCAGGTGCAAACAGCGGAACCTGTCCAGCCTGTCGAGCAGACGCAGCCCACGGCTGTGGCTCCTGAGCAGCCGCAGATTTTGGCGACGCAAGCGCCAGCCGAGACGACCGTCATCCAGCCGACCGAACCGGTGCAGCCTGTCGACACTCAGGTCGCCGAAGCTCAACCGACAGAGCCTCCGGCGGAGGTGGTGACGCCGGTCGAGAAGCCGAAGCCGGTCGAGCGGCCGAAGGAAGTGAAGAAGCCAGTCGCAAAGGTCGCGAAGGTGAAGTCGGGTTCCGGCGGTGAGGCTCTCAAGGATTCAATCAGAGGTTCTTCAGAAGGCACAGAATCGGCGCAGTCCGATAAGACCGCGCAAGCCGACGCTCGTCGCACCGGCGCGGGAAGTGCCGCCAGATCTAACTATGTGGGCAGAATACAGACCTGCATCAGGCGTGCAGTCCGAGGGATCTCTGCCAGAGGGAACAACGCGACCGTGGTAATGCGCTTTAAGGTTGACGCATCCGGTCGCGTGTTGTCTCCTGCGATTGCGAGCGGTTCGGGTAGCCCGGACATTGATCAGGCAGTGCTCGCCGCGTTGCGGGGGGTGGGTTCGTGCGATCCCATTCCTAGCGAGCTGGGTCTTTCGAGCATGCCGTTTACCATTCCGTTTGTGATACGCCGCTAGTCAGCTTTAAAATATGATGAAAACTCTCAACTTTATACTTTACTCCAAAACTCATGTTTACTAAGGTCGCCTCGCGCTCGATGGAATCGAGCGCGCAAGAGCAACCAGCAAACGGGTGATGTATGGCGCGTAAGGGGAAGAAGGCTTCTGGTCGCGAGAGCCGCGAAACGCAGGCGGCGGCGCAGCCTTCCGGGAAAACCGGTCTCGACGGGCGCAGCTTCCTCTATGTCGGCGGCCGTGACTGCCA
The DNA here is from genome assembly GCF_003610155.1 of Rhizobium sp. WW_1. Lineage (NCBI taxonomy): Bacteria > Pseudomonadati > Pseudomonadota > Alphaproteobacteria > Hyphomicrobiales > Rhizobiaceae > Rhizobium > Rhizobium sp. WW_1. The sequence goes on from NZ_RAIN01000003.1 coordinate 505,371, forward strand.
GGTGGCGCATCTGCGGCAGATCGCCAGCAATTTCGGCGCCGAACTGATCCATCATGACGGCGGCCTGCGCGAGGCGGTGTCCCGCATCGACACCGTGCTGCCGTCGGTCGACTGTGTCTTCTGCCCGATCGACTGCATCAGCCATGACGCCTGCCTGCGTGTGAAGACGGGCTGCAAGAAGTTTGGCAAGGCATTCATTCCCTTGCGCAATGGCAGCAAGTCCAGCCTTGAGCGGGCGCTGCAGACCATGAACGAACGAGACGCTTCCAGATGATCGATAATGGCCCCGAGGGGTTTATGCTGATCGGCCTGCACAAGCTGGCCGCACAGAATGGCGATGGGCTTGTGCCCGAACTCTATGAATTGTTGATGCGCCGCGCCGAGGAACAACGGCGGGCGGCGAATGTCGCGACATTTCCCGCCTGGAAGACGCGGCGACCGGGAGAGGCGCTGGATCAACCTCTGGATGAAGCGAGCCGCGAAGGCGCGAATGTCATTGCCTTTGCACCGGACGTGGATAAGACTGTCGCCCGTCGCAAGAAGGTCTGATCGTCGAACGAGGTTGCCATGTACATCGCCATGAACCGCTTCAAGGTCGTCATCGGTCTGGAGGGCGAATTCGAAGAGGTGTGGAGAGGGCGCGATTCGCGGCTATCGGAAGTGCCGGGCTTTCTCGAGTTTCGCCTGTTGCGTGGCAAGGCGAGCGTGGAGGAGGGCTATACGCTGTTTTCCTCGCACACGATTTGGCACAGCGAAGAAGCTTTCATCAACTGGACGAAATCCGAGCATTTTCGCGCGGCCCATCGCAATGCCGGCGATAACAAGCGGCTCTATTGGGGGCCGCCGCAGTTCGAGGGCTTTGCGGTCGTTCCCGGCATTTGAACCGGGATTACTGCCAATATAAGTGCTCCGAGCCTGGCGTCACGCCTTTGCCGGGCTCGTCCCGAAGAAAGCGCCGAGCGCTATCACGACCCAGCCGGCGATCATGCCCATTCCACCCGTCGGTGCGGCCATCGGAAAGAGCGAACCTCCGCCGAAATGGCGGTTGATCAGGTCGCCGGCGAAGATCAGCGTTCCCAATCCCAATAAGACAGCGGCGATCGGCGCCGTGCGGATGCGGTCGTAGCCGGCATAGAGGGCCAGAAGCGCAGGGGCGTGGGCGAGGCTCATGGTGGAGGCTGCGCCGAGGAAATGCGTGTCGCCGCCATGGGTTGCGGCTGCGGCAAGGGCCACACCGCCGCCGCCGAGAATGCCGGCGATGAACAGGGTGGCCGGACGGATTGCTGCGCCGATACTCATATTTTCCTCATTCCCTGTTCTGCATGTGGAAGGCCAGACGCTCGACCGGCTCCCAGATGATGGCTCGCAGTTTTTCATTCTCGATGGTTTCATCCATGGCGCGGCGGAAGCATAGCAGCCACTCGTCGCGCTCCTTCGGGCCTATGGCGGCGACGAAATGCCGGCTGCGCAGACGCGGGTGGCCGCGCTTCTCGATGTAGAGCTGCGGGCCGCCGAGATAGCCGGTCAGATATTCATAGAATTTCTCCTGGGAGCCTTCGAGGCTCGGCGGGTGCACAGCGCGGCAGTTCGCAGCTTCGGGCAGCGTGTCCATCAATTCATAGAAACGCGAAGTCAGCGCACGCACTGTGCGGTCGCCGCCGATCGCTTCGTAAAGAGTGATGGTTTCTTCGCTCAATCTCCGGGCCCCTGTTTGCGATGTCCTACATGGCAATTGACGGACGATGCCGCAACCGTCGGAATGGCCGGTGCGGCGTTTCGGCGCTGCCTATTTTGTCGTCGTCAGCTGGAAAGCGTCGCTTTCACCGGGAATGAGTTCGAGCGGCCACACGCTCTGGCGCGACGTCCTCGGGTATTCCTCGCTGTAGGCCGGCATGCTGGAGAGCAGAATTTCGGCCAGTTCGACGCCAAGGTCGTGGAGCGACGTGCGAAAGCAGGTCAGCGCCGGCTGCAGGAATTTGGCGCGTGGCGCCTCGCGGAAACTGACGACGGCAATGTCGCGTCCGGGAATGATCCCGGATTCCATGACGCGCCGATAAAAACCGATCGCCATCAATTCATAGATCAGGATCACGGCTGTCGGTTGATCTTCGAGGCGCAGCAGCTCATCGGCAACCTGATAGCCGCCCTGTTCGCTCGACTTGGCGCGGATGACCAGCGCGGGGTCATAGGCGATGCCGTGCCGCTCCAGCGCGCGGCGATAGCCCTCAACGAAGATGAAGCCGAGATTGATGTCGCTGGAAGGGGTGCTCACGGCAATGCGGCGATGCCCATGCGCCACGAGCCGGTCAACGGCGCAATTGACGACGCCATCGAAATCGAGGTCGGCCCAAGGATGCTGCGTGCCTGAAAGGCTGCGGCCGAGCGCCGCAAAGGGGATCTTGGCCTTGGCAAGCAGATCGAAACGCTTGTCGACGCGCTGCGTCTCGGAAATGATCATCGCATCGGCGATGCGCCTTGCCACCATGCGCTTCAGATACTCGTAGGGGTCTTCGTCATGCGGGCAGGGGAGCATGATGAGGTCGAGCTTGTGGCGCGAGAACACGCTCTGCAGCCCTCCTGTTACCGTCAGGAAGAAATTGTCGCTGTTTTCAACCGTTTCCCGGCTGGACTGGATCATCAGGCCGATGACGTTCGTCGTGCCCTGTCTGAGGCTGCGCCCGGATTGATTGGCGACGTAGCCCAATTGTTCGGCGGCGGCGAGAACGCGCTTGCGGGTCTCCTCGTTGACATCAGGCTTGCCGTTCAATGCGCGTGATACTGTGCCGATCGAGATATCGAGATGCTCGGCAAGCTGACGAATTCCCTTCATCGGCCGCGGTGTTCCTCCATGCGCCATTTTCCGTAGTCCTCCTCTATTGACACAGGAAAATCTTTTCGCATAGTATCGTAAACGTTTACGGAGCGCGTGTCATGAGGGGTTACGCACCGCCCGCTGGAGGACATCGTGAAATTTAATGCCATTTTGTGCGGGTGCGGAGCTATGTCCAAAGGCTGGCTCAGGGCCGTCGCCTCGACGCCGGCGCTTGCCGAATCCATTCAGATCGTCGGCCTGGTCGACCTCAATCGGGCGACCGCCGAAAATCTTGCGAAAGAGTTTTCTCTGGAAGGTGCCGTCATCGGCTCCGATCTCGCAGAGGTCATCGCCGCGACCAGGGCGGATCTGGTATTCGATATCGTCATTCCGGCCGCGCGCTTCGGCGTGGTGTCGACGGCGTTGAAGGCGGGCTGCCATGTGCTCAGCGAAAAGCCGATGGCAACTTCGCTTGCCGAGGGCGCGGCGCTCATCGACCTCTCGGCCAAGGCCAGGAAGGTCCATGCCATCATCCAGAACCGTCGCTACATCTCCGGCATCCGTCGCCTGCGGCGCTTGGTGGAGGAGGGCGCGATCGGTGAACTTACGGGCATCCATTGTGATTTCTTCCTCGGTCCGCATTTCGGCGGTTTCCGCGAGGAGATGGACAATGTGCTGCTGCTCGACATGGCCATCCATACCTTCGATGCCGCTCGCTTCGTGTCTGGCAAGGTGCCGCTTTCGGTCTATTGCGTCGAAAAGAACCCCGTCGGTTCCTGGTACAAGCATGGTGCATCGGCCCACGCGCTCTTCGATTTTTCCGACGATGTCGTCTTCAGCTATCGCGGTTCCTGGTGCGCCGAGGGCCGGCGCACCAGCTGGGAAAGTGAGTGGCGGCTCACCGGCAGCAAGGGCATGCTGACCTGGGATGGCGACGAGACTTTCGAAGCCAGTGTCGCCGGCAATGAGCCGGGCCTGCTGCACGGCTTCACCCCGATCGAAGTCCCCGGACCAAGGCATGAGGAAGAGACGCACGGCCACGCCAGCGTCATCGCTTCCTTCATCGAAGCGATCAGGACCGGCAAGCTGCCCGAGACCGCAAGTCAGGACAACATTCGCAGCCTTGCCATGGTTTTAGGCGCCATCGAAAGCGCCAAGACCGGCCGCCGCGTCGATATTTCAGCACAAGGACAGTGACATCATGACAAATCCGGCTAAGGCCATCCGTATCGGCACGATGATCAGGGCGACGAACGAGGATGCCGCCAAGAATATCGCCAAGATCGCCGATCTCGGCTTCGAAAGCTTCGAGCCCTTCTTCTGGCAGACCACCAACGGTCAGAACCTGGCTGATCTCGGCAAGCGCTGCCGCGACGCCATCGGCGATCGCGACATCACCATCTCGACCGTCGGCATGTTCGGCAATCCGCTGGAAGAACGCGAGCTAGACTTGCAGACGCTGCAGGGCTGGAAGGATTGCATCGACAACGCCCATCATTTCGGCGCGACCTGCGTTGCCGGCTTCACCGGCCGCATCCGTAACAAGCCGCTCACCGACAGCCTGCCGCGCTACAAGCAGGTCTGGAGCGAGCTTGCCAAGCGCGCCGCCGACAAGGGCATCAAGATCGCCTTTGAAAATTGCGCCATGGACGGCAACTGGGCGACCGGCGACTGGAACATCGCCCACAACCCGGATGCCTGGGAGCTGATGTTCAACGAGACTCCGGACGACAATCTTGGCCTGGAATGGGAGCCATGTCATCAGATGGTCTATCTGATCGAGCCGCTGCCGCAGATCCGCAAATGGGCGAAAAAGATTTTCCACGTCCATGGCAAGGACGCGACGATCCGCTGGGACGTCATCAAGGAACACGGCATCTTCGGCAAGGAGAAGTTCGTGTTCATGCGCACGCCGGGCTTCGGCGACAGCAACTGGACGGACATCATCTCCGAGCTGCGTCTCGCCGGCTGGTCCGGTTCTATAGATATCGAAGGCTGGCACGACCCGGTCTATCGCGATGCGCTCGAAATGACTGGCCAGGTCCATGGCCTGAACTATCTGAAGAGAAGCCGGGGTGGGGAGTTTGTCGAGTAATGCACGGATTTGCGAATCTGCATCGATTTAGGAGGCAAGTTGTGCGTTAATAAAGTGCCCGGAGCAGCGACGCTTCGGGCAAGACGGGTACCCAAACGGAGGAACCATCGAGCGCCCGCTCCTTGTCTCATGTGACAGGCGGGCGCTTGGTGCAAATGAGAGGAAAACGCCGATGGCAGCGCGGGCCATGTCGTCGGACAGATACCGTCACGGTTCGCAGGTGGAGGAGAATATATGAATATTTTTTCGAAGCTGGCGCTGACCGCCGGCATGTCGCTCCTGCTGGCTGCCGGCGTGGCGCAAGCCCAGAGCAAGACATTTAACGTCTGGTGGTACGAATTGCCTGACACGCCCCAGGCCGTGGCCTGGACGAAGGCGCTTGAGGTGTTCAAGACCAAGCATCCTGACGTAACCGTAAATTTTGAACAGAAGACCTTCGATCAATTGCAGAAGGCTGGCAGTCTCATTCTCAACTCCGATCAGGCGCCTGATGTGCTCGAGTACAACAAGGGTAACGCCACGGCCGGCCTCGTCGCTTCGCAGGGTCTGCTGACGCCGCTCGACGATGAATTTAAAAAACGCGGCTGGGACAAAGTCCTGAACGAAACTAACACGCAGCTGAGCAAGTATGATGCAAACGGCGTCTATGGCTCGGGTCCGATCATCGGCATCCCGGCGCTCGGCGAGTTCGTCTCGGTGTTCTACAACATCGACATGTTCCAGGCCGACGGCCTGAAGGTGCCGACGACGCTGGCTGAGTTTGAGGCGACCCTCGACCATTTCAAGCAGAAGGGCATCACGCCGCTTGCCTATGGCACGGTGGATTCGAATGCGCAGCATCTGCTCTATACGCTGGCACTGACGCAGGCTGACGATACCTGGGTCAAGAATTACCAGGGCCTCAAGGCGCCGCTCGACACCAAGCCTTTCCTGTTTGCCGCTCAGAAGATCGCCGATTGGGTAAGCAAGGGCTACATCTCCAAGGATTCGACCGGCCTGAAGGGCACCGACGCTGCCAACGTCTTCTCTTCGGGCAAGGCGCCGATGTTCGTCAGCGGCACCTGGAACAACGGCAACTTTGCCAACACCATCAAGACGTTCAAATGGAGCCAGTTCATTTTCCCGACGCCGAAGTACACTGTCGGCTCGACTGGCAGCATGTTCGTGGTGCCGAAGAGCGCCAAGAACAAGGATCTTGCCTATGATTTCATCGATCTCGTCCTGAGCAAGGACAACCAGAACGAACAGGCAAATCTCGGCGGCGTCGCAATCGGTGCTGATCCGGCAGCGATCACCGACGAAGTCGGCAAGCGTAACGTCGAGCTCTTCAAGCAGATCTCGGACAAGGGTGGTCTCGGTTTCTATCCGGACTGGCCGGTGCCCGGCTATTACGAACTGCTGATCCAGGCGACCACCGGCCTGGTCAATGGCTCGACCACGCCTGACCAATTCGTCGTGCGCCTGAAGAAGGCTTACGACGACGCACAGGCGGCCCAATAACACCATCGGCTACAATCACAACGGCGGGACGGCCTTAAAACCGCCTCGCCGTATCGGACTGGAGGAATTCGATGGAGAAGTCGAACAGCGCCGGCAAGGCGGGGTACTATCTCTACATGATCCCCGGCATGCTGGGATTTGTTCTCATCGTGCTTGTGCCGCTGCTCGCCAATTTCGCGATCAGCTTCACGACATGGAAGGGCGGCGTCATTCCGCCGCGCTATGTTGGATTTGAGAATTATCAGAGGCTGCTTCAGGATGCAGCCTTCTGGGGTTCTATCCAGCATACGCTTCTGTTCATCATTTCGATGACGATCGTGCCCATTATCTTGGGACTGGTGCTGGCGGCAGTGCTATTTGACTATATCAGCGCGCAATTCAGCGAGACATGGTCGAGCTTCTTTCGCGCCGGCTTCTATCTGCCGCAGATTCTGCCACTCACCGCTGCCGGTGTCCTCTGGGGCTGGATTCTCAACCCGATCGGCATCATCAACGCAGTGCTGAAGGCGATTGGCCTCGATTTCATGGCGAAGAACTGGCTGGGGGATGCAACCTATGCACTCTGGGCGGTTTCGGCTGTCATCGTCTGGGTACAGGTTGGCTACTGCCTCGTCGTCTTCATGTCCGGATTGGCGCGCGTCGACCCTTCGCTCTATGAGGCTGCCGAGCTCGACAACGCGAGCTGGTTCGGACGCTTCCGCTCCATCACCATCCCGATGCTCATGCCGGAAATCTTCGTCGTTGCGCTGACGACGCTGATTGCGGCCCTCAAGGTTTTCGCACCGATTTACGTCCTGACCTCGGGCGGGCCAGACAATGCGACGACCGTGCCGTCCTATCTCTCCTATTATCATTTCTTCACGACGAACCGCGTCGGCTATGCGGCTGCCATAGCGACCCTGCAGACGATCATGACCATTATTCTCGGCGTCGTGTTCCTGCGCATGCAATCGAAGCAAACCGAGGGAGGGCACTGACATGACGGCCACGTCTTCGATTTCCGTCCCGGTCGTATCGGCCGATCTTCGTCAGAAAAAGGGTTTTGGCCGCTGGATCGTTCTGGCCATCCTGCTCGTCTTTCTGGCCGGCACGCTGTTTCCGTTCTTTCTGGCCGCCTTCAACGCCATCAAGACGCCTTCCGATTATGCCGCCAACGGTCCGCTTGCCTTCCCGCAGACTTTTGACCTGACGGCGCTCAAGAATTTCTGGGTGACGGTCAATTTTCCGCTCAAGCTCTTCAACAGCATTCTCATCAGTGGATGCACGGCCATTCTTGCTGTCGTTCTCAGCCTGCTCAATGCCTATGCCATCGGCATCGGCCGGGTGCGCGGTGGCCAGGCATTGCTGGTCATCCTCTTGATTTCGATCATGGCGCCGCAGGAAGCACTGGTCTATCCGCTCTATTACATGGCCAAGCAGGTCGGCCTGTTCGACTCGATGTTTTCCGTGATCCTGATCATCGGCGTGCTGCACACCGCTTTCGGCACCTATCTGCTGTCCTCTGTCATGTCGACCTTCCCGCGCGAGATCATCGAAGCCGCGCAGATCGACAATGCCAGCCGCTGGCAGATCCTCTGGATGGTAATCGTCCCTGTGCTCAGGCCGACGCTTGCGGTGCTTGCGACCTTCTTTTTCATCTGGACGTGGAACGAGTTTCTGATTCCCCTGGTTTTTCTGGTCTCCAACAACAACCAGACGGTCTCCGTCGCCATGGGCGTTCTATCAGGCTCCAACACGCAGGAGCCGACGGCGATTGCGGCAGCCTCGTTGCTCGGTATCCTGCCGACGGTCATCTTCTTCCTTATCTTCCAAAGGACCCTGACGCGCGGTGTCGCGGTAGGTGCCGTCAAATAACCAATGCGGAAGCCCCGTTCCGGCGATGAGCCGAGCGGGGCGCGATGAATGGCAAGTCCAACGAAGTTCGATTTTTCCGCAGGAGGCGTAAAGTGGCAGGTATCAACATCAAGTCCCTCACCAAGCATTTCGGTGCCGTGCAGGTTCTGAACGACATCGATCTGACGATCGAGCGCGGCGAATTCGTCGTTTTTCTCGGTGGCTCGGGCTGCGGCAAGTCGACCTTGCTGCGCATGATCGCGGGTCTGGAATCGATCACCAGCGGCGAGATCTGGATCGGAGGGAAGCGGGTCGATCAGTTGCCGCCCGGCGCGCGTGGCGTATCGATGGTCTTCCAATCCTATGCGCTCTATCCGCACATGACCGTTCGCGACAACATGTCCTTCGGCCTGCGCAACATCAAGACACCCAAACATGAGATCGCAAGACGCATCGAGGAGGCTGCGAAGATTCTTGAAATGCCGCATCTTCTCGATCGCAAGCCGTCGGCATTGTCGGGCGGCCAGCGCCAGCGTGTCGCGATCGGCCGCGCCATCGTGCGCGAGCCCGATGTCTTCCTCTTCGATGAGCCGCTTTCCAACCTCGACGCCGGCCTGCGCACGCGCACGCGCGTCGAACTGGCGCAGCTGCATGAGCGGCTGGGTGCGACGATGGTGTTCGTCACCCACGACCAGGTGGAGGCGATGACGCTTGCCGATCGCATTGTGCTGCTCAACAACAAGAAGATCGAACAGGTGGCGTCGCCGGTCGAGATCTATACGCGACCGGCGACGCGTTATGTCGCCCAGTTCGTCGGATCGCCGGGCATGAATTTCATCAATATAGCCGGCCTCGGCGAGGCGGGGGGCCTGGCTACGGCGACGTTGCCGGATGGTTCCGTCATCAAGACGGCTGTCGCGCTCAACGGCCTTGCGAATTCCGGGCTGACGCTTGGAATTCGCCCGGAGCATCTGGTCGTTACGACGGCGGAGACGGGGGATATCGGCGGGCACGTCGAGACCGTGGAGCGGCTGGGAGATCGTTCGCTCGTTCACGTACGGCTCAAGGACGGCTCGAAGATCATCGGCACCGATCCAGGAATGACGACGATTACGACCGGCTCGCCGATCGCCTTCGTCGTCGATGCGACCAAGGTCAGCATCTTCGATGAGAACGATGCCGCCCATCACTCCGTAAACTGAGGAGGGAGCAATACGAGGTCATCCGTAATCAAATAGGCTTAAAGCCATCGATAAGAGCGTTGACGAAACCGTCCAACTGGTATGTTATATCGCCATGTCCACTGCGCACCATAGGAAGAAGCAGCCCTTGTTCGTCCGCCAGCAATTGCTGGAGGTGGCGGCACGGCTTGCTTCCGAAAAAGGGGTGACGGCGGTGACGCTGGACGCCGTTTCCGGCGCCTCCGGCGTCAGCAAGGGCGGCTTGCTGCATCATTTCCCGAGCAAGAACATGCTGCTGGAAGCCTTGTTCGATAGCCTGCTCGTGCTGTTGGATGCTGCGATCGAGGAGGCGATGCGCGCCGATCCGATGCCGCATGGCCGCTTTACCCGCGGTTATCTGCATGCCTGCCTGGCCTTGCGCGATCAGCCGCAGGGCAACAAGGACTGGGCACAGGTAACGATGGTGCTGCTCAGCGAGCCGCAATTGCGGCAGCGCTGGCGCGAATGGGTGCGCGAGCGCAGCGAGCAATATGTCGGCACGGACTCGTCGGTAGATGCGGCAATCGTCCGATTGGCGACCGACGGGATCTGGCTTGCGGACTTGCTCGGCAGCCACGACATGGACCAAGGCGCCCGTCAAAGGCTGATCGACCGGCTGATCGAGCTGACGCAGCTCTAACCCTATCGGAGACAATGGAATGGCGAATGCATCGGTCTATGCAATGCTGCTGGTCGCGATCGTGCTCGAAGTGATTGGCACGACGGCATTGCAGATGTCGCAGCAGTTCACTCGGCTCGGCCCGACGATCGTTGTGATGATCTGCTATGCAGCTGCTTTCTATTGCCTTTCGGTAACGTTGCGAGTCATTCCGGTGGGCATCGCCTATGCCATCTGGAGCGCACTCGGCATCGTGCTGATCTCGGTGGTGGGCGTGGTGCTTTTCCGCCAGAAGCTCGATCTCGCCGCCATCATCGGCCTTGCCTTGATCATTGCCGGCGTGCTCGTCGTCAACCTCTTTTCAAAATCCGTGACGCACTGAAAACAGAGGTGTTGTTCTCGGCTATTTTTGCCTTTGTCAAATCGCTTTGGAAGCATTATGTCATTCGAGAGCGGGCTGATAAAGGCTTGAAGTACGGCGCTTTCCCAAAGCGCTTTGGACTGCATAACCTATTCAATCCTAATGGTATTAGAGGAGTGCCGTAATGACTATTCGTGCCGTCGTTTGGGGCGAGAACATTCATGAGCAGACAAACAAGGTCGTCGCCGAGATCTATCCGGAAGGCATGCACAACACTATTGCCAAGGCGCTGAACGCCGATGCCGGTATTGAGGCAACCACTGCAACGTTGCAGGAACCGGAGCACGGTCTCAGCGAAGCCCGGCTGAAGGACACGGACGTCGTTCTGTGGTGGGGCCACAAGGACCACGGCGCCGTCAAGGACGAAATCGTCGAGCGCGTTGCCAAGCGCGTGTGGGAAGGCATGGGCCTCATCGTCCTGCACTCCGGCCATTTCTCCAAGGTCTTCAAGCGCCTGATGGGCACGCCTTGCGCGCTGAAGTGGCGCGAAGCCGGAGAGCGCGAGCGTCTCTGGGTCATCAACCCCCGTCATCCGATCGCAGCCGGCCTCGGCGAGCATTTCGAGCTTGAGAACGAGGAAATGTACGGTGAGCAGTTCTCCGTTCCGGAGCCGCTGGAGACCGTGTTCATCTCCTGGTTCCAGGGCGGTGAAGTCTTCCGCTCGGGCATGACCTGGCGCCGCGGTGCCGGCAACATCTTCTATTTCCGCCCCGGCCACGAGACCTATCCGACCTATCACAACGCCACCGTTCACAAGGTTCTGATCAATTCCGTGAAATGGGCTCATAACCCGCTCGGTACGCAGACCAGCATCCATGATGCGCCGAACGTGCCGGTCGAAAAGGCATTGGAGCCGATCGTCGAACGTGGTCCGAGACTGCACCAGGCCGGCGAAGCCGGTTATCGCTGAGGTCCATCATGCGTCTAATAGTAGTTGGCACGGGCGGCATGGCGAAGAACCATGTGGAGCATTTCGCTCGCATTCCTGGCGTCGAGATCGTCGGCGCCGTCGACACGGATGCGACGAGGCTCACGGCCTTTTGCGATACGTTCGATATCAAGAAGCGCTTCTCGTCGCTGGACGAGGCGCTGGCCTGGGGCGAGTTCGATTCGGTGACGAATGTCACGCCGGACAAGGCTCACAATCCGACGACCCTGCCGTTGCTTGCCGCCGGCAAGCACGTTCTTTGCGAGAAGCCGCTCGCGGAGAATTATGACAAGGCGCTCGAGATGACGGAAGCTGCCGAAAGGGCAGGGGTCGTCAACATGGTCAACCTGACCTATCGCAATGTCGCGCAATTGCAGAAGGCGCGCGAGATGGTGATCTCGGGCGAGATCGGCACGGTCAAGCACGTGGAGGCGTCCTACCTGCAGAGCTGGCTCGTCTCCAAGGCCTGGGGTGACTGGCGCAGCGAGTCCAAGTGGCTTTGGCGCCTGTCGACCGGGCACGGCTCGAACGGCGTGCTCGGCGACATCGGCATCCATATCCTCGACTTCGCCGCCTATGGCGCAGCGACGGATATCGATCACGTCTTCGCCCGGCTGAAGACTTTCGCCAAGGCGCCCGGCGAGCGCATCGGCGAGTACACACTCGATGCGAACGACAGCTTCTCCATGTCCGTCGATTTCGCCAACGGCGCGCTCGGCGTCGTGCATGCGAGCCGCTGGGCAACGGGGCATCTGAACGAGCTGAAGCTTCGCATCTACGGCGAGCGCGGCGGCCTGGAAGTGACCCATAGTCCGAACGGCTCGGAATTGCGGGGTTGCCTTGGCGATGATACCGAAACGGCAACGTGGAAGGTTATCGAGGTGCCGCCGGTGCTGACCAATTATCAGCGTTTCGCCGAGGCGGTCATGACCGGCAGCAGCCAGGACCCGAGCTTCCGCCACGCTGCGAACTTGCAGCGCGTGCTGGATCTTGCCATGGTGACGGAAGTCGAACGGCGCGAACTGAAGGTCTGACCCCGCAGACTATCTTCAGGCAAAGCCTTGGGAGTGCACGCATGTCTACCGAGGAAAAAGTTGCCAGCCACTACACGCACGGATCGCTGGAAACGGCGATCCTGCAAAACCTGTCGGCTGACGGCAAGGATATCGACAACCTGCGCATCCGCGACCTGGCGGGCGTGGATGAATTCCATCTGGGGCGACATGCGGCCACGGTGGATTTCGCGAGGGATCTCGATCTTGCCGCCGGCCTTCGGCTCGCCGATATCGGTTCGGGGCTCGGCGGGCCTGCCCGCCACTTTGCCGATTCCTACGGGTGTATCGTATCGGGCATCGATCTCACCGAGGAATTCGTTCAGGTCGCCAATTCGCTGACCGCTCGCTGCGGTCTCGCGGACCAGGTCTCCTTCCAGCAGGGAAGCGCCTTGGCCTTGCCCTTCGAAAACGCCGGCTTCGACCGCGTGACGCTCATTCATGTCGGCATGAACATCGAGGACAAGGCGCGGCTTTTTGCGGAGATCAGGCGCATTCTGAAGCCCGGTGGCCGTTTTGGTCTCTACGAAGTCATGCAGATGCGCGATGGCACATTGCCCTTTCCGATGCCCTGGGCGATGGAGCTGGAGACGAGCTTCGTCCGCAGCCCCGATGTCTATCGCGGTCTGCTTGAGGAAGCGGGCTTCGTGGTGGAGCTGGAACAGGACCGCAGCGCCCTGGCGATCCGGCTGGCGCATGAGGCGCGCGCCAAGGCTGCGGCTGGCGGAGCGCGAGATCAGAATTTGCGCACGCTGATGGGGCCGCGGGCAGGGGAGCGAAGCGGCAACGTCAACATGTCGGTCGAAGCCGGTCTGCTTGCGCCGATCGAGATGATCGCGCGGGCGGTGTGACAGAATGCGCCCGGCGTCTACCGCTGCGGCGCATTGACAGCCGCAGGGCTGTTTCTATATTGAAAATACAACGGTAATGGATTTCTGCCGGGCCATGGTGGCCGAACCGCTGCTCTGATTTTTCCAGGGAAGCTGATGACTCCTACTCAACGCGCCTGACAGGCGAAGGAGTAGAGTCGTGCCCGTTTTCTTGCCGTTATCCCACTTATGTTTCCCGTTCACTGTCCCCGGACGTCCGCTCATCGGCGTCGCGGGAGGGGCAAACTGATGTCCGCATCCGCCTATTTTCATCATCGCTTTCAGCAGTTCCGCAGCCTGTTCAAATGGATAGCTCTCGTCGTGCCCATGGCCGTCGTCGTCGGTTCACTCTGCGCATTGTTCCTGTGGAGCCTGGACAAGGCGACAGCGACGCGCTTCGACCATCCCTGGCTGATCTTCCTGATGCCGGCTGCCGGCTTCCTGATGGTGCTGGTCTATCAGCGCTTTGGTCGTGGCTCGGAGGGGGGCAACAATCTGATCGTCGACCAGATCCACGAACCCGGCGGCGGTGTACCGCTGCGCATGGCGCCGTTCATCCTGGTCTCGACGGTCCTGACGCATCTGGTCGGCGGTTCGGCGGGGCGCGAGGGGACGGCGGTGCAGCTCGGCGGCAGTATCGCCAGCGCCTTTGCAAAGGTGTTCCGGCTGAGCCATGCCGAGATCCGCATTCTCCTGATGGCGGGGATTGCCGCCGGTTTCGGCGCGGTCTTCGGCACGCCGATCGCGGGTGCGGTCTTTGCGCTCGAAGTCCTGACGATCGGGCGGATGCAATATGAAGCTCTGATCCCGAGCCTTGCGGCGGCGATCGCGGCCGACTGGACCTGCCATGCCTGGGGCATCGAGCATATCCAGTATCAGATCGGCTATCTCGCCGGCACGCCGGCCAGTACCTTCCATCTCGACGCGCTGCTGCTCGTAAAAGTCGGCATCGCTGGTGTCATCTTCGGCCTCATGGCGCGCTCTTTCAGCGAGGTCTCGCATCGGGCGTCTGCGGCGTTCAAGCGGGTCTGCGCCTATGCGCCGCTGAGGCCTGTCATCGCCAGCGCGATCCTGATCGGCCTCGTCTATCTGCTCGGCACGCGGCAATATCTCGGGCTTGGCGTCTGGTCGCCCAACCCCGGCGATGCGACGATCCTCGGTTTCTTCGATCCGGCCCATGTCGACTATTGGAGCTGGTTCTGGAAGGCGGTCTTTACGATCGTGACGCTGAGCGCCGGCTTCAAGGGCGGAGAAGTGACGCCGTTGTTCTTCATCGGCGCGGCGTTCGGCAATGCGCTTGCCGCCATTCTCGGTGCACCGGCCGATCTCTTCGCCGGACTAGGTTTCGTCGCCGTCTTTGCCGGCGCCACCAATACGCCGCTCGCCTGCATGATCATGGGTATCGAGCTCTTCGGCGCGACGCATACGGTCTATCTCGCCGTCGCCTGCTTCCTTGCCTATATCTGCAGCGGCCATACCAGCATCTATCTGTCGCAGCGGCTCGGTATCGCCAAGAGCGCGGCTTCAGGACAGATTCCTGCTGATCTACCGCTTCGCCATATTCGCGAACGCGGCGTGGAGACGCGGCGGAAAAATATCCATAAGATCGAAAAGGTTTGATGCAAGGACGGCTGGAGGTTGTCGTGCTCTATCTTGTCGTGTTTCTCGGAGCCGGGTTGGGCGGTGCATTCCGCCTTGGTGTCAACGAGCTCGCCGCTCGCCTGCTTGGGATAGAGTTTCCGTTCGGCACCCTCATCATCAATGTGCTCGGCGCCTTCATCATGGGGTTGCTGACGGAGTATTTCGCCTTTCGCGGCGGTATGTCGCAGGAGGTCAGATTGTTTCTGACGACCGGTGTTCTCGGTGGCTTCACGACATTCTCCACTTTCGCGCTGGAAAGCGTGATGCTCTGGGAGCGCGGTCAATGGGGGCCGTCCATCGCCTATGTCGCCCTCTCGGTTTTTCTGTCGATCGGCGCTTTGATAGCGGGGCTTGCAATTGTCCGGCTAATAATTCAGGCTCAAACCGTATAGTGATGGAGGCTCGGCAGATTTCGCCGCATTTTTGCCGATTCTGAGGTGAATCCCTCTCGATAAACGCCGGAGAATCCTTGCACGACAAACCACCGCTCGTTGCGAACGGACTCTCTTGCGAAATTCGACTAATCAACTCATATAATCGGCTATTGTGATCACCGCATAACAAAGGAGTCGGGTGTCAATCGGGAAGGGACAGGCTGATATCCCAAGCTTCGACCCTGTTGCCCGGCCGGGATTTCCATGCAGATTTCCTCGGCCAAGACTTCCTCCCTGGACAGCCCTTAAAAATAGACATGACGGAGAGTCCCTTGAGCGCACCTGCTCCCACTTCCAACCAATCTCCTGCTCCGGAACAGACTTTCGGCACGGCCGGCATTGCGCCTATGGAACGCGCGAGCGCCATGACGCGCTTCTTCATGGGCATTGTTGCCTGGGCGGAAGGTCTCAATCTGAAATATGCCAAGCTTGGCAATCCACCGGTTTACGATACCAAGACTTTCCCCTGGGCCGCCGAGATCGAGAAAGATTACCCGGCGATCCGCGCCGAGCTTGAGAAGGTGTTGCTGCGCCAGAGCGAGCTGCCGACCTTCCAGGACATTTCCACCGACGTTAAGACCATCTCGACCGACACCCGCTGGAAGACTTTCTTCCTTCTCGGCTTCGGCGTGAAATCGGAGCAGAACATCAAGGCTTGCCCGAATACCTGGGCAGCTGTGCAGAAGATCCCCGGCCTGACGACGGCGATGTTTTCGATCTTCGAGCCCGGCAAGCATCTCCCTGCCCATCGTGGCCCCTATAACGGCGTGCTTCGCTTGCATCTCGGCCTGATCGTGCCGGAGCCGAACGAAAAGCTTGCGATCCGTGTCGACAAGCAGGTTTGCCATTGGCAGGAAGGCAAGGCGCTGATCTTCGACGACGCCTATGAGCATGAGGCTTGGAACCATTCGGACAAGACCCGCGTCGTGCTCTTCGTCGATTTCGTCAAGCCGCTGAAATTCCCGGCCCGCATTGTCAACTGGGCTCTGATGAACCTGGCGATCTTCACGCCCTTCATCAAGGAAGGTCTCGACAATCACAAGGAATGGGAAAAGAAGTTCTACGCTGAAGCTGAAGCGTTCAGGAATCGTCCGAGGCCCTGACCCCATCGGTAGGCGGAGTTAACGAAAACCCCGGAATCCGCAAGGGTTCCGGGGTTTTATTTTGCCGATCAGAGGCTGCCGTCAGGCAGGCTTATTTGTATCGCCTGCATCTTCCTCTTCGTCGTAGTACTCTTCCTCCGGCTCGGTTGCCGCGGATTTGCCGTCGAGCTTGCCGAGCAGCGCCGAGATGGCATTGTCGCCATCGAAGCCGGCTTCCTTCAGCAGGCGGTCGAGGATCGGCTTGTTGGCCTGGTAGGAGAGAAGCTGGCCGGCCAGACCTTCGCCAAGGCCGACGCCGCTGCCGCCAGTCGCGCCGTTGCCGTTGCGCCCGAGCATACCACCGGTGTCGAAGATACGGATATCCGAGATCTTCTCGATCGGCTTGACCGCTTCGGCAAGAGCGGCGGGGACGATGCGGATGCGCTCGCGGGTGATCTCGAACTCAATGATGGCGGGGCTGAGCTTGTTGCGGGCTTCGTTGAGCAGCGCCTCGCTCTCAGCCGTTGCCTTACCCGTTTCGAGAATGCCCTTGGCCTTGATGATCGCAGCATCGGCTTCGGCAGTTGCCAGCGTCTTGATGGCATCTGCCTGGTCGATGGCGGCCTGCTTTTCGGCTTCTGCGGCAATCGTGACGGCGGTCGCCTGGGTCTGGGCGCGCTTCTGCGCGTCGATCACGGCGATCTGCTTTTCACGGTCGGCGATTTCGACGGCTCGGGCAGTGCCGACCTTTTCTTCCGCCGCAATGGCGAGTGCGCGGGCGGCTTCCGCCTTGGCTTTGGCTTCCGACTCCTCACGGCTCTTGTTAGAGACCGCGATAGCGCTTTCCTGGGCGACGATCTGAATGTCGCGGCGGGCTTCGGTGTCGCGCTGCTGCACGGCGCGGGTCGAGTCGATGTTGGCGGATTCGCGGGCCTGCTTTGCGGCAGCCTCGCGTTCGGCGATCGCCTGCTCGGCGGCGATGCGGGCTTCTTCTTCGGCGCGCTTGGCTGCCTGTTCCTGCTGTGCGGTTTCAGCGCGAGTTGCTGCCGACTTGTTGGCGATGTCGCGCTGCTGGTTCAGTTCGGCCTCGCGCTTTGTCCGCTCGATGGTGAGGGACTGCTGGCGAGCCTCGAGGTCTTTCTGGGCGATTGCGACTTCGGTATCGCGGACGACCTCGTTGCGCTCCTTCTTGCGGGCTTCCGTGACGCGGGTGAGCGCGGCAAGGCCGTGGGCGTCGAAGAAGTTATTGGCATTGAAGTGCTTGATATCGGTCTGGTCGAGGCGTGTCAGCGACACCGATTCCAGTTCGAGACCGTTCGATTGCAGGTCGGAACCGACTGCATCCTGCACCGCCTTGACGAAGTCCATGCGTTGTTCCTGCAGCGCATCGAGGTTCATCGTCGCCGCGACCGAGCGCAAGCTGTCGACGAACTTTGCTTCGATCAGCTGGCGCAGCTGCTCGCTGTCGTTGGTGCGGCTGCCGAGCGTCTGGGCGGCAAGGGCGATGGAAGAGCTGTCCGGCTTGACGCGGACGTAGAACTCGGCGCCGATGTCGACGCGCATGCGGTCCTTGGTGATCAGTGCATCGTTCTCGCCGCGCTGAACTTCCAGGCGCAGGGTCTTGAGATTGACGCGGGCGATCGAGTGGAAGATCGGCAGGACGACGGAACCGCCGTCGAGCACGACTTTCTGGCCGCCGAGACCGGTGCGGACATAGGCTTCATCCCGGCTTGAGCGGACATAGAGGGAGGCAAGGACGAAGCCGATCCCGAGGATCAGGACGAGACCTATGCCTGCTGGAAGAATGAGGTCGTAAAGGCCGTTCATGAAGGTTGCTCCGTAGAGGATTTGTCATCGGATCCCACAAGATCCGAAGGGGCGGAAACTGCGATGAAGATGTCGGCCTTGCGGTCGACAAGCAGAACTTGGGCGCCGATCGGCAAGGGGCTTTCACCCTTGGCGGCGCAGGCGCGCAGCTGATGCCAGTTGCCATGCGCATCCTTGACGCTGACACGGCCGGGCAATCCCTGATCCAGAGGGCCTATGGATACCGTGCCGGTGCGACCGACGAGATCGCTGGCGTCGACGGCATAGGTTTCGTCGCGCGGCACGATCCTGGCGATCGTCCGGGTAGAGGTCCGGACGAGAGGGATCGTGACGAGCAGGGCCGGGGGTGCGGCGACGATCGCAGGCAGCGGCGTCCAGATCATGTCGGCCACCGTCTGGATGGCGAAACCGGCCACCGCGAAGATACCGAGCACCAGCATGATCAGGATCAGCAGCGGCACGCCGCCGAGATTGATCCAGGACAGCAGGCCGGCCATCATGCCGTCATGACCCTCGAAATGCGGTTTGCCGATGAGTTCGCTCAGCGAGAAACCGAGCAGCATCGACAGGATTTCGATGACGGTCAGTCCGATCAGGATCATTGCCGCGATGGCAAAGGGCGCACATTCGGGTGCGAGAAACAGGTGCATCGTTTACTGGCCATTGGCCTTGAAGCGGGCAAGGCGTGCTTCGATGGCCTGCTCCCGGTGCAGGCGGTCGAGCTCATCGAGCTCGGCACTGGTGGCAGGCGCGCCCGAGGGCACGCCCGTCAGGCGCGAGACGGCCGCGGCCGCCCTTGCCGCGCCGGCTGCCGGCGCTGGCCGCGGATTACCACCCGCTGCTTCCTCGGGGGCGTGGCGGGCAACGCTACGCTTGAAATCGACGAGGCGTGCCTCCGCCTCGCGGCGGGTGGCAAGGACGGCCTGAAGCGCCTTCTGGCCCTCGTCGATCTGGGCGTTGACGTCCGCCAGCGCCTTGTCGAGCGCGGCGATCTGGGCTTCGAGGTCGATCTGGCGCGCGACGCCGGCCTTGGCGAGATCCTCGCGATCGGCGGTGATGGCAAGCCGGATCTTTGCCTCGAGCGCGTCGAGATCCTCGACGATCTCGCTGCGGCGGCTCTGGATGCGGTATTCCTCGGCGCGCGCCTTGCCGAGATCGGCGCGTGCTTCGTCGGCGGCTGCATCGATTTCGCGCAGCGCCTGTTCGATGACGGCAACCTTGTTGGCGCCTTCTACTGTGTCGACCGCGGCATTGGCGAGGCCTGCGATCAGTCGTCCCATGCGGGAAAGAATGCCTTCATGCATCGTCATGTCATCCTCCGTTCGGGGGGAGTTTGGTGTTACCCCGATGTGAATCGTGTAGTGGCCGCCATCGGCGATCAGATAGGCGGGGATATTGCTGTCCCAGCCTTTGAAATAGCCGGCCACGTCGAAGGG
Organism: Rhizobium sp. WW_1; assembly: GCF_003610155.1. Lineage (NCBI taxonomy): Bacteria > Pseudomonadati > Pseudomonadota > Alphaproteobacteria > Hyphomicrobiales > Rhizobiaceae > Rhizobium > Rhizobium sp. WW_1. The sequence continues at coordinate 525,140 of NZ_RAIN01000003.1, forward strand.
CACGGCAACGCGGCCGCGCACCGTCGAGATTGTCAGGTCTGACGGACCCTTGATGGCAAAGAGCTTCTCATCGAGCGGCAGCCGGTTCAAATCGGCCTGACCGCCTCGATTGGCCGCAAAATCACGCAGACCGAGCGTTACGAGGCGCGCGGGCAGAGCGGTGCGTTCGCGGATGGTCTCATAGGCAAGATCGTGAAGCGTGACGAGGTTCGCGCCGGCTCTATCCGGAACGATTTCCGCCAGCAGCTTCATCATCTGCCCGTATGCGGCAAAGGTCTCGTCCAGTGCCTGCCGTGCTGCGTCGTCGGGTGAAAGATCGTATCGAAGACGAGAGCGGTGCGTCGGTGCTTGTGCCTTAGCCATGCACTTCAAGTAAAGTACCGCTCAGGTGCTTTTCAAGGGAGTAGTGTGCCAAACATGAATGAATTGTAATGAATGATCGGCCGCATAGGTTGCAAAAACTTGATGCTTCACGCTTCCTATCGGCGATTGATGCTGCGAAAGTTTCGCGCATATGTGGTGATTATGGAAAAAAGCCAATAGACAAGCGAGCCGGGCGGCCGATCGGCCGCGCCAGCGTCTAATTCCAGATAGGGGCTAATAGGCCCGGCGGGCGGCTATTTCACCGTCCGCACGATCGCGGCGCCCGCCGTCATGCCGCCGCCAAAGGCCACGAGGCCGAGGTTGAGCGGTTCGGAGCGTTCGTTGGCGACATGCAGCATGGCAAGCGGAATGCTGGACGAGCTGGTGTTGCCATAGGTTTCGATGACGCTCAGCGCCGGGCGGCCACTGCGTTTGGCGATGGTGTCGATGATGCGCTGGTTGGCCTGATGCGGCACCAGCAGATCGAGATTGGCAAGCTCAATGCCTGCGTCGACACAAGCGTTTTCGATCGAGCGGGTCATCGAATGCACGGCTTCGGTGAACACCAGGCGGCCGTTCATCGCGATGACGCCATCATCAGGCAGCGGGACATAGAGCAGGTCGCCCGGTTCCGGCCGGCCGCTGACGATCGGGCGGCTCGCGGTAAAGAGCGGATTGCGCGCCATGTCGCGGCTGGTCACGAGGCTGGCGGTGGCAGCGTCTCCGAAGAGGATCGCCGTGGAGAAATCGGTCATGTCGAGCAGCGGCGACAAGACTTCCGAGGTGATGATGAGCACCTTGGCGTCGTTCTGCTGTGCAATGAAATCATAGGCTTGCTGGAGCGCATAGAGATAGCCGGAGCAGGCGGCGCCCATATCATAGGCGGCAAGAGACGGACGCACGCCGTCTTCGGCGACGGCAACCGCGACGCGGCTTGCGAGCGACGGCGTGGCGATATCAGGCGTTCCCGTAGCGGCGATCACCAGATCGATATCGTGGATTGAGATCTGGTTCTGCTTGAGGAGATCGCGTGTCGCCTTCGTGGCAAGGCTCAGCGTGCCTTCATCGGGGCCTACCCAGAAGCGGCTCTTGATCCCGGTCAGCGCCAGGATTTCGTCGGCGCGACGGTTCGGCCAGTGATGGATGATCTCTTCATTGGTGACGCGGCGGGCGCCGGTCGCGAAACCGATGCCGTTAATGGCGATTTCCGAGAAGTTGCCGGAATAACGACGCAGCGTCGGGATGACATGCGACTTCAGACGGCGCAACACGAACTTGTTCTGGATTTCGGAGGCGAGCGCGAAATTCTGCTCGCTCAGATCGCGATTGGCGTCGACGGTCAGAAGCGGGCTGTCGGTCGCGATCTGGTCGCCGATCTTGGCGAAGACCTCCTGCACGACGCCGCCGATATTGGCGCAGATTTCGACGGAGGCCTTCGTCGCCTCGACGACGGCAACGAGCTGGCCGACCTCGATCTTGTCGCCGGGCTTGACCAGCAGGTCCGTGACCAGGACATTTTCGTCGGCCGGACCGGAGCCGATCGCCTTGATGGCGGCAGTCGGACCGCTGTCATCCTCTTCGTGCCACGTCACCTCGCATTCGAGGATTTCGGCCATCAGATCGACGAGCTTGCGATAGGAGGGCAGGGTGTCGAGCTGATTGCGGAAATTGAAGGGGATATGGGCATCCGAGCGGGCAAGTCGGCGCACCACGACAGGCACATCGGTCTTTTCGGTGACGGTCGCGATGATTTCCGCGCCCATGCCGACGGTGCGATTATCCTCGTGGACGACGATCAGGCGGCGGGTGCGCCGTGCGCTCGCCAGCACTTCCTTCTCGTCCCAGGGCGAGATCGAGCGCAGATCGATAACCTCGACGGAGAAGCCCTGGGCCTCGAAGGCGCTTGCGGCATTGGCGCAGAGCGAAACGGTATTGCCGTAGCTTACCAGAGTGATGTCACGGCCGCGGGCGACATGGCGCGACAGGCCGGGACGGACGAAATGCTTGTCGAGATCCTCGGAGGTGCGGCCGTCGGAATTGTTGAGGACGGCCTTGGGATAGAGGAAAACCGTCGGGCGCCGCGATTCAAAGGCGGCGTTGAGCAAGCCGGCGGCATCGCCCGCGCTGGAGGGCATGACCACATCGATGCCAGGCGTATGCGCCAGCATGCCTTCGAAGCTCTGCGCGTGGAACGGGCCGAGGCCAGGCTTGTAGCCGCCGCAGCTGACCATCAGGATGACGGGCGCTTCCCAGGCGCCATTGGTGCGCCAGAACATGCTGCCCATTTCCGAGACGATCTGGTTATAGGCAAGCGGCAGGAAATCGGCGAACTGCAGGAAAGCGACGGGGCGCTGGCCGGCCAGCGCACGGCCAACCGCCGTGCCGACGATTGTCGACTCTGTGAGGGCGGCGTTGCGCACCCGATCGGGATATTTCGTGCTGAGGCCGCGGGTTACGCCGAACACGTCGCCCTTAGGATCTTCGATATCCTGCCCGAAGAGAACGACCTCGGGATTGGCGGCCAGCTGCTTGTCGAGAACGACATTCAGCGCCTCGCGCATCGTCAGCGTCGATGCGCTCTCGTTGCCGCGATATTCCGCTTTGCCGTCGAACGAGGCGGGGTAGGGAGCCTTTGCATCCGGCTCGACCTTGGGGGCGTCTTCCTTGCGCGCGAGGGCGGCTTCCGCCTGCACTTCCGCAATCAGTTCTTGCTCGATCTTCTGCAGCGCATCGGCATCGACGCCGGCCTTCTGCAGCATCGCCCTCAGGCTCGGCAGCGGGTCGCGCGAGGAGCCTGCCTCGATTTCGAGGAGGGTGCGGTAGGTCTTCTGATCGTCGGCATTGGTATGGTCGGAGAGCCGCTCGGTGTTCAGAAGCACGATGCTCGGCGTACGGTTGTTGCGGCTGTGGCGGACGGCCTTGCGGAAGGCCTCGCGCGATGCCGCCAGATCGTCCCCATCGGTGCGGATGATATCGATGCCGTAAAAGGAGGAGGCCGGGCCGCTCGGCAGGTCGAAGAAGGTCTGCTTGCTCGTGCGCGTCGAAATGGAGAAGCTGTTGTCCTCGATGATGAAGACGACGGGATACTGGCTGCGCACGGCTTCCGCGACAGCTTCGAGGAACTCGCCCTGCTGCGTGGTGCCGTCACCGACGCAACAGATGGCGATCGGCAGGCCCGACTTGTGTTTGAGGGACGCGCCGACGCCGACGGCATGGAGCGCGTTATTGCCGACGGGGCCGACGATGGATGTGATATTGAGAGCGCGGGAAGAGAGATGCGCGCTCATCTGCCGGCCGGCGGAATGGGAATTGGCTGTCGCAAGCAGGCTGGAGAAGAACTCTCGAATGGGCATGCCGCGCGCCAGCATCAGGGCCTTGTCGCGATAATGCAAATGCAGCCAGTCGTCGTCCTGCAGGAATTCGTTGAGAAGCGCCGTTGACTCATGGCCGGCGCCGGAAACATGAAAATGTGCTATGCCTTGCTTGATGAATTCTCGCTCAAGCCGATCTATTTCTCTGGAAATGAAAAATATTCTGTGAAGTTGCTTAAGGTATTCTGTGGCAAACCTCCCTTCCATCTCAATGATTTTCCTGATCTTTCGTCTGAATTAAATGCTGGGGAGTTAGGTAAACCCCCGGCTTGCCTTTTTCAATACACGTTAAATGACAAGTTCTTCTCAGATTGAAACGGAAATACGCATATTGCGGGGCCGCAATTTTTCGCGATGTTTCTATCCACAAGGCATACGCGACAAGCCGCCCCCGCAAACGCAAAACGGGTGCGTCTTCCGTGGGTCTCGTCAGCTCGACTTGCGCATCGAGGTGTCGTCGCGCTGCCTTTCGGCGGTGGCCTTCGCCGCCTGTTCTTCCTTGAGAATCAATTCCTTCGGCTTCTTGCCGATGATCTCCTTGCGGCCTTTCTTCGAGAAGGGCTGCGCGAGCTGCGCGAGGAAACCCTTGGCCACCTTGCCAGTGATGCCGATGTCTGTCGAAGAGGCGCGTGGCGGATTGTAGAAGGTGCCGAGAAGCTGATCCCAGATCACGAGGTTTTCCCCATAATTCGTATTTCCTTCGGCGAGAATCTTGGAATGATGCCAGCGATGCAGGCGCGGTGTCGAGAATATGAGGTCGAGCGGGCCGGTGCGCATGTCGACGTTACAATGCGTGAGCAGGCCGATGAAGGCCGTGACCGCGCCGATCCAGAGGAAGACCGGCAAGGGCGCACCGAGTAGATAGAGCGGAATCTGGCCGAGCGCGATCTTGAACAGTGTGTCGATGACGTGGAAACGGCCCGTGTTGATGACCCAGAGGCGCTCGACGCTGTGATGCAGCGCATGGAAGCGCCACAGCGACAGGTGCTCATGCGCCAGGCGATGCGCCATGTAGAGGCCGAACTCGGCGACGATGAGACCAAGCACCACCTGGAAGGCCATGGGCCATTGATCCGGCCAGAAATGCGAATGGTAGCTCAAGGCCGGCTGCGCCACGGTCGCCACGGCCATCGGGAAGGACGTGCCGATCGCGGCGGCGATCTGCACGCCACCCTTGTTCAGCAACGTGTGAGCGATATCGTTGAAGGTTTCGCCATCGCGCTTCTGCCAGGTCTTCTCATAGGGCATCAATCGCTCGAAAAGGGCGATCACCGCCACCGTCGACAGATAGACGACGTTGAACCAGAGCAGATGCATATCCGACTCGAAGGCGAAATATGCACCGGTCAATCCGGCGCAGAAGATGGCGGGCCACAACAGGGAGGAAACAGCAGCGTAAAGACGCGAACTGCTTTGAAATGTCATTCCATCATCCTCAGATTCTAATCAGCGAAAAATCAGCGCGTGAGTATGCGCGATATGTAGCGCGATGATTGTGGAGTCGAAAGCGAAATTTTTCCGGTCGGCGGCGGCAGGTAGTTGGATGGGAGATCAAGACATGCGGATAGAGCGGGCGGCGGACGACCATCTGGAGGCGTTGGTGCGATTGCGCGCCGAGCTTTGGCCAGATCATTCCTATGAACATCATCGGGCGGAACTGGCGCAATTTCGCGCGGATGACAATACTGTTGCTTTTCTTGCGATCGATTCTGCCGGTCATGTCGTCGGTTTTGCTGAAGCGACATTACGGCACGATTACGTCAATGGCTGCGAGACTTCGCCGGTCCTGTTCCTGGAAGGCATCTATGTGCGGGCGGAAAATCGACGGGCAGGGGTAGCGCAGGCGCTTTGCCAGGCTGTCGCCGCCTGGGGGCGGGAGGCCGGCTGCACGGAGTTCGCATCGGATGCGCTGATCGACAATCTTGCGAGCCACGCCTTCCATGCGGCGCTCGGCTTCGTCGAAACCGAGCGGGTGGTTTATTTCCGCAAGCTGTTATAGACCGCAGCCAAAAGGGCTGTGCCTAGGCCAATGCCAGTTTCGTCTTCTGGTGGCCGGCTTCGTGGAAGTTCTCTGGGTGCAGCCAGCGCTCGTAACGGGCCTTCAGTTGGGGCCAATCGGCATCGATCATGGCGAACCAGGCGGTGTCGCGGTTCTTGCCCTTGGCGACCATGTGTTGGCGGAAAATGCCCTCGTAAACGAAGCCGAAGCGTTCGGCCGCCTGCTTCGACGGTTCGTTGAGGTTGTTGCATTTCCATTCGAAGCGGCGATAGCCGAGCGTGTCGAAGACGTAGGATGCGAACAGAAAAAGCGTTTCGGTCGTTACGCGGCTGCGGGCGATTGCCGGTCCCCACAGGATGCTGCCGATCTCGATGACGCCATGCGTGTTGTCGATGCGCATCAGAGCCTGCCGGCCCTCGGCGCGTCCTGTCCGCTTGTCGATCGTTGCGAAGAAGAGCGGATCAGAGCTGGATGCGGCCTTCTCGAGCCAGGGCGAGAATGCGGCGTAATCGGCGGGTGCATCCTCGAAAAGGTAGCGGAAGCGATCTTCCGCGCCGGGTGCCTGAGCAGAGGCAAAAAGGTCGTCGCCATGGCGAGCCGCGTCAAGCGGTTCGATCCTCGTATAGTAACCTTCAAGGGTTATGCGCTCGGGGCGAGCCACGCCCTTCCAGTTCGTGAGATCCATGTCAAAATCCTTTGGTCATTAAATGCAGCTTAGAGCAATTTCAGCAAAAGTGCGAAGCGGTTTGTGTCCGGAATTGCGCGGAAACAATGCTTTAGCGGAGCCGGCCTGATTGTATCAGCTCTGCAAGGGATTGTGGCAGTTCTATTCCGTCCGGCAAGCCGGGCGCTGCCAGCGGCGATACCAGACGGCTTTCGACCGGCAGGACCCCGGCCCAGACCGGATGGCTGGCTTCGTCCAAATCGCCCGGCGGGCCGTTGCGGATCTTGGCTGAGGCTTCTTCGATTTTCATGTGCATCACCGAGGTCGCTTTGACCTCCTGTTTGGTCATCGGTCTCAGGCTATCCCAGCGTCCGGGAAACAGGTCTTCGATGAAGCGGCGGAGCGCATCGGCCTTTTCGTCGAGATCATCCACCAGGCGGGCCGTGCCGAAGACCATGGCCGAGCGATAGTTGACCGAATGATTGAAGGCGGAGCGAGCCATCACATAGCCGTCCATGATGCTGCAGGTCAGGCAAACAGGCATATCTTCGGCGGCACGCAGGAAGCGGCTGGCGGATGAGCCATGCCAATAGACATGATCGCCCTCTCGCCAATGCAGGGTCGGCGTCACATAGGGCGCGCCATTGATGACATAGCCGACGTGACAGAGCGGGGCTGCGTCCAGAATGGCGTGAACATCGGCATGGGCGTGGCTGCCACGCTTCGGGCTGCGTCTTACGCGGGTGCGCTCGGTGGTCGGGTAATTCTTGGTGTCGGGCGGATAGAGATCGGCCATGTCGTCCTCGTCGGTTGAGCGTTGATCTCTGCCAGCAAAGAGGTAGGCTATAAACGGCCAGTTTTTTAATTTCTAGCAGACCAGTTGAGGTTTCATGGTAGCGGTGGCGCAGTGGCAGGCACTCGATCGGACTTCGGGTGACCTGGAGGGGCAGGTCTATCGCCTGATGCGCGACCGCATCCTGCACGGACAGATGCCGGCAGGGCAGCGCGTGCCGTCGACAAGGATGATGGCGCTCTCGCTTGGCGTTGCACGATCGACCGTCGTCAATGCCTATGATCGTTTGAAGGCTGAAGGCTACCTGCAATCGACGACCGGCGCGGCGACGCGCGTCGCGGCTTTCCCGACGACGTCATTGTCCGGACAGGCCGCACCACCGCCGCCAAATCTGCCGCGCGTCACGGAATTCAAGACCGGGGGGCTGTACGAACCCGGAGTGCCTGACGTTTCGACCTTTCCCCATGCGGCCTGGGCACGCTGTCTCGGCGCCCGGGGCCGCTCTTTGCGGGTGCATGATCTCGGTTATCGCGACCACGGCGGTGTCCAGGAGTTGCGCGAAGCCATCCTCGATCACATCGCCGCGACGCGCGGTGTGATCGCTCGTCCCGAACAGATCCTGATCATGCCGTCGACGGGAGCAGCGATCGGGTTGCTTGCGAGCGCCCTGATCCGTGCCGGCGATCCGGGTGGCGATGTGGTCTGGATGGAGGAGCCGGGTTATGCCAGCGCGCAAGCGATCCTGCGCATGGCGGGGGCCAGCCTCGTGCCGGTGCCTTGCGATACCGAGGGCATCGATATCACGCGGGGTACCGGGCCATCGCCGCGGTTGATCTACGTCACCCCGTCGCATCAATATCCGACCGGCGTGACCATGAGCCTGTCCCGCCGTCTCGCCTTGCTCGAATTTGCCCGGGCGACCGGCGCGATCGTGCTGGAAGACGATTACGACAGCGAGTTCCAGTATGCGTCGCGCCCGATCGCGGCCCTGCAAGGCATCGACCGCGGCGAGGTGGTCGCTTATGTCGGGACGTTCTCGAAAACGCTCGCGCCCGGCCTGCGCGTCGCCTATGCCGTCGTGCCCTCCCGGCTCTTGGCAGCGACGGAGGCGGCACAACGGCTCAGGGGTGCAATCGTGCCCGTTCATATCCAGGCGGCTCTTGCCGATTTCATGCGCGAGGGTCGGTTTCGCGCGCATTTGAGACACATGAACGCGATTTATGCCGAACGCATGGCGGCGACCGTCGAGGCACTCAATCGACATTGCGGCTCCTGGCTGGATGTCGGAGCGGGCAGCGGCGGGCTGCAATTGGCAAACTGGTTCCGCGACGTAAAGACCGATGACGTTGCCACGGTGCGGACCATCAATTCCAATGGTTTCGCTGTGAGGCCGATATCGGCGCTGTATCTCGGTCCGGCGCGACCCGGGCTGTTGCTCGGCATCGCCAGCATGGAAGCCAAGGCCGCGGATGCGGCGGCTGCCAGAATTGCCAGGCTGCTTGCGATGGTGCCCGTCAACGCCTGAGAAACATGGCCCGGTAGTCGCGTGGGGTCATTCCTTTCAGCGCCTTGAACTGCCTGTTGAAATTGGCGAGCGAGCTATAGCCGACGGCATCGCTGATATGGTGGACTGCCTGATCGGTGGAGGAGAGGCGGGCGCAGGCGTCGCCGATGCGCATGCGCATGAGATAGTCCGAGATGGTCCCGCCGGTATGCCTGCGAAACATGCGGTGCAGGCCGGAGACGCTGAGCGCCGCAATATCGGAAAGTTCATCGAGGCTGATCGCACGGGCATAGTGAAGGTGCATGTGGGTCAGCACGCGGTCGATGCGCTCACGGCTTTCCTTGATATCCGGAGCTTGCGCCGGCGCGCTTGCGAGCGGCGTCGCCTGCCGATCTCTAGCGACCCTCACCAGAATGCCGAGCAAAGCCAGAAGTCGCTCCACGGGCGGCTTTTCGAAAATGGTCTCGAAGGCGGGGCGGACGGCGGCGGCGGTCGTCTCCGAAAAGCGCAGGCCGTTGTCCCCACGCTGCAGCATCGCCTCGATCGAGCGGAATTCTATCGCGCCGCCCGTCATCTGCAGCAACCATTCGCGATTGAACCAGAGCACCAGCGCGATATGCGGCTTGTCCTCGTCGATCTTGGCGCGCGAGACCCAGCTATGCGGCAGGTTGGGTCCGACAAGCACGAGATCGCCGTCGTCATAATCGCCGCTGTGATCGCCAATGAAGCGCTGCCCGATGGAGTTCAGGGTGAGCGTCAGCTCGAATTCCGGATGATGATGCCACTGGAAGGGGATGCAGTCGTCGAGCCTACGGTTCAGCATGCTCCAGGATGCTTCGGGCGAACGGGGCAGGACTTCGAGATAGGGCCTCATGGGGCGTCCATAGTATTAGCGAGGCCAGAATAGTATCAGAATTGGCCAGAGCCGGGCAACATCGACACGAACTTTGGCGCTACAAGTTTTTCGTCACCCGAAACCAAAGGGGTCAGCGAGATGGAGGAAACCGATGCAGCCTGCCTTGAAACGAGACGCTCACCCGACCGCAGCTTCGGTCACGACGCAACTGAAGGATATCCAGAAGACGTTGCCGCTCAGGGTGCTGTCGAAGGACGATTGGCAGCATTGGATCACGAAGGGTTATGTGATCGTGCGCCAGGCGGTGCCGGCAGCGAATGTCGAGCGGCTTGTCGACGTTTTGTGGCGTTTTGACGAGAAAGACCCGAGCGATCCCTCCACTTGGTATGCGCCGCAGCGGCGCGAGCACAAGATGAAGGAACTCAACAATACCGGCATGCTGGAGATCTACAATCACCAGTATCTCTGGGATAACCGCATGGAAAAGCGCATCTACGATGTCTTCGTCGACATCTGGGATCGGGAGGATCTCTGGGTCACGATCGATCGCGCCAACCTCAACCCGCCGAAGAAGGTGAAGGGCAATCCGAACGGCTTCATCCACTGGGATGTTGATACTTCGATCCGTCCTCTGCCGATCGGCGTTCAGGGTGTTCTGAGCCTGAAGAAGCAGGATGGCGACGTCGGCGGCTTCCAGTGCGTGCCTGAGCTCTTCGAGCATTTCTTCGAGTGGGAAAAGACCCAGCCGGCCGATCGCGATCCGATGCACCCGGACATGACGGGTCTTTCGGTCGTCAATATCGACATGGAGCCCGGCGATCTGATGATCTTCAACTCGCTGCTGGCGCATGGCGTCCGTCCGAACCATTCGGACAACCGCGTTCGCATGGCGCAATATATCTCCATGCACCCGGCGGAATACGACAATGTCGCCGAGCGCGAGGAACGCATCCGCCTGTGGCGGGAACTGGACTCGCCGAAGCGCGACGCCTTTCCGGGCGATCCCCGCGAATGGGAAAAGCACAATGCGACCACGGCCGAACTGACGCCGCTCGGCGAAAAGCTGCTGGGCCTCAAGGCCTGGTAGGCGCCGTAATCCTAGTTCTTGAAAGACATCGAGCGGCTCGTGGCCGCTCGAATTCGTTATGACTATGCCAGGATGGATGCGTGGCGTCAGATCTCGTTCCAGCGGCGGATGACCGGTTCGGTTAGGTCGTGCTCGTAGCCGAGAACGCTGATGCTCGTGGTGTCGAGGACCAGATGAGCGCCGCCTTCCGGCGGCAGGCCGACCCAGCGGGCGGCGAAGACGCGCAGGAAATGGGCACTGGAGAAGATCAGGACCGGGCCGTTAATGGCACGCAGTTCGCCGATGATCCGGTCGGCACGCGCGCCGACATCGGCAGCCATTTCGCCGTTCGGGCAGCCGTCGCGAAAGACCTGCCAGCCGGGGCGTTCGGCAAGGATCGCCTTGGTGGTGATGCCTTCATAGGCGCCATAGTCCCATTCCGCCAGATCGTCCTTGACCACGCGGCGATCGCCGAAGCCGGCCAACGCGCAGGTGTTTTGCGCGCGCTGCGACGGGCTCGACCAGACGGCGGCGAAGTCGATTGACGGCAGGCGGCTCGCGACCTTGCGGGCGGCTTCCTCGCCAGCTGATGTCAGGGGAATGTCGGTACGGCCGGTGTGCCTACCGGAAAGGCTCCATTCCGTCTGTCCGTGGCGTACGAGATAGACTTCGGGATAGGCGCTGCTCATGCCGTTTCTCCTTTTCGGAAAGCCTGATGCGTAGATTCAAACATTGAGAGCGTCCTTTTTGCGTCCGTAGGGACGCACGGCGCTCTAGCGTGCGAAATTCTTCGCATCTGCGAAGGGTTCTGTCGAGAGTTAAGGCTATTCTGTAAGTGGCGTGACAACCCTCTGCAAATCCAAGCTCTTGCAGAGGGTTGTGAATCTCATCGTTTCACGGCGCGCCGGACGCTGTAGAGGAGGATGGCGAGGCAGCCGACCAGCAGGAGAAGGCCGCCCGCGAGCGGCGGCATGGCGAGAAATTCCACTGCGCCGGCAATGATAAGAATGAGGATGAGGCAGAGCGTTGCGAGGCTGCCGTCGTCGATGAACATGCCGATGAGCTCGGACAGGGCGATACGCAGGACGTTCATTGGGCTGCCTTTGCTGTTGGGTTGCCGCGCAGGCCGCGGATGGTGGCGTAGGAGAAAAGCGAGACGACCGCGAAAATGCCGATCAATGCAAGATCCGCTCCCGGCCATTGCGCGCCGATGCCTTCGCCGGTCCAGAAGATGCCGAAGCTGGTCAGCATCAGGCCGACAACGAATTTGAGGGTATTTTCCGGCACGGTGGCGAGCGGGCGATGGACCAGCAGCCCGATCAGCATGACGATCACGAAGGCGGCAAGCGCGCCGAGGCTGGCATAAAGCGTCAGGCCATGTGCGCCACCGACGGCGATGACGATGAAGACCACTTCGACGCCCTCCAGCAGCACCGCCTTGAAGGCGGCGAGGCCCGCGAGGTAATCGGCGCGGCGATCGTTGGACTGCGCCTGCAGCGCGGCCGTCTCCTTCGAGAAGGCTGCTTCCTCGTCATGCAGGGCGATGACGCCGAGCGAGCGGAGGATCGCCTTGCGCAGCCAGCGCATGCCGAAGAGGATGAGGAGTACGCCGACGACGAATTGCAGCGTTTCGATCGGTATCAGTGCCAGAAGTGGCCCGAAGACAAGAACGAGTGCCGCCAGCACGGCAAGGGCGAGCGCGGCGCCGGTCAGCGCCGGACGCCAGCTTCTCGTGACGCCGACGGCAAGGACGATGGTGAAGGCTTCCACAACCTCGACGAAGGAGCCGAGGAAGGATGCCGTCACGGTGGATAGAATGGGTGTGAGGCTGTTCATGAAATGAATCCCGAATGACGGTTAGGGCTTTGAATTCGTGCGATGTTTCGCAAAGAGTTCCTGCTCATGCGCTGCATGAACTCGTGAGTTTGGCATTCCGGTCTGGTCGTCGCGATGCAGTTCATTTGCGTTTTCTCGTGCCGCGCTTGGTCCATGCCTTGTCTATGGCGCCGCGCAACTGGCTGAGCTGGTCCAGGCTGTCGATGGCGACGTCCTTGCCCTTTGCCGCAAGCGCTACGATCAGGGCCTCGATCAGCACCAGCGTGCCGGCATGCATGGCGAGGTGCCCCGCATTGCCGCGCGGGACGGGCAGGACTTCCGCCACCTTGTCGGCAACCAAGAGGCCGAGGTCGTCGCTGATCAATATGACCGGCACATCATGCCTGCCGGCCTGCTCGAGCAGTACCTCAACCTCGCGGTAAAGCGGCGCATAGGCGATCACCAGCACCACATCGCCCTTGCCGATCCAGAGCAGGCGATCGGCAAGCGCGATGCCGGAGGCCGAGAGCGCGTTGGTCGGCAGGCCGATGCGGTTGAACTGCAGGCTGGCATAGTCCGCCATGGCGCCGGAAGGGCCGATGCCGAAGACATGACGTCGAGCCGCGTTGGCGAGAATATCGACGCAGCGCTCGAAACTTGCGGCAAATTCCTCGCGCCGCAGGACATCCAGAGCCCTCTCATGCATGCCGATGACGTGGTGCAGCACGTCGCTGGCCTGGCCGCCGGTTTCGGCCAGCGTGCGCTCCATCCGGGCTCCGGGCGACGGGGTTCCGGTCAGCTCGGCAAGCAGGGCGGCGCGCAGCGTCGACAGGCTTTCAAAGCCAAGGGCGCGGGCAGTGCGTACGACCGTTGCATCGCTGGTGCCGGCAAGCTGCGCGATCTGGGCGGCCGAATTCAGCAAAGCGGCCTGCTTTTGGTCGACGAAGAAGCGGGCGATGCGTTGTTCCGCCGGCGCCAGCGTCTCGATCAGGCCGAGAATACGGTCGTCGAAAGCAGCGGGTTTTTGTGTCTTCTCTTTCATCGGATGTTTTCGATTTGTAGTGTATGCTACCAATTTAATTATCTGTAGCATTTGCTGCAGGAAGATGACAGCAAAAAAGGCAATGGGCGCTTCGCTGTGTTGCGAAGCGCCCATTGCTTTGATCGAAAGGCGAGTGTGGACAGCCGACCGCGGTTATGCCGCCAGCGCTGCGCGCACCGCGGGAATCACTTTCTGCCCATAGAGCTCGATGCAGCGCATCATCTTGTCATGCCCGAGAGCGCCGGCGCTGTACTTCAGCTGGAAGCGGCTTATGCCGAGCGTCTTGACGACCGGGGCAAGCTTGGCCGCGACCGTTTCCGGCGAGCCGACATAGAGCGAACCCTTTTCGATCTCGTTGTCGAATTCCGCGCGCGTCATCGGCGGCCAGCCGCGCTCGCGGCCGATGCGATCGCGCATCGCCTTGAAGCAGGGCCACAACTCCTCGCGCGCCTGCTCGTCTGTTTCGGCGATATAGCCCGGCGAATGGATGCCGATCGGCTTAACGGGCTTGCCCATCTGCTCGAAAGCGCGGTGATAGAGATCGACATAGGGCTGGAAGCGATAGGGGCTGCCGCCGATGATCGCCAGCATCAGTGGCAGGTCGTAATGCGCCGCGCGAACGACGGATTCCGGGCTGCCGCCGACACCGATCCAGGTCTTCAGCCGGTCGCTCTCGATGGTCGGGAAGACTTTCTGGTTGCGCAGCGGCGGCCGGATGCTGCCCTCCCAGTTCACAGGCTCGTTCTTGAGCAAGGCAGCGAACAGATCGAGCTTTTCTTCGAAAAGCTGCTCGTACTGCGACAGCTCGAAGCCGAACAGCGGAAAGGATTCCGTAAACGAGCCACGGCCGAGGATGACTTCGGCGCGGCCGTTCGAAACCGCGTTCAGGCTGGAGAAGCGCTGGAACACGCGGATCGGATCGTCCGAGCTCAGCACGGTGACAGCCGATCCCAGATGGATTTTCGATGTGCGGCTGGCGATGGCGGCGAGGATCGTTTCCGGGGAGGAGACGGCGAAGTCCTCGCGGTGGTGCTCGCCGATGCCGAAGAAATCTATTCCGAGCTGATCGGCAAGCACGCCTTCCTCGACGACATTGCGGAGGACTTGCGCATGTGGCAGCGGCGTACCCTTGTCGTCAAAGGTGACGTCGCCGAAAGTATCGAGTCCGAATTCGACATTGTTTGTGGTCATGATTGTTCCTGTCATGTGTCGGAATGATAATGTTGGCACAGCATGTAGTGTCGCGCTCGATCATCCACTACCCGGAAAGTTTCGGCGGAAATCTTCGAGGAATTCGATATGCAAGGGCGGGCGGCGGCGTTGCCTTCCGCCAGACGGCCGCCAATATTAGCCGCAGCGACATCTGGCCGTTTGGGCCCAAATGGAGGAAGCATATGGTCGTGTTGAAGAAGATCAATCTTACCAAAGCTTTTGCGGCATTCGATGAGACCTGGACCCCGCATATCGGCGGCGACATCAACGATTTCCAGGTGAAGCTCACCAAGCTGGAAGGCGCCTTCCATTGGCACCATCACGAGGAGGAGGACGAGCTGTTTCTCGTGGTCAAAGGCACGCTGCGCATGAAGCTGCGCGATGAGAATGGTGGCGATATCGTGCTTGGACCCGGCGAATACATCATCGTTCCGCATGGGGTGGAACATTGCCCGGTCGCCGAGCCGAGCTGCGAGGTCGTGCTTTTCGAGCGTAATACGACGCTCAATACCGGCAATGTGGAAAACGAGCGGACGATCCGCGAGCCCAAGCGGCTTTAAGCGATCCCGATATCCGGCGACCTCGTTACAGCGGGGGCGCCGGATATCGTACAGGGCCGATCAGTTCTGCGCCAGTGTGTTCGACGGCGTGCGGCAGGCGGCGAACACGTCCAGCGCGGGATCGTAGACTTTCGTTGCTACGTCCATCATGCCGAGAACGCTGTGGAAGATGTTGTCGTGGGAATAGGTGCCATCGGCGGCACGCTTGGCGAGGCACGCCATGTCGAAACCGGCAGCCTTGGCGAGATCATCGGCCATCCATACCAGCATCGGCACATGCGTCTGCTGCGACGGGGCGATGATATAGGGTGTGCCGTGCAGATAGATGCCGTTCTCGCCGAGCGACTCGCCGTGATCGGAGAAATAGAGTACGGCGCCGGACACTGTGTTCGAACGCTGCTTCAACTTGTCGATGACCATCGAGACAATGTGATCCGTATAAAGGATCGTATTGTCGTAGGCATTGACGATCTCCTCCTGCGAGCAGGAGCTGAAGTCGTTGGAGCGGCAATCCGGCCTGAACCGGCGGAACTCCTCCGGATAGCGCTGATAGTAGGCAGGCCCATGGCTGCCGAGCTGGTGCAGCACCAGCACGCTGTCGCCTTTCACCTTGTCGAGCCAGCCGTCGACCTTGTCGACGAGGATCTCGTCCTTGCATTCGCCATCCTTGCAGAAGCGCGGGTCGGCGGACGGTGGCAGATAGGTGTAGGAGACACGATCGGTGACGCCGTAGCTGCCGGTGTCGTTGTCGAGCCAGGTGACATCGACCTTCGCATGGGTCAGCACGTCGAGCAGGTTTTCCGTCTGAAGCCCTTTGCGGTGGGTGTACTGTCCGCGTGTGTAGACCGAAAACAGGCATGGGATGGAGGTCGCGGTCGCCGTTCCGCAGCTGCTCGTATTCGGGAAATAGACGACATTGCGCTTCGCCAGTTCCGGGTTGGTCATCTTGGCGTAGCCGCCGAGCGAGAAGTTCTGCGCGCGGGCCGTCTCTCCGGCAACGATGATCGTTACGCGCGGCTTGCCGTTGTCGACCGCGCCGACCCTGCGGGCATCCGTTCCCAAAGGCTGCGCGACGACGTTGGCGTCCCGTTGGGTGTCGATCGCATAGCGAACGGCGCTGGCGATCGGGATTACCGGATTAAGTGTGCTCACCAGGTCGCGATGCGCACGGCCGACACCGGCATAGGTCTTGTAAAAGCTGGTGCCGGCGGCAACGAAGATGGCGACACAGGCAAGGATAACGGCGGTATTGTAGGCGAGCTTCTTCAGGATCGGGCGGTGAACGATCCGGACCCATGCGAGGAGAAGCGACGGCAAGACGCCAGTCAGCAGGACATAGGTGACGAAGCGCGCCGTGATCAGATGGCCGCTTTCCGCACCGGTGGAAACCGCTGCATTGCGGATCATCTCCCTGTCGATGATGACGCCGAACTGGTCGTTGAACCAGGACGATACGGATGCCACCAGTATGAAGAAGATCAGTACCGGCTTCGTGACGTATTTCGCGGAGAAGAGAGTGAAAAGCGCCATCACACCGGCTGAAATGCCGGCCACGAAGGCGATGAAGGCGGCAGGCTCGGCGATGAGATAGCCGTAGGCCTTAGTCCAAAACATCCGATTTGTCACAAGAAGTACATAAAGGGCGGCTATGAAACAAAGCGTGACACTACCGATGGCTGGCCTGAAACTCTGTCGGCCAGATTCTTTTTTTTCATTGGTCAATAGTCATCTCCGAGGTGTGGGCTATAGGCGGCGTGTCCGCAACCCACTACTGCAGCGTGTGTTCCCGCTGCTAAAGCCGGCCACCATGGTTACCAATCCTGACATTTACCTGAACGACGAGTCCTTGCGCAGGGCTATTTCGGTCCGGATTCCGATTATCCTTCCTTTTTCCCAGCTTCACATCCAAGGTTCAGGTCGCCGTCAGAAATAGGCATCATAGCTGTGTGATTGCAACTGGGGATGCAATCGTGCGACTTCTACTGGTCGAAGATAATATACTTATAGGCAATGCCGTGCAGGACCACCTGAGCGCGGACGGCTGGTCGGTCGAGTGGTCCATGGACTTGGAATCCGCCAAGCGCGCGGTTGCAGCCGGAGCTCACGACGTGCTGCTTCTCGATCTTCGATTGCCCGACGGCAGCGGTCTCGACCTGCTCAAGCTCATGGAAGCGCGCGGGGATACTACGCCGGTCATCGTTATGTCGGCTTATGATCAGCTGTCGGACCAGATGAGGGCCATGAACATCGGCGCCATCGATTATCTGGTGAAGCCTTTTGCGTTGAGCGAGATGGCGGTTCGAGTACGCAAGGCTGCGAGGCGCAGCCGTTTGATCCGTATGCGCAATGCCGGCTGAGCTGGACAGGCTTCAGGATCGAGCTGGCGTTCCCGATCGCAGGAGATCGATCACCGCAATAGCCGCGGCAAAGACCACCAGAGATAATAGCCAGCCGAGGACCGCATCAGACAGATAATGGGCTCCGGTCATCACGCGCAAGACCGGCATCGTGATCGAGATGATCGCAAGGGGGATGCCGAGCGGGAAGCGCAGGCGCGGCGGCAGCAGCACGACGAGGCAAAGCAGCCAGCCGCCGGACGATGCTTCGCCGGAGACGAAGGAGCAGTTTCCAAGACACCGGCCGGCAAACGAGCCAGCCTGGACGAAATCCAGCGAACCGCCGAAGAGATCGGTGGCGCGCGGCCTCGGCCTGCCGCCATAGCTCTTCAGCAGCGTGTTCACGATGAGACCGCAGCCGATGGCGAGCGATATCAGTGCGGCGATGTAGCGATCGGTTTGCAGCGTCCGCCAGCGCGCGCCGTATTTACGCCAGGACGAAACCAAGGTCGCGATCAGGACGACGATGGCGATGTAGGGCAAGGCGAGCGTAACGTCCCGCACGATCTCAAAAGGACGATTCTTGGCGAGGGCAAAGGTGCCGCAGATGTCGCCAAGCGGAGCGGCCGACGTGCAGGGCGCTGTCGTGAAGACGCTCTTGGCGACGGCGAGATCGATGTCGGGGAAGCGATAGAAGACAAACAGCAGCACCCACCAAAGCGCAAACAACGCAAGAAACACAAAGAAGGATCTGCTGACAGGCGCGGTCCTTTTTGTGAAAGCAACGGAGTTGTCGTACATGCGAAGCGCTGGCCACCGTTTGAACAGGTTCAAAACGAGTGCCCGTCCGCGTTGTGCAGACGTCAGGACGGCCACCATCGGGCGTCCATTAGGACAGAAGCCTGACAATAGCCTTAAAGATCAGAGGATTGCTAAAATCGATCAGGGTCAGCCGTCCCGCCGAAACAATTTCTGCGGGTTCAGAGGACTCTTACTTTATCTCGAGCAGAGGTCTATTCGCCGGTCTTGAAATAGGCTTCCAGCCGGTAGCCGTCGGGATCGATGACGAAGGCGGCATAATAGAACTGGCTGTAGTCGGGTCGAATGCCCGGCTTGCCGTTATCTTCGCCGCCGTTGGCGATGCCTGCGGCGTAGAAGGCGTCAACGGCGGCCTGGCTCGGCGCCACGAAACAGAAATGCAGACCGGAGCCACGATCGGCGGGGACCGGGTGTTCCACCTCGCTGACCCAGAACTGGGCCCGCTCCGCGCCATATCCGACCGTGCCGTCGAAATTGGTCACCCGCTCGTAGCCGAGGGGCGAGAGGGCTGCATCATAGAACGTCTGCGCCCGCGTCAGGTCTTTGACGCCGATCGAAATATGGTCGAACATGAAAACAAGCTCCCGCCATGTTGCCGCCGGAGCTTGCTGGAGGCCGTACCCCTGGGGAGGCGGCGGCTTCCGGAAGTCCGATTTCGCCTCACCATCTTGCAATGGTTATACGAAGTCAACAAAGGGATAAAATGACTTGCGGGGTCGTGCGGTTTGGGCTTTTCGGCTGCGGCGCGGATTTTTTCGGGCGGGCTGTCGATTTCCCGAGGTCTGCTTCGTCGTCGATATGAGCGGGCTTGTTGAGCGGCAATGGTGCCGACGTCTCGCTTCCGGAGGATTTTTCCATGCGTTTCATGTCTATCGTCATGGCCAAGGATTTCATGCAGCCGTCGCCGGCGCTGATGGAGGCCATTCACAAGCTTGCCGATCGGGAAATCAAGGCCGGTCGCATGATCGATACGGCGGGGCTGATGCCGCTTGAGACCGGCGCCCGCGTTACGATCAAGGATCGCAAGCTGAGCGTTATCGACGGCCCCTTCGTGGAGGCCAAGGAGGTCGTCGGCGGCTATGCGATCTTCGAGCTGCAGAGCAAGGAAGAGGCCGTGGCGCTGGCGGTCGAATTCATGCAGCTACACAAGGATCTCATGCCAGGCTGGGAAGGAACGTGCGAGGTGCGTCCCTATTTCGATCCGAATGCCGAGGGCGTATGCGATCCGCTCGCCGAAGCCAGGGCATGATGCCTTCGATCCCTCATCGGGGCAGGCGACCTTGACGGTCGCCGGCACCCATCGGGCGATCCTTGCCGTCTGGCGGGTCGAGCAGCCGCGGCTGATCACCAGCCTGGCGCGATTGTTGCGCGATGTGCCGCTGGCCGAGGATCTCACTCAGGAAGCATTGATTGCGGCGTTGGAGCGATGGCCGGAAACGGGCATCCCCGAGCGCCCCGGCGCGTGGCTGATGACAACGGCTAAACGTCGGGCGCTCGATTACCTGCGCCGCCGCCGGATGCTTGACCACAAACACGAGATGATCGTTCGCGAGATGGAGGAGGACGAGCAGATCATGCCTGATCTCGACACCCCTCTCGATGACGATATCGGCGACGAAATGTTGCGCCTGGTCTTCACGGCCTGTCATCCGCTGATTTCGCGCGAGGCGCGCGTAGCGCTGGCCTTGCGGATGATCTGCGGCCTGACGACGGAAGAGATCGCCAGGGCGTTTCTGGTGTCGGAGGCGACGATCGCTCAGCGCATCGTCCGCGCCAAGAAGACATTGTCGGAATCGGGGCTCACCTATGAGACGCCGCACGGCGAGGAGCTGTCACAACGGCTGGCCTCGGTTCTGGAGGTGATCTACCTGATCTTCAACGAGGGTTATACGGCGGCGCGCGGCGAAAACTGGATGCGACTGCAATTGTGTCAAGAGGCGCTGCGGCTGGGCCGCGTGTTGATATCCGTGGCGCCGATGGAGCCGGAGGCGCATGCGCTGCTGGCCCTGATGGAACTGAATGCGTCGCGTGCTGCGGCACGGACAGACGCCGATGGCAATCCCGTCCTTCTGCTCGAACAGGATCGCGCGCGCTGGGACCGGCTGCAGATTCAGCGCGGGCTGCAGGCCCTGAAGCGCGTGCAAGAGCTTGACGGTGCTGGCGGGGTCTATGCCTTGCAGGCCGCGATCATTGCCTGTCATGCGAGGGCAGATACGGCAGCTGAAACCGATTGGCGAGGGATCGCGGATCTCTACGCCGAGCTTGCCGATCTCATTCCGTCTCCGGTCGTCGAACTCAATCGCGCGGTCGCGGTCGGCATGGCGGAGGGGCCCGAAGCGGCATTGGCAATCGTCGAGCGTCTGCATGATGAGCCTGCGCTGAAGTACTACCATCTTCTGCCGAGCGTCCGCGGCGATCTCCTCCACAAGCTCGGCCGGCATGCAGACGCGCGGCGCGCCTTTGAAGCGGCTGCCGCGCTCGCCGAGAATCAGAGGGAGCGTGATTTCCTATTGCGCCGCGCCGCCGAGGCGGCCGGTACGGAGAAGGAATGACCCGCCTTTCGCGGCGGGTCATCTTGCGTTGAGCTATTCCGCAGCCTGGTAGTTCGCGGCTCTCGCAGTGGATGAGCGCGGTCCGACAGCGGCAAGCAGCGTGATGGCGACGGCAAGGATCGTCACGAAGCCGATGCCTGCGATGTAAGGATTCCAGCCGAAGCTTGGAGCCGCGCTGAAGACCGCCGATGCTGCCGCCAGGATGATGCCGCCGCCGATTTGGAAGGAGGCAAATAGCATACCCGACGCCAGGCCGGATTCGTCATCGCTGACTTCCGAGAGCGCCGCGACCTGGATCGAGGGATAGGTCATGGCATAGCCGACGCCGAGCAGGATCTGCGAGATGGCGACCAGCACCATCGTATCGATGTGTCCGGCCGACAGTACCCAGAAGAGATAGCTAATGGCCTGCAATCCCACGCCGAAGGTCATGAGCAGGGTGGTGCCCCGGTTCTGGCCTATCGTGGCGAAGCGTGGGGCCAGGAACATGACGCAGGTGCCGCCGATGGCGAAGGCGAAGCCGGTCGCAAAGGCTGACCAGCCGACGACGGTCTGGTAATAAAGCGTCGCGATGAACTGGAAGCCGACATAGGCACCCTGGTATAGCGCGGCGATGGCATTGGCGTGGCTGAGCTTGGTGCGGCGGAACATGGCAAGCGGCACCATCGGATCACGATGGCGCGATTCCACAATCAGGAACAGCACGATCAGGATCAGCGCGGCAAGGAGCGAGCCCCAGGTCGCGAAGGCCTGCCAGCCGTCGGCGGCGGCATTGGTGACGCCGAAGACGAAGAGCAGCAGGCCGGGAGTGATGGTCAGGGCGCCGGCCCAGTCGAAACGGGCACGCGGGCCGCTTCTCTTGTGATCGGCCGGCAGGACGAGCGGGGCGACGATCAGCGCGAGGATGGCAACGGGAGCGCCCATGACAAGGGTCGCGCGCCAGCTGATGAGGGTCGCTGCTCCACCCAGCACCATGCCGAGCACGAAGCCCGCGGCGCCGGTGGAGGAGAAGACGCCGAGCGCCTTGGCGCGGGCGTTGCCTTCACCGAAGACGGAGAGCAGCAAGGCGAGGGCGGCCGGCGCGGTGAAGGCGGCGGCAATGCCCTTGATCAAGCGCGCGGCGATGAGCGTCGGGGCGCTGTCGACGAAACCGCCGGCAATGCTGGCGAGGGCAAAGACGGCGAGCGACCAGAGGAAGACGCGACGGTGGCCGAAGAGATCGGCGACGCGGCCGCCGAGCAGCAGGAAGCCGCCATAGCCGAGTACATAGGCACTGACTGCCCATTGCAGGGACGTCGCCTGCATGCCCAGCTCTTTCTGAATTGCGGGCAGGGCCACGCCGATGGTGGAGACATCCATGGCGTCGAGGAAATTGGCGGCGCAGAGCAGCAGCAACGCCAATCCCGCCCCGCTTCGGGTTTGGGAAGAAGTCATCGGGATCGTTCCTTTCTATGCTGCCGCGTCTTGGGAGGATGAAAACGGCAGGGAACGAGAAAATGTACATCTTCAAACCCTATTGCAAATTGATAGTAACCATGTCAGGTATTACTGGCGATGATGAATGATGCGACACTTCGAAAAATCGATCTCAATCTGCTGCTCGCCTTCTCCGTGCTGATGCAGGAGCGGAATGTGAGCCGCGCGGCCGAGCGTCTGCTGCTTGGCCAGCCGGGTCTTTCCGCTGCTCTTCGCCGGTTGCGCGAGACGCTGGATGACGAATTGTTCGTGCGCGTCGGCCGCGGCCTGCAGCCGACGCCGCGGGCGCTGTCGATCGCGCCGGCGATCGAGGATGCGCTATCCGGCATCGAACGCGCCATTCGCCCGCCCGCCGCTTTCGATCCGGGGAGTTGGCAGGGCGAGTTCCGCATCGGGCTTTGCGACAATCTCGAATCATCTTTCTTCGGGCTGTTGGCGGCGCGGTTGCGGCAGCAAGCACCTGGCGCCCGGCTGACCAGCGTGGCGTTCGATCGGCGCGACGCCGTGCGCTTGCTGGACGAGGGCGCCTTCGACTTCAGCATTTCGGTGCATGACGACCCAGCCTCTTGGCATGTTCGCGCGCCGCTTTTCGAGCAGGCCTCCTTGTGCATCTACGATGCGCGACATTTGAAATGTGCCGCGCCATTGAGCCTGAAGCAGTTCGCAAGTGCGCCGCATGTGACCGTCTCGCTCGAAGGCGCCACATCCAGTGGCGTCGACGTCGCTCTTGCACGCCTCGGTTACCGTCGTCAGGTGGTGGCGACGGTTCCTCGCTTTTCCGCCTTGCCGACGACGCTGCAGGCTATTCCGGCCATTGCGACGGTTCCGGAAGCCATCGCTCGCTGCATGGCGCAGCTGCACGAACTGACGGTGTCCGAGCCGCCGTTCGAACTGCCGGCCGATCCGGTGACGATGCTCTATCGACGCGTCGATCAGGCCGACAGCCGTTCGGTGTGGTTCCGTCGTGTGTTTGTCGAGGTGGTGAAGGAGGCGCTCGAGGCGAGCGGCTGCAACATGGGCGTATCGACCGATGCCTGCTGTTACGACCGGCTGCCTCTGGCTGAGGCCGTCTGATCTCTTGCGAAAGGGTGATCGCGATGATCCGGCAAACCCAGCGTCTGGTCCTGCGCATGCCGGAGGAGCGGGACCTGGATTTCGTGACGGCGCTCTTTGCGCTGCCGGAACTTGTCGCCCATCGGCCCGACCCGACGCCGGATTCTCCGGCTGAAAGTGTCCGACGGCTCGCGCGTGATCGGGCGCACTGGCGCTTGCACGGGTTCGGGCGTTGGGCGGTTGAAACCGAAGGCCGGCTGATCGGGTTTGGCGGCGTTACCGTCTCGACGGAATTCGAGGGGCTCAATCTTTCCTATCATCTGCACCCCGATCACTGGGGAAGCGGCTATGCGACCGAACTGGTGACGGAGGCTCTGGCCTTCGCCTGCCGCGATCTCCGCGCCGAACGTGTCGTCGGGCTTGTGCGTCCCGTTAATGCCGCCTCGCGGCGCGTGCTGGAAAAATGCGGCTTCCGTTTTGAGCGTGAAATCATGCTGCACGGAGCGCCGACGCATCTCCTATCCTTCCGGATGGTCGCGACGGGCGTCGACGAGCCGGCTTAGCCGTCGAGGTAGGGCATGCCGTCCTTGTGCACGAAGCGTCCGTCCGTGCTCGAACTCATCATGTCGATGTCAGAGCAGGTGATGAGGTCCGTCGGCGAACGGGTGCCTGCCTCGAGATAGATCGCGGTGGTATTGGACTTATTGATCATGTGATGGCCATTGCCTGAGCCCTTCGGAAAGGCGGCACAGTCGCCGGCGCGCAGCACCGTCTCGCCGTCATCCTCGATCAGCGTAAGCTCGCCCTCCAGCACATAGATGAATTCGTCCTCCTCCGAGTGCCAGTGCCGCTGGCTCGACCAGTTGCCCGGCGGCAGCCGCATGAGGTTGACGCCGAAATCGGTGAGGCCGCCTGCATTGCCCAGCCGCTGACGGATGCGCTCGGCACAGGGGTCGTTGAAGGGGCTTGGGTAACGCGTACCTTTGATTTCCGGCACGGCTGCAACATCGATCTTCGGCATGATGACCCTGCCTGCGAATTGCCATGGGTGGATATGATGTCTGCGTTTGCGCAAATCTATCAGGATTCATCTCAGCCAGTCCAGCAACGTATTCCATCGTGGAGCGCACGATAAACGATTGCTATTCCACATCTTTTGTCATGTAACTGTCATCATTCGTACACATATGCGTCGTTTGAGCAACACAGCATATGTACATGCTGTCACATATGTTTCCGTCGTGTTTCGGTCCTTGTAAAAGCGATGTCGCAAATGCAACTTGCGGCCGGAAGCGAAGCGTTGTGCTTCGGGCTAGCCACTGAAACTTGACGGCGAACGGCCCCCCAGGTTCGTCTGTCGCGCAAGTTCATTTGAAGAATGGAGTTACCATGAACATCAAGAGCTTGCTTATCGGCTCCGCGGCTGCACTCTGCGCCGTATCCGGCGCGCACGCAGCTGACGCGATCGTCGCTGCCGAGCCGGAGCCGCTGGAATATGTCCGCATCTGCGACGCATTCGGCGCTGGCTACTTCTTCATCCCCGGCACGGAGACCTGCTTGCGGGTTGGCGGCAAGGTCCGCACGGAAGGTCAGTGGGAAGACCCTTACAATCGTGAAAGCCAGATCGGCACCAAGTGGCACACCCGCGCTGAACTGAACCTCAACACCGCAACCGACACCGAATATGGTCCGCTGAAGACTGAAACCATCATTCGTTGGGACTGGAACGACGGCGGTTCGACGGGCACCAACCTGCTGTGGGCTTATATCAACCTCGCAGGCTTTACCGTCGGTAAGACGGACTCTCAGTATAACCAGTTTGTTGGCTACGCCGGCGACGTAATCCAGGACGACGTCATCTATGACGGTCCGTATGAATTGAACCAGCTGACCTACAACTACGACAGCGGCACTGGCTTCACGGGAGTCATCTCGCTCGAAGACAGCAACTCCGGCACGACGACCAGTGCCTACGGCGGCAGCTGGCAGCTTTCGAAGGCCGATCACTACGCTCCGAACGTTGTCGCTGGTCTCGGCTACAAGGCCGGTATGTTCGGCTTCAAGGTTGTTGGCGGCTACGACTCGATCGTCGAAGAAGGCGCCATCAAGGCTCGTATCGACGCTGACTTCGGCTTCCTCACGGCCTTCTTGATGGGCGGCTGGAACACCGATGGCGACAAACTGAACCAATATGCCGGCTCGAACCAGAACGTTTCCGCCTGCACGACCTCCGATGGTGTCGTTCACGGTGCGAAGTGCGGCTGGGGCGACTGGGCAGTATGGGGCGGCGTTGGCGTTCCGATCAACGAAAAGCTGAAGTGGAACCTGCAGCTCGCCTACACCGACTCGAAGATCTTCGAGGCGACCACGAACGTCAAGTTCAATCCGGTCAAGAACCTGCTGATCGAGCCGGAACTGACCTACGTTCATTACGATCTGCCGGGCGACGATACCTTCTCGGGTATCCTGCGCTTCGAACGGACTTTCTAAGGTCCGGTTGGTCTGATTTGACCTGCATCTGAAATGAGGCCCGGTATTCGCATCGGGCTTCGTTGTCTCACTCCGAGGCGATTGAGAACTCTACTCGGCTTGCATCCGTTGGCGGATATAATGCGGGCACGAGACGGCCTTAAGCCCGCTCCTATCCGGACCGCGCGCTTGCCGATCGATCGTTTACGGTCGTGATCCACGCAGCTGACAAAGGGAAGTCGGCTTACTTTCGAAAATGTGACGCTAGTGAAGGAATATTTCATCCTCTCCAGCGCCGCTTGCTGCCACCAAAGGAAGCTCCATGAAGACGATCATCATACTCGCGGCAATCGTACTGACATCCACGAACGCAATGGCTATTTCGGCCTACAATTCGCAATCGCTGACCTGCGCAACCGTGCATGAGAAGATGGCGCAGGAAGGTTCAATCGTGCTGCGGTACCCGTCGCATAGCGGGAACGTGACGCTGTTCAACCGGACGGTTTCGAACTCGATGTCCTGCCTTGGTCAAGGCACGATGACGAGCGCCACGGTTCCGACGAGCGACGACCCGAAGTGCAAGATCAAGACCTGCAGCTTCGGCACCGGCAAAGGTCCGAACAAGAACCACTAAGCCGACGCTGAACGGCTTATTTTTTGAAATGCATTACCGGCGCGGCGGGAGAATTCCCGTCATGCCGGTAATTTGATGGACCTCAGTGCGAGAGGCGTGCAACGAGTTCCTGCTGCTTCTTGAATGCTATCGTTCGCAAGCGAAGCATTGTATTAATCCAGCGCTGCCCAATCGGGGGTCGCGTGCCATGTCGAAGAATGCACGCGTCGCGCCTTGCAACAAGCTTACGTTGTTTCAAGGGGCCGATTGGTACAAGAGCGGCACATAGCTGCCGCCGCAACGGTTCCATTGCCGGCGAGCGGCAATCTCCGGCGCATCGCTAAAGTCCGCGTTTTCCGTTGCTGAATGCGAAGCGGGAAAAGGCGAGCCGGGGATCGGCCCGCCATGTTCCGCCGATGCATCCAATCGGCTTCAATCCGAAATCAGGCTGCCGCCGCGAGCCGGTCAGTCGCAGACGCGGGTGCGATACATATCGCCCCATGCGTTCTGGCGCCAGACCACATGGCAATGAGGATAATAGGGCGGAGGCGGCAGGTAGCCGGGTTCGTAGGCGGGGCCTGCATACATGGGGGCGGCATAGGCCGGGGGAGCGGTCGCGCCAGCGATCAAAGC
This sequence comes from Rhizobium sp. WW_1, assembly GCF_003610155.1. Lineage (NCBI taxonomy): Bacteria > Pseudomonadati > Pseudomonadota > Alphaproteobacteria > Hyphomicrobiales > Rhizobiaceae > Rhizobium > Rhizobium sp. WW_1. The sequence goes on from NZ_RAIN01000003.1 coordinate 552,336, forward strand.
GCCGCCGATCACGGCTCCTGCGATGCCGGCGGCAAGGCCGCGGCCAAAATTGTTGTGAGCTTCGGCCTGGGAAGCGGTGGCAATTGTCGTGCCTGCAATTGTCAAGGCGACCAGACCGGTGACGACAAGCTTGCGCATGGTGGTCCACATAGTCCTGATCCTTATTTCTATCGATCACAGCCTCTCGGCCGTTCAGTACGATCAGACAATAGCCCGCCCAGGATTACCGCAAGGCATCCATCCGGTTAAACCTTGGTAAGGTGAAGTGGCTCGCATTTACCGCCATTCGGCAATACCGGCAAATTCCTTGTCTTTCGGGCTCATCGTTCCGCTCCGGCATAGAAACACACTTGGAACCTGTAAATCGGCTTGCGACTGCACTCTACAGTCGACCTCCTTTCAGGAGCGGCGTCTATCCGAAGGGTGTCGTGCTAAGGCCCATTTTGGGCCTATGGAAATCCTGCGATGAAAGCCATCTGGTGTGATCGGTGCGGACCAGTTTCCCTCAACTGCGGATTTGATAAATGTAGATCGGGCAATCGTGCTATCTATCGCAAGGCGGCCGTCCATCGAGCCACGCTTTCGGCAACGGTCGCGACATGTGCGGCAAGCGTCAGGCCGGAGACGGCCTTTCGTGGGCGGAAGTCATGATCTCCGTCTTCCAGCCAGAGAATTTCAATCATTTCGGAGAGCTTGTAAGAGGAAACTTCCTCCCGCGATCCGAATAGATCGCGTGTCCCCTGACAGATCAGGGTGGGCGTCTTCATCTCCTCAAGATGCGCCGTCCGCAGGCTTTCCGGTCTTCCGATCGGATGGAACGGGTATCCGAGACATAGCAGCCCGGAGATCTTTCCCCTATCGCGGAGATTGTCCGCGATCATGCTCGCCACGCGGCCGCCCATGGATTTCCCCGCGATCACGACCGTTCCTTGCAGGCCGAGCTCATCGATCACGGCTTCGAACTCCTGATTGAGGAGCTCCGTGCGAGGCGGCGGCGCGCGTTTCCCGGAGACCCGCCGTGTCGACATATAATCGAACTCGAACCGGACGACCCGCAGGCCTTTCCCGGCAAGTGCCTCAGATATGGTTTCCATCCAGGTCGTGTCCATCGCGCCGCCGGCCCCATGAGCGAGGACGATGGTGATCCCGGCGTCTTCGCGGCCGGTGATGAGGAAATCGTGAGGCATTCCAAATTCTCCTGGTTCGCGGCACAGATAGCATGAAAGAGGAGGGAGGAGGCCACCAATAGTCTTGGCTGTCAGCAAGAGCGTCCGTTCCGGATAGCGAAGCCTGAGTGGCATCATCATTGAATCCGCCCGAGATCCGGGCCGATGCTCCCTTTTCCACCCGTCAGGTGCGCCAACGGGCCGGCATTGACAGTCATCCCTTCGAAGGGGATACAGCATCATGCCAAAACACATCCATTGCGAAACATTTCTGACGGCATGACTGATCTCTTTGCCTATTTCGGATTGTTCATGGCGGCCTTCGGTGCCGCAACGATCCTTCCGATGCAATCCGAGGCGGCTCTCGCGGGGCTCCTTCTGACCGGGAGATATTCCGTGCTTTGGCTTGTTGTCATCGCCAGCGCCGGCAATATCCTGGGGTCCGTTGTCAATTGGGTGCTGGGGAGGGGGATCGAACGGTTTCGCAAGCGAAGCTGGTTTCCTGTCGGCGATCATGCGCTCGAGCGGGCTCAGTCTTGGTATCGGAAGTATGGGAAATGGTCGCTGCTCGGAAGCTGGCTGCCAATTGTCGGCGACCCGATAACGGTCGTCGCCGGCATCCTGCGCGAGCCGTTGCCGACCTTCCTGCTGCTGGTGACGATTGCCAAGGTTGGGCGCTATGTCGCTTTGGCCGTGGTAACCGTGAACGTTGCCTGAGGCCTCAGCCCGCGCGGATTGGTCAACCGTTCCCTATGGATTTGGTATGGGTAATGAAAAGGTTGGCGCACCCGACAGGATTCGAACCTGTGACCTTTGGAATCGGAATTGGGAGACAAGCGTTATAGTGCCTTGTTTTAATTAAGTCGCACTGCTGACTGCGCTGCAACTGCGCTACATCCTATGCGTCATCCGAACCACCAGATTGGCTTAGCACCGAGAGCAAAACGGGCCGAAAATTGAACGCACAGCTACCATGTCCCTCTGCGCTAACGAAACTCATCACGCCGAGACAACGCGGTTTCCCTGAAAGTTGTGGATAGTTCGGGGCGTGTAGTGAGAATCATTTTCCCGCAAATATTGTGACTGTACTATTGTGCATTTGGAGGTGCCAATATGCTGAATCCAAAGCTTACAGATCTTCGCAATGCTCTTGAAGCTGTGATGACCTCCATTGGAAAGTCTCAAGAGGGGAGCGTCAGCAATATTGATGCAATTGCCTCCCTTCGCGCGACCAACAGCGAACTCATCGACGGATTGTCTTCCCAACTAATCGATATCGCCCTGATCAAGCTCGCCAACGAGGTTGGCAACCGCAAAGGACCACGCGTCGCAATTCAGCCGGGCAGAGATCTCTTTGGAAACTACCCCGGGGTACCAAAAATGCTAGCCATGGGCCGAGGCATAAAGAAAAGCACCTTAAAGGCAACGTTTAAGGAGGCCGAGCAATGGCTTGAGGAGCATCAGACAAAAACAGTAGTAAACACAGAAAAAAACGAAGGATTTCGCAATCTTGTTAATGAGTTTCGTGAGTACGCACTCACTTCCGACGACACTATTGAACAGGCCATGCGTAGAAAGTTTGATCAGGCTCACGACTAATCTTACGGAATCCAGGACGGGCTTGCTTCAGGCTCAAAAATCGGCATTTCAAAAAAGCTCTTCCTTCAAGATACTGGCGTTGGCCCTTTCAGAAGGCTCGTGGTGAATGACGTGTAACGGACATAACCATGCTCCCGGCTGTCAATGTAACTTCCGAGGTGGCAAGCGGCGTAACTCCAGTGTGTTCATGTGGAAACCATGGCGGAAATCGTCCTCCGTTAGGCTTAGTCAGGGACCAAATGCCAAATGTCCGCTCTGCCATAAGCCTGTTTATTTCGTGCCAGGCCCTCTTGGAGGAGGTGCATACTTTGAGTCTTTCGGCCCACCGTGGCCAAAACACCCATGTATGATTAGCAAAGCGCCTTACTCTCCTTATAGCGCGAGTGGCAGACCGAAACTAAGAAATCACCTAACCGTTTTCGAGAAAGGTTCATGGTTTCCCTTCTTTGCGCGACATGTTGAACAACTTGCAATGGGCACGATTGTTCATGGCGTGGCGTTGAACAATCCTACGGTACTTCACCTTGGTGTGTTAGCGGACATTCATGTTGATTGCGAACGTCCAATCTACGCCCGCATGGCGACTGCCCGAGCCGGCGAATTGAACTATTTTCCATTTGGCTTCGCTGAGCCCGTTTCAATTGACTTTTACTCAGACTGCTTGAACGAACTCGACTTACTGTTGCTGCGTCCTGGTTCTATTCCCGATCAAAATCCATAGTACTGATGGCTTGATCACCTCATCGAGACACTGTGCATGGGGTTCTTTGGGCGCTTGGCCTGTTGCGTGAAATGCAACTTTATGGAAGCTTTGATCTGAAGCTGCACAATCTTCGTGAGTCGAAATTTGATTCGGCCAGAAATTAGTTTCGTGCAGCAACTAAGCACCGGGGCAAAAATGGCATTTCTAGAAGAGCACGAACAAAGCACTCTCTCCATTAAGAGAATGATATTCCACGTCGTTGGCAAGTCTCTTGATGAACCAATCCTGCTTGAAGAAATATCGCCACCTCAACATACTGATTTTTTTCTGGAAAGAGTTAAGTCTTCACTTCGTGGCAATCTTTTTGAATTTCGGGACCTTTCTAGCACTGAGCGCGCCATCCGAAGCATTGTAGCTGATCCAGCAAATTTTGCGCAGATAACGCGAGAACTCGCGGCCGACTTTCAAAGTCGCCATTCAAATTCAACGAGTGTCGGCGTTTTTTTCGTCTTCGAGCTGTCGATCGGAGCTGATCAATCAATTTTTGCCCTTATTAAATACGATAACGAGGACGTTGTTCGATACATGTTGAACAACAACGAGGGTCTACAGGTTCCAAAACTTGAACGCTTTCAAGAGAGCTTTGTCCGGAAAGCTGAAGCGATGCAGAAGATAGCCCTTGTACGGCTGAATGGACAAAAAGGCGGGCTAATTGCCGTTCGAGATCGAAGTAATGCAGCCCACATTTCGGACTATTTCGAGGGCTTTCTACAGGCTCGGCGTGTGAATTCACCCGACGATCTTAGTGAGAAGCTTGTCAGTGCGTTAAAGGATACATTCAAGGAGCATAAAGACTTACTGCCGGAGGAAGTTGCCAAAAGCGGCGTAAATCGGATTTATGAGGTGCTGCGGCAAGGTGGGCACACATTTGATCCGGATGATTGCGAGCCTTTGCTAACCGCAGTATTCGGGAAAATGCCTGAGAATTCAAAATTGCGTCGAACTTTCAGTAGAAAATTGAAATCATACGGCGTTTCTGAGGAAACCTTTGAAATAAACCCTGAAAAGATTCAGACACCCAGACGACGGCTTATTGAAACTCAGGAAGGCGTTGAAATTCGTTATGATGATGGTAAACGACCGCAGATTAAAGAAAGGGAGGATGGCCGCAGAGAAATCGTAATTGTCACAGCGGGCATTAGGAGAGACGATGTCGCTATCGACAATGGTTCACGCAGCCGTTGAGGCAAGTCGTTCCGGCGACGGCGTATTGATAAGCGAAGATCCTGGCAATCTGCATGTCTCCGGAAAGCTGTCTCCGGCGGCGCTTGCGGCGTGGCAAGCAGTATGGGAGGCGCCTGCGCCATGGCTGAGCAAGACATGCATTGATTCATTTGGCGATCACGTCATCCCCAACTCGGTTCAAGACGATGAGGTGAGGATCAATCTAACTTTTGCCTCGTCGATCGGTGCTCCGCATCTTTTCACTGAAGAAGGCTGGCGGAGCCTCTTATACAATGATGGCTTTCTAGGCTCTGCCGTTTCGGTATTCCTCGCTTTCGACAATGTTTCGTTCGAAACGCTTGCTTTCACTATAACTCATTGGACTGATGATCCAATTGATCTTGAAAGCCGTTCGCGTACGGCGGATATCAATCCAAGGAGATATGTCCGTTGCCAATCTCCGGAGTTTATGGCGCCGCGTAGCATCGAGCCTTGGATTTGCAAGGCGCCAGAGGTTAATGCCGGAGTAGCATGGCATCGATGGCAATCCGTCATGGCGGTGATGATTGCGCGCTCATTGCCGAATGAGCTCTATAAAGATGGAGAGAACGCCCGTGTTACTTTGGCGGGTCAACCGCCAAGGAACTTGGAATTCGGCATATTTGAGGATGCCACCACAAATTATGATTCCCTTCAAGAGTTGGCAAGATGGGTATATTTGGAGGGGGCCGACATAGAAGTGCGCCACACCTTCCTTTCCACCGAGTTAGCTCGTGAATGGCCAGCTCAATTGGCGTTCTGTGAGGGGCTGACGAAGAAAGCGGCTCAAGCGTTGGAATCGGCGAAGCTTCTTTACAAGGCTCATCTTCGTACCGGTAGTAAAGACACTCTTAAGTCGCTTGCGGACCTGCGAAAAACCCTCGCGGACGAAGTGCAAAAACTAATGCAGCAGGCGAGGGATTTATCCAACAGCGTTTGGAAAGACGTATCGATTGCTATAGGCGTGGTGGCCGTTAGGCTCGCCCTCGATGCGACGAAAGTTGCCGCTTCGGCCACGGCGTTCTCGATGGTTTATATTATCGTCGCGCTGTACATTGGCGTATCATACTGGTTTTCGCTGGCCACGAATGCTCGATTTCTTGCCGTCATCAATACTGACCGGCCTGTCTGGCGCAATAAACTTTATGGTTTCTTGGATGAGGCGGACTATAAGGCTCTGGCTGAAGAACCGTTGGCTCGGGCAGTGGACGCATACAAGACCATCAGAAAGCTCACCACGGTTGTCGTTTTCTTAGTCGTATTCGCGCTGGTCCTCGCGTCGCTCGTGGAGCTTGACATAATTTCGGTTAGTGCTTTGCTGCCCGCAGTGAAGGCTCACGTACTGACGCTTTGCAACTGGTCATTGGGTTTTCTTACGTCGCTACTCCCCCGTGAGATGTTGAACGGCTAGGAGCGATCTCTTGAAACTGGCTTTACTGTGAGCAACTCGTCGGTAGCTCAGATCGTGCGTGACCAAACATTGATCACGACTGAGTTAATGGGAGGTCTACCTATCGAGACTATTCAGATTTGCAGGGTCTCATTTTGAGGGGGATCGGTAGATTTCATGCATAATTCCCCAAAGCTGTTTGGGATGTGATCGAAAAAGTCGGGGTTTTGAGTGACTGACAAGCTGATATCCATTGTCGAGAATTACTTTGCTGCGGTGCGGGATGTTCATCGCTTGGGTTCTGGCACGAAGGAACGTTCCTACTATCCGGCAGTGGCCGAGCTATTGAACGCCCTTGGGCAGGATTTGAAACCAAGAGTCATTTGCCTATCCGACCTCGGCAACACGGGCGCGGGACATCCCGATTTCGGTTTGTTCGCAGCCAATCAGATTCAGAAGGGCGAGCCACGCAAAGGCCAAATGCCAGAGCGTGGTGTGATCGAAATGAAGGGTGTGGCCGATGAAACTTGGCTTACCGCTGCAACCGATCAGATCAGCAAATATTTCGGTGCTTACCGCCTAGTCATCGTCTCGAACATCCGCGACTTCCTGATCATCGGAGAAGGACCGGACGGCAAAGCTACGAAGCTCGAAGGTTTTCGCCTTGCGCCAGATGCGGCAACATTCTGGAACATGGTCGCCACACCCCGAAAATCAGCCGAACATCTAGGCAGGGCGTTCGGCGAATACCTCAAGCGCGCTCTGACTCAATCGGTCGCGTTGCGCGAACCAAAGGATGTGGCGTGGTTCCTCGCCTCCTACGCCCGCGACGCCTTACAGCGCGTGCAAGAAACTGGAGATCTGCCCGCGCTCGCTAACGTTCGTGCGTCGCTGGAAGAAGCGTTGGGCGTTAGATTCGAAGCCGCCAAGGGCGATCATTTCTTCCGCTCCACACTTGTACAGACGCTCTTCTATGGTGTGTTCTCGGCATGGGTACTATGGGCACGGGAGACGCCGCGATCGTCTCCTAAGTTCGATTGGCGAACCGCTATCTGGCATCTCACTGTACCGTTCATCCGAGAACTTTTCCAGCAGCTTGCTAGCCCGCGTCACCTTCAACCACTCGGGCTTGTCCAGGTGTTGGATTGGACCGCCGACACGCTCAACCGGGTAGATACCATCGAGTTTTTCCGGCGCATCAACGATCAGCTCTCATCGAAAGGCTTAGGCGCGCTGCAGGGTCAGAAATTGAAGGAAGCTGCGTTAAGGCGCGTATTCGGCTTCGAGATCATGCCCGCTCCTTTTGTGATCGCCCATCTGCAATTGGGCTTGGCATTGAAGGACATGGGCGCAATGTTAGACACGACCACGGAGCGCGCGGGGATTTATCTCACCAATGCGCTGACGGGTTGGGAACCCCATGTCTCGAAGCCACTGCCCTTTCCGGAACTTGCGCAGGAACGTGAGGCCGCTGACAAGCTGAAACAGGAAGCGCCCATCCTTGTGGTCATCGGCAACCCTCCGTACAATGGCTTTGCGGGCGTCACACCTAGCTCAGAAGAACGTGCGCTAACCAACGCTTACAAGCAACCGAATAAGGTGCGCAAGCCTGAGGGACAAGGGCTCAATGACCTCTACATCCGGTTCTTCCGAATGGCCGAGCGGCGCATCGTGCAGAAGCGAACCGTGACGAAGAAGGACATGTTCTCTGAAGACGTGACTTGGGATGATGCCGGTGAGGGTGTCGTCTGCTTTATCACAAATTCGGAATGGTTAGATGGCCTGTCGCATTCTGCGATGCGCGAGCGCTATTTAGAAGCTTTCGATTGCATTCGTATCGACAACCTGAACGGTGACAGCCGCGAAACGGGCAAGCAAACGCCTGAGGGCTTGCCCGATCCGTCTATCTTTTCAACCGAGTACAATCGGGAGGGTATTCGCAAAGGAACGGCGGTTGCAACCCTCGTTCGTAGAATGGCTCATATTGCCAATGAAACCGTGGAATATCGTGATCTGTGGGGCGTGAATAAACGCCAACACCTCGCCGACACCGCGGATGTGGAGCCAGGAGCGATCTACGGAAAGGTCACTCCGGTTTTTGAGCTTGGACTGCCATTTGTTCACGTGGTGGTAGGTGAGGGTTATTTTGATTGGATAGCGTTGCCGGATCTATTCCCCGCATCGTTCCCTGGCGTGAAGACAAGCCGGGATGAATTCTTGGTTGATATCGACCGGGACGCACTCGCTGCACGCATTGTAGACTACTTCAATCCCGAAATCGCCAATGATGAGCTTCGCGCCCGATACCCCCATGTAATGACGAAATCTGATAGGTTCGATCCGATCATCACACGCTCGCAGTTGTTAAAGCGTGGCGCGATATTGGAGAACATTGTCCGCTACGCCTATCGCCCGTTCGATGTGCGTTGGCTGTATTGGGAGCCAGAAACTAAGCTGCTAGATGAGAAGCGATCCGACTATTGGTTGCACTCAGCGGGAGGGAACGTTGCGTTATCGGCTCAGCAAAAATCGCGTAGCGATTGGCAGTCGTCTCAGATCGTCCAGTCAATCGCGTGCCTTGATCTGCTTGATCGGGGCTCAACGAATTTTCCGCTGAATCTGAAGATATCCGGCTCAGAGGAAGTTCCGAACGCCTCTGCTCCAATATTGAAATTCATGGCGGATCGCGGTCAACCCCCACACAGTGTTTTCTATAATGTAGTCGCAAACCTACACTCCCCAGAATTTCGCGCCGAAAACGAAGGCGCCCTACGGATGGATTGGCCTCGCGTGCCAATTCCAGGCCAAGCCGATTTGCTCAAGGCGTCCGCTGAACTGGGAGAGCGCTTGAGCCTTTATCTCAATCCGGACATACCCGCACCGGGCATATCGAGCGGCTCCATGCGGCCCTGCCTGCTGACCTTAGGCACGCCAGCGAAGCATTGTGGTAAGCTAATCGAGGCCGCCGATCTTGCGCTGACCGTCGGTTGGGGCTCGGCGCAAAGCAGCGCGAGCGGCACCATCGTCATGCCTGGTCGCGGAATGACAAAAGTTCGTGACTACTCGCCAGAAGAACGCGCCGCGCTGGATAAGGAAGCCGCTGACCAAGGCATGACACTTAATGCGCTGCTTCAACTGGTCGGTGGGAAGACTTATGATGTGTATCTTAACAACGAAACCTACTGGGCGAACATTCCCGAGAAGGTATGGGACTATTCACTTGGTGGCTATAAAGTCATCAAGAAGTGGCTCAGCTATCGTGAACAATCCGTCCTTGGCCGACCTCTGAAGCTGGACGAAGCGCTCTACGTCTCCGAGATTGTTCGCCGCATCGCCGCAATCCTGATAATGGGGCCAACGCTTGACGCAAATTATCGTGCCTGCGTCGCCGATGCCCAGACATACGAACAGCTCGGTCTATCCCGGGATGCCGCCCGAGAGCGAAAGGCTGCGAAGGTGAAGAAGGTCGGCCGGGCGGACCCACGTCACAAGGCAGTGAAACAGTTTGATCGGAAGGCAAAAGGTGGACGTCAGTAGTAGTCCGAAACAGGTGTTACGGGTGAGCAAAGGCTTGCTTGGCAGACCTGCGGGCGTGAACAGATGCACTTAGTTCGACTGCACGAAGCAGGATCAGCTTATCAGACCGGATTGCAGGAGTAGGCGTTTCGAATTTCCGCATTGAAGAACTGTCCGATAGAGGCGGCTTCCAGCAGCCGATCGTACATGAACTGAGGGACATTGTAGTATTCATAGACCCTGCCGGTGGCGGCGAACTCCACCTCAAGGGTCTCTGAACCGGGGTCGTAGCCGATTGATGCCAAACTTGACGAGCTTACTAGGTGCCGTTCCATTCAATCCTCCGTCCATCGTGGGTTTTGGGATCGCCACGCGGCCGTGACATTTGCGTAATTTTCGTTGCCGCGTTCCTTACTCCACTGGTGAGCAACACGCGGATCCTCGCTGGCGGGCCTTTTGCCTTCTTCGGGAAGGGTAATCCTACATCGCACAGGCAGCTTTGCAGCCTCGCCTGTAATCACTGCCTCGCCTGTACGAAGCACAGGTAAACTGTCTACGATGCCGCTAAGACTATCAGGCAAAGCAGCCTGTACCTTGCTGCGGTCTGAGGAGTTGGAGAGACGAAGTGAGAAGAACGTGCCACACTGAGAGAGAATAGTCTCGTCGATCTCGGATGGGCGCTGACTCACAATCATAGCACCGAGGCCGAACTTACGGCCTTCCTTAACAATGCGCTGGACGGCATCGCGCGCGAGATTGGAGTCGTCCCGGCCCAGGTACCGATGTGCCTCTTCCATAACCACGAGCAAAGGCCGCGCCCGCCCGCCCTCAGGCATTTCGCGGCTCCAGAAGAGGGCCTCGTAAATAATGTTGAGGATGCCTCCAATTAGTCGCATTAGGATCGAGCTTGGCACGCCGGACAGATCCAGCACGGTGATCGGCCGATCGTGCCCAAGCCAGCTTTCGAGCAATTGTGGCAGGTCGTTCTGCGGAACGCCGATCAAGTTCGGTTCCCAAGGTCCAGGGTGAAGCATGAAGTCATACTGTCGATCCAGTAGCTTCGACCTAAGTTGTTCGAGCTGTCGCCGAATCGACAGGACGTTCGTTTTGTTAGCGAACGGTGAAGAGCTGCCTTGACCAGGCAGCGGATAGGAAGGTGCCGTAAGTGTTTCAGCATCGCCCGGAACAGTTTGAGCCGACGTTTGCTGAGTGTTCTCTATCCATGTCTTTATTTCGGGATCAATTAGATCGAACCAAAGCGATTTCAGGCTGAAGGGTAGAGGACTACTGGCGATCAGCGAGTTGGCATCGACACCAGGATAGTTCGCTTGGGCTAAGATTGCAGTTTTCGCTCTGAGAATACGGTCCTGTATCGCCGTTAACGCCTTCTCCTCGGTTTTACCGAGCAGGAAGGTCAGCAGGTCGTCCAGATCGAGTGCCCAATAAGGAACGTAGAGGCGTTCCTCATTCTCGAGAGGATTCACCCGGAAAACTTTGGCGACCTCTCCGAGCGCGCGACCGTACTCGCCGTGGATGTCCATCAGCAGCACCCTGGCGTTTGGAAAGCTGGAGTGGTCACCCTGCCCGACCGAAAGGGAGCGCAGCAGGCTCGTGACCGTCGTCGACTTGCCAGAACCTGTTGATCCCAACACGGCGGAGTGGCGTGTCACAAGCTTGTCCAGATCGACTCGGACTGGGATGCTCTCGGCTCCCGACAGTCTGCCAATAGTGACCTGACCCGTGTCAGCGGTCCCGTAGATGCGGGCAAGATCTTCCTCCACGACGAGATGCACTTGATCGTTGATCGCCGGATACTGACTGATCCCTCTCTCGAATGTCGCTTCTAAGACCTCGCCAACGAGTTGCACCTTGATCCAGCGGTCACCTCTGGCCCCGCTGTCAACCAGTGTCTCAGGCGTGGCCGTAGCACCCACGTCGGAGATGATCCCGTACAGGTCGTGATAGCCCTGTGGGATACGGACGAAGCTGCCGACTTGGCCGATGCGATAACTGCGGCCGCCTATAATAGCGATGCCCGACGCGGTTCCTTCGAACTGTCGAACGTTGATGGTTGCGCCAGCCACAGCTCCGACGTGACCAAGGAGGGTCGGTACGTTCATCACGCCACCGCAGAGGTGGGTGTGGTAGGTGCCGCCGCTGCAGGTGCGGCCGGTGTCACAAAAACCTGAGTGGAGCGTGAAGCAGAGAAGAAGCGAGCAAATGGCTCAATTGCCCCAAGCGTGAACTCGTGCTGGCCGCCCCCAGACGGTTCAGACCAATACGAGGACCGAATTGGTCCCCAGTCCTTTGAAGGAAGCTCTGTAGGCACACGCCACGGGCCTTCTGAACCATTCACCAGCGCCCCATCGCGCGCGTAGACGCTGAAGTTAGGCAGCCGACGACCGAGCTCGGTGGCACAAATTTCGTTAACAAGCTTCTGGAACTGGAATGCGAACACGCTAGCGGACGGGTTCGCGGCGAGTCCCTCGTCGATACGCGCCGAGATATGAGCGTCGGCGAACGAGAATCCGATCGAGATAAGCAGCGTGTCCGGAGTGGCGAGAAAGGCGCGCAACCGGTCAAGGAGCGCCGCGTAAGGTGCCTTTTGTGTCTGCTCGTATTTGAGGTGCTCAGGGAATACAAGGTGCCGTGCGTTGTCCTTGCCGGAGCGGATCACCTCGTCCTTGCTGTTAGAGCACCACCCCAGCGATCCGTGCAGTTTCCAGAGACGCGTCCATCTTGCAGGCAGGTCGTTGTTGGAGACCGTGACTGGGTCAAAGAAAGGCTCACGACCACCCGTGAAGCCATCAAAGTACGGCGCACGCACACGCTCCAGCGCTTCCTCGAGCAGCAGATCGTAGTTCGTGGTGAAGATCTCAATTGGATGATCACGACCGGCGCCCGTTATCCAGGTCACAATGTCGCCATAGGCCGATCCGGTCGCAGGCAGTGTCACCGTCACTACCTTCCCGATTTCCTCGCACACGCGCTCACCAAGCTGCGCATATCCCGGACCATCCAAGTCATGGATCTTAGCCGGTCCTATCACTTTCGCGAGCGACCTAATTCTGGACAAGAGCGTCTCAATGTCGTCTTTAGGCGCAAGCTCCTTCTTCAACTCTGCGATCTGTACCCCATATTCGGCATGGAGTTTATCGAGGACTATTTTCGTTAAACCGGCAACCGCTGGAATCAGAGGGTATGTTCCGTCTTCCTTCTTCATTCCTGCTGAAGCGCCAGCACCCAGAAGTAGTCCGATTCTTGTCCGACATCAGCGCCCTTGAGACAGAATTGGTTTAATTGAGAAGAGAGGATTTTCGGCTCATCGTAGCTCTATCAAAGGAAGCGAAGATGAGA